>NZ_JBZYWF010000018.1:0-62772 GCF_058932855.1 Pontibacter sp. LHS1
AAGCGCCGCGCGCTCCACCGCGTCCGGCACCAGGTCGTAGCTGCTCACACTGGCCATCTGCATACTCAGGGGGCCTTCGGCCAGCGTCTCTCTTTGCTGCAGCATCTCCTGCCGCCGGAGCTGTACCGGCGCCTCCGTGTCCCCTTCCCGGGGGTGGGGGCTCTGGGCCAGCAGCGCGGGCGGGTAGAAGAGCAACAGGAGGGCCACAATCAGCAGACCTGCCACACGCAGCAGGCGGGGGCGGGAAAGGGAAAAAACAATTGAATTCATAGAAGGCGTTATTTGCATGATCCTGTTATCTTATAGATTTCAACAAAAAGCTTCCAGCTACCCGCTCCTAAGCTAACCTCTACTTTAAATTCCTGGCACTACACCTTCTCTCTGGTCTTCGGGTGGTAAAGACGCATGCCCGGCATTCAATTTCCACAGCGCGAAAGCATTTAAAAGGAATACTTCAGAAGTTGCTTGAGCAACTGGAAAGACATTTGGGTTCCTGTCTGCTTAGCCCACAACCAGTTCTAAGTACCGGTTTGTGCAGAACAAATTGGCAAGTATCCAGGTACCACTATACCAGGCTTACTGCCCGGCATAGTGGTACTCATAGCTCCTGAGTATATTCCCCTCGTGATCCTTTACAGACTTCAGCCGGCCATTCATATCGTATTCATAGTAAGTCGTTTTACCGTTGGAATCGGTTTCAGAGATTAAACCAAATAGAGGATCATAGGAGAATGTCGTCATCATGGCTCCTTTAGGGTACAGCTGTAAGTCATCTATCACCGCACCGCCATTTGTCTCCACTGTAACCTGGCCAGGGTTCTGAAGCGTTATCAACCGCTGCCCCCAGTCAACCGGTACTTGTATGGCATTGCCGTTTACATTGACGCTTCCCCCTCCTTTGGCCTTAAAGCTTACAATGTATTCCCCGGCTGGCAAAACAGTGTGGCCTGGGGTGAAAATAGAGCCGGAGAACACCCACCTGCCTGTCGTGGCATCGTGACTTTCTATCAGACTTCCCGCTTGTGACCAACCGGTTGTACCCAGTGCCAGCTCAAAATCACTATAGGCAACTTGGTTTGCTGCTGCTCCCTTTACCTGGGCAAGCAGCAGCATCTTTGTCTCATCCCAGAGCAGTGCGTTTGTGAGACCCTTAGTGGAAAACTCCAGGAGGTTGAGTTGACCGGAATACTGCTCAAACGCGTACTCCTCCCGATATTTGTTGTCATAGAAAAACATCCCCTGCCCGTTCAGGCCAGACCTTATGTAGTCCTCTCCCGCCACTGGCTGGCTTGACTCAAAGTTCAGCACCTGCCGTAGCACCGCATAGCCTCCAAAGGGCTCATATAGTGAAAGTGTACCACCCACCAGGAGTGAATCTACCCCCCGGTAAACCCATTCCTGGTTTTCTATGGGTTTACCAATGGCATGGGCATCCAATAGAACACGCAATCCCAGCGCCGGTCCACCCGACTGAGCCGGAGAGGCATTTGTAATAATATCTCCAGGGTATACCATCCGGGATCCCGTGCTATAACCTTTGCTGTCACTTCTCATAATCCTGGTGGTCTGGGCATGGCCGGGGTTGTCGTAATGGAAACGGGTAGTCGTCGCCACGTAACTGGTCGTGTCACCGCTGTTGAAGATCCGCTCTTCGGTGCTGGAGAGATACTGCCAGACGGACAGATGCTTAAATGACTCAACAAGAAAAACGGCAGACTCAAAGCACGCATGGCAGCCCCCCTTATGGTGCTGGTATGCCGGTCTTATTAACACTACCTGAAGCCCCAGGGCGTGCATTTCATTCGTGCCATTCGGAAGATAGTAATTGCCGCTTTCGCTGGTGCCAACGGGAAGCGTGTAATCGCGGCTATAGCTATATTTTTTCCGGCGCAAGGGCTGATAGGCGTGTGTTTCACTAGAATACAAATAGTCCGTCTCCTCCAGCAGCAGTCCCCGGGCCCATTCTTTGCTTGTCGGGGGCGTGAAAGGGGGGCCCTTGTGGGGGACATAGTCTTCCTCGAAGGAATAGCGGTAGGTAGAAAGGTTTCTTCCTGTGCCCGTCTCACTCAGCACACTGACTGCCGTGTAGGCCACACTGCTGCCCGACAGGGTGGAAAGCGGAGTGTTACTTCGTGTCGACTGAACAGTGTATTCGCAGAACTCCTCATGATTTGTTTGTGTTAGATCTTCCAACAGCCCTGTCCACACCGCATTTGGATAAGTGTATTCCGGTTGGTATAGAATCCGTCCGCTGGATTGAGTGGAGTCCTGGAGCGACCTGTAAAGAAATTCCCGCACCATTGGCTCACTTCCTCCTGAATAATCTGTTATCTTTTTCACTCGGAGCCCACCGGCAATCTGGTTAGCCGTGACGGACTCCATCTGAATTTCATACCAGTATAGTACCACATGGGCCTCGTCATAACTGCCCTGCGTCTCTATGACGAGCTTATACTCACCAGGCAGTAGCGCCAGCCGCTCCCCCTCGGGAACAGACTTGTTTGTAAAAACCCTATGGAAGCTTGGATCTGTAACGCCCCTGATCTCAGCCCGGACATAGTCCGGCGTGTAAAGCGTTGCATCCGAAACTTCGTATTTGGCTGTTACACCGTATGCCCCAACAGTCGGACCAACCTCGAATGGAAGCTCCCTGATAATAACAACATCACTGGGTTCATAGTCTGAGTTGTAGAAGGTCGTGTCCTTAAACACTTCATTGGCAACTGATTTGGTATGATAAGAATCGTGGGGTTCGAAATCGAATGTCGTATACCCTCCTGTCGGGTAGGTGAGTCTGCTGAGGGTCCACGCCCCCATCAAATCAGCGGATGCTTCCCGGTCTCCCCCATCCTGAAAGCCCCAGAGAATGTCCTTGGGTAGCAGGCTGGTGGTCCCGTTAAAGAAACCCCAGTGGTCCTGGGCCTGCGACATTCTTGAAGGGAGATTGACTGACTCGTTATAGTCTATCAGGTAGGGGGCTTTACCTTCCTCCTCGACAGCGAGCAGTTTTAAGCGCAGCATTTCAGGTGAGGTACCGGTGCTATCACAATCATCCTCACCGGGCACAGCTGATCCTTCAGAATAGAAATAGCTTTGGGACAGGCGGAACACTTTCCTGCTGGTACTCCCGTCGGCCTTCACTTCCACCTCTTTCAAAGCGGCACTCCCCGGGAGATCTGCCCGGTCACAGGAAGAGTAGTGAAACAGCACCTCATGCCCCCGGTTGCTTCTGATGGCTTTAAGCCGCAACGCCCACGTCACCTCTGTCCGGCTTTCTGTTCTGGTGTTATAGTTGGTGTTACAGAACTGACCGGGCTTTTTGAGATAGCGGGTGTAGGACACCTGGTTGCTGAAGCTGTAGCTGTACTGATCGTATTCAAACCGGATGGTGTCGCCGGATGGCGTCGTTATGAAGGAGAGATGATAAACAAATGAGTAGGGCGTGTAAGCCCCCTCAACCTGCGGTCCAAACTGAGGCCCGTATTGCTGGTAATAGGTGATGGAGATCTCGCGGTCTGCAAAGGTGTATTTGACTCCCTGCTCATCCGTAATCGAGTACTGGAGGTTTTGGGCATGCACTATCTTTAGGGGTTCAAAAGGGACCGTAAAAGCCTCTCCACTGGGCGTATGAAAGAACTTACCGGAACGCCCACCCAGGTTGTAATAAAAAAGGTCCGGCTGTAAATCGAATGCGGAGTTTGGGTTTATCCCGGTGTATGACGTCATCCCAATCAGCCTTGTCAGCAGTTCATAGTCCGCCGCTCTCAAAGAATCTTCATTAGGGGGAATGGGGATCATGCCACTGTAGGGACTGAGTTCCCTTTCCTTCGGGAAATCACCGGCCGGGTTGCCGGTCGCATAGCCGTTACCCTCTAAATCCGGTTTATCAAACACGGTACTCGAAATATTCCCCCCTGCAGAGAGTGTCCATCCCAGGCCAACGGAGGAGGCGATCTCATCTACCCGGATGCCACCGGCGTGGTAATTCAGGGAGATGGGGAGTGACACCTCTCTTAGTTTTATTTCATAAAGCGGAATTGAGATATTGGGCGTTCCGGTAGAGTAAGAAACAGGAACCTGCGCGAACTTCGCAAGAGCGGCCGCCTCAGGCGTAGGCGGAATCGGAGGTCTGAGTTCATAATTTTGGCCTAAGGCCGTTTTTACTGACAGGATAAAAAACGATAAAATGCATAGAACTAGCAGAGCGTGTTTCATTGTGATAAAGAGTGAATACGCGTTTGGAATATGTTTTTATGCTAATAGTTAAACTAGCTATAGAAAGTGCTAGATATAGGGTAAAAAAAGATAGTATCATCATTAGATGGAAGGTTGTGGATTAAGCGTCACTTGTAAATTTCCTGGAATAGACCAGGCACGTCAAGTATACCTTTATGATGCAAAAAGCCAATAATAAAAATATATTATTATATAATTATAGGATTAATACAGATATCAAAACAAATGGTTGTATTATTTTATTATTTTTATTTAAATAATTGCTTTTATTTATTGCTGACAGAGATTTTAATCGTTTGTTAAAGCTGGAATGAGGTGTCACTTTGGTATTATTACTCCATAAAAAAGACTAAGCTGAAATTATTAAAGCCAATTGAGGATATTGTTTGTGTAGAGCAGCCAATTACTTAAAGTAAACTATTGGTCTTGTGTATAAGGCGCACTGTGTTTAGGGCCTCAATTAATTCCATATAGGCGTAGCGGGGAGCGTTCTGATTGATATTATTCACAAGATAGACACACATACTCCTTTTGCTAGAACGATGATCTGAGCTCGTGGCACCTGCTAGCTGCAAGCGTTAAAAAAAGTCTATTTATCTAATAAAAGTAGGTTGTTTATAAGTCTCCCTACCCGTGTGGTGGACACTGCCATAAGAAGCTCTTTCCTTCCTGTTATCATTTTCAGCAGTTTTAAAATATGCTGTTTTGGGTTTCATATTATGCCAGGGAGCTGTGCTATGAATGGGTAGCCATCTGTGTTAGCTACTCCCCTGAGGTAGTGCTGCCTTACTCTTTTGATATTGTGCGCTGTGGTTGGCTAACTGCTTCATCATAATTACTATGAGTCTCCAGTTTTCACATGCTGATTTTATCAGTATTGCCTGCTGCAGTTGGTTACTATCGCAGCACTGATTCTCCTATTTATGTCGGTTCATCTACCCAGTTCTTATATTGTGAATTCCGGATTTATCAGAACCAGGCGATGATAAAGCTTAGTTCATGCCCATGGTATTTAACCTAATGGCAGTTATGTGTATCATTTCTGCCATTAGGTTAATAAATTTGTAAAGGACAAGCGATAGGGCTATATGCCTACTGTGATATTAGTTCATACCTTCTGATTATCGTCCTCCTTATGGCATTCAGGACAATAACACTTTTGGGCATATCGGTCTTCCTTAATGTGCCATCCTGAATTGATGGCCATCTCTGCAATGGTTACAGAGTCCCCCATAGCGGAATACCCGCGGTGATCATCAATGAATGTAGTGTCGCAGACATCGCACACGACACTGTACATGGTTACTTTTGTTATCATGACTGTTTCTTTTTTTCATTGATACTGAACCCGCTGTCTTTTAGCTGCGCATTTTACATGAATGGAGGACGTGTTTTGATGAATCTCTCTCGTACTTAGATAAAGCTTATAAAGTATTAGAACTTCTTTACAAGCATAATTTATCAAAACTATCCTTTCAGTCCACAATTCCGCACGTAAGGGAAAGTCGCAGACCATCCGTGAACCGGCAAGCCTCATTCTTACCACCTATCCTGGCTCGGTTGAGCCTGGCACCATCAGCATTCAGGCTAAAAACGACTTCCTGACCTTAATTAAGCTAGAAGGTATACGGGTATGCATTGCAAGCCAGCGCGACCCCGGTACCGGACTGTAGAGTAAGCTCAGGAAACTAGCGGATGAACTCAACTGTGATATCATCATCTGCGCGACCCGTACCAAGCGAGAGGCTGTCAGGATCATAGACCGGGTAGCCCGGAACAAGAGCTATGACACTATCCGAACTTCCACCTACCAGATTAATGCAGGCCACCGCGCCACAGCCAATAAGCTAAAGGCAAAACACCTGCTGGAACTACTTTAAAACCTAAAGTTACTTTTCATGCCGGATGCAGATTTTGCACTAACTTAAGCAAAGGAGCAGATCAGCACAAAATTTTATCTTTGGGGATCAAAATCTCCAATTTATCCGCTTTTACTATTATGTTATTCGATGACCTTCACGTTTAGGACCATAGTTTACCAACTTTATAGATTTCATTCGTTGGAGATGTTATTAGTAAGTTTGGTAGCTGATCTGACTTCAGCTGGCATCCAATTTGTTACCTGCTAACAGCCAGATGGATTCTTATAAGAAGGTGACAGTATACTTTACCAATAAGGGTATACTTTGAAACTATAAATTGATAGACCGTGAAACGACGAGACCGTTTCCCAACATTGCACGACGAGGCTTTTGTTCGCTCTATGGTGATCAAGTCTATTTACGGCTCCAGAATGCTGGAGAACCAGGTCGTGAGCAAGAAGCGCCTGGAGCAACTTTACGCCGAAGTCAAGCAGGAGAAGCAGCTTAAGGTTGCTTCCTGATCATTTGTCTCAGTTCTTAAAAATCATAGGTACCTGCAAGTTCTATCGCTTGCAGCTATTCTTTTCTCTCATCCCCATCCCGGTGGTACAATTCCACACTGTGGTGGCCGTGCATATAAGCTTACCTACACGTGAGTACTCACATTGAACGTCAATTCCCTTTTATAAAAGGACGAATATGTATAAGCTTGTAGTGTACCCGGCAGTCCATGATTTGAAGCCTTTGAAAAAACTTTTCCCAGGTAAAGACTGTCCCTGTTTTCAAAAAGCAAATTGTTAACCCCATTTTGAACCAGGTATCTGCTAAACCCGGCACTGATCGTTCCGGTATCCGAGCAGGGGACAATCATCAGATTGCTAGGTCGACAGTTAAATAAGTCTATGTTCCTGACCTCAACTTTCGGTTTTGTCTCAGGCATATTTGAATTGTCATCCATTGGTATGATTGTTTCAGTGCTTTGATAATTAGGAGAATCATGTGCTGACTCATGGTGCCATGCTCTTTCAGCTCCTTATTTCCTGAATAGGCAAAAACTGAATTGAAGGTAGAAACAAGATCGTTTTGTAGCTTATCCTCCCTAGTAGAGGTCAAAACCCACAAGTGGCCTCTAAGTGGACATCCATAATATTTCCTTTTTAGAGGTGAAAGGGAGAAATGGCCAGGAGTTGATCCACAACCATGTCCATGCGTTGTTGGTACCAGTGCAGGGCTATGCCAAAACTGCCGCCCCTCCGGGTAATCTTGGCCAGGGGAATCTCGACAATGGTCTGCCTGGAAGCATCCAGTTGCATGATTTGAAAAAATCTTTCCTGGGCCAGAAGTCTTCGTCCCTAACAGAGCTGATCAATAGGTCAAAACCAGCATGCTGGTCCTGAAATTGCTTGAGTTCTCGTATAAGCCGGGGAGTGTCGGTGGGGGTGTTGATCAGTATCCTAATCTGCTTCCCGTTCCTGTCTACCCCCTCCAGTACAGCCTTAAAATCTTTGAAGGAAGCAGGCACTGCTTTTAGCACATCCGTAAATCCCTTTGCCAGCAAGCGCTGAGTCAGCCGGTAAATACACTCGCTTTTGCCGACGGATTGCGCACCGCCGATTAGTAAACAATCCATAGTATAATTTTAAACAATAATTAATTAGGCTGGTTTAATTAGCCTGGGCAAGAGGATAATCCCCGTTACTGTTTATAAAGTGGATGCTCTTCAACGTAATGAAGTTTTTTCCTAATGGCTTGAATAAACTTTGAGTTCTACATTGCCCACGGTGTGGAGATAGTGATGTGTGTTCCCTAAGAGCAACAGTATACTATCGGAAGCACTTGCTTTGCTGAAACCCGGTTGCACGATATAGATGTGGAACCTCATTTCTTTCGTCCATTTTGCTGCATTCTGCAGAAGCTCCAATTGCTCTGCTGTCCCCTTCACCAAACGATTGCACGTGGCTCCCGCCTCTTTCTTCTCCAGGCGCCGAAGCAGATGGTCAAAGAAAAATTTCCCTTCCCTGTGTTTCCAGTTTAGGGACTTCTGAGCCTGTCCACAAACCTGGTACAGGTTGTTGATATCATTGCCCACTCTTCCCCCGATGGCATACTTGAGATGATACAGGTGAATGTCCATGTGCTTTTCAGCATCATTGATAGCGACAATGTCCGCTATCTCCCCTTTCCCATCATCATCATATACGATTTCATAGTCTGCTTTTATCTTTTCGATAAAGAAGTGCTGAATAGAGGTGGTGTCATAGGGCATAATCCCCTGTGACTCTTTTCTCAGGTTCACTCCGGTCCAGTCCATAGGGATTATACTGTCAAGTGGTATGTGATCCACTCTTTCTCTCAGCTTCACATACCTGTTCTGAAACAGGTGCGAGCCATCTGCAAACCAAAACGTGGGGGTAAATGTCTGGAAAAAATCAGCCAGGATTTCGTCTCGACTAGCATACCTGATCCGGGCTGGGGTCAAGTCCGTTTTTTTCACCTCGTAATACGGCACCTGTGCTCCATCACGCACCTCGACTCCCAGGATTAAATCAAAGCTGACCAGCTCCTGCTGTGTTTCCAGATAAAATTGCAATGGACTGCCAGCATCTGTCTCTGCTACGCCAAGCTCTATGGAGGACAGATCATAGGAGCGTCCGTTCAGCTCTAGCTGGTAACGGCTCTCCGGGTACATGAACATCTCTGGGTGCCATTCGACTGCAATCGGTGCAACGGCAGGCCGCTCCACAATTGTTTCCGGTACCAGTGTATGCTGCAATACCACGTTTGGATCAATGTTTGGATTCTCCACAATCTCCCCTATCTCCCGACACCACTGGGTTAACTCTTCCAGGTTTGCCCTGCTGTGAGACCAGATCTTCCCTTTTACCGAGCAACCCAGTGAAACCTTCTCCCCTTCCCTATAGCCTACCCCGAAGATGTTGTTCTTCACAAGCGTACCCTGTTCCAGTAACCTCAAGCCGTCCTGCACCCCGCGCCCAAAATAGGATTGGAACGTGATATCACGCCCAATACCCCTTCTGGCGCCTACATTAAACAATGAAAGCCGGTGCACATCGTGAAATATCCTGAAGACATTCATTCCGCTGATTTTGGTACTTCCCTCACCAAAAAGCGCTGTCACCAATTTCTCAGAGGCCAGTCCTTTGAAGGAGGTATTCACAAAAACCCTGTTGACATTTGGTCTGTAATCCCAGAATACCACGATCAGGTTCCAGTCCATGTTTTGCACAGTGTCAAAGTTACCCCAGTCGACCTTCGAGACTTTTCCCAGGATGATCACAAGTGTGTTGGTATGGGGGTTGTAGTCACTGAATTGGTGATCGTATGTATCCAGTTGCGTAATCCCCTTCTCCCAGTCCCGGGGATGCCACTCCTGTGCATCCGTCTTGTAAACTACGGTGCTCAATGCCGGGATAATGTGCTGAAAGGGAATCATCGACTCCTCCAACCGCCCGAAACCCTCCAGAAATGCCTTGAAATCAATCTCTTTCTGCGTTGCCCCTTCGCTCATTGTCGGCAGCAAAAGGTTCCAGTCCGTATCCTTTGCATACAGCTGATCCAGCTCCTCCTTGATAGGAGGATAGGCCAGGTTTGTAATGAAGCTCGCCTCCCCTAACCGGTCATAAGATGCCCTTGTGAAACGTCCGATAAACTGCAGAGTGATCGGAAGGCTCTGCCTTTCGTCGTGGATAGCGGCTATTTTCAGTTCCGGTAAATCAAAGCCCTCTCCCAGCATGTCCACACAGACAATGATTTTGTGCACTTTCCGTTTAATGGCGCTGATTTTCCCGGATAAACCGACTACCCCGGTGAATACCAGAACGGGGTTTAGATCTGCATGCTGCTCGTAGTACTGGAAAACCTCCCGCGCCCGGTCCTTTGTCCGGCACCGGGCCATCAGAATATGGTCGTAGCCGTTGGCCCGGTCCTCCCGCAGGCGCCCAACAGCCTTTATCGCTATGGCTTCATCGGCCTTCTGCCTGTCGTACTCCCGGATGGGCAGGTAGTTTATCTTCTTGTAGTACTGCTGCTCCTGTGCTTTCTTAAGTGAAAAGTTAAAAATGAATTTGCCCTCCAGTTTTTTCCCGTCATTCCGGTATGGAGTGGCTGTGAACAGGAAGACCTGCTCTTTCCTGAATACCCGGATCAAGTCTTTCCATGTACTTGCTTCAGAGTGATGGGCTTCGTCCACAAACAAGTGAGAAAACTCTTCTGATAGCAGCGCCTTTTGTGTAGCGGACATACCCGCCAGGATGCTCATGGTAGTGACCACCACATTGGACTGCGCGATAAAAGCCCTTAACGCGTCTGATTCTTCTATACCGCTGCTCATCATCCCGACAAGCGGGTGATGGGCCTGTTCCCCGAGTACACCAAACTTCTTCAGGAGCCCAAGCGACAGGAACTTGCCATACAACTGCCCTCGCAATGAGTCCGAAGGCACCGCCACCAGTAGCTTTTCACATTGGTTTGCCACCAATGCGCAGAGCATGGTTTCTGTCTTTCCTGTCCCTGTGGGCATGACAACAATTCCGATATCATCCGCGTTCTGAGTATGTGCCAGAATGGAATACAGTGCCCCCACCTGTGGTGGTCTAAGGCCGTCGGTCCTGGTTTCCGGCACTTCTTTGACAACCTGAAACCGGTCCTTCCAAGACATGGTAACTGCTTCAGGCCCCATATTTTGGATGTTCGGGTGCCTGAGCCATTCTTTTATTTTCAGGTCATCATTCCTGAAGTCCTTTCGCGTCGGCTTCCTGGAAGTTAGCAGAACGTAATCAAATGAGGCAGGAATCTCCTCCCCCCGATTGCTGGTCAGGTAATAGGTACTGTCTTCCGACGCTATCACAAAGGGGTGTATGCTTACCAGTTCACAGTTACTGATGGTCTCGGCTCCCCCAAAGTACTGTTGTATGTAATTTCCACCGCCTGCGTAAACTGTCCTGATAACGGAAGGTAGTTTCAATACTGTCATGCCCCTGCTGAAAAGTTGAGTCTCTAAATAGCACACACCTTGTGATTAAGACCTGAAAGCACAGTGCTTCAACGACCATAAGCAAGGGTCTACTCCTAGAAGAATTTATAAGGGCGCAATTTAGGGAATACTTTTTTGTAAGATCCTGATAAAATACCCGGTCTACTTGTGAAAAATCACACTAAACAGGACGATAAAATTTCACTGCATTCTTTCCCTGTACCATATTACTTACCGGCCTTTGCTGGACTGAATGTAATCTATATTCCTTCTTTTGAAGGCATTGTTGAGCCCGCGATGGTAAGTGCCAGGCTAATCATAGTGGAACAGGCATAGTGACAAAGAAAAAGCCACCCGGTTGGGGGTGGCTTCCTTAAGTTATTTCCTAAATATTAAATTACTGTTTCTGTCTAAGTTGTTAAACCTAACAGCAAATCAGCCGGTATGCGGAGCGCCACATGAAGGCGGCGAATCATGTCCAAGGTCAGCTCCCGCTTCCGGTTAAGAATCTTTGACACAACGGTTTTGTCACCTATCAGAGGCTCCAGGTCCTTGCGTGTCAAATCCAGTTCCTCCATCCTTACTTCGATGGCCTCGATAGGATCCAGTACATCAAGAGGATATTTCTCATCCTCGTACTTCTGTACCAGTACCACCAGGAGCTGTAGCTCTTTGGATTCTTCGCTGCCCGCTGGGGCATGAAATATCTCCTCAATCCTGTTGATTGCGTCTTGGTACTCTTTCTCTGTCTCTATTAACTTATTTACAGTCATCATATTTTTTATCTACAATTCCATTCGACAGCCCGGCCCTTCATTACCATTACTTCTTTGGCGGCGCTTGCACTAAATAGTCTCAGTAGTATATCGTCATTTCTCGTTTAGCGCTTTAGGAAACGCTAGAGGCATCTATGCCATCGTACTCTGCGTGGGTACCCACCCACTTAATCATTATGTTTTTGTACACAAAGCTGATTCTCACGATCAGGCGGTATTTATTACCTCCTATGTTAAAAACAACCCTGTCGTCTCCTACCCAATCTGCACTAGGGTAGTCCTTTCGTATGTCTGAAAAATTAGCCCACTGCGCTCTTTCAGCGTTTCTATACCATGTCAGTAGGACAGCCTTGGCCCCAGCGTGACGCTCACAGAACTCGAGTATCTTCTTTTTGCTTATAACATTCATTGACAGTTAGATTGTACATAGCGCAAAGGTAAAACAAAAGTTGCCTATATAGCAACTGAAAGTTGACAAATTAGCAACTTTTATACTGAGACATTTAAACTCAGACAGTATGGCACTATTAATCAAGCTGTTGCCTGTTTCTAAATCGAAAATTTTGAAAATCAATTAGAATTACGAAGAAAACCAACTGTGTACAATGTGAAAATTCACATATGTAATTCTTAAATTGAAATCCTATTATTGCAAGGTTATAATGATTTAACCTCTCCATTGTTTATGAATTACTACAATAACCTGAACGGTGACTCTGGCATTCTTGCTTATAATATCGGCCCTGACTTTATCGAAGTTCAGTTTCGGACCGGTAGAACATACTTGTATACATACGCTAGCGCGGGAAGCGGCAACGTAGAGCGCATGAAGCAACTGGCAAGTCAAGGAAGTGGCTTGAACAGCTTCATTAACCATTATGTAAAATATCGGTATGCCCGTTGATTTTCCTGAAACACCGCTTTGAGGGCCGCCCCCAATGAGCACTACTAAGCTGTTCTAAATACGGAATGACGTTCTCACTCCTACCTCTCTGCCCTCTGAGTTTAGTGAACACCGTCAGCTACGCTTTCACCTTAAGGCTAAGATGTTGAAAGTAGTGCCTGTAAATCCAAATACAGAAATACATGCGGGGAGATTAGTATTACAGTAGAAACTATTCTGAACTTACTATAACTGATTAGGCTTTGTAGGTTAGCTCCATAGTATTCCAGAACCTTGAAGCACTAAAGCCTTATTATTCAAAAGACGCCCTCAGTTTGCAGCAATCAGAGCCAAATGAATATAAATAGTAGTATATTTAATTTGAGTATATAGCACCTCTTCAATATGATACAAAATTTAGCTGCTTGAATGGATAACAAAGAAAAAATTACCCACATAAAATTTATTATCGGCCGGTATGATTTCTACGCCAACGCCGTCAACACAAAAGGCAGCTTCCTACTAGCGTTTAATTCATTTGCTGCAGGAGGATACATTATTAAGTACATGGACTTAGCAGAAAAGCTTCGGGAAGAATGCATGCTGTTGGCGTGGTTTCAGGTAATTTCGGCTCTGTTTATTGTCAGTTCGCTTCTGTCCATTTGGTTTAGCATCAGAGCCGTTTATCCGTCACTTGGCTCGGGCAATCGCAGAGGTGCCTATCAATCACTCATATATTTTGGCTCAGTAAGTGAATTAGAGCCAACGGTCTACATCGATGAGATTGCGAAGCAGGATGAGGCAGGTACCGTTGATGATTTAAGCAGGCAAGCACATCAGGTTGCTACGATAGTGAGTAAAAAGTTTAAGCTTATAAGCTGGGCCAGCCGAATCGTCTTTGTTGAATTAGCTCTTCTACTGGTGTTGTTTCTGTTATTTCTGGTTAACCTTTAATTTATGAGATTATTCGATAATTACTTGACAGGTTTAGACGAAGTCCTGTCAAAAAAAGTAAAAATTACGCCGGAACTTATCAACGAGCAGCGTCGATTTAGTGCCACACTCAATAAGGCAGTAGAAATAGAAAGGCTTTCAGGTGACAAGGAGCTCGCTGTACCCGAAAAAATTGGTGGTCCGAAGGTGCTGTTTAACTATGATAAAACATATCTGACCAAGTACTTCGGCATTAACTCCGATGCATTCAGTGAAATCACGATTGGGCCTCATCCTGATTTTGCTGCTATAGATTTTCACGAGCAAGTGTATCATCATTGTGTATCTGTATTTGTAGACATCAAAGGCTCTACACGATTGATAGAAAAATATTCATTAGCAGAAGTCAGGCTTATAAAGGATTCCCTACTGACCCTGGCCATACAGGTAGCAAACCAATTCGGGGGACACGTCCATCGGCTGCAGGGGGATGCCATCTTTATGCAGTTCGTTCGTCGAGACGGAACTCCAAATGATGCTATTATCAATGCCCTTAATGCCTCTGCCATACTTACACAGTTTGTCTCCACCGACTTAGCTAACATCATGGCACAAAACCAAATTAAACCTCTCAAAATACGAGTAGGCATTGATTTTGGGGATAATGATAATGTATTGTGGTCGCACTACGGAGTTCCAGGCTGCAAGGAGCTCACTACGACCAGCCTACATACTGACATGGCCGCTAAGCTTCAGGCGAAGGCAGCCGACAACTCTATCCTGATCGGCGGGAATGTGAAAGAGGAGCTTGATCTAAAAAAGGATTTTTGGAATTACTTTCAGGTCGAGGAAAGCATGGAGATGGTATATTATATTTCTTCAAGATTCACGTATTCCTTCTATCTGTTCGATTGGAAAAACTATCTTCTGTCTCTGCCATTTATGGTAAAAAGCTCAAACGGAAGGGATCTTGAGATGAGAAATAACAACGTTACGATCGCGTGCTACATTTCGAATGAAGATGGCAGCGCAGAAGAAAAGTATTACCCCAATTCAAAATCAATTCCTAAAGGAAAAAACATAACTTATAAGCTAATGAGGGGAAACAGTCCGTATTTCAAACAATCCTATGAGAAAATAGAGTGGTTTGCGAATAACTCAGGAAACCAGGCCGCTGAAAAAAAAGCAGAAAAACATGACTTTAACAAAAAGTACCATGATCTCAATTATTGCGAAACAACAGCTGCTTTCCTCGGACACCATTATGTGGAATGTAGAATAATTAAACAGCACTCTGGTGTAGAAAAAGTTTCTTTCCCCATATTTGTTCAGTAATAATTCAAAGTATTGATTGGCAAATTACTAATGACTTTTTCTCAGAGGCATTAGCGGCCAGTTCATCAACCTGGGCAAAGTCGGGCGTGACATCCTATGCTTTCTCTTCTGCGGGTCTTTCATTCCTTTGTTTCTCCCTTTAAAAGACTTTCTCCGGTTTCGGATCATGTCTGAGGGTAAGCTCAACAAAAGGTATAACGGTTACAAGTTATTTAAACAAGTGTTCATCTACTTCACAAAAAGAAGTCAAACCACTGATTCTATGCTGAAACTTTTACCTCTACTTTTTCTGATTGCTTTTAGCATTACGTCCAGCCTTAGAACAGAGGCAACTCCTTCTTCCCTCCTTCCTGTAGCCACAAGGCAATCAGGACAATCCATGTATGTGAATGCTTCAAAGCTAAACCTGCGGGAGGCTCCCTCGACATCTTCGAGAGCTCTACTTATTTTGAAAGCACCTACCTTGGTGGAGGTAATTGGCAAAGAAGGCGAATGGAGCAGGGTGCGTGTAGCCGAAGTTACTGGCTACGTCATAACTTCTTACCTGGTAGGTACGCTTGATGAGATTACGGTCAAAGACCTTGATCTGGCTTATGCCAGAAGACACCCCCGACTAACATACACAGAGCCGCTCACTGTTAAGAAGACACCCTCTACTGCTCAGGCAAAAGGAGCTACTGTCTATTATTGTGCCAGCGGAAATACTGTTAAATACCATAGAAGTTCCGGTTGCCGTGGCCTGAGCCGCTGCGGGGCTTCCATTGATCCGATTTCTCTTAGAGATGCTCAGCGCCGGATGGACCCGTGTAAGATCTGCTATTAACCACTTAACCCTAAACTCTTAACATGAAAGTCAGAAACGTTTTAATTGCTCTTTGTACCTTATTTACATTTTATGCGACCAGTTGCTCAGAGTCACCGAATGAAAGCGACATAAAAGGCACTGTTTACAAGGCAGAAGACTATGGTGATATGTGGCCATTCTCTGTAAAGGAGATAGAAGTATTTTGCCATGGCTATAAGCAGATTTATTTCCGAAGCGAGGGCAAAATATATGCATTGAACGGAAGCGCACGCAGCGCTGTACAGAACGGCAGAAACGAATTAAATGCAATTGATATGGAGGATGTATGGCTAGATAACCCCGAACTCGACGGCACCAAGATACCGCTCCTGCCTGGGATAATTTCTAATGCGCTGGAGAATTGTAAAAATACTGAATAAGCGCGACATAAAGCAGGCTATCAGGCATAAAGGAATCCGAAAACATAGTTCTGATACAACAAATAACGCCTAATATTTCATAACACCTCACAAAGTATAAATTACAAAAGTATCTTTCTGTAAGTAACCTACCAAATACTCTTATACCAGCAACATGCCTACTAAAGATTTTTTAAATATCGTAAAAGCGCTAGAAGAAAAAGAGGGGCACAAAGTTACTTTGACTCCTAAAGAGCTTTTACAGCATTTTGGTTACGAAAAAAGGACAAAGTATAATATCTCTACCATTAATAACTTTTTAAAGGAACATAGACTTGAAGTTATTCCTGACTATATCACGTCGTACATGTACGCAAAGGTTGAGATCAGACAAAAGGAAAAAGCAAGAGCCCGAAATAATAGCAAGGATTCGCAGGTAGATTTTGATCCGGTGAACAGAATTAAAGTATTATCTGCGGCAAACGCTAAACCAGTTTCGGTCAAGAAAGAATCAAAGCTAAGTGAGGCAATCACACTCATGATGATGCATGATTACTCTCAGTTGCCTGTCATGCAAAATGATCGAAGCGTTGTTGGTATTATAACATGGAAATCAATCGGTCAGGCACTTGTCCATAATATAAAGTCTGATACGGTTATTGACTTTATGTCAAAGGATATTGATATACTGGAATATGAAACCCCACTTTTCCAGGCGATTAAGAAAATCATAGAAAAAGAGGTGGTGCTGATCAAAGCAAAAGACAATACGATCTGTGGGTTGGTAACCACAACGGATATAAGTGATCAGTTTCTAAAGCTGACAGAACCCTTTTTGATTTTAGAGGAAATAGAAAACCATATCCGAAAGATTTTAGATAATCGATTCACTATCGAGGAAATAAAGGAATTCATCAAGAACACCTCCGAAAATGGAAAGCAGGTGAAACTTGTTTCAGATCTCACATTTGGACAATATATAAATATCATCGAAATGCCGAACAATTGGGAACGGCTTAACTTATGCGTGGACCGCAGTTTGTTTATCAGCAGACTTGATGAAGTCAGAAAGGTTCGCAATGATGTGATGCATTTCCATCCAGATGGTATTTCAGACCAGGACAAGGAGCTATTGCGTAAAACAGGCAATTTCTTTCTAACGCTTGACGAATTCGCGTAGCGCCTGAAGATGAGTCACAAATAGCCTGAACACTTTAAACTTAGTAAAGAACTAAGCTAGCCCAGCAGGCATTTTAATCAAGCAGACCAACTAAGCCTGCCTACATAATGCTTAAGAATACGAACATAATAATTAGCAAATCTAAAGCTACCTTTTACCCTTGGAGTACTTAGACAGATTTCTGGATTACATCAGTGACAACAGCAAGCACATCACTACGCGCGTTTCTGTAGTAGTTGTCAGCCTGCTCCTCCTCATCTTGATAGATGATGTGTTCTCTTTTTCTTACAATTACGCCATTAATAGCCGGGTGAATAATGCCCGGAACATTACGGAGCTGATTAAGGATGATTCCCTTGCTCCTGGCTCCAAAGAGGCACTTTTCAGGCTGCGAGAGGAAGTCTTAGCACATAAAACCAGCAGAGATTACGTGGCAGGTTTTATGAAGGATTTATTTTCAGCGGATAACCATAAAGATGATATAGAGGTTACTACGAGCGGCAAGCCTGCAAGAAACGAATCATGGCATCTGATTTCATCTGCTGGCATATACCTGCTATCTATCCTGTTGTTAGTGCCTGTTATTCTGTTCTATAGCAATCTCGATCGCGTAATGCAACGCATAGTATCGGCGTTGGGATTTACAGTGTTGGTCCTCTCAATTGTTTACCTACACTATAAGGCTTTCGAATTGCTCCCCGATATGCTGTTTGGTTCGTGGACATGGAATTACATAGCAAATGCACTACTGCAACTTCTCTCGGTGTTGTCTCTCCTGTATTTTACAGGTAAAATTGAAGAGAGAAGAGAAAAGAAACTTGCGTTTCAAAAGCTCGAGAAAGAATCTCAACTGTAAGCTAATCGGGACAAAGAAAAGTAACAAGATGAAATAAAGATGCTGGCCTATTCCTCTCAGTTACATTCTGGCACAAGTTTTTACATTTCTACGGCAGTTCATTTAGCAGGAGTTTCTTCTTGGGTAGATAGGTTATCCAAGAATAAGGATTTCCGGAGCCCTGATCCCGTAGAAAGCAGGTATAGGCACGCATCTGATAACAATGGATGTAGAATTTACGGCATGCCAAACGTGACACAGCCAGCTATTCCTACTTCTACCCATTGCACATGACAGCGAATCTTTAAAATCAAAGGGCGGAGAACTTGTAATGGCTAGAAAAGCAACCACCTAACGTTGTCACTTTTCGAAGAATACATCTACACAAATACCTAATTCAAGCTGTATGTCAGCTAATTACATAAAATAAAAATAATATAAAAAGGGCACTGCAAGCAGTGCCCTTTAAATTTTGCCAACCAAAAGTATGCTAGTCCGTAACTTTATCTAACTCTGACAGGAGGATAAATAAAGTATAATTTAAAACCAGCAAATTATGATGGACAAATTCATCAGATTGTGCTTAGCAGCAGCGCTGCTGATAGCACTCATTGTCATTCTTTTACAAAGCTGCGGTTAGCAGTAAGTTTTTCACCTGCCCCCTGCCTGTACATCAGGTAGCGGGGCTTTTTTTTTTTTCGGGTATCGCTTCTATGTTCATTCAAAAAGTTCTTCTCTAAATTTTCTCCTCGAACTGACATAATCTCCTCTTTCCCTTACTTTATCTTTTTTCTTTCAATTAAAGAATTACAAAATTTTTAGAAACCACCCTCCAATTTATCTTCACTTCCATGTTTGATAAATGCTCCCTAAAGTTATTATATCCTTTTGGGATAGATACAGTCAGTTGGATATCATTCAAAATATATTCATCTTGATTTTAGCGCTTCATATAAATAGGAATGAATAGAAGGGAAAACCTATCTGTTTCACATCTAATTTTTATTTCCCCTGGTAAATTACTCAAACTTCCATCAATTGTAAAATCTTCCATAAAAGCATTCTAAACATCTAAATCCAGATATTTAATCAAATATTTAGAATTTTAAATATTATTCTAAAGCCGCTTATAACGTTTCAGAAGCTTTATAATTTCTCAACCTAGGGTATTCTGAAACACCAAGTTTTCAAGCTTGTTAATTAATATAAACTTAATTAAAATCAATAAAGGGTACGAGGGATTTAATTAAAATGTTTATGATCATCTCTTTTATCATCTAATTGATTATCCCTTTCAACTTCTATTTGATCATCTTTTCCAATTTCTATTTGATTATCTGTGTCATCTTCTAACTCTTTATCTTCTAGATTTCCTTCCTGTTTCTCTGTCTTTTCTATACTTTGAAGAACTTCTTTATTCTTACTTATAGTATCTAATTCAACCCTAGCAATTTCCCTGGCATTATTAGCCAGGACAACATATGCATCAAATCAACTTTAATGGTATCAGCAGATGATTCTTTTACTACCATTAGAAAACAATAGTGTTAAGGGAATATCATTTGAATAATCAGCTGTTTAATCCTGCCATGCTATTCATCAAAGGGGGCAAAAGTTTCTCTATAAGGCTTAGGCTCGTATTCATGCAGTATAAAATCTCTGTAAAGATAATCAAGCAGGTGTCCTGGGAAGAAAGTAGCTATGTAGAAAAACTGTGACACTGAGGCGGTACTGTTATGGTTTTCTAAAATAGAATTGTGGTACCATTTTAACGGCATCTGTTTCTGGACTAGATTCCCTACATCAATTCCTAACCTATACATAACAATCTTTGAATCTTTCAGTGAGTCTATTCTGGTTGCATTTAAGTTTCTAAGTTCTGCAGTATCTTTAATCACAAATTCTGCCTCCCTTGTAAGAGTTTCCAGATACTCCACCCATAATTCAGAGATTCTTTTATTCCTGTCATAGACAAGACTTTCTCTTGATGATTTAGTCGAGTCCAATGCCCTATTCACCTTTCTTATAAAAGCTTGATTTGAAGCATTGTCTCCCGTTCCAACTTTATCAAATATAGAATTATGGAGAACAAATGAAGTAGTGACCTTTCCATTGTACACAATGGCTAGCCTGGATGTTGGCATTTGCTCCTTGAAGTCCAAGGGTTCAATGAGGTCCCTGTATTCCTGGAATATCGGGTCAATGCTTTGCGAACTGTCTTTTCCGTAAGGATCAATATTCAGCCTGCTTGCGCCAAAATAGAAAACGTTCAGGATTAAATAACTGGTAATTGATATCTTGATTGCCGTTGGTCTTCGGCTTTCTACAGCAAATCCCAGCATCAGAACCAAGTATAAAGTCGAAAGCCCGGTCAATAGGGAAGAAATATACCCGTAAAAGTAGTCTTCAGTATTTAAATAAGTTGCATATGCCAGAACAATCAACGGTGTGAATAATAACTGGTAGGTTAACACATAAAAGAATACTTTTTCAAAATAACCCTTGCCATAAATTCTTGTCACTAAAATAAACAGCATTAAGGTTGGCATTGAAAGATACAAGCTAAAAAGCAAGGGCTTCACCCATTCCTTCGCCGACACCCCCACCCCGAACAAGACGAAAATACCGCTGTATATTACTATGTAAAAAACATACTGGTTTACCAGATCCTTTCGGGGCTTATTAATTACACGTGAAATAAAAACTCCGGGCTTTCACAAAAACTCAACAGCCTCCTTTAGCCACTCAAGCACATCTTCCGCCTTAAAATTCTTTAGGTATTCTTGCAATGTCTTATTTAATCAGGTTATGTAGTACAGGGAATATCAATTTGACTGAAAACTCTGCTGTTAACTCCTAAAGATAATTATTTGTAATTTTAATATGCCGAAAGTGAAGCTTATTGTATTATAGCCAATGGAATATAAGGCCTGCTCTGTTCTAAAAAGCCTTGTGGCTTACCAAATATTCAAGCGATATAAATCCCTTCTGCCCTCCACTTATGACTCCAATCAACCTTATTCGCACAGCCCCTTTGACTTCTTTATTCGTAAAAAAGGCTTTCACATGCAGCATCAACTCCTCTCCCTTTGCCGTAAATTTCCAGTACTGGTCATCTTCTAAATACTTCCTCTTGTCATTAGTGTCAGTAATCAAACAGAGTAATCTTATCTGAACTAAGTTTGTATGTAAAACACCTGTCAGTAAGGCTACACACCCCTTGGACATGGATAACCCTACCTATGGCAAGGCTTTCTGGCAGGACACAGAAGAGGCATTTGTAGATTGATTTCCTATAGACGCCGCTGACAAGCAGATAGAAAGGCTGATCACAACGGTTCTTCCAAAATATGTGACACTAATTGCCTTCGGGCTTAATGCGTTTCAGGATGAATCCTTCGACCTCAATACCAGCCCTCAGAATTTCTGGTCGTTTCAGCATTGACCTCCCCTGAAAAACCGGGCCACTGTAAATACTAGCATCAATACAAAAGTGAGTTCTATAAACCTGCACCAAAGCTTCTACCTGCATCTGCCCGGTAGGCCAACAAAATAAATACCTGAAAATGTTTTTATATTATTTTAATATTTAATAATATTATACTCAACCTATTCACTGTAAAAAGTTCATCGTCACTACTCGGTGTTACCTACCAAACGTGATTTGAAAGAGAACACTTGCAGCTATAATTCCTCACTCTTCTTGAAAGTCAGAAAATCAAAACCGTATCTGTATGTCAAAGAAAATCACCCCTCCCTACTACCCTATCATTTATGTGAGGGGCTATGCAATGACCACAGGGGAAAGAGAAGATAACTTTCACGATGCCTACTATGGCTTTGCCACCACCTCTGTTGAAAAGAGGCAAGGCTCGCCCTCGGATCAGGGATATCTACTCGCCGATATTTTCGAGGGGCAGTTTATCCGTCTCATGAAGAACCACGGGTATCATGATTCTTTTAACCAAGGAAACGTTAATTCAGAGGATCCTGCACGCTGTGTCTGGATTTGCAGGTTTTATGACAGAGATCATTTAAATGGGAAGGTACGGGACATCAAGGAGCATGCGCAGGAGCTATACGAACTCATCACAACGCACATACCGCATCAGTTAAAAAATGACTGTGGCGTGGACCTCGGCCCCGAAGATCAGGATTTTAAAGTCATTCTTGTAGCGCACTCGATGGGCGGCCTTGTCTGCCGGACAGTGATTCAGAATCTGATGCCCCAGAATGGCAAGGATCCCAAATCCTGGATTCACCGTTTGGTGACCATGGGAACACCACATAGAGGCATAGACCTTGGAGTAGTGCCCGATGCCATTGAGCGACTTCTTGGGCAAACCATGAATCCCTATAATGCCGGTATTTTCCTGGACCCTAAGCGGATGCGCAACTACCTGAATCTCAAGCCTCACCACGACCTGCACAGCCTCGGAGACTCAGGCTTCCCCATAGATCGCTGCCTTTGTATCATCGGTAGCGACCATGAATCTTATAGTGGTGTCCGCCATTTGACGGGTGGGTTCAGCGACGGATTGGTCCGCCAGGATAATGCTTATATCGTAGCCGGCAATAGGCCCAAGGATGGGGTTTATACAGAGGAGAACACCTGCTTTTATGCTAATGTGCACCGTGCCCATTCCGGTGTCCGTGGAATAGTAAACAGTTATGAAAGCTATGAAAATCTTCACCGGTTCCTGTTTGGAAATATAAAAGCCAGCCTGCACATGCATGACCTCCAGGTACATACCTCGCTCAGCGATCCGCGTATCAGTGCCTTCTACGACCTCGAATACCATTTTTCCATCAGGGGAGCACTGGCTTACCTGCACCAGCGTGTCCAGAAACCGTCCGAAAATGCACGGCGCCTGACTGCCGAACAACTGAAGGATCTCACACAGAAAAAACGCGGGATACACCTGCACACAGCTTTCCTGAACTCAAACCTGAGCTTTTCCCGCTCCAAGAGTTCCCATTTCCAACTCGCCTTGAAAGTGGTAGAATACCATGTAAAGGACCGCCTGCTTTGGGACAGGCATTACGACGGACGAACGATTTACAGTGAAACATTAGAAATCAGGCTCCGGGATATCTCCGGCGATGCCGAAGCCGATACAGTAGAATACCGGTGGCTCTCCAGAATCTCGAATTGGGATGACAGCTGGATTACCTTAGGGGAAAAGGATGGTCAGTTGATCATCCCCTTGCTTAGTGGAAAGACTGTCACCGGCAACTTGGTCATCAGGGCTGAGGCCTGGCCTGCAGCATACCTGGAGGGATAAAGGGCATGCGAGACACTACAACAGGTATCACGGTACAGGTTCCAGCGAACCAGGAGAACTTCGATACCGGGATTCAGCTGGAAGGAGGATCCTCCTACAAATTGGAGGCAACAGGAACCTGGATAGATTTGTGTATCCCTTCTACCCCCGACGGGTTTGAAAAGTGGTACATGGCACCTTTTAAATTTTTCAGGCGCCACCCATCTTATCCATGGTTTGCGCTGATGGGACGAATAGAGGCCGGTGAGCCTTTCCTAATTGGTTCCTTAACCACACTTACACCTTTAGCCCCTGGCAGACTGTTCTGCTATGCCAATGATATACCCGGATTCTGGTACAACAATAATAAAGGCGCAGTTCACCTGACCGTGCTAAAATTGCCTTAGAATCTTCTATCTAGTTAGTTTCAGTCCATTTTTCATTTTACATCATCATAAAAATAATGTATCATGTTGAGACTTAACGACAGGAATCCCACAGTGGCAACAGTCCAGGAGTGGCTCAATTTTTTAGGATACCAATACAAAAAGCCTAACGGCAAAGTAGAGCCTCTCAAAGCTGATGGTCACTTTGGAGCAAAAACGGAGGCCGTGGTCCTGGACTTTCAGAACAGCATGGGGATTTACGCGGACGGGGTTGTAGGGCCCCAGACGATGAAGCTCCTGCAGGAAAATTACCTGGCCAGGGTCAGCGAACTCAGTTCGGTGGACACTGATCTCGCTCCTACCACTCCTTCCAAACACTGGCTCAGCAGGGTCAATGCGGATCCGATGTTGAACGGCTATGCCTATTTGTCTCTTCGGAACGATGCAGCCGAAGCTTATAATGCGGTGCGGCAGGCTGTGCTGTCAGCGGGTGGGCTTCTTACCTCTTCAGGGGGAATAAGGGACCTGAACGCAAAAGTCACTTCCAGTAGAAGCCCCGTTTCCTTTCATTATCTTGGTCTCGCGCTGGATTTGCAGATATACACGGGTATGGTGGATCCGTCAAAAGACGCATATATCGTCCAGAAGGAAGATAACCATGGCCACCACCGGGTTTTTGCAAGATGCAGTAAAAACTGGAGGCCAAATGAAAAGGATAAGCCTGGCAAAATCAACTTGCCGGAAATCAGGGAGATCAAGAATATAGTTACATACAACCAGCGCAATCCCAACAAAAACAGACCTGTGGAAGATCATTTCCTCGATCTCACCGACCTGTTTGCCCTCCATGGCTTTGAAAGGATAAAGGCCCGTAAATCTTTCTACCAGGGCAATGCTGGCATGATGGCCGCCGAGTGGTGGCATTTCCAGTACGAGCGAAACCTGGTGCGCGGCCAATCTACCTTTGGGGAGGAGTTGCTTAAAATTTATCCCGAAGCGAAAGTAAAAACAACACCGCCCTGGCTCGAGCGCAACCGGGTATTCGGGTTAAACTGGCATTAAGCACATGGATTTAGCTGGGCATGTGCTGTATGCCTCATTCTTTCTGAATAAACATCTTTCATAAATCAATTATGTACCTATGAATACAGTCATGGAATGGCTCGAGAAAAAGGACAAGTCCACCTTGATCGGGCAAGGAATAGGCTTGGTCTTATTATTATCATTAATTACTTCAGTTATAATCCTGGAGCATCAGCCAAATGATTTACTATCCGTTGCGATCCTAGCTTCCGGCATTTCGCTTGGCTGGATTATAGGCATCTTGGTTTCTCCCCACAGCCACTATAACAATGAGGCAGAAAAATTCACGAAAGCGCAGCAGCTTCTCTCCTCCTTTGTGACTGGTGCAGTTGCCGTACAACTTCTTCCGCTTTTAACTCAAGGCAATCTGGTGAAACTGTTTAATGACACCACCCTGCTCTCCAGGATCCTGTACTTTACCGCCGCCGCTGTCCTAACAGGGGTTATCGTGTATTATGACAGGGTCTACCTGGAGGACCGGGAAAAGGCTAAGCTTTCCTTTAAGTGTAATGGATTGAGCCCCGGTGAGGTTGTGTCTGTATCTATTGCGCACATAAATGACCTGTTAAAAATTTGCATAAACAATAAAGGAGAAACCAAGCTACGCCTCCTACGCGCAGATCTTTATACACCAGGCAGCGGGCAACAGGCAACAAGTATCACAGGAACGCCCATCCTAATACAAGCAGTAGAAAATGGCGCTTCATTTCCCGAAAACAAAATCCTTATTCAAGACGATACCACTCCCACCCACGAAACCAAATTCCCTATCAAGAGACTTGCCCCGAAGGGAAATTTCCTTTTTATCGAAAACCAAGATACCAAAGATGCCCATTTTATCGTTCGGATTGTCTGATTTGTCTCAGCACCTACTTTAAGTACACCGACCCGATACACCACCTGATTAGAGCGGGTTATGGCTTACAGCAAATGTAAACCTCCACATTTTGTTCTGCGCAGCTTGAGATAAGGGACGATATAAACCAGAGAATTTGAATAACTTCATTTCTTTCTCGGAAAGTTTGTCCATTTTCCAATAGTTCTAATTTTTCCGTCAGCCCGATCTTAGAAATAAAATTAATTACCAAAAAAATCTGCTTCTTGACATTAGGTTGATATGTTAGCTTCTTGTAATAGGCGACGCCATTGTCCACAGTGTCCCCGCATCTTAATCGGGATATCTGCGTTGTTATATTATCAAGACAATATTTCCCATTCCACTTAGATTGCTTACTACTCCATTGATAATCCGATGGGCAAAGATTCCCAATATTTTTTTGTGCCTGACCTATAACATCCTGAAAACTGGAAGCGGAAAAATTTGACGTATTATACTTCGAAATATAGAACGCCAATCTATCCTCAAATAAGGCGACATGGTCCGCCCATTCCGTACCTAAGTCATCACAAAAGCAATATTTAGCTTGCGCTGTAAGGGTGGTTTCAACAAATCCAAAAACGGAATCTTGCTGAAATGCATTAGATGCACCGGTAAAGCTCCCCTTTTCACTCGTAACGTTATTTAAAGCAGCATACGGAATAAATATCTTTAAAAAGTGATCGATATTGCCTAGAAGTCTATTGTCTCTGAAAAGCTTTCTGTTAGTATAAACTAACTCAATATTCTCAAAGTTTATCAAAAAGCTATTCTGCTGATTTATATATGCTAAGATAGATTGATCCTGCGCATTCTCCTTAACTAATTTTAGTTTGGAGAATTTATCTGACGCGACTGTAACTGACTTATCATTAAATCTTAACGTTAAACCTTTAATCTTTGGATTCACAATTTTATACTCACCTGATTCAGGATCTCTGACCACCTTACAAAGGCGCTCTAAACCAGCGATCTTTTTAAAAAGAATTTCTCTATCTAGAGTCCTTTCAGAGTACTTAACTTCTGTGAATTTATTATTTTCAAAATCCCCAAATAACTTACTAAAGTCGAAGAGGAAAGATATGGGCACTAAATTATCTCTGTATGTTTCAAACTTTATCGGCTCAGAAAATACATTCAAAAAAGTTGTTTTGTCCTGATGTGAATTAATTCTGTCGATCATTTTGATAGACCACAGAATGAAATTTTGTACGGGGTTCTTAGAACTAATACTATTAATCCTAGACGTATTTAGAGCTATAGAAAGCTTTTCATCATCATTATTTATTCTCAGCGCATCTAATACATAGGAGTTCGCCCCATACGCACTAAAAGAATCCTTTAAGTTAACAGCTTCTAATGTTTTCTGCCTAATTGCTTTATCCGAAAAATTTGTACTCTTCATTTGAAACTTCTCGAACGAAGTATCATCATTAATGAAAACTGAGGATAAAGTTTTATAATCAAGTTGCTCTAAATTCTCCAGAAATGATCGCAATTCTGTTACATTTTTTTTTGACAGAGCAATATAGTCTCCATAATCTACTATTAAGAAATATGCTAGTTTTGTCTCATCCCAACCCTTAACTCTTTCAACTAAGAAGCTAGGTTTGTGAGAATACTTAAATACGCAGAATGCCCAATTACAACTTTTTTGGTTAATAGTATCAGGTGCATATTCCTTTTTAAGCAGATAGCCTCCTGTCTTACGGAAAGATATTTCTCTGAAAAGATTATTCACATAAGTTTTAGAAAGTCTGAAGTTTGGTTGCTTTTTGAAAATATACGCGTTATCATTTAATATTATCTGAGTCAGTAAATTAGCCATACTTGCTGGTCTGGTGTCTAAATTTAACCAAAATTGAGGGGATGGAGAACACCACCATCGGAGGGTTAGATGGTTTTGTCTCCATCAAATCTAATTGAGATGATTAAGCAAACTATCCGAGGATCGTAGGACTTGTTCCAATTTCTCCTGCAACTCCTCTATAGTTTCCCACTCAGTGCATTTATTCGGTACTGGCGCTTCATGATTAAGTAATGCCTGAAGAAGACACTCAATAATTCTAAACTTTTCAGGATCCTCAGAAATAGTTTTTAGTGCATTATAAGGCTTCTCTGTAGATATTGCTTCACCAAAATATGCTTGTTCTAAGTTTGGGAGAGAAGCTAATAACCTTGCCTTAATCCCTGAAGGCTTAGCTTGTATAGCTGCCAGTATGTTAGGATTACTACCCCAAGCAGGATTAGCCTTGTCACCATTTTTTGTAAGAGGAGTATCGCTATCGTGAAGCACTGAATAGCTCGTGCCAAAATGGTTAAGAATTTTGATTAAAGAAACTATAGTTGCTTTGCCTCTTGCTCTTATGATATGTACATCTCTATACTCCTCAGGCTTACTAGCTTTAATATAATTGAAAGCTGTATACTCTGTGTCTCCTTCTACAATGATGACTTTACCACCAAAAAAGAACTCTGCCACATAGGGATCGCATAAGTTTAGAAGTTTCAGGTTCTTCTTGTCATCTTCATCAAGTCTAGCCTTTGAAGGTCTAAAAACAGTAGTCCCTTGTATATCGCCGTCTTCGTCCTTATTTACCCGTACGATTGTGGTATTGTCTCTTGAGAAGTCAATAAAAATAGGTGAATGAGTAGTTACCATCACCTGCCAGTTTCCTGAGCTTGGTAAATCATAAAGCACATTGCATGCTTCCCTTATTGCATTGGGATGCAAACAGATTTCAGGCTCATCCAACAATAAAAGATGTGGTCTGATAGGCGTGCCATCCCCTGCTATTTTTTGATTGTTCTCGGAAATATATTTCAATGCTGTCCAAAGGAGTGTTCTCCTTGCCCCACTACCCTGTTTATCAATCGTACTTAAATGGCCGTTTGCCGGCCCCATCAGAAGCTCTGCATCAGCTTTAAAAAGGTTAAGCGTTTTTTCTATATCATTCTCAGGTTTTGCGTCAAAATCAACCTTATAACCGGGGAATACTTTTGATATCAGCTCTGACAGATCAGCATTTGCATTATCAATTTGCTCCTGCGCTTCATCAACGATTTGTTTCTGAAGCTCCCGAACTTTATCTAATAGCTGGTGGTATTCATTTTTTTCTTCTGCATGAGCAGCCTGTAGATTCTTCACACGCTCAGTTATGGCGGCCATCAGTAGCTTCTTTATAGCCGTAGCTTGAACGTCTGGATTGTCAAATGCATTAACCTTGTGAGGCTCAGGCCTACGCTGGTTAGCAATGTTGGCAGGACCAAAAGGAAAACTCTTGGGATCCCAACTGCCTAAAGCCACATTCCAACCTTGACGTTTTGGCTTTCCCACATTCTCCCAAGTCCACCGCTCTTTCACCAGCCATTCTCCTTCAGCTGTTTGCTCTATCCACTGTTCACCTACTCTTTCATCATACACAATGGTGTGAAGCTCTATTTGAGGGAGATTCTTATCATCAATTTCATTGTTAGGGAAATCATCTAATTTAAGGTCTGCTTCCTTAGAACCTTCTGACATCACTAATTCGTAAGCCTTCAGCAATGAGCTTTTACCAGCATTATTTGGGCCAACAAGAACCACTATTTCATCCAAGTCTATTTCTACACCTTGTGAACCAATACACCTAAAATTTTTAACTAGTAATTTTACAAGCCTAGGTTTTTGCATAGTTAAAATTACTTCATCGTTCTCATTTACCTTTGTCGTACTTTTTGTAGTCTTTGCCATCTAATACATTTATTAATTGCTCTCCACTCGTTTGAATATTTATTCATTGAATAAGCAATATATATAAATAATTATTATAATTATCTTGTGGTAAACTTTGATTTTGTATGTGAAAAATCACATACAGAATAATTTAGACTTTTACTGAAATTCTGCTATGATGCATGAAGTTATTTATTAATGCCATATAAATTCTGCTTTCTATTACGAGGTTAGTCTAGGAGTAATAGTCAAGGGTGGAAATGTTTACTTAAGCATACCTAAAAGTGAATCTAAAATCACCATAATGCGAGCAACGATAAAATTAACTATACCCCTATTGATCTCTTTTTTAATTAGTTGTACTTCAGATCAACACCGAGCAAAACAAACAAAGCTATTAATCCAAGAGCAAATCACCGCCCACTACGATAGCTTACATTTAGAGGGCTACCAACCGCTCTTCTACAGCGACATTGATACCATTGCTGTACAGCGTAGGCAGAATGGGGATATTTCCGCAATAATCGGAGAAGTCACACATCGGTATCAGATAATTCAGGAAGGCAGTTTAAAAGAACAAACTCAGGTATTCGATGTACAGGTATACGAAAAAGATGTAGTTGTACTCCCCGCTCAACCTACATCCGAAAAAACTGAACCGCCTCACATAAGCATATAAAATCAGTACTTAAAACAGTTTTAAAGATCTGATACTGTACGCAATGGTCTTTTAAAAGAGTTGTGTACTTAAAAATCCTTCAGATGTAAAACTGAATACGATAACGACCTGCCACATGCCTATTCCGTTTCTCCGGCATTATCTGTATTTTTATAGCACCCTATGTTATAGCAAATGAAAACAACCCTCTCACACCTTCCTGAAGACAAGAAAAACCAGATTTTAGAACTGAAGGACTTAATCCTGAAGAAGGTACCCAATGCTGAGAAAATAATTCTTTTTGGGAGCTATGCAAGTGGTGACTGGGTAGAAGATAAGTACACGGAGGATGGCATTCGGTATGAGTATGTAAGTGACTTTGATGTGCTCGTAGTTACTACTACTCGTGAAGAAAAAGAATATGTCTCTCAAGATAAGATAGTGAACAGTTGGCGTTATCACACTCCTGTTAATCCGATTGTTCACACTATTGACTATGTCAATGAAGGATTAGAAAACGGTCAGTACTTTTTTGTTGATATCGTTAAAGAGGGGATAATCCTGTTCGATGCAGGTAAGAGCTTTTTCTCAGAACCTAAAATATTAGATTCAACTAAAGTTAAGTTGTTGGCTCAAAATAACTTCAATCAGTGGTTTGAAAATGGGTGTGAGTTTCTAATTGATGCTACAAATGCTAAGGAAAGAAATAGCTTTAATAAAGTAACCTTCTACTTACATCAAGCTATGGAAAACTTTTATAGCGCAGTACTGCTTGTATTTAGTGGTTATAAACCCAAAACACATAACTTAAATATACTTCGAGAATATGCAAAGCCCTACTCTAAAGATTTATATTGTATTTTCTCGCCACTACCAGAAAATGATAACGAAAATAAACTCTTCGCAATGCTAAAGAAAGGATATTTGGAAGCCAGATATAATTCAAGCTTTACAATTGATATACATAGCATTGAAGCTTTACATACTAGGGTTGAAAAAGCTTCTTCTATTGTAAGGAAAATTTGTAGCGAAAGGATATCTAATATCCGCTAAATTCAAATCAAATTATAGTGTGTACCTTTTGTTAACCTTCTTGCACTGGAATATCAAAAAATACTTTGGGTTCATAGCCAAGAGCATGTGCAATTGAAATAATATCCGAAACTTTTAAATGGTGAGTCGCATTTTCTAACCTAGATACTTGATGCTGTTGTATCTCTAAGAGCTCAGCCAAATCTTCCTGTGACAATCCCTTCTCTAGTCTTAGCTCCTTAATTTTTTCACCAATTGCTTTCTCAAATTGTAGATATCTTTTCACTTGGTGAAAGTCATACTAACCTTTGAAAAATATTATACCATTTTTGGTATAAACAAATAATTTGTCTATTTTTACTAGACAAAAGCAATACTTATAGTCTCCACTACTAAGCTTGAGAACCTTAGTGTAAGAGACGATGACAACAGGTTTACCATATGTAAGAGCAGTAAGTGCGGGCACTCCTTTGGCATGGACCGGCAGGTTCTCAAGCCTTAGTAATGTCCACGGGAGTCCCGCGCTTTACTTTTTCCTGCTGCTGCGCCTGCCTTTGCTGGCCTGGCACCTGTCTCACCCTGCCTTTTCTGTTTTGCCATATATGAAGCCCGCTGCGGCGGCTTCTCCCTATACAACACCAGGCATCCACAACTGGATCCTCCTGATCTCACCACCAGAGTGAGCTGACACTTCCCCGTCGCTGCCCCGCCAACACAGGCTATCATAGCCCTGTGCGGGCAGCCGTCCCCTTTTCCCTCCCCGGCATGCCCGGCTCCCCACCAGGAGTCAGCAGGAACCCTATTCTTTCATTTTTACCGATTGCTCCCATGAACACCATGCCCTACACCTTACCTGAATTCAAACTCTCCGAGCCCGACCAAGCCCTGACGGACTTCTGCGGCCGCTACCCGCAGGCCGAGGCCCAGCAACGCCTCTGGAAATGGTTTATCCTGGCCCTGAAGGACAGCCGCGCCACCAGCCCCGGCCTGCAGAACAACGAGCTTATCGCTTTTTATGAAGATCTTAAAACGCTTGTTTCAGCTGTATATCAGCTACATGACCTGCCGGGGGAAAACAACACGCCTCCCCCCGTACCGGAAGCCTCTATACCCGGCAATACCTCGCTGGCCGCCGCCCTCGACATGCTGCACGCCACCGTTTCCCCCAACTGGATGCTGGTGGTATGCCCGCCGGAATAGCCCTGTTTTCCTCCACAGGGCAAGCCAGGGAGCAGTTCGGTGTACCCCATGCAAGCCACCCGCCGCCCTGGAACGGATTTCCGGTTTCAACCAATAGCTAAAAGCATCAAAACAAGATAAATCCCATGACAACACTTCATACCGATCTGATGGAGGGCAAAACGCCGGAGCAGGCCCTGCAGGCTTTTTGCCAGACCTATACCTACGTAGAGGCGCAGGCCGCCCTCTGGCAGTGCCTGCAACCGCGCGTGCTTGAGTTGGCTGCCCAGCCACCCGGTGAGGAGACGGACCGCCAGCTAGCCCTCTGCGGGCACCTCGAACAACTGCTGGCCCTTGTGTACCGGTTTTCCCCGGGCTGAGACTAATTGCCGGCTGAGCCAGGCTGACACGGCGGCTGCTTCTGTGAAGCAAACCACGCCTTTTCTTATCGTTTTACTATAATTTTTTAAGTCCATGTTTCTGAAAAAATGGCTTCCGGGCCCCTTCATGCCTTTACTTTTCCTTTTGATCCTCCTCCTGCTGCACCTGCTGCCGGGCAGTTTGCTCTCCCTTTGCCGGGCACAGCCACCGGCAGCCGAGGGGCTGGCTGTGGGGCAACGGGTGCCGCAGCACCTGCCCCTGCAGCTGGTCAATCACCCCAAAGCCGTGGCCACCCTCTCCGACTTCAGCGGCAAACTGCTGCTGCTCGACTTCTGGGCCACCTGGTGCAGCGCCTCCCGGCAGCCGCTTCCCCTGCTCGACTCCCTGCAGGCAGCCTACGAGGGGCAGCTGCAGGTCCTGCTGGTCAGCTACACCGCCGCCCGCGACAACAAGGATGACGTTACCGGTTTCTTCGACAGCTGGCGCAAACCAGACGGCACCCGCTACCGCCTCCCTTCCGTGGTGGAGGATACCAGCCTGATCCGGCTCTTCCCGCACAAGCCTATCCCGCATTTTGTCTGGGTGGGCCCCGACGGAACCGTGGGCGCTATTACCCGCGCCGAGCAGGTTACCCCCCGTAACATTGAAAGGGCGATCAGGGAAGGGGTAATGCCACCCTCTCTGCGCCCCGACCTGGATCTGGACCGTCCCCTGCTGGCAACCGAAGGGCTGCCGCCGCAGGCCGCCCGCTACTACGCCACGCTGCTGCAGGGCACCGTGGACGACGGCCCCGCCCGGCTACAGGAGCGCCAGAGCGGTGGTCAGCCAAACGGCCTGGTAGCCGCCAACATGTCGCTGCTCGGGCTCTACACCAGCGCCAAGCGCCACCTCTACCCGGAGCTGGGCACCAAGGGGCTGGTACTGGAAATCAGCGACTCCTCCCGCCTCTTCCCCGAAAAGTCCGCGCTGGCGCCGCTTGAGTGGAAAGCGCGCCACACGTACGCCTACGACCTGCTGCTCCCGGAAGACAGCGACCAGGATCCCTACCGTGTGCTGCTGGAGGACCTGAACCGCTACTCGGGCTTCCGGGCGGCCCTGGAGCTGCGCGAGACGGACTGCCTGCGGCTGGTGCGTAAGGGTCGCAAAGACAGGCTCCGGAGCAAAGGAGGAGCGCCGGCAAACAGGCTCTACAGCCGCAACGCCCCCTCCCTGCAAAATCTGCCCCTCACTGCGCTGGTGGCGCGCCTCAACAGCAACAACACGCTGCCCCTGCTGGTGGTGGACGACACCGGCTACAGCGGCCCTGTGGACATCGGACTGACAGGCAGCCTGACGGACCTGCCCGCGCTGCGGGCACAGTTGCGGGCTTACGGGCTGGACCTGGTGCCCGCCCGGCGCAAAGCATCCGTGTTTGTGCTGCGCGAAACGTCCCCTTTAAGAGAGTAAAGGCGGAGGCCGGGGCGGCCGGGCCCGTCTGGCTGTTCGGGCGGCAGCCTCCCCGGGGTGATAGATTAGTTCAGAATAGTTTAAGGTTAGTCCGAAGGGGAGAGCCCGGAAGGCGGCACCCAGTCCCGCCGCCGCTGCCGGTCGCCCCGGCCTCCGCTTATTTTTTCCATACAAGTCGCTGCGACACAGCACAACACTTGAAGATTTTTTTAAACCTAAACCACAATTCAGATGAAAAACAGTTTACTTCTGCTTTCCCTGCTGCTGCTACCCCTCTGGGGGCTGGCTCAGCAGGACGTCCGCGGCCGCGTCGTGGCCGCTGCGGACCGGGTCCCGCTGCCGGGTGCCACTGTCCGGGTAAAGGGCACCACCCTGGGTGCTGTCACCGACACCGCCGGCTTCTTCTCCCTCAACAGACTCCCGGCGGACGCAGTGCTGCAGGTGCAGTCCCTGGGCTACGCCTCCCGCGAGCTTTCACTCCCGTCCCCGCTCCCCAGCCCCTTCGTCATCGCCCTGGAACAGCAGGCGGGCCAGCTGGGCGAGGTGCTCGTCTCCACGGGCTACCAGCAGCTGCCGCCCGAGCGCTCCACCGGCGCCTTCGCCCGGGTGAGCCAGGAGCGCCTCAGCGAGCAGGTCACGCCCGATGTGATCAGCCGCCTGGAGTCGGTGGCCAATGGCCTGACTGTCAACCGGGGCACCCTCGGGGGCGGAGGGCTCATCATCCGGGGCCTCAGCTCCATCCAGGGACCGAAAGATCCCCTGATCGTCGTGGACAACTTTCCCTACGAGGGTGACCTCAACAACATCAACCCTAACGATGTGGAGAGCGTGACCGTGCTCAAAGACGCGGCCGCCGCCTCCATCTGGGGGGCGCGGGCCGGCAACGGCGTGGTCGTGATCACGACCAGAAAGGGCCGCTTTGCGCAGCCCCTCCGCGTGGAGTTCAACTCCAACCTCACCGTAGGGGAAAAGCCGGACCTGGGCTACCTGCCCCTGATGTCCACTGCCGACTACATTGATGTGGAGGAGATGCTCTTCGGGCGTGGCTACTATAACAGCAGCATCAACTCAGCCAGCAGGCCCGCCCTCTCCCCGGTGGTGGAGCTGCTGCGCCGCCGCCAGAGCGGGGCCGTCACCGAAGAGCAGGCTGCCGCGCAGCTGCAGGCCTGGCGCCAGTACGATATCCGCGAAGAGTTTGATAGGCACCTGTACCAACGCGCCCTCAACCAGCAGTACAGCCTCTCCCTGCGCGGGGGAACACCGAAGCACGCCTGGCACCTGTCGGCGGGTCATGACCGCAACCGGGATCAGCTGGACGCCGGCTTCCGACGCCTTAATATGAATGCCGGCAATACCTTCCGTCTCACGGACCGGCTGGAGCTGAGCACGGGCCTCTACCTGACACGGAGCGAGCGCAGCAGCGGCCGCCTGGGCTACGGGGACCAGCGTTTCAGCGGCACGCGCATGTACCCCTACCAGCGCTTCGCAGACGAGCAGGGCAACCCGCTGCCCATGCCCCGCGACCACAGCCAGACCTGGAAGGAAACTGCCGGGGGCGGCAGACTCCTGGACTGGAATTTCTACCCGCTGCGCTTCCATCACCATGACCGCAGCACGACCGAACTGCAGGACCTGCTGGCCAGTACCAGCCTCGCCTACCGCCTGCCTTTCGGGCTGGAGGCCTCCCTGCGCTACCAGTACCAGCGGCAGCACACAACTACCGGGCACCTACAGAATACCGAAAGCTACGCCGCCCGCCACCTGGTCAACCTCTACACCCGCCTCGACCCCGATACGGGGGAGCCGGTGCGCGCCATCCCGCTAGGCGGCATCCTGCACCAGCACAGCAGCCTGCTGGAAGCACACAACGGCCGGGCACAGCTGAACCTGGACCGCACCTGGGGAGACCACGAACTGGCCGCTCTGGCCGGAGCGGAGGTACGCCAGGCCCGCACCTCCGGCAGCGGCAACCTCTTCTACGGCTACAGCCAGGAGAACCTGACCTTCGGCCTTGTGGACTACGCCAACCGCCACCCGACCTTTGTGAACGGCAGCACCGCCCTGATTCCTAACGGCCAGAGCCTGAGCGAGCGCCTCCAGCGCTTTGTTTCCGTGTTCGGCAACGCCGCCTATACCTACAAGCGCCGCTACACCCTCTCTGCCAGTGCCCGCCAGGACGGCTCCAACGTGTTCGGCGTTGAGGCCAATGACCGCTGGAACCCGCTCTGGTCTGCCGGCGCCGCCTGGAACCTGGCCGGTGAATCGTTTTACGGGCTGGGATTCCTTCCGACGCTGCGCCTGAGGGCCACTTACGGGTACAGCGGCAACATCGACCTGAGCCGGACCGCCGTTTCCACCATGCTCTACTCGGTTCCCTCCTCCTATATTCAGACGCCCACCGCCGTCTTTGACAACTACGGCAACCCCTACCTGCGCTGGGAGAAGACGCGCATGGTCAACCTGGCCGTGGATTTCGGCTTCCTCAACGACCGCGTGACCGGCAGCCTGGACTTTTTCCGCAAAAAAGGCACAGACCTGCTGGGGCGTGCGCTGGTGGACTACACGGCCGGCGTCGGCTCCACGGTGCTCAAGAACGCGGCCAGCATGAAGGGGGCGGGTTTTGACCTGGAGCTCAACAGCCGCAACCTGCAGGCGGGGGCTTTCAGCTGGACCTCCCATTTGAACCTGAGCCGGGCGAAGGACGAGGTGACGGAGTATTACCTGAGCAATCTCAACGGCAGCAGCTTTGTCACCTCTGTGCCTACCATCTCAGCCCTGCCAGGCCGGCCGGTCTACGCCATCTATTCCTACCGCTGGGCCGGACTGGACCCGCAGACAGGCGACCCGATGGGCTTTGCGGACGGAGAGCCGAGCAAGGACTACCTGCTGCTGACCGGTCCCAGTACCCAGGTAACTGACCTGCGCTTTCACGGCTCGGCACTGCCCACCCTATTCGGTTCACTGGGCAATACGCTCTCCTACGGCAACTTTTCGCTCACGGCCCGCATCAACTACAAGCTCGGCTACTTCTTCCGCCGGGAGTCCATCAATTACAATGCACTCTACAGCAACGGGATCGGCCACCGCGACTATGCCCGCCGCTGGCAGCAGCCGGGAGATGAAGCCCACAGCCAGGTACCCTCCCTGCCCTACCCGGCCAGCTCACGCCGCGATACGTTTTACGCCGGATCGGAAGTTCTCGTCGAACGGGGTGATCATGTGCGGCTCCAGTACGTTTCGGCCAGCTATACCTTCACGCAGGAACGCTGGCGGCAGCTGCCCTTTAGCAGCCTCCAGGCCTATGCCAGCGCCAGCAACCTGGGACTGCTGTGGACTGCCAACAAGCAGGGCATCGACCCTGACTTCCAGCTGGGCGGCAACGCCCTGCCCCCCGCCCCGAATTACTCGCTGGGCCTGAAAGCATCTTTTTAACTTTTTAAGTCTTTACACAGATGATAACCAAATATCTAACCGTATTCCTTGCCCTGGCAGGCCTCTGTCTGTCAACCGGCTGCCGGGATTTCCTGGACGAAAAGCCCAACAAACAGCAGGTGGTGCCCTCTACGCTGGCAGACCTGCAGGCCCTGCTTGACCGCTCCAACATCATCAACGACAGTGACCCGGGCGCCGGCGAGGTCAGCGCCGACAACTATTACCTCACCGAGCAGGACTGGGCGGGGCTCAACGAGCCCTTCCGGCGTATGCACGTCTGGGAGAAAGATAATCTCTTTCCCGGCGGCTCAAACGACTGGCTGTACGCCTACAGGCCCGTTTACATCGCCAACACCGTCCTGGAGACGCTTCCCCGCATTGACCGCACGCCCGGCAATGCTACCGCCTATGACAACGTGAAAGGGCAGGCGCTCTTTGTACGGGGCAAGTCCGTCCTGCAGGCAGCGGTCATCTGGTCGCCCGCCTATGAGGAGGCGACGGCGGGAACAGCCCTGGGCGTGCCGCTGCGCCTCAGCACAGATTTTGAGACGAAGTCCGTCCGCCCCTCCCTGCAGGAGACCTACCACCAGCTGCTCCGGGATCTGCAGGAGGCCGCCGCGCTGCTGCCCCCCACACCGCCCCACCCGATCCGGGCCTCCCGCGCCGCCGCCTACGGCCTGCTGGCCCGGGCCTACCTCTCCATGGGGGAGCACACCCTGGTGGAGGCCTACGCGGATTCCTCCCTCCGCCTTTACAGTACGCTGCTGGATTTTAACGAGCTGAACCCGAACGCCGCCTACCCGGTGCCGGAGTCCAACCGCGAGATCGTGTACCGCAGCAGCATCAACATTCCCGCACCGTTGGCCGTCAGCAGGGGGAAGATTGCCCCGGAGCTATATGTATCCTACGCAGAGGATGACCTCCGGAAGACCGTGCTGTTCAGAAGCAACGGCAACGACACCTATGGCTTCAAGGGCAGCTTTGAGGGAAACAACAACCTGTTCTCGGGCATCGCCACAGGCGAGGTGCTGCTGATGCGGGCGGAGGCCCGCGCCCGCAACGGCAAGGCGGAGGCAGCCATGGAGGACCTCAACCGGCTGCTGGCCGCCCGCTGGAAAGCGGGAACCTTTACCCCGCTGGCTGCGGAAAGCCCGGACCAGGCGCTGGAGCTGGTACTCGGAGAGCGCCGGAAGGAGCTGCTGATGCGGGGGCTGCGCTGGATGGACATCAAGCGCCTTAACGCGGCAGGGGCTGGTATCTCGCTGCAACGGGCAGTCGGGGAGGACCGCTTTGCCCTTCCGGCCCGTGACCCGCGCTTCGCACTCCCCATACCTGAGGATGTGATTGAGCTGTCGGGTATGCCCCAGAACCCCCGCTAGCCTGGCACCAGCCACAAACAAAAAGGCCCTGTACTGCGCTTAAGTAGCGCAGTACAGGGCCTTTTCTCATGTACTAGCCGACTTTACGGCTTGCGGGAGCTGGCATCCTCCAGAATTCTGGCTTCGTCCCGCTCGTCCAGCCAATCCTCGAGCGTGCCGCTGTCGATCGTTACCACGCAGGGCAGATCCCCGCCACCGCAGGATGGTCCGTTTCCTGTCACTTCCGACCAGCGTTGCAGGTTGTACACCTCGTTCATGTCCGTGCCGTTGAACTGGTACTGCACCGCCACCGGCTCCTCTTCGGCCACTTTCGCAGGCGCTGCCACATTCGTAAACGCCATGGCCGCCACAGCCACCAACAGCGCCACTAAACTCAACATATACTTTTTCATAATAGTGGATGCTTTTATAGATCAAAAAGCAAGCGAAAAACTTTAGTTAGATAAACGTTACAATGCCTACTCTTGCGACAGGTTTTCGGCCTCCCCTGCGCTATCCGGTCGCCTCGCGGCCGGCAGCATCCTTATGCTGGTAATTTCCCGGTGCACCTCCTTTCTGATGGTATGATCCAAAGGTAGGAGGGCTTATTTTGTATTTTTCTGTTGCAGAACAGGAAATCACCCGTATTTTAAGAAACTTCTGATCCCCTTTATCCGTAAGCGCCCTACTTTCCGGAGCGCAGTTTACTCAGCGTATCCGGGAACATACCCAGGAAGGAGGCGATCGTCTTGATAGGGGCCACCTGGAAAAGCTGGGGACGCTCGGCCATCAGTTTTTCGTAGCGGGCCTGCGCCGGCAGACTGGTACGCTCGTAATAATGCCGGTAGATGCGGAGCAGGTAGTCTTCCATGATGTAGCGTTCAAGCAGGCGGTAACCCGGCACCTGCGCTGCCAGCCGGTCCAGTGCCCGGTAAGAGACTGTCAGCAGCTCGCTGTCGGTCAGCAGTTCAATGCTGAAGCTGGTGGGTTGTTGGCGACAGAAGCTGTCCAGCGCCACCATCACCTCCCCTTCCTGCCAGAACCACATCGTCACTTCCTCTTCTTTTACCTCATCATAAGCCAGTCCACGCGCCGCGCCGCTGCAGATGTACCAGGCATGGCGGGGGGTGCTGCCTGGTTGCAGCAGCAGGTGTCCCCGCGGCAGATGCTGGCAGGTGATGCTGCCTGACAGAGCCTCTCTGAAGTCATTCCCTAAGGGATAATAGGCATCGAGGGTCTTGAAAAGTGTTTCTGTTTTCATAGGTGTATTGCTCTTCCGGAATAAAAATACACCCTTTAATTAGAGCAGAATCCGGCACGGGTACAAGCAGAACGGAGAAGACGGGGAAGCTACTGACGGGCACATTGCCCCGTAAGGCAATATGTTGAGGGCCAGACCAGGATAGAACAGTTTGATTTCTGACAAGTCCGGGGAAAACCGGAAGATTATAATGGGAAAAATCCCGGCCAGCGTTCCGGGAATCCGGAGCGATTCTGCCTATTATAACACAAGGTAAAACAGCCATATTCCCCTTGCGGACGGGAACAGGTCGTTTTCATGCAAATATTACTATAAACAAGTAAACTGAACACTACCCTTTCATCAGCCCCCTATATCCTTTTGCCTCCCCCTCCTGTATGTATCTCCAGATCAGCCCGGCAGTTTACAGCCGGCTCACCGACAATCCGCTCCTTCTATCACCCTTAAACCATAATCGCTATGAAGAACAGTTCTGCACATCGCCCATGGCTGACCTCCTTTCTTCGCCAGCCCACCCCCTTTCCCCCGCACTGGTGGGCCATCGTTCCGGCTACCATGGCATGCCACCTGCTGCTCACCCTGCTCTTTACCAGGTGGGAAGACACCTTTCCTGCCACGGCACTGCTCCTCTCCCTCTTCACCGGGAGTATGCTCACCTGGGTTGTCACATCACACGTTGCCCTCTCCCCAGGTACTGCCACCACCACAAAGTCCCCTGCCCCGGGATGCCGCTTTCTGATGGCACAGTCGGCAGACAAGTACCTGTCAATACCCGTAGAGCAGGTGAGCTGTATTTATAGGGTGGGACGGCACACCCTGCTCCGCACCTTCGACAAAACGGAGTATCTGCTGCCCCACTCCCTCCGGGAGGTAATGGAACAGCTCGACACGCGCCATTTTTTCCAGGTAAACCGGCGCCTGATCGTCCACCGCAGGGCCTGCGTCAGCTACCAGTCCGCACCTTTCGGTAAACTGCTTCTGACCCTGCAACCGCCTCTTTCAGATACCGTCACCGTCAGCCAGGGCAAAGCGCCGGCTTTCCGCAAGTGGATGGCATGCTGACTGCGTGGTAAGCCCCCGGCAATACCGGTCCCTTCCCCCACCAATTTTGAGGAGGTGGGGCCAATGCCCCTACGCTTTGCTATCTTACCCGGAGAGCAAACACCGATCACCATGCAGCAGCACTACCTTACCTGCCGCCAGGCGAATTCCTTCGACCTGGTGGATTACCTGCAGCGCCTGGGACACCGCCCCGCCAGGATAAGCCGGCAGGACTACTGGTACCGTTCCCCCCTGCGGGAAGAACTCCAGCCCTCCTTCAAAGTGAACCGCAGCCTGAACCGCTGGTATGACCATGGCTTGGGGTGCGGGGGCACCCTCGTGGATTTCGGGATCCGCTACCACGACTGCAGTGTCCGGGAACTCCTGCAGACACTGCAGGAGGGTACCTGTCTGCCGTCCAGACTCCCACTCCCCTCCCAAGAGGCAAAGCAGGAGGAGACGGCGGAGGGTAAGATCCGGATCCTCTCGGAGGGCCCACTGCAGGCTTCGTTTCTTTGCCGCTACCTGGCCCGGAGAGGCATCTCCCTGCCACTGGCCCGTACCTACTGCCGGGAAGTGCGTTACACCCTGCGCGGCCGGGAGTACCGGGCCATCGGCTTTCCCAACGATGCAGGCGGCTATGAGCTGCGCACGCCCTCCTTCAAAGCCTCCAGCTCCCCCAAAACCTTCTCCACCCGGGATAACGGGGGACGGGAGGTCATCGTGCTGGAGGGGTTCATGGACTTTCTGGCTTACCGGCAGCTGCATGCGCGCGAAGCACATCCGGTCAACTTTCTTGTACTGAACTCCCTCGCTTTTTTTGAGCGGGCGCGGGCTTGCCTGGAGAGGCACGAGACTATCCGCCTCTGGCTGGACCGGGACACCGCCGGCCGTCACTCGACACAGCTCGCCCTTTCCTACTCACCCCGCTACCGGGATGAAAGCGCCCGGTATGCCCCCTGCAAGGACCTGAGCGAATGGCTGGAGCAGCGGCGGGCAAGGCGGAAAAGCCTTTCTCCCTGAGCCACCGCCACGCCGGATTGCCTGCTTTGCCGCAATCGGCAAGATGTCCGGTTGTATCACAACCGCAGTTTGCCGCCTGCACTCCGGAGTCGTGGGCGGTGCTTTTGAATGACTGACAAACCCTAGCTTTTAGCATATGACAGAACAGGAAGACAAGCGCACCCGGTGGCTGCACCTGCGCCTCACCCCGGCAGAATATGACCGGCTGGACCGGGAGTTCCGGCAGACGACCTGCCGGCAGATGAGCCGGTTTGCCCGACGCAAGCTGCTCGGACAGCCCATCACGGTGCGTTACCGCAACCAGTCACTGGACGAGTTCATGACAGAGATGATCCGCCTGCGGACCGAACTCAGCCGGCTGGGCATCAACTTCAACCAGGCGGTAAAAAAACTACACAGCCTCCACCAGATCTCCGAGTTCCGGGGCTGGCTGCTCACCTGGGAAACAGAGCGTGACCAGCTGCAGCGCCAGGTCACAGCAATCAAGCATCAACTCAATTCCATCGCCGACCAATGGTTGCAGTAATCAAAACGGGCTCCTCCATCCGCCGCATCTTCCACTACAACGAGCAGAAAGTGGCGGAAGGCGTGGCCAGCTGCCTGCTGGCAGCTAATTATCCGAAAGACACGGAGCACCTGACCCGGGAGCAGCGGATCCGGCTGCTGCTGCACCAGGCCGCCCTCAACGAGCGCGTCACACGCAACAGCGTGCACATCTCCCTGAACTTCGCTCCTTCCGAGCAGTTGCCGGATGAGCGGCTGCGGGAGATTGCCTGTGCCTACATGGAGGCGATCGGTTTCGGAGAGCAGCCCTTCCTGGTCTACCAGCACCGGGACGCAGGGCACCCGCACCTCCACCTGGTCTCAGTGAAAGTAAGGGCCGATGGCAGCCGCATCGACATGCACAACATCGGGCGCAGGCAATCTGAAATCGCGCGGAAGGAAATCGAGCAGCGCTTCAGGCTGGTGCAGGCAGAGGCAAACCGGCGGGAGCGGAACCTTGCCCAAACGCTCTCTCCTGTTCGTATCGTGCAGTACGGACGCACGGAAACAAGGCGCGCCATCCAGCAGGTGCTCACCTCCGTGCTGCCGCACTACCATTACTCCTCCCTGCCAGAGCTTAACGCCGTGCTCGGTCTGTACCGGGTAGCGGCGGACAGGGGAAGCGAAAACTCCCGCACCTTCCGCAGCCGGGGCCTGGTGTACCGGGTTCTGGACGGGGAGGGCAGAAAAGTCGGTGTACCCGTCAAGGCAAGTGACTTTTCCCTCAGGCCGACGCTGGCCTACCTGGAGCGCCGTTTTGCGGAAAACGCTTCGGCTCGCCTGCCCCACCGGAACGCAGTGCGCCAGCGGGTGGAGCTCGCTCTGCGCCGTCCTGTCAGCTCCCTGGAACAACTCCGGCAGGTACTCGAGAAAGACGGCATGCACCTGGTGCTCCGCCAGAACGAAGCGGGGAGGGTGTACGGGATTACCTATGTCGACCATCGGTCACGCTGCGTGTTCAACGGCAGCACCCTAGGGAAGGGCTACAGTGCACAGGCTGTCCTGGCCCGTTGTGAGGCAAACACAGCGGATACAGGTTTACAGCAATCCTTACACCTCCGGCAGGCGAGGCGGTCGGTTGCGGAACCAGGGCAACCAATACCTGCTTTTCTGCAGCACAGGCCTGCCCCTGCTCTCCCGCCAGCCGGGGCAGGCGACCTCTCGGACGCAATGCTCCAGGCGGGACCACCGGGTGAATACGTGCCGCACCAGTTGAAACGAAACAGAAAAAAGAAAAAGCGTCTTTTCAAAAAGCACTGATTCCTATGGCTTACCAGACCGGCGAAAACGAGCAGGCACTGCGCAAAATCCTGGACATGACCAGGTTGATCAGCCTGGTTCTCCTCGTACTACATGTGTATTATTTCTGCTACGCAGCGTTTGAGGAGTGGCAGATTTCCCATCCTTTCACTGACCAGCTGCTACGCACTATTCGGAATACCGGACTCTTCGATACCTTCCACCGCTCCAAAGGCCTCTCCTTCGGATTCCTGCTTGTCTCCCTGCTGGGTGCCCGGGGGCGAAAGCATGAAAAACTACGTTACGGGCGCGGCCTCGCCTGCCTGCTGGTGGGACTGCTGCTTTTTTTCGGCAGTTGTCTCCTTCTTGCCTTTCATATTCCCCCACAGTTGTTAGCCACAGGATACCTACTGCTGGTGGGAATCGGTTACCTGCTGACCCTGTCGGGAGGCATCCTGATGACACGCGTCATCCGAAGCCGCCTGGGCAGCGCGGATGTCTTCAACCGTGAGAACGAAACCTTCCCGCAGGAAGAGCGGCTGCTGGAAAACGCCTACTCCATCAACCTCCCGGCCCGCTACAGACTCAAAAATCAGGCCCGCAAAAGTTGGATCAACATCATCAACCCTTTCCGGGGGCTGCTGGTGCTGGGTACGCCCGGCGCCGGGAAGAGCTATTTTGTCATACGCCATGTCATTACCCAGCACATCCGCAAGGGCTTTGCCATGTTTGTTTATGACTTCAAGTTCGACGACCTCTCCCGGATCGCCTACAACGCCTGGCTCCGGCACGGGAAGCGGCACCGGGTGCCTCCCGCCTTCTTTGCAATCAACTTCGATGATCTTTCCCGCAGCCACCGCTGCAACCCGCTGGCCCCGGGCACCATGACCGACATCACCGACGCGGCCGAGTCGGCCCGGACCATCCTGCTCGGCCTGAACCGGGAATGGATCCGGCGCCAGGGAGACTTCTTTGTCGAGTCCCCGATCAACTTCCTCACCGCCATCATCTGGTTTCTCCGCAGGTACCGGGACGGGGAGTTCTGCACCCTGCCGCATGTGATCGAGCTGATGCAGGCTGATTATGAGCGTCTCTTTACCGTACTCCGCACGGAACCAGAGATTGAAGTGCTGATCAACCCCTTCGTAAACGCCTTCCGGCACGATGTGATGGAGCAGCTGGAGGGGCAGATTGCCTCTGCCAAAGTAGCGCTGGCCCGCCTCTCCTCCCCCCAGCTGTACTATGTGCTGTCCGGCAACGACTTTACGCTGGACCTCAACAACCCGGAGGCACCCAAAATCATCTGCATGGGCAACAACCCGCAGAAGGTCCAGATCTACGAGGCCGTCCTTTCCCTTTACGTGACCCGCCTGATCAAACTGGTCAACCAGAAGGGGAAACAGCCCTGCAGCCTGGTATTCGATGAATTCCCCACCCTCTACCTCTCCAACATGGACAGCCTGATGGCCACGGCCCGCAGCAACAAAGTCGCCACCTGCCTGGGTCTGCAGGATTTCAGCCAGCTGCGGAAAGACTACGGACGCGAGCAGGCCGATGTGATCACCGGCATAGCCGGCAATGTGATCTGCGGACAGGCCACGGGAGAAACGGCACGCCTCCTCTCCGACCGGTTCGGCCGCATCCAGCAGGACCGGCAAAGCATCTCAATCAACAGCGGAGACACATCCGTCAGCCGCTCCAGGCAGTTGGAAGCCGCCATCCCCGCCTCGCGCATCGCCAGCCTGAGCTCCGGGGAGTTCGTGGGCATGGTGGCGGATGACCCGGACTGCAGAATAGAACTGAAGGCCTTCCACGCCGAAATACTGAATGACCATGAGGCCCTGCGCCGGGAACAGGCAGCCTATCGGCCGCTTCCTGCTGTACGCACTCTCCCCCCGGAAGCTGTCCAGCGCAATTACCGGCAGATCAGGCAGGATATTGAAAACCTGCTCCACAGTGAAATGGACCGTGTGCTGCAGGACCCGGCCCTGGCTCACCTGCTGGTGGACAGGGCGGGCTAGATAATGTTCCGCTTCCGCTTTGACTGCCTGACCAGCAGGAACCCGATGCCTGTTAAAACCGGCAGGTTATACTAAAACAGCAGTAATTTCCAATCGGTCTGTGCTGTGATTTTACACACAAAAGCGAGGTATTTTCCTGTGTACCTTCCCTTTTAACCCATCCGCCAGCCGTGAGAAAAGCCGGAGAGCCGGAATATCCACATCTACACATATGCAAAACATTAAAAATCAATAATTTATAAACACCACATTCACTCCCGGAATTACATGCGGTTGAATGGCGGGACATGAGCGAGCACCTTCAGGCACAAGTTTTTTTAACCAAAATTTAATAAACTATGCCGAAGCTGTTGACCCGGACCCAAACGGGATCCTTTACCTTTGCCGAAACACCCGCGTGTGATTTTGGCAATCCAGAAAATAATGTTCTACATTCGCAGGCCGTAGCGCCTGAAGAGCTCAAAGCAAACTGTGACCGGTACTGGCAGCTGTTGCAGACGCAGGCCCCGGCCCTGGCTGACACGATGATCCGCGCCTCCACCTTCACGGCTGACTCTTTGCGGGAGCTGCTCAACAGCCAGCCCGGGGCTGCATTCTTCCGTGTCTACTATGGCGTCCGGGAGAACGGGGAGCATTTGCTGTTCATGGGGCCGGTGCAGGAAGAGGAGACTGTCGCATCGTTTTCCACCGAAAGCGAAGAAAGTCTCTATGTGGAAAACTGCTGCCACTGTCCGCCGCGCCTTAACTGCCCGAAAGATGAACTCCTGGAATGGGATAATTAACTTAAACGGGGGGCAGGCAACTGCCTCCCTCTCTTTTTAACAATGTGGGACCTTTGGATATATTTCAGCCTGTTGGCCTTTAACCTGCTTGCCTGGTTGATCCGTTTCCGGCAGCACTCCCCAGTACTCCACTTGTTGGGAAGTGCATTACTGGCAACGTTCCTGCTGGAGGGTTACAGCGCCTTTCTGATGATGAGGCAGGTACAGAACCTGCACATTTACCAGCTCCTGGCCCCGGTCCAGTATGCGCTGTTTGCCGCCACTCTGGGGTTTCTGATCAGGGGATCAGGATGGCGCAGGGCAATTGCATGCTCCATCCCGCTTTACGTGCTGCTCGTGCTGCTGATCACCTACCGCTTTCAGGCAGAGGAAGCGTTTAACTCTTTCGCCCTGGCACTGAAGCATCTTCTGCTCATAAGCTGGTCTCTGGTATATATCCGGGAAATTTTCCGTTACATGACCGTGGATCGGCTCGAGCGGGAACCTTCATTCTGGATTGTCAGCGGGCTCCTTTTCCACGCCCTTGGGAATTTCTTCAACGACGGCCTGATGAATACGATGCTGGGAGAGTCTTTCGACGCCGCCCATACATTTTATTTTATCGGCATTTTTCTGAGTTTTTTGCTTTATTTGATGACGCTTGTCGCCTTCTTACTATCTGGTCGTAAGAGTAACCCCGCCTGTTCAATCACATAGATCGGGGTATAAGCGCGTACTCCTATGCCTGAGACACCTGTTATCATTATTGCCGGGACAGCGCTAATGCTGGCGCTTGGCCTGATTATCATCATGATTACCCTGGCCTACCAGAAAAAACAACTGCAGCATCAGCAGGAACTCCTGCGACTGGAGGCGGACTACCGGCAGGAAATTCTGAAAGCGCAGCTGGAAATACAGGAGGAGACCTTCCTTTCCTTCTCACAGGAGCTACACGATAACATCGGGCAGCTTCTGCTGCTGGCCCGGCTGCAGCTCGGGGTCGGAGCCGAAAACGCTGGCCAGGCATCTGCCGTTTTTTACAAAAGCAGGGGAACCCTGGACCTGGCCATTGATGAGGTCCGGGCACTCGCCAGACGCTACAACAGCCTCTACATACACGAGCAGGAGCTCACGGCCCTGTTGGAGGCGCACGTTGAACTTATACGGCAGGCCGGTACGCACCGGGTTGATCTCCGGCTGGAAGGACCGGAACAGCCGCTCCCCTCCGAGAAAAAACTCCTGCTCTTCCGCATCGTACAGGAAGCCCTGAGCAATATCCTGCGCCACGCCAGGGCACGTTCCATTACCATTCTTCTACGATATACCGGTAGCAGTCTGCAGCTGCAGATAACGGACGATGGTCGTGGTTTTGAGCACAGCAGGGCTACGGCAGGAACAGGGCTCCACAACATGCGCAACCGTGCGCACCTGATCGGGGCCAGGCTCAGGCTGGAGAGTCAGAACGGTGCAGGGACCAACGTATGGATTGAATTACCCTTAACTTAAACCCTATGGAAACAACTATACCGATAACAAAAATTGCCTTGGTGGATGACCACCGCCTTTTCAGGGAAGGTCTTAAAGAGGTCATAAATAGCTTCAGCGGCTACACTGTTACGCTGGAAGCCGATAACGGGAAGGATCTTATCCGCAAGCTCTTCCCGGATCGTATTCCAGCTATAGCACTGCTCGACATCAGCATGCCGGAAATGGATGGCTTCGAAACAGCCCGCTGGTTCCGGGAGCACCATCCACAGGTCAGGCTACTCGCGCTTTCCATGCGGGATGATCACGCCTCAATCCTGAAAATGCTGAAATGCGGTGTGGATGGCTACATCCTCAAAAGTGCGGACTCCGCCGAGCTTCGGATGGCACTGGATGCCCTCGAAATCAACGGGAGCTACTACACCGGTAGCGTCAGCGAGATCCTGCGACAGGATATGATCAGCCCCTCTCCTGTCGCTCCTCCTCTGACAGAGGAGGACCTGGCTTTCCTGGAGCTGATTTGTACGGACCTACCTTACAAGGCTTTTGAGGCACCCCTCAATATCAGCGGGCGCGCGGTGGAAGCAAAGCGGGACAGGTTCTTCAGGCGATTTGGTGTGAAGACACGTACGGCGCTGGCCGTCTATGCCATCCGGAGTGGGCTGGTGAAGCTAACTTAACCCTAGAACCGCCTACTGCTTACATTAGCCATAGCCAGCCAGATTGAGCTCGAAGAACAAGGGCGGCTGGATGCGCGGCGGCTGACCCGCAGGCGAGCAAAACGTGGGCTGTAGGTTTTATTTTATTAATTGCAGGAGGCATTTTACAACATCAAAAACATAACGGCAACAGGCGTGAGGAATATAGTAGACTGGCAAGCGGAGGCAATACCAAGATCGACAAAAAGAAGCTTGTGCAGCCTTGCTATTGCCTGATTACTAAGTCAAATAAATAGAGAATTAACTTATTTGAAAGTTAGGATAGAAGGAGGTAATAGAGTCCTCTTAACCGATAATCACTTTATTATCCCGCCACACTACAGGGGGCAGAACGGGTTCAGAAAATACTAATCAAAGGACAAGATTTATCTATCATACCTCCCATTTGTCATCCCTCCATCCTGACAATTCGAAATGCGGGAAATCCTTTAAGGAAGAATAATTCCCACCCCAAACTATTTTATCATGCTGAAGCATAAAACCCGCAAATTTTCTAAACAAATCCACATCCCAATCAAGCTTCTTATCTGATGTTATGAAAGCCACATCGAAGGCTCGTGCCTTCTTGAAGTTATGCGCAGATTGACCAGGTGGTGCATGTGTGACGACCAAGTCATTTTCACTCTTGCTTAATGGGTGCAAATTTGCTTGTGCCCGCAGCCTGTTCACCTCTTCTACATCCTCACGTCCTTGTGCATATAGCGCTGCCTGTTCCTCCATAGAACGATATCCGCTCATGATAAATGGATGAGGCAGGTTAGGGTGCACTCCTAAATAGGCTTCTTTTGAACGAAGGTACTCTTTTATCAATAGTGGATGAAGGTCATCCAATGCCATCAAAAAGCTTAAATCAGAAACAGATATTATATCAACAGACATGTCAGGACTCCTTTATTACCAATTAGTTCAAGAATAGTTCCTTACCCCGAATTGAAATGTTAGACTCTAAAATACAAATAGCTTCTTCTTCAGTTATGACACCCTGATTCACAAGCGCCCTAGAGTACCAAGCCAGGTGTTTCCTCAGATTGGTTTTTAGCTGTTCTGAAGAAGAGAGGAAGGCATCCAGAAAGAATTTAGGACGCGGTATTATATAAGTCAGGATTAAGCACTCTTTTATAGTTAGCTGAGAAGGCTGTTTGTCAAAATAAAATTCTGATGCTTCCTTAACACCATAAACGTTAATCCCCAACTCAATGACATTCATATAAATCTCCAATATTCTACTTTTAGAGACCTGAAACACATTCTCAAGTAAAAGTGCAACAATAATCTCTTCTATTTTTCTGCTGATTGCTTTCTCATGACTCAAGAACAAATTTCTAACCAACTGCATGGTTATGGTACTTGCACCTCTTATAAACCGCTTATTTTCATAATTATATGCGAAGGCATAGCCCAGCATCTGCAAATCGACCCCAAGATGCTGATAAAATCGTGGATCCTCAGTATTTAGAATCAAATTTGCCAATACACTTGGGATATCATCTATTTTTATGAAACTTCGGTTTGTTTCACATAAGTGAATGCTCCTAATAAACTTTCCGTTTTCGAGGACGTTGTGCATGAATGAGCCCGCCAAATCTGCAAAAACGGGTGGATAAGACAACGGCTCCAACGTATGATCTATTTTTATATCCAGCAGATTGTTATAAGAGTCATTAACTTGGAAAGCTAAAATGGCATCCTCAATGGAAAGTTTACCCTTCAATTTAAACTTATTCAGATACCCAAATAAAGAAATTGGTAAAGAACCAATGAGATCTTCCACAGCAATCTCCTCCATTGAAAAAGCAACTGCCACCAAATTGTCCTCTACAAAATCATGCTTAACAGAAAAATCAAGCCTTATCCTATTGTAATCGATAAATGAGGAATCCTCAACCATAAAAGCATCTTCTGAAAGCTGACAATTAAGTCGCCCCTTTAAAAGTGGTATAGTGATTCCATCATGCAGTATCTTCCCGTTCTTTATAAAAGTATCGTTTGCACAAAACTCAATTGAAATGTTCAGAGGATCATTGACAGCCACCTGTATGGATAAATCGTTCGTTACAAGTCTGAAACCATTGTTTGGTATAGACACCAATTGATTCTGATCAAGCGATTCTATGCTATTAATGGAAATTACTTTGTTTTTCTTATCAAGAGCACCAACTAAATTAAATTGTTGTGAAGCGAGGCCTGAAAAACAGGCTCTAGCCGTGAGGACCTCCTTAAACAATTCAATATTATTTATCGATAACAGATAGCTATGCTTGTCACTTGTGGAAATCTCTATCGCATCGGCTCTAAACTCATAAGGAATACTTCCAATAAACTTTTCTGCATACCTAAACACAAAAACGTAGTATTTTCTAATTATTTGGGAGGAATGAAAACTACTTTCATTAGTTGACTTGCTGGAATGCATTTCACTCTTTTTGGCAGTAATTCTGTTAACAATTTTCCCCACACTATGGCACCTGAGCCGAAACTTGCCCTTCAGAATTGCCTCAGATGATAATTTTATACTGACATGTGGTAGGTGAGTATAAACCTTACTAGATTGAATGCGCAAATCCTTTATGACTACTTTGAATGCAGATAACTCTATTGCACCCACCTCCATAGTGATAAAGAACAGCTTACCTGCTTCACTTATGGCATTCCTTTGTAGTTTAAGCGTCCATTCACTTTTAAATAAAGCTGTACACCCAATTATCAAAAGATTCTTTAGAACTTTGCCTTTAAAAATTATCTTTTTCACTATTGAGAAGCTTAATAGTTAATCTTTTAGCAAACTAATCATGCATAATCAGCTTTTGATAATTAAAGCACCGTATCTCCCGTATTCGTCCACGGTGTCTGGCAAAACACGTAACCTAAAAGATTTACTCTTCTCTTGTACATATTCTCTATAATAAGGTATATGCATGTCATCTACATACAGATACTTTTTGCACAATTCTAGGGCCTTCCTAAAATAGTATATCCTGGTCTCTATCCCTCCGTAGTCATAAAACACAAAGTCAAATTGTTCGTCATCAAGATCCGTGATAGCGTCAATTGAGATATTTTTATTTATATATTTTGACAGGAATTTTGTCGTTTTTGCTGCCCAGTAGGCGTCATCGTCTACTGTTTTAACATTGCTGAAAATAGCATGAAAATACGCAGAGCTAAGCCCACTTCCACAGTCAAGTACAGAGGAGGAGTTTGAATACTCGATGAGCTGCACACAAACTGTCAGGGATTGAGGACTAGCAGCCATTGGCTTCTGATTATCCCCAAACTCTTCGTAATACTTTGTTGCAATATCCAAGTAGGGTGTGTTTTTCATAAAATTATGTTTGAGATTGATTGCATTGTGATATAGTGTCTTTCCAGTGTTCAGCCTTAACTCATGCACCTCCGAAGGTTTACATCCGAGAAAAAAAAATAATCATCACAGGGACTTAGGATGCCCCTTCCCAATGAGGAAGCATGATGCTTTCAATTGATGCCAAACATGGATTTTCATCAAGTAAATAGCTATAATAGGTATCCAAATCACGTTTACTATAATCATCTTCTGCTTTGTAGAAACAGTGCTTTTTCCCCCTTACTTCTTTATCTTGTAGTCCAGAGTGTATGAGCAGTATATTCCCTGGTCTGGGTTCAGAATTATAGGGTACTGGTGAAAAGTGAAGCTTTCTCGTATCTCTTAAGATAATCTGAACACGTCCCCTATCATTTCTGAACATTCTAGGTCTTGAGAGTATTCCTTTTGTTGAATATTTTGCCGAATCAGAGATGTCAGTGCGATATTGATTGCTGGCGTCCCAAGTATTTACAAGCCAGAAGCTAACTACTGGGCCTCTCTCCTTACCTATGAGATCATTAAGATCACTGAACCTGGGATCAAAACGTTCATCCGCATCAATGAAAAAAAGCCACTCAGCATTAAAAAAAGATGCTAAATCCAGCAAGAGATTGCGATTCTCAAGGTCATAAAATTCATTCCGTTGCTTTTGTACCTTGAGAAGCAACTTATCACTCTTGGAGAGTTCATATGACCCATCAGTGCTATCATCATCTAACAAGATAATTCCGTCACAAACTTTGTCTAAGTGCAGTAACACTTCAGGCAGGTGCAGCTTCTCATTATATGTTTGGATAAGGGCGACTGCCTTAAATTTCTTTGTAAAAACTTCCTTTCCACTTACCTTATACTTCTTAAACTTCGCAAGATAGGATATACACATTTCTTCCGCACTCCCTTTGCTCATGTAATGGTAAATGGTAGAATAGGTGCTCCCTACTTCCTGTCGGCTATAATCTTCTTTTGGAGGATAGTGGAGACGATAGAGGACTGCCTGAGAAAGAGCTGCATTTTTTGCTAACATATTATCTCCCTTCGGGAACATTGCCAGGGCATCCGCCACATAGACCTTCTTTACCCCCCCATACTCTAACTTTGCAGTTACATTACAATGTTCCTCCCCGTCTACATCAAAAAAGCTTGAGCAGCCTCCAACTTGCTCAACATAACTTTTCATAACTAGCAGATTCTCATGAAAGGAGTAAGGCATATGCACTTGCTCGTGGCCTGAGCTGTGCACATTTCCCACTGTTTTGCCAACAGTAAAACAGGCTCCAAAATATTCTGCCATATAGCGTAGCCTAAAGATGACATCCGTTAGGAAAACACACCTAGGATCACAAATCATGATAAAACGCTTTTTGGCGGCATGTATGCCAATATTAATAAGTGTGCTGCGACTTCTCTCCGCTAAAAGCTGGTTGCTCACCACCACTACCCAATTTAGCAAGGGATACTGTTTGATTAACTCTAGGAGGGCTTGCTGTTCCGCAGCCTCCTCTATCGCGATGATTACCTCAATACCGTTTCGCTGAAGATAAGGAGCATTTTTATACAGGACACAGCTAAATTCACTTATATCAGTATGAATAGGAAGAACTATGCTCGTGTCAAAATCAGTGAGAATATGATGATAAGCGGGATAAGTCATAAGGCTTGTAGCTGAAAATTCACCACTTTATTTTCTTCTAATTGGAGTATAAACTCAATTATATCATTGGCATCATAATCCGTCTGGCTTTGAATGATTCCCTCAAGCGTCTGAACGCCATCACAAGCTTTCATCAGTGATGTCTCTTCTCTCCCAAGGCTTCCTATAACTTTGCCTGTGATTTTATTCGTGATGGATACCTGCCCATGGCCGTCTCCGGGAACGTCAGCAAGCGAGATACTGCACGAGAGCTTTGGGACTAACCCCCTGATGCTTTTCGGTTCTTGTAAAATCTGAGACAATCGTCCGACCGCAGATACCGTTTGCACAATCACATTAGACCAATCATTGCGCCAATTATCTTTAAGACAGGTATAGGCTGTACCGCTCAGCGGCTGATTGGCTCCATCTCCAACTATTCCAAGTGCTTGACGGATTTCATATTCCAGTAAGGGAACAGGTATTACCTCATTGTGGTATCCGCCGATTCTCCCTCTAAAGTCAGAACGCTCAAAGTCTGCAAAATTGTCTTTGTTTACAACTCCTCCAAGTCCCTTGTCGCCTGCGATTATTACAGGCTTATCAAAAAGGAGTGCATGTTTAGCTGATTCATCACTGGCAATGACGGCATCATGGCTCTGGATCAGGCCTGCAGTATTATTAGCTTGCAAATTCGAGAATAAAATATTGTCGTTTGCCTGATCCTGGAGTAAAAGGGTATCAGCAGGTGAGGTAACGACTGTTAACTCTGCGTATCTAATTAAGTTGAACGTATTAATTATGCTTCGCACTACCCGTAGCTCTCTATCCTTATCACTGACAAGATAAATTACTCTGAACGTTTTGGCATTCTCCCGTTGATGGGTCTTTTCTGTTAGATCGGAAAGAGAAACCGGTATGGAAATATGTGTAACAAGTTCTTCTGGTATTCCCCACAGGCATGGTTCAATATCTCTATCAGTTGTAATAACTTGATATAGATTAGGAAGCGGCGTACACTGTTCAGACTTGTCTGTTCCATTAGCAAGAAAAACCAATGGTATTCTTTTAACCACCTCGCCAACCTGGAAAAAGTTCTTACTCCCATGAACGACAACCATCTCCCAATCCTCCTCATGTATCTGGGAAAAATCGTCCAAATACACTAACTGTGAATCCGCAATACTCAAAGTTTGACTTCTTAACACGCCAATTTCGTTCCCGGGGATCAGGAGCGCCCTTAGAACAGACATCAGCCGCCTGTCATTTGTACAGCTCATGTTTAAAATATTAGCAATATACAGTATCCTCATAAGCCGGTTTCAATTCAAAATATTTTGTTCACATTTCTAAACAGCCTGCTTAACAGAGAAGCATCCTCAGTGATGATTTCTGCACTAGCCAACATTCCATTCTTTAGTTTTATAGGCTTTGCCCGTTTTGCAAAATCATCACCCGAAAAAATCACCTTCGATACAAAGAGACTGTCTTGCAGCGGCACATCCGATATAGATTCTATTTCGCCCCAGATGGTGCCGTACTCTTCATAAGGATAACTTTTGAGCTTAATAAGCACTTTCTGTCCTTTCTCCACCTTTCCCATATTGTATTGCGGGATGTGCATCTCTCCAAAAAAGGAGGTATTTCCGGGGTTTACATAGAACACTTCCTGATTAGCGTTTAGATGTTGGTTCTCCTGGATTATCCTATTGAGGACTAACTCCCCCCCCTGAGAAGCGCTTAACACATAGGTGCTTTTCCATTTCTCTATTTCGCTCACCAGGCTATTGATAGCTTGGATGAATCTAAGTTTCTCTTCCGCTATTTGGTTATTTAACTCCAGCATCTCCCTTTCCTTGGCGGCATAAACTGAACTGTTCTGTGTCAGGGCAGTCTTAGTTTGCTGCATGGGGAGCTGCTTGCCCAGCAGTTTGCTCTCCTCTTTGTTAAACTCCAGTAATGTCTCCACCTTCTGTTCATACAGGGCCCTGTGCACCTCATACTCCTGACTTGCAAGCTCATAGTCTTTTTCCTGCAAAGCTTTCTGGTCCAGCAACTGTTCATGCTGAACCAATATGGCAGCCAGATCCTTCTGGAGGTAGTCCTTCTTCTTAAGATAAAAACCGTCTTCTATAGATGCCCTGTAGGCAAGACTCGCCTGATAGAAGTTTTGGTATGCGCTCTGAAGCTCACCAAGCTGAAGACTCACAGACAGGTTAAAAGGCTTGACGCTGCTCTGCTTTTCTTGGAAAAATTGGTGCTGTAACTTTTTCAGAGAATTAAGCAGTTGGAGTACTTCCTCATGATTTGCCGTACTTTCCATGAATGCCAGTATTTGCCCTGTTGTAACTTGCTGGTTCTCTTTAACCCGAATAGAAATAAGTTTCCCTGGCACCTTCGTAACAATTGCCTTGGGAGAGTTTATTGAATTAATTTTTAACTGAGTTTCAATTGTATCAGGGTAGCGAATGGATACAGAGAGTATAATAAGCAGTACAAGCAAGGCAAAAAACAGGGTTATGCCCCAACGAAGCAGCCATGAGGGAGGTGCGGTGATAATGTCCTGTACCTCATCCGAATGAACCTGATCAGAGTTTGGGGTAATAGTTGGCATATGGCTTATATCTTGTACTTTATAAATCACTCATGATGGAATAAGGGCCTTTTACACGCCAAGCTCCAGCTGATTTTTAACTAGCCCGTAGTACTCGCCTTTCATAGCCGTTAATTCACAGTGTGTGCCTTGCTCAATTATCCGTCCCTGGTGCAGCACGATAATATTATCAGCGGAACTGACGGTGCTCAAGCGATGTGCCACTACCACGACCGTTCTCCCCCTGAAGAATTCCCGCATATTGTCCATGATCACCCTCTCATTATTTGTATCCAATGCATTTGTCGCTTCATCAAAAAAAAGATAGGTTGGGTCTTTGTACACAGCGCGGGCTATAAGTATCCGCTGTCGCTGTCCCTGACTAATACCGTTCCCCTCAGCGCCAATTTTGGTGTTCAATCCCAATGGAAGGCTCTCTATGAATTCTTCAATATTAGCTATTCTCACCGCATGTTGTAGTTTAGCCCTATCCGGGTACTCATCTCCTACCGCTATGTTGTTGGTGATAGTGTCGGAGAAGATATAACCATCTTGCATCACGATGCCACACTGGCGACGCCAGGCTTTGTGGCTGATCTGACTCAACCTGCCTTCACCGATCCTGATCTCGCCCCTCTCATGCTTGTAGAAGCGCAGCAACAGCTTTAGGATGGTGGTTTTCCCACTACCACTCATTCCCACAATAGCCGTTGTCTTTCCTGCAGGAATACTCAACTCGATGTCCTTCAGGACGGGCTCGTTTCCTGCGCCTGGGTATCGGAAAGTGAGGCCATGTATGTGGATACTTTTATCTGCAGGTAACGTAGGACGACAGTCGCTGCTACTTTCCTCCTCATCTTCCAACTGATGGATTTCATTCAGTCGCTCCAGACTTATTTTGGCATCCTGATATCCCTGTATGAAACCCAGGAACTGATCTACAGGGCTGTTCAGCTGCCCCACGATGTACTGCACGGCCATCATGGCGCCCAATGTCATATCCCCTTCTATCACTGCTTTGGCGCTTAAAAACGTGATGAAGATGTTCTTCCCCTGGTTAATAAAAAAAGCTCCCGACTGCTGATATTGGCTCAATGCAAGACTCCTTACGGAGAACCTGAAAAGGCGTGCTTGAATAAGCTCCCACTCCCACCGCTTCTGCTGCTCACAGTTGTTCAGCTTTATCTCCTGCATGCCAAGCACAAGCTGCATCAAGCTACTCTGGTTTTTTGAGGAAATGTCAAAACGCTTGTAGTCGAGCTCCCTTCGACTCTTCAGGAACAGCAGAATCCAAATGGTATAAATAATGCTACTAACAGCAAAAACAAGGAAAATACTACTGTGGTAATGTACCAATACCACTCCGAATACTATCAGGTTGAACAAAGAAAAGATAGTACTTAGCGTCGAACCAGTAAGAAATGTCTCTATACGGCGTTGGTCACCCATACGCTGCATAATGTCCCCTGTCATCTTAGTGTCGAAGAAGCTCATAGGTAGCTTCATCAGCTTGATGAGGAAGTCTGTTAAGATAGATACATTAATGCGTGTGCTGATATGCAGTAGTATCCATGAACGTATAAAATCAACGCTTGTACTACCCAGAAACAGCATAACCTGGGCGATCAGAATAAGATATACAAAGTTCAGATTGCGTGTATTAATACCGATGTCTACAACCGACTGGGTAAGAAAGGGGGTAATAAGCTGTAGAATACTACCTATACTTAACCCGAACGCAAGCTGAACGAATAGCTTCCTGTAAGCCCAGAAATAGCGCAACAGAAATTCCCAGCTTATCCCGTTATTGCGTTCATCTTTCTGCTCAAAGAATTGCGGAGTCGGGCTGAGCAGCAGCGAAATACCCCCGTATAGCTCCTTAGCTACGAGCCAATTCTGTATAAACTCCTCCTCTGAGAAACTAATGAGCCCTTTTGCAGGGTCTGCAATGAAATACCGATCCTTTTTAATTTTATAGAGTACTACGAAATGATTCTGCAGCCAATGTAGAACACAGGGTAATTCACTAGATTTCAATTGATCCAAACTAAGTTTTACCCCAAGAGTCCTGAAGCCAAGCTTTTCCGCAGCTTCACTCAGCCCTGATAAAGATACTCCTTCTCGGCCGATGTGGCTGAACTCCCTAATTTTTTGAATTGAAATACTCCGCCCATAATGTTTCGCAATCATCCGCAGGCAAGTAGGGCCACAATCCATCCTGTCATGTTGCTTAAAGTACTTAAAAGCCATTTTGAAATGGGTTGCTGTTGAATAATATAGTTTTTACTCGTGTCGATAGCTGGAAAATGTGCAAATTACAGTTGCACACCCAATGAACTGATGCCACAATCTAATAATCAGGATCATCTACGTAAAGCAATCCTGACCTAAAATCGAAAAACACTCTAGTGTATCGTGAAAATATGTAATTACCCAGCAAAATCTGGTTGAATGATGTCAGGCCCCTTTTTGAAGTATAAAGCCTCACCGCAGGAGAATCAATCACAACGTCATTTATTTCAATGGATTTGATATTGCCTGTGAAACCTGTGACTTCCTCCATAGTCATTGGAGAACCCCATCCTTCTCCTGGAGCCTTATCGACAATGTAGTTTAACAAGTTCAGGGCTTCTACTGCCTGTCTTCCGAAGCCGATAGAGCTGGGATTGTAGCCAATGTCAATCTTCGTTCTTCTTTCGAATGTATATTTATTGTCAACATTGTACCTTACATCCACCATTGGGACCTTCCTGAGGGTATCGTATGCAAGAGGAATGCTTTTAGAACCATGTGGTTCCACAAATTTATCTGCCTTATGAAAGATAATATAGCCGTCCTTATAATTAAGTTCCATCACAAACCTGTCAATAAAGTCCATTCCTAACACTCCGTCAACTTTATAATCTTTGAGAACCCGCGACCAATCTACAACACCTGTGTAGTGCATAAAGGCAACAGACTGTTTAACTTTTACAGAAACTGCTTTGTCCTTAAGGCTTTTCATGCCCCTGATATACTGTACTCTTCCCTCAAAAGTATTCCTATCCCTATGATAGTATTCATGAGAAATAAGCTGTTTTTTCCTTACAAAACCAGAATCAAGGATCAAGCCCGCCTGCGATCCAGTGTCCAATATAAGTCTGGCAGAAATCGTATCTTGAATTACTGCCTCGACAAACAGGAAGTTACCCTCTCGTATTAACGGCACACCATCACTTGGAATTGAAGCCATTTCTGCCTCCACTTCCTGCTGTTGTATATCCAAAGCCAATTCTTCTTCCACTCCCCTACAAGAAAAGAGAAATAAAGAAATAGTGGCAAACAGAATAAATAATCCTACTCTTGACCCTCTCATATACTTTTAATGGTACATTAAAATATCAGGTAATGATAATTAAAAACATCTGTGATAAGAGGGGCTTATGCCCCTCTTATTTAAATTTAAGGAGTAATTAAAGGTGCACACATACCAGTAACACCGTCCTTATATGCAGGATAAATTGCTCTACAGTCTGAATCCGCAGAAGAGGGAGTACATTCTCTTCTCCACTCTTCAGTACCATTCGGTGTGGTACAAATTAGTACCGTTTGACTGCCATATCCGTCCCCCCCACCTACTATATTTCTTAACTGCTCTCTTGTAAGAATTTCTTTTACATTCAGAGAAACTAAATTTAATTTTTTCATGAATAAATTTATATTAAACATTAAGCCTCACTTTTTCGGGTTACGGCATTCCCTATCCTGTATTTATTGAAGACAGGCAACTCAAATTGTTGGCCAAACAATATTTTATTAACTTATAACTAGATAAAGTACTTTATATCCTCTAGAAGGTACAGATTGGGTAAGCTGTACTCATTAATCAAAATAGTTGGTGTAAAAGTTACTTGAGCTGTTCTGCACCATTGCAGTTGTTTTTCAAGCAAGGGGTCTCTTTCAAGCTTCCCCTGTACCGGATACAGCCTCGCCCATGCCTCATAGTCTTTGTGATCCTGGATGTACCAGTCATGCATAGCCTGTTTCACCAAGGCTTTATTGTGCCTGTTCAAGTTCATAAGGCGCTTTGCAACTTTGCTCATTTCATCCTGCTGGCTTTCAGTAGTGGTAAAGACAACTCTGAGCTGTATGTCATCCCTTCTGGACAACCATTCATCTATTGTTATATGTGCTTTAGAACATGGAGCGCAAAAGGGATTAGACACTATCGTAATGATTTTCTGCGCTCCAGGATTACCCAATATGATAGAATATGACTCTTCTGGCAAATCATAGCGCGGCTGCCCTGACAGCGTCCTCTCAAACACACTAGCATTATTTTTAAATACCATCAGTTGTTTTCTATAAGTCTCTAACCGTTGAGAATTCAACAGAAAAGGCTTCATAAAAACCCAAAACAGTACAGGTGACACAGTACAGACTAGCATGCCCAAGCATTCAGCCAGATTAGGAAGGGAGAGAGGAAGCCCAATGAAGAAGGGTGAGAAAGCAGCAAACTCAAGCCACAAAAGTGCCTGCACTGTACAGCACAGCACGCACCATTGTTTGGAAATGCGATACTGATAATAAATTGAGAACAGAGTGTAGGGCAGGCAAATTGAGTTAAGGATTGCCAGTATTTGAATGACAACCGGAGAGGATGCATAAAACAGAAGGGACAAAAAAGTGCCTACAAAATAAAAGAAGCCAACTTCAGCCCAAGTCAATCCCTCTGTTATGCGGGCTGCCTTTGAAAAAAGAACTGTATTGCAGCCATTTCCCTTTACTGCTGAGCAAAGGCGCTGCACCAGCTGGTTGTTAGCATCAATGCTCTGAATGAGCAACAGGATAGAAACCGCAATGCCAGCGCTTTTGAAGAGGGCTATGAAAATCACTTGCCAGTCGGCATTACCATCTAAATAGAAGGATTGAAAAAAAAGAGCTACTGCGACCAAGCCAAAACCTGCTAATAGGAATGGGGTACGGATAAGCTCCAATACTTCCTTTCTCCTCTTTTGAGAGTACCCCTGCTCTCCAGAACCTGCTTCAGGCTCTGCGACCAGCACGAAGCCCGTGAAGTAAATGCTAAATTCATCAGCCGTCAGCTTGTAGTTACGCCATCTATCGTTAGAGACAATGATATGATGTTGATCTATTTTTTGGACGACAGCAAACTCGCCACCATTGCATGTTAGATAAACTATACAAGGCAGAAGGGATGCAGGTAGGTCTTGTTCCCCCAGTTGAAGCGCCCTGTTCGGCATTCCCCAATTGCTAAGCACATCGCTTAAGGCCAGCATGCTAGGGGTATCAGGGTGTCGGCCGAGTTCTCCCCGGATGCTGCTTTCAGTTACAGGGACTTTTAATAGCCTCACAAGATGCAAGAGACAGACAGCGGCATTGTTTGATTTCATAGGAACTGTTAAGTTGACACGTAGCCAATCAATAACTATCCACCACACACTTTCTGCTCTTATCCTCTGTCTAAAGCAGATTGTTTATAATTATCCCCTCTAATGATTGTGTATTTAAACCTAATAAATAAATTTTATATATTCAAGTTAATACATTTAAAAAAAACATCAACATCCCAATTCGCACCTTGGTTGATCGAAGAGTTGTCTCCTTATTTCATCAATAAAGGCCGTTTCAACTGGATTCGCTTACTTCATAGCAGGCGTATTTTAATTTCACTCAAGTAGAATAAAAATAAATATTAGCGCATGGATTGACCTCCCCCCGAAAAACCGGACCGCTGTAAAGTAGAGAAAACGGGCAATAATCGTATAGCTTTAAAACGAATTGCCATGAAGAAATCAAAATTTACCGAGGCGCAGATCCTCTTTGCCCTCAAGCAAGCAGAGACGGGTGTCAAGGTAGACGAGGTTTGCCGCAAGATGGGCATCTCGGAGGCCACTTTCTACAACTGGAAGAAAAAGTACGGTGGTTTAGGGGTGAGTGAACTGCGCAAGCTGCGGCAGTTGGAGGAGGAAAACAGGCACCTGAAACAGCTGGTGGCAGACCTCGGGCCTGGACAAACAAATGCTGCAGGATGTGGACCCGATGCTGGCGCACGTCTGCGGGTCT
>NZ_JBZYWF010000019.1:0-48131 GCF_058932855.1 Pontibacter sp. LHS1
CAAAAATAAAAAAGGCGCTCCGGTAAATTTCGGAGCGCCTTTTTTATGTTTATGCAATTCGATTAATCATGTTGTGCCATCAGATACTGTGCAGCTGCTGCATATAGGAAGCCCCGACCGGCACTTCGTTTCCTTTGATGCATACCTGATGGCGCTCAATTTTATCGATCTGCTTTTTGGAAACGATATAAGAGCGGTGCACCCGCACAAAACTATCGGCAGGCAGCTGCTCGCTCAACTCCTGTATGGTCATGCGCGAAAGCAACTTCTTTCCATCTGCCAGCACGAAAGTGACGTAATTGCCAGCCGCCTCCAGGTATAGGATTTCGTCGTAGTGTACCTTAACCTGCTCGTAACCGGTTTTTAGGAACAGGTAATCTTTTACTGGAGCCGTCGTACCACGCAGTTGCAGCAGCTCCTGTGCCTTGTTGCAGGCCTTGATAAACCGGGGCAGCGAGAAAGGTTTCAGCAGGTAGTCCACCGCATCCAACTCAAAGCTTGTGACAGCGTGTTCAGAATAAGCCGTTGTAAAGATCACCATCGGTTTTTTCTGCAGGCTTGTCACAAACTCCAGTCCGGAGATGTCCGGCATTTTGATATCCAGAAACAGCAGGTCGATCGGTTCGTTTTGCAGGAATTCAAGCGCCTGGAAGGCATCCGTAAAACAACCCACAAGCTCCAGGTAAGGCACCTTGGCAGCATGTGCCCGTACCACTTCCAGCGCCATTGGTTCATCGTCTATTGCTATTGCTTTCATGCTTGCTGCTCTATACCTGTTCAGAAATCAAATATACTTACAATTGGAGTGTGAGGTGCACAAAGAATTCTTCCGGCGTATCACGAATGATCAGTTCGTGCTTCTCTGAATATAAAAGCTCTAGGCGCTGCTTCACATTTTTCAGCCCTATACCTGATTTGTCTTTTTCAGGATCCTGCTCCGACTTCTTTTGCTTGCTGTTGTATACGTCAAAATACAACTTATCCTGATCCGTATGCAAGGTTATCCTGATCCAGGATTTGTGCTTCAGGCTGATGCCGTGTTTAAAAGCATTCTCAATGAAAGGAATAAGCAGCATAGGCGCGATGTACTTTTCGCCCAGCACCTCCTCTATCTTCGTCTCGATGGAGATGTTTGGAGAGCTCGAGGTACGCAGCAGTTGCAGGTCAATGTAGTTGCGCATGTACTCTATCTCACGGGAGAGCAGGATCTTTTGCTGGTGGTTTTCATGCAGCATGAAGCGCATCATGTCACCCAGCATCTGTATACCTTGTGCGGTGCGCTCGCTGTTCTCCTGCAGGGCTGTACCATACAGGGTGTTCAAAGCGTTGAAGAGAAAATGGGGATTGATCTGTGAACGGAGAAAATCCAGGTTGGCGCTCGTTGTCCCCAGCTCTTTCTTCAGCACAAAAACCTCTTCTTTCCCCTTCATCTGGCGCTTGAACAAATACCAGACAACAGGCGCTGTCACGACCAGTTGGAACAAAGAGTTGAAAAAGCTCAGGCCGAAGGCAGTGTCTTCTTGATGCAAAAACATCAAAATCAAAATGGCAACAGGCAGATAACCCAGTACTACTATTAAGGTCATTACGAGGAGGTAGCTACGGAAAGGTTTCTTTGCCTTAAACGCTCTAGGTATCACGTAATAGTAAGCACCGCAATATACAAGCAGAGCGCTGAACGAAACGACAGTCCAGGTCAAGGTAATCTCAGGGCCCAGGTTGAAGACCATCAGCAAGAACACACTGACCATCCAGATGATGAAGGCTGTTAGCGTGTCCCGGTTGATAACCCGGTAGCGGGCTTCGATGGCAGCTGAATTAGACAGCAGGTAGAGGCCGCTGTATTTAATGAAGGTATAGATCCCGACCAGTAGCAACAGGAACAGCGCATGCCGGAAACTGTCCTGAAAAATCAGGTCGTAATCAGGCTCACCGCCGTAATGCCAGGTTAACAGATAGCTTTTGGTATAGGTGTCAAGCACGCCTGCCACGAAGGCGTAAGTCAGGTATAGCACCAGCAGTAGCAAGGCATAAAGCGGCACACGCTCCTTCTGCATGAACTTGGGTATGATCCTGAAATTGAGGAACAGAAAAGCCAGGTATAGCAAGGTGTAGCGGATCAGCTGCGGCCAGAAATAATGCTTGTAGAAGTGATATTCAATCCCTGCCCTTTCAAAGAACCATTGATTAGGTTCGTAAGATGTAGAGAGAGCGAAAATCGAAAAAACAAAAATAGCAGTAGCAACCCAGAACTCTATTTTTGCCGTCTGGAGTGGCTTTGCGATGTGGTTATCCAGTGTCATATCATTCATAAAACAATGATAAATTAAAGCGTTGAGTATAAACAAAAAATGTGATGAATGCGGCTGATTTTGTGACGGATAGTGTTAAAACATGGTATCCAGCATGAAATTGATCAGTTGCGCCGACTGCCGTACATACATGGCTTGTGCGGGAGCAGCCGGTTTCTGAATTGTCACCTTTCTGACATTGTCCATCATATCCAGATCGATCAGCAGGTTGCGCGGATCTATACCTGCGTGGGCGGGTTTGGAGGGAACGGTGAACTGGATTTGCTGCTCGCCGGCGTTCAGCCTGTGCATCTCCAGGTATAGCAACTCTCCCAGCTGACCTTCCTGACCAGCAGCATACACTCCTACTTCTACCAGATCATGTACAGGTATAGCTGTTTCCCTGCCTACAGTGTCCACCACCGACTTCTGCGCCCGAACATCCAGGGTCACTTGCCATTGCCCATCCGCTGTCGGAACAGCTACGGCCTGCTTTGCCTCCAGATTCCAGTAAGTGTTTTTCTCGAACAGGTCGACCAGCAGGTACTGCAATGAATCCGGGGTGACAGCCTTCAATTCGCGGTACAGATGCAGGGAAGTGGGCAGCGGGGATTCCCCTGAACCGAACTTTTGCAGCAGTTTGCGCAATGCCTGGTTCACCTGTTCTTCTCCGAGGTACTCTTTTATGGTGTACATGGCAAAAGGGCCTTTTCTGTATCGCAGGAAGGGATCGGTGGCTCTCAGCAGTGGCACATCGGCCTTGGAGCGGGGCGTCAGGTAGGACTGACGCATCACCCACAGGAGCCTCTCCAGATGCCCGGTACCGTAAGTGGCCTCTACTACTCCCAGGGCGCTATACCAGGCCAGACTCTCGGTAAGCAGGGCCGCTCCTTCCATGTCAGCCGGCACCAGCTGATGCGCCCACCATTGGTGTGCTATTTCATGTGCCCCAACTGCGAAAACGAGATCTATATCCCGCCAATCTTCGGCAGGGTTCAACATAGAGAAATTCTCTGTCAGGGCAATGGTACCCGGATAGGCCGATGCCCCGCTTCCGGCCCCGGGATACTCCACCAGCCGGAGTTGGCGGTGCGGGTAAGGCCCAAAGTGACGGGTATAATATTCCAGAGACGCTTCCGCACTTTTGAGCAGCCGATCCGCCTGATGGGCATGCGCCGGGTGGTAAAGCACCTGGATCAGGATGTCCTGCCACTCGGTTTCGCGCAGGTCATAAGCAGCAGAATAGAAAGTATAAAGGTTGCGTATGGGCGCGTCAGCCACGTAGTAAAAGTAGCGTCTCCCCTTCTCTGTCCAGGTATATTGCAGGGAGCCGCTTGTCACGGCTGTCTGGTCTGCAGAAGTGCCGACCACCGCCTCAAAGCGGATTCGCGCCTGATCTGCGTTCTGCTGCTGCAACCTTCCTTCCTGCAGTGGCTGAACAGCCGGTTTTGGAGGAAGCTGATGCGCCTGCCGGTCGCGTGCAAGGTGCAATTCCCGGTTTGCCTGGTAGCCAATGGCAGGCAGCCAGGCATGGTTTAGAAAGTAGCTGCCATTCGCTGTCACTGCATGGTCTGAACCTTCTCTGGCAAAGCCTTTGGGCTTGTATTGTAAGTCAAAGCTCAGCTCCAGCGAGTCACCTGGTTGCAGGGCCTTTTCAAGAGTGAAAATGGAATGATGATGTTGCCGATCATCGAGCACAGTTTTGGCTGCCTGGCTCAACTCCATATCCCTGGTAGCTACACCAAAAGCTGTGGCGATGTGTATCGTGTCAATGGCTACCTGACTTCTGTTATGAAGGGTATACACCCCGCTCACCCAGGCTTCCCCCTGATCCGGGTAAAACTCTACGTGCAGACTGGTGGCTGTAAGTGTGGGCTGGGGCATGTCCTTATACTTTCCATAGAGGTGCTCGTAGGTGGCACGACGCTCTATCAGCTCTTCTTTCGACAGCTTCTCATTCAGCACATCCGTCTGGTAGAACACAAAAGCACCCAATGTCAAGATCCCCAAAAATCCGCCAGCGGCCACCAGCACCAGTGGTTTTGATGGGTGCAGCAGCGCACGGCGCATCCTTCGCCTTATACCTGTTTCCCGGCCTCTCACCCAAAACCTGAAAGCAAGCAGCGCCAGCAGTAGTGCCCAGGCTGCCCAATATAGTTTAACCCAAAACCAGGGTGCTAACTGCGACCCGAAACCACGCATATCCGAGTAAGACCAGCCTAAGTCTGCACCGTAAACCCATAGCCTGTTACCCACGCCCAGTTCCTGGGCAAATACGCCGAAAAGAAAGGCGACAAATGTGATGATGTGCGCCAGGTATTTATGATTCACCAGCACATGCACGGTTATCGCCAGCACCGCCAGCAACAGATAGTCAACCAACTGCAGACCGAAGAGTATACGCAGGTATAAGCCGATCTCCAGCGTTTCATACCCCTGCGATAGCTGCGTGGCTATACCTGCCAGCAGAAAAACAATTTGCAGGGTGAGCAGCATCAGCACCAGACTACTCAGCTTGCTGAGCAGCAAAACCCAGTCGGGCACAGGGGCTGTGTCTGCTATATCGCTGATGCGGGCGTCCCGTTCACGCCAGACGAGTTGCCCGGCATATACGACCATGACCGCTACTACGATCATTCGTAACATGAACAGGTTGTAAATGGCTGTCATGCGGGCAGTCGTGGGAAGCGTCGGTACTCCGAGTGAGCCCTCCAGCCACTCGGGTAAAAGCACCAGTAGCAATCCTGCTATACCTGACAAGGCAATCCAGCCCCAGCTTGTCATGTTCTCCCGATAGGTCTGCAAAGCGATGGCAGCCGTCTGATGCAGGCGGGAGTTCAGCCGGAAGTTCTTTTGTACCTGTGGAACGGCAATGGGGACTGCATCTATAATCGGTGCCTCCACGGATTTGCGCTTCATGATCCGGCTCCACCAACCTGAACTGGCATGGTGTGCAAATCGAAAGCGCCCAAAGGCGATGGCCATGAAGCCAAACGCAATTAGCAGCCAAAGCATTCGGTTCCAGAGCAGCCAGCCGTCCAGTGGAACTAATTGTGTATTGATGTGGAGGGGAGTCTGTGTTTTCCGGAACTCACTTACGATCGTAAAGCCGGAGAAATCCAGCTGCTTGGCCAATTGCCAAAGCCCCAGATGGTCTGCAAGCATCTCCTTACTCACCAGCGCCACCATAAACAGCAGTCCGCCACCCAGGAAGCTCAGCATGGCATGGCGACTCAGCAAGGCCAGCGAAAACAGGATAACCGTCGCCACAAAGGCAGCAGGAAGTGCTATCATCAGGTAGGAACTCAGGTAGGGCGAGAACTGAAAAGGACCAAAAAGCGCCGTGTCTATACCTGGCACCACCAGCGCCAGCAACAGACCCAGTGGCAGCGCCAGCAAGACCAGTGCGATCACAGCAAAGGCACCCATCAGTTTACCGCCCAGGTAAGCAAACTTACTGACAGGCGTCGTATACAGGAGTGGATCAATCCTGGTCCTTAAGTCGTGGGTCGCTGCTTCGCCGGCCACGGCTGCTATCACCAGCAGTGCCAGCAAACTGGCGATTGCTGAAATGGCCGCGATCACAACCGGGGCATTCAGGAAATAATCTCCGCTGTACACATTGTCGGTAAAGCTCAGCACCATCGCAAGGGTCAGCAGCAGGAAAATACCGAAGTAGATCCAGGTGGAAATGCGGCGCAGCAGGTAGCGCAGCTCAAAGCGGAACATCGCCCAGAACATCATAGCACCACCTCCTTTCCGGCCTGCACTTTCCGTTTGCCGCTAAGCCCGGCCATAGTGCTGAAATAAACATCCTCCAGCGTTGCTTCTACAGGCTCAAACCCACTGCCTGGCAAACTGCTGCTGCAGACGCGCACCACAAACTTCCCGGCCTGTAATCTGGTAGAGATCACAACATGCGCACGTTCTATTCTAGGGAGTTCCTCTTTCCGGATCACCCTGCGCCATACCTGCCCCTGCATGGCGTCTATTGCCTGCAGCGGCTCTGCTTCCAGGAGTATTTCCCCTTTGTTGATGATGGCCATGTGCGTGCACAGCTCTGATACATCATCTACGATGTGCGTTGAAAGGATCACGATGCTGTTCTCACCCAGTTCACAGAGGAGGTTCAGAAACCGTACACGCTCCGAAGGGTCCAGCCCGGCGGTAGGCTCATCCACGATCAGCAGTTTCGGATTACCGAGCAAGGCTACTGCCACCCCAAAGCGCTGCCGCATGCCGCCTGAATAGCCGCCCAGCTTCTGTTTGCGCACTTCCCAGAGGTTTGTTTGCCGCAGCAGTTGCTGTACCACATCGGTGCGGTCGGCACGGCTCGTGATTCCTTTCAGAATAGCAAAATGAGTGAGCAGTTGCTCGGCCGACACGTTGCGGTACACGCCAAACTCCTGCGGCAGATAGCCTAGCGTTTCGCGCACTTGCTCTTTTTGCCGCACCACGTCTATGTCTCCGAACAAGATCTGCCCTTCGTCCGGCTCCTGCAGCGTAGCCAGTATGCGCATCAATGTCGATTTTCCGGCACCATTCGGTCCCAGCAATCCATACATACCTGCTGGAATTGTCAGACTGGCGTTGTGCAGGGCCTGCACCCCATTCGGATAAGTTTTGGAGATGTTTCGGATCGTTAATTCCATCGTTTCTTTTGTCTAGTCTTGTTCCTCTTGCACCCGCCCAGCTGATTACCAGGCCTTTAACAGGAGTAAGATTAGAAAACAGCAAACAGGACTTCAACTAAAAGTGATGAAACTCCGAAAAGATGTGATAAACAGAAGGTTGTTATGGTTTTGCGCTATAAAGCAGGAGCTATTGTAACCTGCTCTTACAGTTCAGCTAGCCGCTTTCCACTTGAAGTATCAATCTCCGTCGGCATAAAAAAACCGCTCAGGCCATGCAGGAGCGGTTTTACTTTGGTCTAAAAAATTAACTCTGTATCTGATTTCACTCAAGGCCTAAGAGGGAGACCTGTTACCTATACCTGGTCTACCCTGACCCACTGCATACCGGCGGCTTCAGCAGCCTGCACGCCGGGCACTCCGTCTTCAAACACCAGGCAATGTTCGGGTGCTACGCCCAGCTTTTCTGCCGCCAGCAAAAACGGGTCGGGATAGGGTTTACCCTCTGCTGTGTCGCCGGCACATACCAGCACTTCTACCAGGTGATCGATCTGAAGCACCTCCAGTGTTTTCTGTATCATCTTTCTTGTACCTCCTGACACCACGCCGATCTTTACCTTGCCGGCATGGGCTACCAGATGGTCTACCACAAACTGCACGGGCTTTGTCCCGGCGATGAACTCGTGGTAAAACAGCTCCGATTTAGATCTTTCAAATGCCAGCGGATCAAAGCTGCTCCCGTATCGCTTGTTGATTTCGACAACCACAGCAGGTATAGGCAGTCCGGCAAACTCGTCTACAATGGCAGGGTCGATCGTGACGCCCTGGCCAGCGGCTACCTTTACATAAGTATCTTTGTGCGCCTGCATGTTATCAGCCAGCGTACCGTCGCAGTCGTACAGAAAGGCCTGATAGTCTCCTGCTGTTAGCTTGAGTAGCTGCTCATAGAGCCGCTTGTTTTGTATGGCGAAGTTATCTTCTGTCATGTTGTGGAAATTGATTTTTGCCTGGTTGCAGGCTTTGTTAGCGAATGGCAGCTACAAATTGCCCGATGGCTCTGCTCACAGCACCTTCTCTGGCCACCAGCCAGTTGAACAAAAGGATGCCACAGGAGGCGCACACTATACCTGCCAGCACATCCAGCACGTAGTGGTGCGAGGTATAGACCGCCGCAAACCAGATACCTACTGTAATAATGGTGAAAAACACTTTGGCAATAAGTCCCAACCTGTTCTTCAAGGCATAGTAGAGTACGATAAGTGGGTAAGCAGAGTGCAGCGAAGGCATGGCGGCAAACACATTGGAGCCCTTGGCATAAAGCGAATGGAATACCGTTATACCGAAAAACTCATCAAAGCGCACCAAGCCTGCCGTGTTGCCGGGTGTTTTGGCAATGAACTCAAAACCATGCAGCTGCACATACCAGGGCGGTGCAGCCGGGTATAGATAATAGACCACAAAGCCCAGCAGGTTGACGAGCAGAAACGTGAGCGAGAAGTACACAAACTGCTGCCGGTTCCAGAAAAACAGAAAGCCGGCAAAGGCCAGCGGCACCGGTATCCAACTGAGGTAGAAGATACCGCTCATGACATCCAGAAAGGCATTGCTGTGGAGCTGCCAGAACTCATTTGGGCTCAGTATACCTTCGCCATTCCGGATGCCGAACACTGCTTTCTCGGCATTATACAGGTCTTCGATGTGCACGGCGTTGAACCAGTAGTTCGGGAAGGCCTTCATGTAATCGTACAGCACCCAGAACACGATAAAGATCGAGAAGCCGGTGATAAACTTACGGGTGATGGGCGTCGCAAAATACAGGGCGTTCGCCAGCCCCACCAGCACCAGCTGATCAGATTTGAAGCCCACCAGCAGGTACGACAGCAGCAGATAGCCAATAGAAAGGGCAGCTACAACAAGGGCATTTTTCAGTGTTACTTTCGCCTTCCCCTCAGTTGCCGTAGTTGTTAAACTCATTTTATTTTTTGTCAAAATCAGAACCGAAAATCTTGTCCCAGAGAGAAGAACTCACTCCATAGCCTTTTGTAGCATCGGAGTAGTGATGCAGCATGTGGTGCTTTTTCAGTTTCTTCCAGAACTCGCCTTTAAAGTTGAAGTGGTGCAGGGCGTAATGCGAAATATCATAAAAGAGGTAGCCCAGCAGAAAGGCTGCAAAAAAAGCGTACAGCTCTCCGCCTGACAACACCAGTGCAAATAGAAAATACAGCGCCGTGGCCATGGGGATGCTGGCAGATGGCGGCATCACCAGCCGTTTGGCATCGTTCGGGTAGTCGTGGTGCACGCCGTGGAAGATAAAGTGCAGGCGCAGTGCCCAATCTGCCTTCGGCACATAATGAAAAACGAAGCGGTGCAACACATACTCCGTCAACGTCCAGACGAACAGGCCAAGTGCGGCGTAGCCTATAAAGGCAAGCACAGACAGTTGCTCCACATGTAGCGCCAGCCAGCTCAGCACGAGGATAACCGGCACGTAAATGTAAAGCGGCACCGTCCAGTGCACTTTGGACAGCGCCTCCATCCAGTCATACCTGAACATCCTGACAGACTCCTGCGAGTTAGACACGAAATTCTTTTTCATCTGTAAACTAAGGTTTAAAACGTCCTGTTACTGCCTTTCCGGTAGCGGCATCGTGGCCGCTCAACTCAACATACAGCACATTGGGCACCCAAAATGTACCGCCTTCGATCCGCACAAACACGCGGTCCAGTATAGCTTCTTTTTTGTTTATCGTGGTATAGACACGGTACTTGCCATCGGCCGCTTTGCGCAGGTATAGCGCCAGCTTGCCATAGCTCACAAACTTGACCTCATAGTGGTCTTTGCCCAGTTTTTTGGTGTTCAGACCGTAGGCAAACTTGCGCTGAATGTAGTTCAGCTCTTTCTGCTCTCCCCCATCAGCATACCGGATCCAGAACGGGTGAATCGGCTCCGCTTCGTTCAACACTCCTTGCGCCGTCCGGTTCAGTTCGTATACCACCGTGTTGGCATTTGGGTCGCGCTGCACATAAAACAGCAGCTCTTTGATGCCCTTCGGCACCGGCAGTGTGTCGGCTTTTGCTTCGGCTATACCTGACGGACTGTGGCCGCTGGCACTTCCTATACCTGTGTAAAGCAGCAGGAGTGCCAGGTAAAATATTTTTCTCACGTTGGTTAGCTTCTTCTTAGCGTGTTGCCATCTCCTTCTGCTCCATGGCCTTTTTGGAGTCCATCAGCCTGTTATAAGCCGTTATGTTCGTCATCACCGCCATCACGGTGATAGGCAGCGTGAACACCGACATGGTCTCAAACACATGGAATGGGATGCCCGGCACGTATACCTTGTAATCTGCCCCCACAAAATAGTAGGTAATACCACAGGCAATAGCCGACACCCCGATCAGCACGACCCGCTCCGGACGCTGCATCAGGCCCCCCTTGCACTCTACGCCCAATCCCTCGGCGCGTGCCCGGGTATAGCTCACCATCATCGAGCCGATCAGGGCGATGAAGGCAAAGAGCGAACTGAGCAGGTAGTGGTGCGAAATCAGGTAATAGCAGATGCCCATGAACATGATCATTTCGCTGTAGCGGTCGAGCACCGAATCGTACATGGCCCCGAAAGTGGACTTCATATTGCCTAGTCGCGCCACTTGCCCGTCGAGCATGTCGAACACACCGGCAAACAGCACCAACGCTCCGGCCCAGCCCACATACTCGAGCTCGCCCCGGTTGCTGGTTTCCCCTCCCCAGATAAAAATGGCCGCAACCCCGATGTTCAGGATCAGCCCGGTGGTGGTAACCGCATTGGGTGTGAACCCCAGCCTGATCAGAAGTCGCACAAAGGGGTTGATTACCGTGTAAATTCCCTGCTGCAACGCGTCGCGTAATGATTTCATGTCCATACTTCTATGTTGTAAGTATTAAAAATCAAACTTAAACCTGCCCCTTATACCTATATCGGACACATTTGGATGGTCCAGGTAGGTCAGACGCTTCACTACGTCAATTCTGAAGAAGTTAAAAATGTTACCTATACCTACGCTCGCCTCCATATAAGGCTTGTTTTCAAGAGTATACGTGAGTGGCAAACCATTGGCATCTGTTGGGAAGCGCAGCAGATCCGGGTTTTCGTGAGGCATGTTTTCTTCGCGCACTTTGCCATACAGCGCCTTGAAAGTGACAAACTCCCGCAGCTTCGTTTTCTTGATCAAAGGAAGCTTGTTGAAGATAAAGCCGTTGAAACCGTGGTCGATGTGCACGCTGGCATACTGGTCGCTCACAAACTCCAGAAAGTTCATCAGGTTGTAAGACTGCAGCTGGTAAGAATAGCTCTGGTTAGCACGGTGGATCGCCAGCAGTGGGAACGGCACCTGCCCGAAAATGTAGCCGCCTTCCGTTACCACGTCCGAATAGCCCAGCTGCGACAGGTAAAAGCGCTTGCTCACATTCAGAGCTACCTTCTGGTACTCAAACTGCCCCCCGAAGGTGCCTTTTATTCCAGCAGCTGCGCGCAGTGTGAACACTGGATGCCGGTTAGCGACCGGTGTGCGGTAGATCTTACCCTGCAAAAACTGCTCGTTCGGAGCCCAGCGCAGTTCAAGCGAAGCCTCTGTTGTGGTGAGGTGCTGGAGTGGCAGCGATTCGATCTCACCGGTGGCATCGCCTACCGGTATGTATTGCAGCGAACCGGCAGGAGCCTGTTTCCAGTTCCGGAAGCCGATGCGGTAGGACATGTGGTTCTCAAACTCCCGCAGGTAATCAATGTTATAGGTTTCGTTGTAGAGCCACTTGTCATTCTCACCGCGCTTAAAGGAAAGCAGGAAGTTGTCTTCCTGCACAAACTGCAACTCCTGACCAGGTATGTTGGTGTCCTTCTGATAACTCACCCGGATAGCCCGCACCGGAAACTCCCAGATGGAGCGATCGGTGAGCGAGTAGGTGCCGCCAAGGTAGTACTTCCACTGTTCGTCCTTGAAACCATAAGCCGTGTAAGTCTCCAGCATCACTTTTTTACTGAAGTTGTTTGTCGTACGTCCGCCAAAGCGCAGCCGGAAGCCCTCCACCGGATTGAAGCTGTAGAATGTGTTGATCGGGCCTATTTCGATCCTGGACCCAGCCCGCTTATACCCTGCGATTAGGGCAGTGCCCCAATCCATGGTGCGCCTGAACGATTTCATGTTTACCAGGCTGTCGATATTGGTATAAGTGTTCACCTCAACGGCCGAGAGCGAGTCGTGTCGGCTGGCTTGCCAGAAAGCCTCGCCCAGCCCTGCCGTGTGCTGCAGCCGTACCACGGCCTCACCTTCGTAGCGTGAGGCTGGTTGTGCTTCATTTATCTTGTAGTCCCTGAAGGAAACCACCCGCTCCCCATAAAAGCCAATGTCGCTATTCTGCGTCAGGCCGAAATCGGCTTTGAGACCGCTTCTGCTCAGGTGGTAGCGGCCATCCGGGTTCTTCTCAAAGTCCAGTTTGATCTTCAGATCGCGCACCCAGTTGATGCTCACCCCTTTGCTCACCTCCATGTCCACGCTCTGCACGGCGTAGGTGCCGTCAAGCGTCACATACATACTGCCGGTAAACATAAAGGCTGATGGGTTACGCGGCTCAAACTGCAGTCTGGCCAGTTGCTGACCACCCTCGGCTGTTACCGTGTCTTTCAGGTAAAACTTGTAGAAGGTAGGCGCCATGTCGGCGATCGGGCTCAGGAACTGGTTTGTCAGGATGGTGATGTTGTTGTCGTAGATGTCCACGTCCTGGTACATGTGCTGCATGTAGGCCATGATGCCCTGGTTATCGACAAACTCCCCGAAGTCTACTTTCTTCTCGGCCTTGACCACAGTCTTGCGTGTCTGCGGCGACTTTCGGTAATACTGCTCCGTGAGCTCCTCCTGTATGAAGAAAGGCAGCACCGCCCTGCCCGCGAGCACGGTGGTGTCGATGTTGTTGGTAATGAAGTCGTACTTGCGTAGCAGCAGATTACGCTTCAGTTTTTCCGGTGTGTTCACCAGCGACATCTGTGTTTTTTCGTACTGCTCGTACTGCACATAGTCATAGCTTTCCGGCCTGTTCTTAGCTTTGTTGTCCACAATCAGCCGGATCAGGTCAACCGCCGGATTATCCTTGTTGCTGTACTTTACCTTACGCTTTTTACCTACCACCACTACTTCGTTCAGCACTTTGGCATCGGTTTGCAGCTTCACGTGCAGCGTCTGCTCCTGCCCCGGCGTCACGGCCATGGTGGCGGTCTGGTAGCCCAGGTATGAGAATTGTATTTTATTGACGATCTGGTTTGTCCGGATCTGGAAGTTTCCTTCGTAGTCGGTGCTGGTACCCGTGCTGGTGCCAGGTATAAAAACAGAAACGCCAATGAGCGCCTCGTTGGTGGCAGCGTCTTTTACGGTGCCTTTAATTGTGGTGAGGCCCTGGGCCATCACTGGAGTGGCCTGTACTCCAGCCGCCATGAGCAGCATGAAGCAAATCAGCCGGTATAGGTATACGCTATACATATTCTTATTTGAATACATATCGTTTTTGAAAAATGTAATTGTAGAAAAAGCCGACAAGCAGCGAAGTGATAATTTTGGAGTAGAGGTAAGGCAGACCACCATAGTGTGTAATCACATATACCCCTGATGCATTCAGCACCAGGCTTCCCTTCCAGATGATCAGATATTTAACTGCCTGCGTCGGCACAGTTTTATGTGCAGCCTGAAACACCCAGTTCCGGCCGAGTGCAAAGTGTGTGATGCCCCCTGAAATAGTGCCAATTACGGTGCCTGCCACATACCAAATGCCGAGCAGTTCCACCACCAGCACTGTGACCAGAAAGTCGACAGCGGAAGCTACCAGAGAAGCAGCCTGCGCCTTCAGAAAGGTAAACATTTAGAATAGCTTCAGGTATAGCAATATTTGTAAAACAATATTTGCGTAAACACCCGCTACTACGTCGTCCAGCATTACGCCTAATCCTCCCCTCACTTTCTCCAGCTTTCGGATATAAAGCGGCTTCACAATATCGAAGAAGCGAAACAGCACCAGTCCAGCCAGCAGGGTGCTGAGCGACACAGGTATAAACAGCATGGTGATCAGCATGCCCGCCACTTCGTCTATCACTACTTTCTTATCATCTTTTCCCCAGTGCGGCTCCACTTCGTTGGCCGACCACACGCCCAGCACCGTGAGCAGCAGGGTGATGACAGGAAGCCAGATAACAAGCTGGCTTCCACCTGCCTGCGGCAGCGCATACAGGCACAGGCATACCGCCACAGCAGCTACTGTGCCGCCCCCCTTGCCTATGTAGCCGATGCCCAGGCTGGTGGAAACCAATTTGTGTAATTTCAGCATATATTCAGCTTACAGCGACTCTTCTACCATGTCTTCGTAGTAGTCCAGGCCCAGGTGCGTGATCAGGTCTTCGCCCATGATGTGGCGCAGGGTATTCTGCAGCTTGATCAGTTGCTTGAAGATGTCATGCTCCGGACGCAGGCCTTCCGCTGTCTGAGGCGACTTGTAGTAGAACGACAGCCACTCCTGTATGCCGCTCATACCTGAGCGCTGCGCCAGGTCAGTGAACAGGGCCAGGTCCAGCACGATCGGTGCAGCCAGAATCGAGTCGCGGCACAGGAAGTTGATCTTGATCTGCATCTTGTAACCCAGCCAACCAAAGATGTCGATGTTATCCCAGCTCTCTTTGTTGTCGCCGTGAGGAGGATAATAGTTGATGCGCACTTTGTGGTACAGGTCGCCGTACAGCTCCGGGTTATCCTCCGGGTGCAGAATGTCTTCCAGCACGCCCAGCTTCGATACTTCTTTTGTTTTGAAGTTGTCCGGATCGTCCAGCACCAGGCCGTCGCGGTTACCCAGGATGTTGGAAGAGAACCAGCCGTTGATGCCCAGCGCTCTGGCCTGCAGACCTGGCGCTACGATGGTTTTCATCAGCGTCTGACCTGTCTTGAAGTCTTTGCCGGAAATGGCTACTCCTTTTTCTTTTGCCAGCTCCACCAGCGCAGGAATGTCTACTGTCAGGTTAGGGGCACCGTTTGCATAAGGCACGCCCATTTTAATCGCAGCATAAGCGTAAATCATGCTTGGCGCAATGCGCGGGTCGTTGTTGCGCAGGCCTTCCTCAAAAGCTGCTACTGTTTCGTGCACGTCGCTTATTTCTGTGTAAACCTCCGTAGAGCCACACCACACGATCACCAGGCGGTCACAGCCGTTTTCCTCTTTGAAGGTACGCATGTCGTCCATCAGCGCCTCGGCCAGTTCGTATTTGGTAGCAGCTTCTTTTACGTTGGTGCCATCCAGGTTTTTAGCATAGGCTTTATCAAACACCGCTTTCATTGGCTTAATAGCCTCCAGCTCCGGCTTGATCGAGTGCAGCAGCATTGGCTCCAGCACTTTCGCGTTTACGGCCGCCTCAAACACGTTGTCTTCGTACACGTCCCAGCCACCAAAAACGATATCGTTCAGGTTTGCCAGTGGCACAAAATCCTTGATCAGTGGGTTGCGGTTATCTGTACGCTTACCCAGGCGGATGTTGCCCATCTGAGAAAGTGAACCTACAGGCTGCGAGAAACCTTTTCTGATCGCCTCTACCCCTGCAATAAATGTGGTGGCAACTGCTCCCAGTCCCGGAAGCAGGATACCCAAGCGCCCTTCGGCTGGTTTTACTTGATATTCCATTTTATTCACTTAAAGTCTAAAACTGTTTTAAATAGATACTTATAGCCAATTGTTTTCTTTATACCATTTCAGTGTGTGCGCCAGCCCTTTCTCCAGGTCGTACTCCGGTACAAAGCCCAGGTCCTGCCGGATCCGGTCGATGCTGCAGTTCCAGTTCTCGGCGGCCAGTTCGTTGAGCTTCTCTTTGTTCAGGGCCGGCATTTTGCTGCTGTTCGCGTAGGCCGCCTCCAGTAGCCGGGCCATCACATTCACCACCCCCATCGGCACGTGAAAGCGTATGGCCTTCCTGCCCAGGATGCGCTTGGTAATAGTAGCCAGGGCGTAACGGTCGTAGCTGTTGCCGTCGGACACATTGTAGCAGGCATGGTGTATTTCTGCGCCCAGTGCCTGTATCACCGCCCTTGCCAGGTCTTTTACATACACAAAGCTCAGCCACTGCGGCTTGTTGCTGATGTAGGGCTCAAGTCCGAGATTCAGAGTCTTTAGAACGATGAAAATATCTTTCTCCCGCGGACCATACACCGCCGTCGGGCGCAGCACGACCAGGGGCAGCTCCTTTAGCTCCGCCAGGTACTGCTCGGCCAGAAGCTTGCTTTTGCCATAGGCTGTTACCGGCTGTGCCTTGCTCTGCTCATGTATAGGCGTAATGTCGCTGTACACCACCGGCCCCAGCGCCGCCAGACTGCTGATGAAGACAAATTTCTTCAGCGGAATATCGGCCTCCATAGCTGCCAAAGCCAGCTTTTGGGTATAACCGGCGTTTACGCTATTGTACTCATGCTCGCTTTTGGCCTTAGTGATGCCCGCCGCATGAATGATGTAGTGGTACTGCTTCTCTTCCAGCTCCTTTACCAGTGCTACGGAGTCGTTGAAGTTTAGGGAAGTGTAGTGGATGTCAAAAGCCTGCAGGTGCGCTACCTCGCTGGAAGGGCGTACGGCTGCGTATACCTCCAGCCTTGCCTGCACAGCCGCTTCGACTAAGTGGTGGCCCACAAACCCGCTTGCTCCCGTTATCAGTACACGTTCCTTCATATCGCCTTCTCGTAGATCCTGTATTTTTTATAAGGAGTGGCACCCATTTTCAGCAGCCCCTGGTTCATCAGCACGTTGTTCTCCAGTATCCAGGAGGCCTCAGCTGAATGCATTTTCTTTTCCCGGTGCTTCTGCATGGCAGCACCATAGAAACAGGCTTCTATTCCCATTTTACGATACCCTTCCACTACGCCCAGTGCGATGATCCGCACAGCCGTTATCTTCTTGCGCAGCAGCAGCAACTTGAAGATACCGGTTGGCAGCAAACGTCCTCTTTTAATCTTCTTCAGGATCTGGTTGATGTCAGGTATAGCCAGCGAAAAGCCTATCACTTTCCCCTTGTGCTCAGCGATCAGACAGAAATCCGGGTCCACGATCAGTTTCAGGTCTTTGGCCATGTAGTCGAACTCCTTTGGTGTCATCGGCACGAAGCCCAGGTTTTTGTCCCAGGCTGAGTTGTAGATCTCGCGCAGGCTCTCTGCTTCCTGCTTGTAGTTTTTCAGGTTGATTGGGCGAATGATGATGCCTTTCTGCTCCAGGCGCTCACGAAGAGCCGTTGCCATGCGGGCAGCTTTGTCGTTGTAGCCATCCGACAGGAACTGGTAAGCCAGCAAATCCACCTTCTTCCGGAAGCCCAGCTTTTCCAGCAAAGCCATGTAGTAGCTGTAGTTGTAAGGCATCATAGCCAGCGGCGAACTGTCGAAGCCCTCTACCAGCATACCGCAGGTTTCGTTCGTAGAGAAGTTCACCGGACCGATCATGGTGGTCACCTGCTTTGCCAGCAGCCATTGCTGTGCCTTCTGAATGAGCATACTGGCTACCTCTCCGTCATTTACGCAGTCGAAAAAGCCGAAAAAACCGTCCCGGCTATTGTTGAAGGCGTTGTGATTGTTGTTGAGTATAGCCGCGATCCGCCCGACGAGCTTGTCACCGTCGTAGGCCAGGTATAGCTGCACTTCGGAGTGGTCGTGGAACGGATGCTTGCCTGGCGTCAACAGATCCTTCTGCGCGATATAAAGCTCCGGCACGTAATGCGGATCGTCTTTATACAGGGCATGCGGAAAGTCAATGAAGGCTTTCAACTGCTGCTTGGTTTCAACAGGCAGTACTCTCTTCATAGGATGTGTTTCGGGAGTTGATGCCGAGCAGTTTGAATGCATCAGCAATTTTAGTAACCGCTTCTTCGATCTGGTCGAAGGTATGCGTTGCCATGATAGAGAGGCGCAGCAAAGTAGAATCGGCAGGAACTGCTGGCGCTACCACCGGGTTCACGAAAATACCGTTGTCCTGCAGCACTTTCGTCACCATAAAGGTCTGGTAGTTGTCCCGCACATAAACCGGAATGATCGGCGTTTCCGTCGGGCCCAGTTCCAGGCCGGCGGCTGTCAGGAGTTCTATCGCATAATTGGTGTTACGCCAAAGCTGCTCACGGCGCTCCGGCTCCGACTGAATAATGTCCAGCGCGGCGAGGGTGCTGGCCACGGAGGCTGGCGACATGCTGGCACTGAAAATGAGCGAGCGCGCATGGTGCTTCAGGTACTGGATGGTATCGTAATCGCTCGCAATGAAACCACCCAGCGAGGCTAGTGATTTGCTGAAGGTGCCCATGATCAGGTCCACCTGGTCGGTAAGTCCGAAGTGCGAGGCCGTGCCAGCCCCCTGCTCCCCGATCACACCCAGCCCGTGGGCATCGTCTACCATAATGCTGCCGCCGTAGCGCTCAGCCAGGGCTACCAGCTCCGGCAGTTTCACAATATCACCTTCCATGCTGAAAACCCCGTCCACCACGATCAGTTTGATAGCATCTGCAGGCAGGCGGCTTAACTTGCTCTCGAGGTCAAGCATGTCATTGTGCCTGTACTTGATTACCCTGGAGAAAGAAAGCCTGCTTCCATCGATGATGGAGGCATGGTTGTACTCATCGAGTATAATGTAGTCGTTGCGGCCGGTGAGGCTGGAGATCACGCCCAGGTTTACCTGAAAGCCGGTGCTGAATACCAATGCAGCGTCCTTGCCGACATATTCGGCCAGCCTGCGTTCCAGTTCCTGGTGAATGTCCAGGGTACCGTTCAGAAAACGGGAACCTGCACAGCCACTGCCGTACTGCTCAATTGCCCTAATGGCCGCTTCCTTTACCTTCGGATGGTTTGTAAGCCCCAAATAAGCGTTCGACCCAAACATCAGCACCTTCTGGCCATTTATGATAACTTCCGTATCCTGAGCAGACTCTATTGATCTGAAATAAGGATAGGCTCCCTGCGCCATCGCCCTTTCAGCTGCAAGGTGCGCAGCGCTCTTCTCACGGGCGAGGATTTTCTCACGAAGTATATTGCCCATCTACAACACGTTAATTGTTAATTGCATTTATTTAACTGGCACGAACTCCAGCACGTTTTCAGCCGGTTTAAACTGCGTATTCCACACCACACAGTTCTCTTGGTTCATAAATTATAGAACTACTTATACCTACTAATACTACTATTTATTATCAATAATTCCTTAAATTTTATGGATTATTTTTGGACAATGCTCTATTCAGATCGAAAATTCACGTTTTCAATCCACGCATTAAAATATTATTGATGATATCCATCCTGCCTTCCAGAGCGGCAAAGTTATTTTCGACCAGCAAGCCGACTTCCAGTCCCCGAAAAGCGCATACCATGGCGAATGCGATGGCATCTATATCATCTGCCGCATACTGGGCAAACTCTTTCCGCTGGAGGCCAAACCGGAGTATATTCCGGACCAGACTTATTTCTCTCAGTTCATATCGTCTGTGCAGATCCCTCAGGCGCGGAATATTCGCCTCTATGTCTCCTTTTATTACAGTGTAAAGGTTCGCTTTCTTTTTGAGGATGTTGAACCGGGTAAGACATAGGGTCCTCAGTTTGTCTTCCGCTGTCTGGGCTTTGTTCACTTCCTCCTGCAGCGTCCGGAAAACCTCGTCCATTTCGCGTGTCAGGACCGCATCAAAGATTTCGTCCTTACTTTTGTAGTAATAATAAAGTGTACTCTTCCCTTTTCCGGCGGCTTTGGCTATGTCCTCCATAGTGGTCTTGGCCCAGCCAAAGTGCCTGAACAGTTTTTGGGCCTCGTCCAGAATCTCCTTTCTTACAAGCTCATCCTTCTCATTCATACACGTTAGACCAAAATCGTTTTTCGGTCCAAAGGTAAAAGAAAGTTAAACATTTATCTAATTTTCCCAGACCATTTTTTTTTACGTCTATCACTGAACGACATCTCTATACCTACCCCCTTAAAGCAAATGACCGCACCAGGTATACCTGGAGCGGTCTGATCAAACTAAACCTACTATATGCAGGCTACAAAGCCCATCATCGGGGCCAGTGCAGCGTATAGTCTCGTTTCAGCCAGACAAGTTCCTTGTCCGGCGTATTATCATCCCCGGTTCCGCTGAATGCTTCCTGCTCCCGGATCAGTGAGTGTGCAACTTTTTTGGGATTTGGGTGCTGGGCCCCTCATACCTGATAAAGATATGGATCCAAAGCGAGCGGGACAGTCGGAAGATAATCGGCAGCAGGCCCACCACGGTTATTCCGACCATTGCCATCATCATCGGGATGGTTACCTCCACTCCTGCCTGGTACATCACAAAAAGAAACACCAGAAAAATAGCCACATTGAATGCGAAGCTCACATACATCGCCCCATAGTAATAGCCCGGCTCCGGCTCAAAAACCTGACCGCAGCTGGGGCAGTTCTCATGCATGTCTGCAAACCTGGGACTATACAGGGTTCCTTCCGGAAACATGTTCCCCTGCCGGCAGCGCGGGCATTTTGCGGTAGCGACACTGTATAAAAATGACTTTTTCTCGCTCATGACGTTGTGTATCCTAATGACCAAGCAAATTTAGCTCATCAGCCTGTTGATGAATCGGCACAAAAACGACGAAATGCTGTACTTTTATGCTGAGCATTCAGCACTCAATCAAGAGAATCATCCGAGGGCATAGAACGAAAACTGCCATGGCAAAAGAACATCTTCCCATTTACCAGATACAGGATTTTGAAGCCCAGTCCCGCAAAGACAGGTACTTCTACATCAGTTCTTTTTCCGCCCACCTGCAGGAGCACCTGTTCATCCGCAAACCTCACAAGCACGACTTCTACATCATCCTGTTTATCACGCAGGGCCAGGGTATACATACCATCGACTTTAAGACCTATGACGTGCAGCCCGGCAACGTGTTCTTTCTGACGCCCGGACAAGTGCACAGTTGGGAGCTCTCGAGTGATGCCGATGGCCTGATCATCTTCTTTTCGCAGGAATTTTATGCCAAGGAGTACCCGCACAGGATGCCGTTCGAATTTCCGTTTTTCAATGCCTTGCTCTACAACCCAGTGCTCCAGATTAGCCAGACTCATGAAAACACCCTGATGCCCATCCTGCAACTGCTACAACAGGAGTACAGGCAAAACGGAATGATGCGTGATGTAGCCCTGAGCAGGTATCTGGACATACTGCTGATCGAGCTGACCCGGATTTTCAGACCGGGTGAGGCTGTGAAAGGGGCTTTTGCAAAAGACCTCGCCCTGCTGCAGCAGCTGGAGCGGCTGATCGACCTGCACTATAAGGAGCACCAGCCTGTGTCTTTTTATGCAGAACGCCTGCATGTGACGCCCAAGCACCTGAACGACGTTTGCCGGAATGCCCTGAACAAAACCACAAAAGAACTGATACAGGACAGAACGTTGCTGGAAGCGCAGCGGCTCCTGGTGCACGCTGACCTGACGAGTTCTCAAATCGCTGCGGAGCTTGGGTATTTTGATAATACCTATTTCTTCCGATTTTTCAAAAAGCACGTAGGCTGCACCCCCGAGCAATTCAGGGCTTCGAATAAGTAAGAGCTATACCTTAAGACAGCGCCTGCGGCGAGGGTCCACCGACAGGTTTGGACCGGTCGGCAGGAAGTGGAACGTACTCCAGGTTATCAGTGGGTGGCAGCAGGATGCGCCCTTCTTTCCAGTCGGCTTTCGCCTGCTCTATCCGTTCCTTGCGCGACGACACAAAATTCCACCAGATATAGCGTTCGCCCACCGGCTCTCCGCCAAGCAGCATCAATGTAGTGGGTTCTTTTGCCACGATCATAGGATCAGCCCCTTTGTTAAAAACCAGCATCTGCCCTACGGTATAGGTTCTGTGCGCGACTTCTATACTGCCTTTGGCCACATAAACACCCCGTTCCGAGTGCTCTTTTGGCAAACCAAAGCGTGCGCCTTTTTCCAGCACGACATGCAGATAAAACAGTGGCGAATGGGTTTTCACGCCGTTGCGCAGCCCGTAAGCATCGCCGGCGATCAGGCGCATCCACACGCCGGTTTCTGTAAAAATGGGAAGTTGTTCGGGTTTGTAGTTCTCAAACGAAGGGGCGGACTCCTCATCCTTCTCAGGCAGCGCTACCCAGGTCTGTATCATTTCCAGCTCCCCGCCTGCCAGGGTGGCAGGGTCTTCGAAGCGTTCGGAGTGCGCAATACCGCTGCCGGCTGTCATCCAGTTCACCTCCCCCGGCCTGATGACCTGCTCCACGCCCAGGCTATCGCGGTGGGTGACCTGTCCGCCGAACAAATAGCTGACAGTAGACAGGCCAATGTGCGGGTGTGGCAGCACATCCATGTCGTGGCTAAGGGGTGGCTGCAGGTCTACGGGCCCGGCATGATCCATGAAGATAAAGGGGCCGACCATGCGGCGCAGCCGAAACGGCAGAATGCGTCGCACGTCCATTCCGGGAGCGAGCGAAGCTTTGCGGGCTTCAATGACAAGATCCAGCATTCGTGTGCATTTAATATAATCCTATACCTGGTATGAAACGCTCGCCTCTTCCCGATGGCCATGCCCAGGCCGCTGCCACACCTACTTACTGAAGTATACGCTGAAAGTTGTGCCTACGCCTACCTCACTTTTTACTTCTATTCTGCCGCCGGCATTTTCCACTATCCTCTTCACCATGTATAAGCCCACACCTGAGCCTTCTACATGGTCGTGGAAGCGCTTGAACATGGTATAGAGCTTGTCTTGCTGCGAAGGCCGTAAGCCCAGGCCATTATCCTGCACGTGTAGCACCTGAAATTCGTCCTCGTAGCCGCAACTCACCTTAATATGCGGTTTCCGACCCGGATCACTGTATTTTATACTGTTCGATAGCAGGTTGTAGAGGATGCTGCGCAGGTTCTTCTCTGAAAAGGCCATGGTCGAACAACCATCTACAGCTGTTTCAATGCTGGCCCCGTAACTGTTGATCATGTTCGCCAGATCGAGTGTCACCTCCCGCACGACATCCGCTACCAGCACATGCTCTTGTTTGTTCAGGTCCTCTTTCTGCAGCTTGGAGATATCTGTGAGACTGGCAATTGTTTTCTTGAAACGGGACACGGAGCCTTGCATCATGTCGAGTATTCCTTTGACCTCCTGCCTGCTGAGGCTGTCCTGCGGAAGTTCGATCAACAGCTCGTTCATCAGCATCTCGATGTTGGAAATAGGTGCCTTCAAATCATGCGAGGCCGTGTAGATAAAATTATCGAGGTCTTTGTTGATGTAGACCAATTGCTGATTGGCGATGTCAAACTCCTTATTAGCCATTTGCAGCCGCTGCTCGCTTGCCTCCACAGTCTTGCGCGCCTGCACCTGCTCCGTCACCTCCAGTGCAAATACCACCACACCGTCAATCTGGTTTTGTTCGTTGTAGCGGGCCTGTTGGATGTAGCGGAAATAGCGGTCTTCCATCATGCCGTCCGGTAGCAAAAACGGAATATACATTTCTTTCTCTTCATGACTGCGACCCGTTTCATAGACATATCGAAAAGATTTGTACACCGGATTGTTTTCAATCTCAGGCAGGGCTTCCAGGATAGGCTTACCGTACAGCTCCCGATCAGGGAATAAGGCAGCATAAGCCGGATTCACCAGCTCATACACCAGATCAGGGCCGTTCAAAATGCAGATAGGGGCTGGCGCCTCCATGAACAGACTCCTCAGTCGCTTGCTCTGCCGCTCCGCCTCCGCCTGTGCTTGTTCCAGCTCAAAGGTGCGGCGTTTTATCACCTCCTCCAGCCCGAGGTTCATGGTATGCAACGACGCGGCACTCGACTCCACCTGCTGACGCGCAACCACAAAATCTGTTACATCCAATGCAAAAATCAGAATACCGTTCACATTACCCTCTGCATCCAGTAGGGCCTGGTAAATGAAGTTCCAGTAGATGTCCTCGGCTGGCTGTCCGGCGTAGCGGGCCACCGGGATCAGTAATTCTTTTCCCTCATAGGTCACTCCGCTTCTGTATACCTCATGAATGATATCATATACTGCCTGGTCTCTGAGTTCCGGCAAGGCATCAAACAGCGGCAGGTTCAGCATCTGGCGACCGGGGAAAAGCTGTTGATAGGCCGTATTGATCACCCGATAGATAAACGTTGGCCCTTCTAGCATGGCGCAGGCCGCTGGTGCCTGATCAAAAAAGCGCTCCATGCGCAGGCGCTGCTGCTCAGCCTGCGCCAATGCATGCTGTTCTTTTTCACGGCTCTCCTGCAGCTGCGCCTTTGTTCTTAACTCGTCTGAGATGTTTTTCGTCTCATGCAGGATACACACCAGTTCGTTCTGGTTGTTGTAAATGGGAGTATTGGAAGCGCTCCAGAAGCGTTCTATAAACTCGCCAGGCTTGTGCGGATTTTGGATATCGTACTGGATGACTTCTATTTTATCGGCCTTGCGGGTTGCAATCGCCCTTTCAATAGATTCCTGTAGCGTAGTCGAGGGAGAGACTGCAGGAGTATTCGGGTTGTCAGGGAAAACCTCAAAGATATGCTTGCCCATGATGTGCTCACGGACCACAAAAGCTTCCTGCAAGTATGCTTCCGAGGCGCCCATCACCGTCAGGGCAGGAGATATGAGCAGGATCAACCCACTCTGAGCTTCCAGTAATTGCTGATACGGGATGGTGTGACCAGGCTGGAACTCCTGAGCGGAAACTATGCTATTCTGCATGCGGTACTTTTTTTAAAATTAACACTGATTACGCATGTGTATAGACTATGTTATGAAATAATAGTACACACAGTTCCAGGCGCTACGCTATAACATGCTACCCTGCCTGCTTTTGTAAGGTGAGAAATTTGAGGTACGGCCATCATTCTTTTGCCTTATGGAAGCGGACCATAAACCTGGAACCTACTCCTTCCTCACTTTCCACTGCAATGCTGTCGCCGGAGTTGTCGAGGATGCGCTTCACCAGGTATAGCCCTATACCTGAGCCCTCCACATGGTCATGTGCGCGCTTAAACAAGGAGAAAATCTTACCAACCTGACTTGGGGCCAGTCCCAGGCCATTATCCTGTACCGAAAGTTCGTATACCCCGTTTTCGGTTATGGCTGTACTGATTTTGACAACCGGTTTTCGATCAGGGTCCGAGTACTTGATGGCATTGGAAACCAGGTTGAACAGGATGCTCCGAAGGTTTTTGCGGGAGTAGCGCAAGGTGTCAAAGGCCATGTTCGTACACTGCACAACTGCTCCGGTGTGTTCGATGTAAGGCTGCAGACTGATCTTGATGTCTTCCAGCATATCCCGGATCTGCACGTCTTCCGGCGCCTCCTGCTCGTGCTTCAGTTTCGTGACGTCAGACAAGTCTGCGATCACGTTTTTGAGTGTGCCGAGTGCGCCACTCATGTGTTTTAACAGTACCTCGTGTTTTTGAAAGTCCTCCCCCAGGTCTTCCTCCAGCGCCTGCAGCAGGCCTTCGAGGTTGGTGATCGGTGCTTTCAGGTCGTGGGAGGCCGCGTAAACAAAATTATCAAGCTCGTTGTTGATCTTGATCAGCTCACTATTCTTGTGCATCAGCTCTTCGTTGCGGCGGCGCTCAGTCAGGTCACGGGTTACTTTGGAATACCCCAGCAGGCGCTTTTTGCTGTTGTAAATTGGGGTGATCACCACATTCGCCCAAAAAGCGGTGCCATCCTTGCGAATGCGCCAGCCCTCGTCTTCAAAGCGACCCATCTCCTGCGCTTTCCTGAGCTCGTACTGCGGAAAGCCTTTTGAGATAGACTCCCGATCGTAAAAAGTGGAGAAATGTCGGCCGATGATCTCTTTTGCCTGGTAGCCCTTGATGCGCTCGGCTCCTTCATTCCAACTCATCACAATCCCTTCCGGGTTCAGCATCAGAATGGCATAGTCTTTTACACCATCAATCAGCAGACGGCTTTTTTCTTCACTCTCCCGCAGCTCTTCATTCACACGGAAAAGCTGTTGCTCCATTTTCAGTTTTTCGGTGAGGTCGCGGGTTATTTTTGAAAAGCCGATCAGATCTTTCTTTTCATTGAAAATGGCGGTGATCACCGTGTTTGCCCAAAAGGTAGTACCGTCTTTCCTGTAGCGCCAGCCGTTGTCCTCAAATCTGCCGTGCTCTTTTGCCTGCCTGAGTTCATAATCCGGAAACCCTTCCTCTACCTGCTCCTGGCTATAGAACCTGGAAAAGTACTTTCCGATGATCTCGTGCGCTTCATAGCCATTCATGCGGCGGGCACCATGATTCCAGGTAGCTACGTTGCCCCCCGGGTCCAGCATGAAGATGGCATAGTCTGTTACCCCTTCTATGAGCAAACGAAAGCGTTCTTCGCTCTCCTTCAGCTCCTCAAAGGCGCGGTACAGATCATCTTCGGCCTTCTTGCGCTCTGACAGGTCGCGGGTGATCTTAGAGAAGGCGATCAGCTGCTGGTTTTTGTCATACACAGGAGTGATGACCACATTCGCCCAGAAGGCGGAACCGTCCTTTTTTACGCGCCAGCCTTCCTCTGCGTACTTGCCATTCGCAATGGCTTTGCTCAGCTCATGTGCCGGGTGGTTTTCGGCAATATCCTTTTGTGTGTAAAAGATCGAAAAATGCTTCCCGATGATTTCTTCAGCATCATAGCCTTTTATCTGCTTCGCCCCGCTATTCCAGGTGATGATATAGCCTTCCGGGTTGAGCAGAAAAATGGCATAGTCTGTAATGCTGTCAATCAGAATCCGGTACTGCTCCTCGCCGCTGGTGTCTATACCTGCTGTGGGAGCAGTAACTGGTTTTAAGTTTATGTCCATCTAAAAAAGCTGCTTAGGTAAGGTGAGTAGGTATGAGAGTCTTCAGCCTTTTTGGGTAAAACTGCTGGTGTTTAGCCAATATATGAAAAAAAATTAATCAGGGTCTATCGAAGGGGTAAGAAAGACCGGGCTATGCCTCCTGCGGCTGCAGGTTACTATTTACTTCATTGGGCATGGCGGGCTGGTCAAGACGCCTGATGACGCGGGCCGGATTACCTACTGCTACGCAGTTATCAGGTATGTCTTTTACTACGACAGAACCCGCACCAATGCGCACATTGTTCCCGACACGCACCTCCCCAATAATGCACACGTTTGCGCCTAGCTCCACGTTGTTACCGATAATAGGAGAACCGGTATAACTGCCGTCTTCGCGGCGTATATTTCCCAAGGTAGTGGAATGGCGGAAAAAGCAGTTCTCACCGATCACAGAACAGCCGTTCACCACCAGGGCCTGTCCGTGGCCCAGGAAAAAATTCTTACCCACAGTGGTCCAGTGCGGTAGTTCTATACCTAGTACCCATTCGACAAAAAACTTGTAGAAGGCCAGGTAGGGTAGCCAGATAATGCGGAAAAAAGTGTTGATAGAAGCAGGGCGGGCCAGTCGGAAAAGTACCATCACCAGGCGCCCTTTCAGGTTTCCTTTGTTGACGTTCCAGTCCTGGAACACATAAGACAAAAACATAGGCGAGTGTTAATTTATATTCCGCATACGCTATGTTGCGGCCTGGCGTTGCAACATTCAAAACAAGACTGTTCCTTACTCCGGCTTTTTCCGGATCGCCCCATACAGCACAGGGCTGAAAAAACGCAGGTTTTCCAGTACACAGGCCATGCTGAAAAATTTTTCAGGATCAATCTCGGACTCCTCAGCCATGGCAGCCAGCAGCATGTCTAAGGTATAGGTGAACGTGGCGTCGAACTCTTCTTCAGTCATTTTTTTATCTCACAGGTATGGTCCTGCTGTATAACCACAATAGTAGCCATTTAATTTCAAACCTGCCTTGTCAACCAAAACCCGCCACTGCCGTTTCTCCTCCCAGAAAACCAAAACAGAACCAGGTATGGCAACCTTTACTGACCAGCAGACAGACAGCACGATCAGGGAACATTTGACCGAATTGCTTAGAGGCGGATTCGCACCCAATGTCATCCTGCTGCGGGAGTTTCACTTCGACAAGGCCGGTATCATCCTCGACGGGTTGCATTTCTCTGCCTGGATCCTGCTGGGGCATATCCAGGCACGCCACAACATCCTGCTCAGCTTCATGAAAAATCCAACCGATCTAGCCATTGACGTGTGGCCGGAAGCCCACTGGCCGGAGAACCACGTACCGCAAAGCGAAACGGAGTGGAACAGTGCCATCGACGCCTATGAACGTGACCTGGAGGAGATGATCTCTTTGGTGCAGGATCTGGAAAAAGAGCTGTACCAGGTGCAGCCAAACGGCAAAACCCTTGCCTGGGCCGCCATGACGGCACTGCACCACACCGGCTACCACATCGGCCAACTCAAGACCATCGGGCGGCAGCTGGGCGTCTGGTAAGCCGCTATAGCTGATAGAGGGCCTGCTGCGATGCGATGATCTCCTCCTTCAGCAGTTCAAAGTCCTGGTGGGGCGGCTCCGTGCAGTAAGACATCGTTTCACCTGTGCTGCTGGGGTAGCCCAGGAAGCGGATCAGCGGACCGGCAATGACTCCTGCCCGCTCTACCTGCTCCACTGTCAGTTGGTCCATCCAGTAGCCGGACTGTCCTTTTTTGAGGTGCTTCGGGTTGATCTTCTTCAGCGTAGAAAAACTCATGGCCTCTTGCAGCTCCTCCCGCTCCTGTTGGCTTAAGCCTATACCCAGGTAGTCGAGCAGGCGGCCCAGTTCCTGCTGAAAATCCAGCAAAAAGCCCTCGTAAAAGGCGATGTGAATGTGGTGCTGCCGGCTCAGGCGAAGGTGGTCATATACATGCCACACCCACTCCAGCATCAGTGCATCGAAGTGTTTTGCCAGATAGCGTTTCGGATCCTTTTCCTCCTGCGGGTAGTACTTGAGCATGTAATCGGAGGTATAGTATTTGGCAGCAGAAATGGACCGATCGCGGGGGTCGCGCAGGATGTATACCTTCTTATCGAAGAGACTAAGTAGTTCGTCACTGCGCTTGCAGATGGGCGAGTGCGTCCAGACGTGGTTGGTCTGCGCCACATACCTTTCGATATCCTCCACCGGCATCCGGAAAATGCTGCTGATGCGGTAGCTGTACTGCAGGTCCGTCACATCCAGCACGTCGATGCTGGCCTGGCTGGGGTAGTTCAGGTCCCACGTTTTGGCCAGTTCGTAAACAGGCTGAGTCTGGATGAAGCTGGTCGTGTCGGTGCCGGCTTTTTGGAGTAGCTGCTGCAGGATCTGGTAGAGCCAGAAGTTGCCGCACTTGGGTGCACCGCCTTGCAGTATTTTCATAGGTATGGCAGGTTGTTTTGTGTTTGGGTCCCTATACGTGCAGGTACCGAAACAGGTGCTAATGATGGCAGGATAACTCATTCCGCACTTTTGTGGTAAAAGAGCATCAGTAGCAGCCTGGAGCTGCCTGATACTCATACCGAAACACATGCAGCACATTTACCCTTTTCAGTCCAGGATCAGCCAGGCACAGCGCAAGGAGCTGATGGCGCAGGAGCCGCGCCTGATCTGGTTCACCGGCCTCTCCGGCTCCGGCAAAAGCACCCTGGCCCTCCGTCTCGAGAGCTACCTCTTTCACCAGGGCTACAAGGTATACCTGCTCGACGGCGACAACGTGCGCCACGGCCTCAACAGCGATCTCGGTTTTTCAGAATGCGACCGGAAGGAGAACATCCGGCGAGTGGGCGAAGTAGCCAATATCATGCTGGATGCAGGACTGGTTGTGGTCTGTGCCTTCATCTCGCCCTATGCCGGGGAAAGGAGCTTCGTAAAACAGAAAGTAGGTCCTGAGCGCTTCACAGAGGTATATGTCAACTGCTCGCTGCAGGTTTGTGAGGAGCGGGACACCAAAGGCCTGTACCGGAAAGCCAGAAGCGGTGTGATCCGGAATTTCACAGGTATAAGCGCTCCCTATGAAGTACCTGCAGCACCGGATGTAGAGCTCCGCACCGACCAGGAATCCATAGACGAATCGCTGCACCAACTGATACTGCACGTGGAGCCACTGCTGGAGCTGAAGGCTGATCCCAGGGCGGTTGCAACTGCTTTGTAAGGAATGGCTATGGAGAAAAACATACCCGACGCACTAACACCAATTGAGAACCTGCTGGAAGTAGCCAGGGCTGCAGCCCTGGAGGCAGGACCGGCCATCATGCAGATCTATACCTCGGGCAACTTCGGAGCAACAGCCAAGGTAGATGCCTCTCCCCTCACCCTTGCCGACCAGGCTGCGCACCAGATCATCTTCCGCCACCTCAGCTCCACAAAGCTGCCCATCCTTTCAGAAGAAGGCAGGCACGATGACTACGAAAAGCGCAGGGAATGGACCTGGTACTGGCTCGTGGACCCGCTTGACGGCACAAAGGAGTTTCTGAAAAGGAACGGGGAGTTCACGGTGAACATTGCCCTGATGCACCAGTCTATACCTGTAGCGGGCGTGGTGCTGGCTCCGGTGCTAAAAACATTGTACTATGGCTCTCAGGAAACAGGTGTCTTCAAGGAGGGCACTGAAGGAACATCAGAGCTAAAGGCCCTGGCAGAACGAAAAAGCCTGGAAGAGTTGCTCGCGCAACCGGAGATTACCCTCATTGCTTCCAGAACTCACATGACAACCGAGACGGAGGAGTTCATAAGCCGTTTCAGCAGCCCGCAGCTCACCACTATGGGCAGTTCGCTCAAGTTTATGCTGCTGGCCGAAAACAAGGCCGACCTCTACCCCCGCTTCGCTCCTACTGCTGAGTGGGACACTGCCGCCGCCCACGCCATTCTGCGGGCTCTGAACCGGGGCATCTACGGAATAAGCCTGCAATCGGAGTTGCAATACAACAAGCCCAATCTGCTTAACCCTTCTTTTATAGCCTTCTAACCGAATCAGGTATAAAACTTCGTGAAAGCCTTATGCCTGAAGCAGCTATTCCCTAACTGCAAGTCCAGATGTGCGTACCTTATTAAGGTATAATCTATTTTCCGACAAAACAACTGATGAACTATGAAGATCAAACTTAAACCATTGAAAGACCAGGTAATCGTGATTACAGGGGCATCGAGCGGTATCGGGCTTTGCACAGCCTTTGCCGCAGCCGAAAAAGGAGCACGCCTGGTGCTGGCGGCCCGCAACGAGCAAGTGCTGTATGATATAGCACAGGAAATAAATGACAAGGGCGGCGAGGCCATTGCGATTGGGGCAGACGTTGCCCGTCAGCAAGATGTGCAGCGCATCGCCGATATGGCCATGTCGCATTTTGGTGGCTTTGATACCTGGGTGAACAATGCCGGCGTTTCTATTTACGGACGCCTGCTGGAGGTGAGCGACGAAGACAACCGCCGCCTCTTCGATACCAACTTCTGGGGAGTAGTGTATGGCTCTCAAATGGCCGCCATGCACCTGCGCAACCGGGGTGGGGCCATCATCAACATTGGCAGTGTGCTATCCGACATGGGTATACCGATGCAGGGTATGTATAGTGCCACCAAGCACGCTGTGAAGGGCTTTACTGATTCCCTGCGCATAGAGCTGGAAGAGGAAGGGGCTCCCGTATCGGTTACGCTGATCAAGCCAGCCGCTATCAACACGCCTTACCCGGATCATGCCAAGAACTACACCGACCACAAGCTGACCCTGCCGCCACCGGTATACGAGCCGGAAGAAGTGGCCAATGCCATACTTTATGCTGCTACTCACCAGAAACGCGACATGATGGTAGGCGGAGGCGGCAAGCTCATGAGCCTTACCAACAAGATCGCACCGGGGCTGATGGATACTTCGAACGAACTTCTTATGACCGACATGCAGCTACTCGATGAACCGGCACAGCACCACGATGGCGCTTTGTACAGACCAGGCGAGGGTGGTCGCATACATGGCCGCATCAAAGATACCATGCCAACCAGCCTCTATACCCGTGCGCTCACAAACCCGGTGGTGGCAGGCGCTGTAGTGGCCGCAGCAGGTGCCGCCGCCCTGGCTCTGATGGGCAAAAAACGTACAAACAACGGGAATAGCGATTACAGGCAGGAGAATACCAGACCAGAGATGGTAGAGGTCGTGGAGATAGTGGAAGAAGTAAACGCAAACCCGCTTCCGCCACATCGACCGGTATAAACGGCGATTTCCAGCCTACGTCAGATATAGGCTGTACATAAAAGCTTCAAAAACAGGTGCAAAGGTCAGAACTTTTGCACCTGTTTTTGTTTTTATATTGAAGACACTTGGTTTGCCCAAATGCCGCAAATTAGAATAGTTCAACTTAAACAGGCATTAAGGCTTAACACAGCTCCTGGCCTGTCCAGCTAAATTTTGTTTAAAACATTACCTAAGAGCCTATATAGGTAAATTTAGTTAGACCGGCTGTGAAATATATCTGATATTATATTTATAATTAGTAAATCACTATATCAAAAAACTACTAAAACACGTTGAATTATATTGAAAGTGATGCTGTTACAGGTGCACCGGCTGGTCAACTGAAACGCCTGAAAAAGAGGCGGATAAATTATTTTCAGTTACAGCAGCAGGTTCTGATGTATAACCACCGATTTTGACGTTATATTTGCAGACTTTAAAATAGTAGCTTAGCTTATTTTTTAAGAACACTATGTTTGAAACGCTTCTTTATACCTTTCTTTTGAGTATCTCCCCTTTCGGTGAAGCGCGGGCAGGCATACCTTACGCCATTCTGAACAACGTTCACTTTATACTAGCCTTTCTGATCGGCACGGTGGCCAATACCCTGGTGTTTCCACTGTTCATGTGGCTGATCGATACGTTTAGTCAGAAGTTCTGGCCATTCAAAGCCTATAAGAAAGGCGTGATATTTCTGTCGAAGCGGGCTAAGAAGATCGCTGGCGACAATGTGAAAAAACATGGTTTCTGGGGACTGATGGTTTTTGTGATGATCCCGCTTCCTGGCACCGGGGCTTACATGGGTACCATCGCGGCCAACATTTTCAAGATCGAGCGCAAGAAAGCATTCATGGCGATCAGCCTGGGGGTGGTGATCTCTTCTATCTTCATGGCCCTGGCCACGCACCTGGGCCACCTGGGCGTGACGCAGCTTTCCTTTAACTAGGACAACAGCATACCGGATTTTACCGGATACATATGAAAGCCCTGCTTGCTAAGCCTGAATGGTCAGACGCAAGCAGGGCTTTTTGCTGTCCAATCCCCCTGCTGCATCAGAAGAATTCGTAATTTTGACCCATGACGCTAAAACGGATCATCAGCTATACCTTCCTTTTTCTTTTGCTGCTTGTCGGCGTTGCCAGTTGTAGCTTCATGCAGCTCTCTCCCCAGTTTGGTGCTGAGGCCAAAGGCAAGCGATTACAGACCATGCAGGCCTCTCCTCACTACCGCGATGGTGTTTTCCATAATCCTGTTGAAACCAACATGGACATCGGCTTCAAAGGCTATGTGAAGATGATCCGCTCACGTTTTTTTGACGAGGTAGAAAACCAGGAGCCGGACTGGTACCTGCCCGTTGACAAGATAGCGCCCGAGCGCCTGGAAAAGGTGCAGGACACGGCCACTGTCATCACCTGGTTCGGACACTCCGCTTTTCTGATCGAGCTTGATGGCAAGCGGCTGCTCGTCGATCCAATGCTGGGTGAGCGGGCTTCCCCAGTCAGTTTTATGGGGCCAAAGCGCTTCAATGAGGAGCTGCCTATACCTGTCGAAGACCTGCCCTATATCGATGCCATCCTGATCTCGCACGACCATTATGACCACCTGGACTACGGCTCTATTAAACAGCTGGCCGATAAGACCGGGCACTTTTATGTGACACTTGGCGTGGGAGCCCACCTGGAGCGCTGGGGTGTGCCCGCCGAAAAAATCACCGAGTTGGACTGGTGGGACGAGGCCGAAATGGCAGGTATAAGATTTGTCGCCACCCCGGCCCGGCACTTTTCCGGTCGTGGTTTCTCTGACCGCATGAAAACCCTCTGGGCCTCCTGGGTGATCGTTGGGAAAGACGACCGCATCTTCTTCAGCGGTGATACGGGTTACTTCGACGGGTTTAAGGAGATCGGCGAAAAGTATGGTCCCTTCGATATTACGCTGCTGGAGTGCGGACAGTACAACGAGCTCTGGTCCAGCATCCACATGATGCCGGAGCAAACCGTGCAGGCACACCTGGATCTCAAAGGCAAACTGATGATGCCCATCCACTGGGGCGCCTTCGCACTGGCCCTGCATTCCTGGACGGACCCCATTGAGCGTGTGACCAGAGCAGCCAGGGCACAAGGTATAGCGATGACCACTCCGCGCATCGGGCAGCCGATCATACTGGGCCGGAAAGCCCCCCGCAGCAATTGGTGGGAATAGAACCTTGCCGACTCAGATGAGCAACACTGAAAGCCTGTTCGCAGTATTGCTAATAGGCATCTACACAAGCAACACGTTTTGAAAAACAGCACGAATAACACACAGCAGGTCAGGCCCTCACGCCTTTTTGACTGCATCGACTGGCAATTGCAGCAGTTTCCGCTGGACGATATGCTGGCCTCAAAAGAAGACGGCCAGTGGCGCACCTACAGCACCCGCGAGGTAAAAGACCTTGTCAACCGCATCAGTGCATCCCTGCTCAGCGCGGGCATCAGCAGAAACGACGGCACCCCGGAAGGTCGTGACAAGGTGGCCATTATCAGTCCGAACTGCCCGGAGTGGATGCTGGTGGACATGGGTATTCAGCAGATTGGTGCTATTTCGGTTCCCATCTACCCCACCATCAGCAACAGTGAGCTGGAGTTTATACTGCGTGATGCCGCCGTCAAAATGATCTTTGTCGGAAATGAAGTGCTTTACCGGAAAGTCTTAGGAATGCAGGACGCGCTGCCTGAACTGCAGGCGATCTATACCTTCAAACCAGTAGGAAATGCTCCCTCATGGAAAGAGCTGCTAACCGAGCCATCTGCCTATACCCTGCAACAGCTGGAGGTGCTGCGCGATGCCATAGACGAACACGAACTGGCCACCATCCTGTATACCTCCGGCACTACGGGTACTCCCAAGGGGGTAATGCTCTCCCACTTCAGTATCCTGAGCAATGTGTTCGACAGCGCCCTGATCATCGAAGAAGTGGGCGTGTTCCGCGAGAAGGCCATTAGCTTTCTGCCGCTCAACCATGCTTTTGAGCGCATGGCCACTTACTGCTACTTTTACTGCGGCGTATCCATTTACTATGCCGAAGGGATGGAGACCATCGCCGGCAACCTGCGTGAAGTGAAGCCTACTATTTTCACCACCGTGCCCCGTTTGCTGGAGAAGGTATACGAAGGCATTGTGGCCAAGGGCTCTGAGCTGACAGGCAACAAGAAAAAGATCTTTTTCTGGGCACTGGAGCTGGCCGAGCGTTTTGAGATCAACAAGCCGATGCCCCTGACTTACCGGCTGCAGCTGGCTATTGCCGACCGGCTGGTGTTCAGCAAATGGCGACAGGCACTGGGCGGCGAAGTGAAGTCAATCATAACAGGTGCTGCCGCCTGCCAGATACGCCTGCTCCGTATTTTCACAGCCGCCGGCATTGTTATACAGGAAGGTTACGGTCTCACCGAGGCCTCCCCGATCATTAGTGGCAATCGTTACTCCGAAGAAAACCGCATGTTCGGTACGGTAGGGCCGCTGCTCAAAAATGTGGAAGTGAAGATCGCACAGGACGGAGAGATTCTCTGCAAAGGTCCGAACGTAATGATGGGCTATTACAAACGGCCGGACCTGACTGCGGAGGTGATCGATGACGAGGGATGGCTGCATACCGGTGACATCGGCACCATGATCGATGGCAAATTCCTGAAGATAACCGATCGCAAGAAAGAGCTATTCAAGACCAGCGGCGGCAAGTACGTGGCCCCGCAGCCGATCGAAAACAAGATGGTGGAAAGCGGCTGGATTGAGCAGATCATGGTAGTCGGCGAAATGCAGAAGTTCGTGGGTGCTCTGATCGTGCCAGCCTTCAACAAGCTGCGGGAGTGGTACGACACCCAGGGCAAATCATATCCGGGCAATCAGGCAGTGCTGGAGGACAAGGAGGTATGGACGCTGATCAAACAAGCCGTGAACCAGTACAACCTGGAGTTCAATCCGGTGGAGCAGGTCAAAAAATTCGCACTTATACCTGGTGAGTGGTCCATCGAAAACGGGGAGCTCACCCCAACCCTCAAACTCAAGCGCCGGGTCATTCTTGAAAGGTATCAGGACCTGGTAAGTTCGCTGTATGCCTAGCACAGCCTGCTACAGTTAATGCACAACAAGCGAATAATGCTTATATTAGTCCCTCTAACCAGAAAAACATGATCAAAAGCTTACTGACAGCACTTTTGCTGACTACCGGTATGTTGTCTGTTGATTCATCCGGCAACGCACCAGTCACTGTCAAACCAAATGACACCCTGAAAGAGAGCCTGACACGAGGCCAGAAGGTATATGCCGCGAATTGCGAAAGTTGCCACATGGCCGAAGGTGAAGGTATACCCTCCACTTTCCCGCCACTGGCCAAGTCCGATTACCTGATGAAAGACCAGAAGCGCGCGATCCGTACGGTGCTGCACGGCTTGAGCGGCGAAATTACGGTTAACGGTGACACTTACAACATGGCTATGCCGGCCTACGACTACCTATCCGATCAGGAAGTAGCCGATGTACTCAACTACATACAGAACAACTGGGGCAACAAAGCAAAGCCTGTTACACCTGCCCAGGTAAAAGCGGAGCGTAAAAAATAAGCCCGCAGCAAAGCATGCAACACTGGGAATTACTGTTCTTCTTTTTTGTGATTGCCTTTGTGTATGCCTCGGTAGGCTTTGGTGGAGGTTCAAGTTACCTGGCCGTGCTGGCGCTGTACCCGCTGGCTTTCCAGGAGATTCGCCTGATCGCCCTGCTCTGCAATGTGGTTGTGGTGACGGGTGGCACAGTACTCTTCATCCGGCACGGACAGGTCAACTGGAAGAAGATCATCCCGCTTGTGCTGGTCAGCGTTCCGATGGCCTTTCTCGGAGCGAGTCTTCGGCTGCAACAGGACACGTTTTTCGTGTTGCTGGGCTGCAGTCTGCTGGCGGCAGCGGTACTGCTTTGGATGCAGAACCGCATGGCCGGAAAGGGAGAAGAAACACTTGCTACACCTCCTCGCTATACCCGCGACGGCCTATTGGGCGGCAGCCTGGGGTTGCTCTCTGGTATGGTCGGCATTGGCGGCGGCATCTTTCTGGCTCCCCTGCTTAACCTGATGAAGTGGGATAGTACGAAGCGTATTGCTGCCACAGCCAGTTTGTTTATCCTCGTGAATTCTGTTTCAGGTATAGCGGGGCAACTGACACAACTCCCGGCCACTATTGATTTTAGCCGTATACTCTGGCTAGGTATAGCCGTGCTGGCTGGCGGACAACTGGGCTCGCGCATCGCCATCGCCAGGTTCAACCCACTGGTGATCCGCCGCCTGACAGCCGTGCTGATATTTGTAGCAGGTATAGAAGTGCTCTACAAGCATTTGCCTTTGTTTAATTGAGAGACAGGGTATAGAAGCGCTCGATTAGCTCCTGAGAAACAGTCTCTTATCCTTTGTCTAACATTATATTGTCTCATCGGTATGAAAATAAAAGTCCTGGCATTCGGGATCGCCAAAGACATATTTGGAGAATCGTCCACAGAAGTAGCGCTCTCAGGAGAAGCAACCGTAGAGGCGCTGCGGACGGCACTCGAAACAGCTTACCCCCGCCTGAAACAGCTGTCCTCCTTTATGATCGCTGTGAACGACGAGTACGCCGAGGCCGGTCAGGAACTGGTACAGGAAGATGAAGTGGCCATTATTCCACCGGTGAGCGGCGGTTAAGCACAAAGGACATGATCGACATAAAACTAACAGAGGAGCCGCTCGATATTCAGGCCTGCATCGACTGGGTAATGTCGACGTCTTGCGGGGGCATTGACGTGTTTATTGGCACAGTGCGCAATGCCACCAAAGGCAAAGCGGTGCTGCGGCTGGAGTTTGAGGCATATGGCAAGATGGCACTGAAAGAAATGCGAAAGATTGCGGAACAGGCGCAGGCGCAGTGGCCCATCGAGAAGATACTGCTCCACCACCGCACTGGCGTGCTACAGGTAGGCGAAGTGCCGGTGATCATTGCCGTAGCCGCTGCCCACCGTGCCGCCGCATTCGATGCCTGCCGCTACATCATCGACACGCTGAAAGAAACTGTGCCGATCTGGAAGAAAGAAATTTTCGGGGACGGAGAGGTATGGGTGGCGGCCCACCCTTAGCTATTGCTGTTCTTTCCAGGCTTTCATGCCCCCTTCAAGGGAATATACCTGCAGGTCCGGGTGTTGCTTCCGAATAGTCTTTACAGCCTCTCCGCTCCGCTTGCCTGAAGCACAATAAAATACCAGCGGCTTGTTTGTCTGCAGCCGGGCCATCTCCTCCCCCAGCCTGTCGAGTGGCACATGCTTGCCGCCAATGTGAAAGGCTTCCCGTTCCTCGAAGCGCCTTACATCCACCAGTTCGTAAAGGCCGTTGGCTATACCTTGTTTCAGTTCTGCGACCAAAATAAGCGGTACCTCCTCTGTTTCCGGCAGCCTGTCTATTGTCACCTTTGAGACCTTACCGACCTTGATGATACGGCTTTGCATCGACAGGGCATCAAGTAAAAGTAATTTCCCTATCAAGGGCTCTCCGATACCGGTGATCAGCTTGAGCACCTCGTTGGCCTGCATGCAGCCGATCATACCAGCCAGTGTCGGAATCACGCCGCCCTCAGCACAATCCGGAACCTGCGAGGCATCTACCTCCGGGAAAACATCGCGATAGTTCGGGCTACGAGCACCGTCCTCGCCCGGCACATTCCACACCGCCACCTGCCCTTCGAACTGGTAGATAGCTCCATACACGAGCGGCTTTCCGGCTAGTACGCATGCATCATTGAGCAGGTACTTCGTGTCGAAATTATCCGTGCCGTCCAGCACGATATCGTAATGCTGCAGCAAGTCCAACACATTGGCGGCGGTTACTTTCATTTCGTGCGCCACCAATTGTATACCTGGGTTCTGCTGCTGCAGCTTTTCGCTAGCTACGCGGGCTTTATTCTGTCCCACCTCGGCTGGCGTGAAGAGCACCTGCCGGTGCAGGTTGCCCAGTGACACCGTATCGAAGTCGGCTATACCTAGTGTGCCTATACCTGCAGCCGCCAGGTATTGCGCCGCGGGACAGCCTAGTCCGCCTGCGCCCACCACGAGCACACGCGCCTGCTGCAGGCGCTCCTGACTCGCCTCGCCAAAACCCGGTAAGGTGATCTGACAACTGTAGCGCAATAAGTCGGAAGCTTGCATCAGGTAGTAGTTTTCTGTTGGAGGAGAGCCTGCACTTGTTCCAGTTCCTCCGGCGTGTTCACATTGCGGAGCGCATCGGCATCGGGCGCGGTGATCAGGTGAATCTCGCTGTTACGTAATACTTTGCGTGGACAGGTATAGCCCTGCGCCAGGAACGAGAGAAGCACCGGATAACTCTTCGGTTCCCAAATGGCGATCAGCGGTTCCGGAAATCCATCCTGCGCATTAGCGTAGGCAGTCGCGATGGCAGAAGTGTTTCTGTTCTCCAGCAAGTGCTGCAGTGTAGTTCCATCAAGCAAGGGCAGATCACAGGCCACAACCAGCCAGGCCGCATCCGGATCTTCGCGGAAGGCAGAGAGGATGGCGCCGTAAGGTCCTAGTCCGGTGAAAGTGTCGGGCAGGGAGTTGTAGTTGGCATCCAGTTCCGTCTGCTGTTCCGGCCGACAGGAAATGTACACCTCCTGGCAAAGCTCGCGCAGCATATCCGCCATGTGGTAACGTTGCTCTTTTCCGTGCCAGGCTATCGCGCCTTTGTCCTGTCCCATGCGCAGGCTTTGTCCACCTGCTAATACAAGTCCCTTCAGCTTCGGCCGGGCCTGTCGCATCTGCTCCTGGAAGAAGGCGGCAATCTTATCAGTTTCGCTCAGCTTCAGCACAGGTATAGCCTGCCAATCCGATATAGCCTCCTGCAGGAAATCGTATACCTCCTCCATACCTTCAACCAGAAGGAACAGCACCACGTTGGTCAGTTGCGGTAGCCTTTTTTGTAGCGATGCTCTTTTGGCTTCATCGATGATCACCACCTGTGCCTTCGCCTGCTGGTGATTGCCGTTCACCAGCACCAGGTCCGTGTCCTGAAACAGCTGTCGGAAACTGAATTGGTTCAGCTCCCGCTTCATGTCAAGCTGGTGGTAGTGTATCTGGTCGGTATACTCTGCCACAGCGCCCGAAGCCAAACGCCCTGGGAGGGTCGCTTCTTCATCAGCCTTCGCATGTTGTGCATCCACATAGGCGCATTTATAGTCTGCCGATAAGCCTTTGATCAGATCATCCGCCAGTGCTTTTATCTTGCCGCAAGGTGCGCCCACAATAGCCCACTCGTTGCGCCCGAAGTTGCCATAAGCCGGACGGGCAATTTTGCTGTGTTTACTATGCTCTTTTGAAGTCACGCTTCCCTCCTGTTTTTTCGATCAGCTTCGTTTCCTTGATTACGATGTCGTGACTCAGCGCCTTGCACATGTCGTACACGGTGAGCGCTGCCACCGAGGCCCCCACCAGCGCCTCCATTTCTATACCTGTCTTGGCCGTGATACTGGCCGTGCAGTCAATCACCACTTCCTGCTGTTCGTTGAGCTGGATGGTGATATGGCAGTTGTCCATCCCTATCGGGTGACAAAGCGGAATCAGCTCCCCCGTCTTCTTGGCCGCCATGATACCGGCAATGATCGCTGTTTGAAACACCGATCCTTTTTTAGTCTGAATGTCTTCGGACGCAAACTTCTCCAGCACCTCCGGCGGCAGCGACACAATGCTGCGTGCCGTAGCGGTCCGGTGTGTCGCCTGCTTGCCGCCCACGTCTACCATGGTCGCCTGGCCTTTATCGTTTAAGTGTGAAAAATCGGTCATGCTTCTTTAAACTGTGTAGTTAGTAAGTCTCCTATCGCTTGCATCCCGCGAGTGTGAGTTATAATGCGGACTCCAGGTGCTTTTTTCATGCCTGTCGGCACACGTGGCGGGACGCCACGGGATAGCTCACACCCGCCAGAGGCAAGCGAGGGCAACGTTATTACTTATACAAACGGCTCCCTAAACGGCCACACCCTAAAAACCTCCCCTTTTCCAAACACGCTCTGCTCCGCCGGTAGCTCCAGAAAAGCGTCCGCCTCTACCAGATTTGAAAAGTCACCGGAGCCGTTGCCTTCCAGAGGCGTAGCCAATAGTTGACCTTGCTCGCTGATGTTTAGCTTTACCTGCAGGAAATACTGAAGCGGTGGGTGAAAAGAAAAGTCGGTAGCCAACACCGCATGCATACCTGCCGGTTTGGCTATACCTAAACAAGCCTGCAACCAAGGTATAAAATAGCGGTGCAAACACATGAAGGTAGAGCCCGGATTACCAGGCAAGGCAAACACTACAGCACCTCGGGCATGTGCTCCGAACCAGAATGGTTTGCCTGGTCGCTGCCGCACTTTATGGAACAGCTTCTCCACCGCCAGCTCTTCCAGCACCTGCGGCACGTAGTCGAACCTACCCATGGAGATGCCACCACTCAGGATCAGCACGTCGTAGCGCTGCAGACAGTCCTGCAGCTGTGCCTGTATTGCGGTCTGGTTATCAGGTATGTGCAGGAGATCAGGTATAAGACCGTACTTTTCTAAAGCTGCTTTTACCATGTAGCTGTTCGAGCGTCTGATCTGGAAAGGCAAAGGCGTATCCTCTACGTCAACCAGTTCATCGCCGGTGGAGATTACGACCGTGCGGGGTAGTTTCTTGACAGTGAGTTGCGTCGCCCCCACCGCTGCGGCCATACCTACTAAGGCAGCCGTAACTACCTGATTAGCTGTGGCTACTATCTCACCTTGTTTTCGGTCTTTCCCTTGGTCATGGATACTTTGCCCTTGCTGCAGCACATCAACTTTCACCGTTGCCTGTCCGTCCTGCAGCTCCAGGTCTTCGTAGCGGATCACAGTGTCAACAGAGGCAGGCAGTGCCGCTCCGGTCATGATCTCGACGCATTCATCTGAAGAGGAAATCTCAATCGGCTGATCGCCTGCTGCCTGCGTGCCTCTGATGCGGAAGGTGCGTGTGCCTGCGGCAAAAGCTTCGTAACGGATGGCAATGCCGTCCATGGCTACCCGATTGAAGGGTGGCAGGTCGCGATCGGTGCGTAGGTCCTCGGCCAGCACCCGGCCCAGGGCCTGCTCAAAAGGCAGCTGCCCGGTGCCAAAATCCCTTACCTGTGCCTGTATGATGGCTTCCGCTTCCTGAACTGGTATCATGTTTCTGTGTTGTATTAGCCGCCGATCCGGGCCATGGAGGCGTGCAGGGACTGACTGTTTTTCTCTGCTTCCCAACCATCTTTTTCCTTCTGGCTGATGGCTTGGCTGAGGGCTTCCTGTAGTTGCTGTTCCGATGCACCGCTGCGCATCATATCTTTTACGTTTAACACGCTGTCACCGTAGAGACAGGTCTTGAGCTCACCCTGCGGGGTGAGTCGGATGCGGTTGCAGGTGCCGCAAAACGAGCGGGTATAGGCGGCAATAATGCCGACACTGCCCTTGTGCCCCGGTATCTGGTAGTTATAAGAAGTAGAGTGCGGCGGATCGATGGATTTCCGGATGTCCGGGTACTGCTCCTTGATCTTCTCCAGGATGCGCCAATGGTCCCAGTGAAGGGTGGTGTAGTGGCTCTCTCCACCATTGAAAGGCATCTCTTCAATAAAGCGTACACTCACCGGACTGTCTCTCGTCAGCGCCACCAGCGATTGGATGTCCTCAATATTTTTCCCTTCCATCACTACGGCATTGATCTTCACTTCGATCCCGTGCTGCAGCAAAGCCTCCAGTGTCTCCAGCACGGCCGAAAGCACATCGCGTCGGGTAATAGTGAAAAAACGATTCGGGTCAAGGGTATCGAGGCTCAGGTTGACGGAATGAATCCCTATCTTCTTGAGCTCCGGCACGAAGGGAGCGGTGAGTACACCGTTGGTGGTGAGGGTTAGCTGCTGCAGCCCCTGCAGCTGGGAAAGGCTTGTCAGGAAGGACATGAAATCTTTGCGCACGAAAGGTTCGCCGCCCGTGATCCGGATCTTGTCTACCCCCATGCGCAGCATCACCTGACTGATGTGCAGCATTTCCTCGTAGGTCATTAGCTCGCTCCTCGACAGCCAGTCCAGCCCCTGCTCCGGCATGCAGTAAAAGCAACGCAGATTACACCTGTCGGTCACCGCCAGTCTCAAATAGTTGATCTTCCTTCCGTGTCTGTCTACCAACATGTTTAATCTGTACTCGTTAACTGCTGCGGGTGTTTTGATTGTAATACCGGGTCAAACCACCCCTAACCCCTCCTTAACCAAGGAGGGGAGCCTGATATTACTGTTTGGTCTGTAGTAGTATAATAGCTACTGTTACTCTTCATTAACTAAATTCCTTCACTATATACATCCAAATTGATGTAGTAGGAAAAGCTCCCCTCCTTGGTTAAGGAGGGGCAGGGGTGGTTCGTCAGCACTTTGCCTGATCAACTGCAGTAGCTAATCGCAAGTGCTTGTCATCCCCCTGCCAATCAAAAACCTAACTTAGCTACGCACTCTTAAACTCCACCTGCTCCATAAAAGGCTGGTTGCGGAGGCGTTTGCCTGTGGCCTTGAAAATGGCGTTGGCTACGGCGCCTCCGGTTGGTGGGAGCGCGGGTTCGCCAAGGCCTGTCGGGTCAATGCCATTGTTCACAAAATGCACGTCAATCTCCGGCACTTCCTTCAGGCGGATCAGTCGGTAGTTGTTGAAGTTCTTCTGCTCTACCGCTCCGTCTTTGAAAGAGAGTTTGCTGTACATGGCATGTCCCAGACCATCCACGATACCGCCGCGCACCTGCTGGTAGGCACCGCTCAGGTTCACCACAATGCCACAGTCAGCGGCAGCGTATACCTTCTCGACTACCGGCACCGATTTCACCAGCTTCACCTCTGCCACCTGCGCCACATAGGAACGGTGCGAGAAGTAAACACTAAAGCCCTGGTGCACGCCTTTTTTCTTGCCCCAGTTTGATTTCTCAGCGGCGAGTTCGATCACGCCACGCATGCGGTCGATATCATATTTGATCTCCCCTACCGGTGCTTTTTTGGCCTTGTCCAGCAACTCCAGACGGAACTGTACCGGATCTTTTTTCGCGGCCTGCGCCACCTCATCCAGGAAGGCCTGCTCTGCAAATGCCAGGAAGTTCGTGATCGGCGCACGCCACGGACCGGTTGTGATCGGCGATTTGTGCTCAACCGAATCGATCAACAGGTTCGCTACGGCACCGGATGGAAAGTTGTCTTCACGGGTAGGATTGCCGGAGTTGATGCCAACGCCTCGCAGCCTATAGCCGATCATGTTGCCTTTGGCATCCAGGGCTGCTTCGAAACGGTAGCGAACGGCCGGACGATAGGTACCGCCGGACATATCATCTTCCCGGCTCCAGATCACCTTCACAGGTGCCTTGATGATGTTTGAAAGTTCGGCGGCCTCCAGCACATAGTCGGCACTGAGGCGGCGACCGAAACCACCGCCCAGTCGCGTCAGCTCCAGCGTGATTTTCTCAGGAGCTATATCTAAAAGCTTCGCCACCATGTCGCGGGCACGCTGCGGTGTCTGAGTTGGACCAGCCAGCTCTACGCCATCCGGACGCACATGCGCGAAGAAGTTCATTGGCTCCATCGGACTGTGCGACAGGAACGGGCACTGGTATTCGCTCTTAATTACTTTGGCTGCGTTCTTAAAAGCCGCCTCCACATCACCGTCTTTGCGCCGCACGGTAGCTTCTGGACTGTTGAGCAATTCCTTGAACAGGCGGTCGTGGTCAGCAGAGCTTTCCAGCGCGCCATCCGGTTCATAGGCTATTTTCAGCTCTTTGCGGGCCTTCATTACCTGCCAGGTCGATTTACCCACCACGGCCACATTGTTATTGAAGGTTACCACATCTACAATCCCCGGCATCGCCTTGGCTTTGGCGGCGTCTACTGACTTCAATTTCATGCCAAAAGCTTCCGGACGCTGGATCATGGCGAAGAGCATTCCCTCTTTGTACACATCCAGCCCATACAGCGGCTTGCCGGTGATCATCTCATGGTTGTCGACATTGCGAACAGCCGTGCCGATCAGCCTGAAGTCCTTGTTATCCTTCAGCTTCACATCAGTCGGCACCGGCAGCTTGGAAGCCTCGGTTGCCAGTTCGCCATAGCTCAGCTTGCGGCCGCTGGCAGCGTGCACTACCATGCCGTTTTCTGTGGTGATCGAGTTGGCCGCTACGTTCCAGCGCCTGGCCCCGGCCTCCATCAGCATCTGGCGGGCTGTGGCTCCAGCCTTGCGCAGGCGCTCCCAGGAGTGCGGCACGGCACCACTGCCTCCTGTTACCTGGCGCTCGAATTTGTTAGTATCCAGCGGAGCCTGCACCACTTTCACTTTGGTCCAGTCGGCATCCAGTTCCTCAGCCACGATCATCGGGAAAGAGGTTTTGATGTTCTGTCCCAGTTCAGGGTTCGGCGAAAGGATGGTAATGATGTTATCCGGCGAAATAGAAAGGTAGCTGTTAAAATCGATGGCAGCTGCCGGCAGGTTGGATCCGTCAATCAGGCCCAGACCCGAGGCAATTGAGCTGGTCGAGTTGAAACCCAGTACAAGACCGCCGCCCGCCACGGCGAACAGCTTCATGAAATTGCGTCTGCTTTCCTGTGTTACGTCTGACATGGCTTATTTGAGTTTAGTGGCGGCTAATGCAACAGCTTCCCGAATGCGGTGGTAAGTACCGCAGCGGCAGATGTTAACGTTCATGGCATTATCGATTTCTTCGGCAGTAGGCTTCTGGTTCTTGTTGAGCAGCGCTGTGGCCGTCATGATCTGACCGGCCTGGCAGTAGCCGCACTGCGCCACATCCACTTCGTCCCAGGCCAGCTGCACCGGATGGTCACCCGCTTCTGACAGTCCCTCGATTGTGGTAATCTTGGCTGCGGCAGCGGCCGAAACCGGGTATACACAGGAGCGCATGGCGTTGCCGTTTACATGCACCGTACAGGCACCGCACTGCGCGATGCCGCAGCCATACTTGGTGCCTACCAGTCCCAGGTTGTCGCGCAGTACCCAAAGCAGCGGGGTATCCGGCTCTACATCGACCTCATAGCTTCGGCCGTTGATTTGCAGCTTGTATGTTGCCATCGTTCTTTTTAAAATTTTAAACTCTAAGTTAGAAAAATATATGGAGCGGGGAATAAGCAGCCCCGCTTTATGTCTTATTTAATCCGGCAAATCTGTCTGCACAAGCGCTGCATAATCTGCCGCTGTGTCAATGTCGGTGGCGCCAGCCTCAAAACGCAGGGAGCTAACCGCAGACCTGTGTTGCATGATGATCTTCTTGGCTCCCTCCTGCCCCTGCAGCGCCAGCAGCTCCGGAAAGTAGACCATGTCGAAAAGCACCGGTGTACCCAGTGTTCCCTGGTAGGCGCTGGCTACAATACCGCTTCGGCCGTCCTGTTTTGCCTGCACCAGACGCTGTAACACTTTTGCATCCACATAAGGCTGATCGCAGACCATAAAGGTCGCATCCGCCAGATCGGGCTTCAACCTTAAAAGTTCTTGTAGCCCTGTGCGGATAGAAGATGCCATCCCCTCCTGCCAGTCCGGGTTCTGCACCTGTGTGACAGGCAGGCCGTTGAGTTCAGGTATAAGCTTCTCTGCATGCGCCCCAAGCACCACGACAACAGGCGAGAAACCTGCTTCCAGAGCCACCTGAGCTGCACGTTGCAGCAAGCTATTGCCCTGGTAACGCAACAATTGTTTCGGCTGACCTAAACGGGTGGAAGCCCCTGCCGCCAGTATAACCAGTCCGCTTACAGAAAACATCCGGACACGGTCGTCTGTTTGCCCAATTCCAGGTTCTCTTCTCCGCGATCATGTATAGCACCCGGCTTATCGCGCAAAAGTCCGCCAGGCTTGTTCGCCAGCACTGCCTTTATCTCAGCCAGAATGGACAGGGCGATTTCCTCGGAAGTCTCTGCTCCAATCTCCAGCCCGGTCGGACCGTATACCCGCTGCCGCATGTCTTCGGTGATTTTCATCCCTTCGACCTGCAGCTCGTTTAGCATACGCTCCAGTTTCCTTTTAGGCCCCAGAGAGCCAATGTAAGGTATAGGCAGCGGCAAAAGCTGACGTAGCATGGCCATATCATAATTGTAATTGTGCGTCATCAGCACAAAGACAGTCTGCTCATCAGGTATAAGTTGCGTCAAAACCTGTTCCGGCTTCACCACGAGCACCTGTTGCGCCATCGTAAACCGGCTCGCTTTGGCGTGATTCGCACGACCGTCAACCACCGTTACCTGCCAGCCCAGTATAGCGGCCATGTTCACAAGTGGTATAGCATCATTACCAGCTCCGACCACCACCAGCGACACAGCAGGCTGCAGCAACTCCACAAAGCCGGTGAGTGCACCTTCGTCTGTCACGTAGGTTTTGGTAAGCGATGCCCGCTGTTCCAGCACCTGTTGTGCATCGGTGAGCAAAGCTCGATGCAGCATGGGATCAGTGCATGTTCCAGAAAAATTTCCTTTCTCAGGTATAAACAGGCAGGTACCCGGCTGCAAGTCGGTGCGGCTTTCCAAAGAAAAAAGCGTCACAACCACCGCCGACTGCCGGTTACTCAGAAATGCTTGAAAGAATGCGATTGGATTTGCCGGATCTTCGGGATTAATGGGTTCAATGAGGATCTGAATGATGCCATTGCAGCCCAGGCCTACGCCCAGCTGCGCATCGTCTTCATCGGTGGTATCATAGGTCACCAGCAAGGACTTCTGCTCGTGCATCACCAGACGGGCCTTGCGCAGGGCATCCCCCTCGAGGCAGCCCCCGCTGATCGCGCCGGTCAGCTGCCCGTCCTCCGTCACCAGCATACGCGCACCGGGCCTCCGGTACGAAGAACCCTGCACCTGCACCACCGTCGCCAGTGCTGCCTGCTTCCCCTCTACCTGCGCCACTTCATACGCCCGTACGATATCCTGCAGTTCTTTCATGTGATGATGATTGCTCTTGAAGCTTACAAGTTACAAAATTTAAGACTTTTGGGAAGGGGTTTGGTTTAAACCCCACTCTAAAAACAGGTATAGGAATTGATTATCTGAATCTATACATAGAATCCTTAGCCCAAGTATTTTCAGGTTTAGGAAGGATACACAGGATT
>NZ_JBZYWF010000002.1:0-629285 GCF_058932855.1 Pontibacter sp. LHS1
ACCTATACCTATACCTATACCTATACCTATACCTATACCTATACCTATACCTATACCTGTCGTTACGTCAAAATCTGGCGCTGGATGCTTATATAAATTATTTAAACACAACTGCTTCAGTCATACAGGTAAGCTTTAAACGCAATGGAGTACAGTTAAACCTGGGATTAGATCTGGCAGGTATAAACAACAAAACGGCAGCCCCACCAAAGTGAAGCTGCCGTTTTCTATCCCAACTATACCTTGTTAGGGGTACAAGCGATTATTCATGGTAGTTAAGGATGCGGTGACCGCCTTCCATCAGGTAAGTGTCACGCTTGAAGAGCTCGATGTCGTTCTGCATCATGTCCTTCACGAGAGCAGGCAGGTCGTACTTCGGCGTCCAGCCCAGCTTCTCCTTCGATTTGGTGGCATCGCCGATCAGCAACTCCACCTCCGTCGGACGGAAGTAGTTCGGGTCTACGCACACCACCTCTTTGCCGATCTCGATCTGGTACTCCGGGTTGTTGCAGGCGGCTACGTAGCCTTTCTCGTCCACGCCCTCGCCCTTGAACTCGATCTCGATGCCCACCTCGGCAAATGACATCTTCACAAAGTCGCGCACCGTAGTCGTAACGCCTGTGGCGATCACAAAGTCCTCCGGCTCGTCCTGCTGCAGAATGCGCCACATGGCTTCTACATAGTCTTTGGCATGGCCCCAGTCACGCTTGGCGTCCAGGTTACCCAGGTACAGGCCATCCTGTAGGCCCATGGCTATACGGGCAGCGGCGCGGGTGATCTTGCGCGTCACGAACGTTTCACCTCTCAGCGGTGATTCGTGGTTGAAGAGGATACCGTTGCAGGCGAACATGCCATAAGCCTCGCGATAGTTTACTGTGATCCAGTAAGCGTAGAGTTTGGCAACAGCGTAAGGAGAGCGCGGGTAGAACGGCGTGGTCTCCGTCTGCGGCACAGCCTGCACCAGACCGTACAGTTCTGAAGTGGAGGCTTGGTATACCTTCGTCTTTTTCGTCAGCCCCAGGATGCGAATGGCTTCCAGGATGCGGAGTGTGCCCAGTCCGTCGGCGTTGGCCGTGTACTCCGGCGTGTCAAAGCTCACCTTCACGTGGCTCATGGCGGCCAGGTTGTAGATCTCATCCGGCTGCGTCTCCTGTATGATGCGGATCAGGTTGGTGGAGTCGGTCAGGTCGCCGTAGTGCAGCTTGAAGTTGATGTTCTTCTCGTGCGGGTCCTGGTATAGGTGGTCGATGCGTTCGGTGTTGAACATCGAGCTACGGCGCTTCACACCGTGTACTTTATATCCTTTGCTAAGTAAAAGCTCCGCTAAGTATGCGCCGTCCTGTCCGGTTACGCCAGTGATAAGGGCTGTCTTCATGTGATATACTTGTTTAATGTAATTCTCTTTTTATGGTTGAATATAAGGTATGACTAAGCAGTCACGTATTTTTCTTTGAAATCGGCATAGGCCAGTGCTATACCTTCACGTAATTCTATTTTGTGTTTGAAACCAAGGCTGTGCAGTTTGCTCACATCCATGAGTTTGCGCGGCGTGCCATCCGGTTTGGAAGTATCAAACTCCAGTTCGCCTTCATAGCCGATCACGTCTTTGATCAGCAGGGCTAAATCTTTGATGGAGATATCCTCCCCTGTACCAATATTTACAAGCTCACGACCGTCGTAATTGTCCATCAGGTATACGCAGGCGGCAGCCAGATCATCCGCAAACAGGAACTCACGTTTCGGACTCCCTGTGCCCCATACGGTAACAGTGGGTGCACCGTTGTCTTTCGCCTCATGTATTTTTCGGATAAGGGCCGGCAGCACATGCGAATTGTTCAGGTCGTAGTTGTCGTTGTAGCCGTAAAGGTTGGTCGGCATCACGCTGATAAAATTGCTGTTGTACTGGTCGCGGTAGGATTCGCAAAGCTTGATGCCCGCTATTTTGGCAATGGCGTAGGGCTCGTTTGTCTGCTCCAGCGGTCCGGTGAGCAGGTATTCTTCCTTGAGGGGCTGCGGGGCCATTTTCGGGTAGATGCAGGAAGATCCCAGGAACATTAGCTTCTTCACACCCGACACATGGGCAGCGTGGATGATGTTGGCCTCGATCATCAGGTTGTCATACAGGAACTCTGCCCGGAAGGTGTTGTTGGCATGGATCCCCCCAACCTTGGCAGCGGCCAGAAACACGTAGTCCGGCTTCTCGTTTTCAAAAAACTCATGCACGGCCTGTTGGTTACGCAGGTCCAGTTCAGAAGAGGTTCTGGTGATAATGTTAGTATACCCATCGGCCTCCAAACGGCGCAGAATGGCAGAGCCTACCATGCCCCGGTGGCCAGCAATGTAGATTTTAGAAGTTTTTTCCATCGATAAAAAAGTACAAATGTGTGCAGTTGAAGCACGCTGGACTTACCAGTTATATTGTTAAACGTCACGGATCAGAATTGTGCGTTCTGATTGCAGGATAATTACTTAAATGCACCATAGGCACTTGCTCGTAACATATATCCCATGACGCAGCTTACGCCAAAGTTGACTGCATTGTTTGGCTCAATGCAAATAATATTAAAAAAGTTTGATATAAACTTATGTAACAGCAGTGCAAATACTGCACTTGCTGTTATGAACAGGCCGCTTTGCTAAAAATCAACCTGTAGACCGTTGGTGATGGCGTAGATAAATTTCGTAACCGGAACGATGGGTCTGTCCTCGTAGGTAAAATTGAAGTTGGTGCGCATCGACACACGTCCGACCAATCGCACCGTCAGACCCAGATCACCGCTGATACGGTTACGGAAGCGGCTGATATCATCGTCATAACCTGTCTGCAAATAGGCTATGTTGTTCGTTTCCACATGCTCAGATAACTTGGAGCGCAGACTGATGTAATTAGTAGATTTAAGCAGATCAGCCACCCGGGTAACGCCTTCCTGCTCGGGATCTTTCCAGCTCTCGTGCTCGTGCATCAGGCCTGTTCCCGCAAACCAGGAAGTGTTGTCTGTACGATAAAGCAGCCAGCGCAGCCCGCCACCTGTTAGAATACGCCGTTCCAGGCCACGGGCCAAGTCCGTCTGATACTGGGTGAAAAGCTCGTAAGACATCTTACGGCGGCTAAACAGGTTCGCCCTGAAATGCGAGTAGCCATTGCTGGCGACTGTGTTGCGCAATTCACGTGAGTCGTAGTTTACAAGCAAGTAATTATAGTAGTTCAGGAACATGTAGGTATGCTGCTTGGATATATACGCCAGGTCCCCGTTAAAAGTCAACTGCAGAAAGTTATTGGGGTTGTCACGCCCTGCGTTGCGGTTGTACATCGAAAAATTAAGTCCCGCCTTGCCTGTCAGGAAATTAGCCGTATCACGTTGGACCCTTGACCTTTCGATGTTTAGAATCTGGGCTTTCGCATCAGGAATTGCATAAAGAATGGAGATCAAAAGAAGAGAAAGTACAACAGGTAATACGCGCATAATTGAGGCTCTTGGAATGAAAAGATATACCTACAAAGGTATAAAGCCAGGGGGAGCAATGAAAATCAGGCGGACATCCATAACATTTGAAGCATCTGCCGTTTTATAATATAAGGAGTTCACACCTCCGCTAACACGTTCACCTCTAAGCACCAAACATATGGCAAGAAGTTCAGCACAACTGGTGGCGGCTATTCGCCAGACAGCAGACCGACTGGCACAAGGCGCCAACTACCAATGGGGACACATGGGCAGCTGCAATTGCGGCCACCTGGCCCAGACCATTACCCAGTTCGAAAAGGGTTACATACATGGAGCCGCCATGTGGCGACATGGCGACTGGAGCGTACAACTGCGCGACTACTGTCCCCAAAGCGGCATGCCCATAGATGAGATCATCGACCAGATGCTTTCCTGGGGACTCACTAAAGATGATTTGACCCACCTGGAGCGACTCTCTGATGCTAAAGTAACCGAAGCGCTGCCGCCTGACAGACGCTACTTGAAACATAACGAGCGAGACGATGTGGTGCTATACCTGAACACCTGGGCCGACCTGCTCGAGTTGGATTTACTACCGGTACCGACCAAACAAGGTATAGCCACTGAAGCCGTGTCAGGTATAAAGGTATAGAAATGGCTTTGTGCCTTTGCGGGATATTTCGCAGTTTTGGCAAATATACCTTATACCATGCAGCAACAAGCCATTATCGACGCAACCGCAGACTATGTAAGAGAACAACTGGAGGGCGAAGGCTCCGGCCATGACTGGTGGCACATCTACCGGGTCTGGAAAAACGCCCTCTATATTGCCTCACAGGAAAATGGAGCCGATACTTTTAAAGTAGAGCTGGCGGCACTGTTGCACGACATAGGCGATCATAAGTTTCATAACGGCGACGACACTGTAGGGCCGCGCATGGTGCGGGAATGGCTTGATAAGATGCAGGTAAATAATGACCTGATTGCGGAGATCTGTGCCATTGTCAGTGGGCTGTCTTACAAAGGAGCCGGCACCTCCTCTGCAATGCCTACACTCGAAGGGCGCATTGTGCAGGATGCAGACCGACTTGATGCCATTGGCGCTATAGGTATAGCCCGCACTTTTGCCTACGGCGGTCATAAAGGACGCGAACTGTACAACCCGGCTATAGCCCCTGTGCTTCACGATAATTTTGAAGCTTACAAGTCCAACTCAGCGCCCACCATCAACCATTTCTACGAAAAGCTGCTTCTCCTGAAAGACCGGATGCATACCCCGACTGCCCGTGCCATGGCCGAAAAGCGCCACCGCTACATGGAGGGTTTTCTGACCCAGTTTTATGCGGAGTGGAATGCTACCGAGCATTTAGAAAGCTCCTGAAAACTAAAAAGGTTAGCATCTGGTTTGAAATGCTAAAAAAACATACCTTTACTGTATGGAGATATTGGTAGGTATAGCGGCATTTCTGGCTGGACTCGTGGTAGCCTATCTGGCTATGAGGGGTAAAATAAGCGCACTGCAGGATAAGTTTAACCAGGCAGTGGTAGCACAGGGCGTTCTGGAGGGCCAGGCCCGACACCAGGCACAGGAAGCTGAAGCACTGAAAAACCAGCTGCGGGATGCCCAAACAGAAATTATAGAGCTGACCAATGCGCTGACCAAGACGGAAACAGACTATGAACACCTGCACCAGCGCATGCACGAGCAGGCGAGGGAACTGGAGCAATTGCGTGAAAAATTCCTGCAGCAGTTCCAGCACATCTCCAACCAGGTGCTCATGACCAATGCCGAGCATTTCAATAAGGCTTCCTCCGAAAACCTGGAACGAATCCTCACACCACTTAAAGAACGCATCCGTGAGTTTGAGGCCAAAGTAGATCTTACCTACGAGAAGACACTAAAGGATAGCATTTCGCTGAAAGAACAGATCACTCAGTTGTCGGCCCTGAACCAACAAATGAGTCAGGATGCGCTCAACCTGACGAAAGCCCTGAAAGGCGAAAGTAAAACGCAGGGCAACTGGGGCGAATACCTGCTGGAGAGCCTCCTCGAAAAATCTGGTCTGCGCAAAGGCGTGCACTACGAACGCGAAGAGGTGCGGCAGAATGACGATCAGAAGGTATACCGGCCCGATGTGATTGTGCGCCTGCCTGACTCCAAACACCTGGTGATAGACTCAAAGCTTTCGCTGGTTGCTTACGAAGCCTACTGTAGTTGCGATGATGAGGCGCAGTTGGAGACTTACCTGCGCAGTCACATCAGTTCTATCCGGACACACTATACTGATCTGGGACGCAAAAACTACCACCGCCTGAGCGGCATAAATTCTCCGGATTTTGTGCTGATGTACATCCCCATTGAGCCGGCCTTTAATCTGGCACTGCAGCATGACCAAAACATTTTTACAGATGCCTTTGACAAGAACATTGTGCTGGTGACCACCTCTACCCTACTAGCTACGCTGCGCACTGTGGCTGGCGTATGGCGACAGGAAGACCAGAAAAGAAATGTACTGAAGATTGCAGAAGAAAGCGGGAAGCTTTACGACAAGTTTGTGGGCTTTGTGGAAGACTTAAAAACAGTAGGCCGCCACCTGGAGCAAAGTCAAAGCGCCTACAACGGGGCCATGAACAAATTAACCGAAGGTAAAGGTAACCTGATACGAAGAGTGGAGATACTGCGGGAGTTAGGAGCCAAAACAAGCAAACACCTGGACGAGCACCTCCTGCAGGAAGCCATTGCTACTCCAGGTGATGACAATGAATAAAAATAAGGAAAGCAGTGGGCAGGTCATCTACAGGCCTGCCCACTGCTTTGTTGATACGAAGGATCAATTAGTAATTTGCCTCAAGAGCAGGAACATCCACCAGGATAAAAGTGGCATCTGCAGTCCCCCGGATGGCAATCACCTCCTGCTCATCAAGCCTGATCTGGTCATGGCTGTCAGCTTCGACATTATTGACAAGCAGGCTTCCTGTCAGCACATATATCAACGTTCTGCGGATCTTGAATGTTCTGAAAGTTATTTCTTCACCCTGCGATACGCTGCCATAGTACACTGTGGAATTGGAATTGATGTAAGCAACATCTTCCAGCACCTTCTGCCCTGTCACCAAAGGGATAAGCTCATCCTTTGCCTTTAAAAACCCTACATCCATCACTTCATAGGAAGGTGCAAGTCCACGTTTGTTTGGCATAAACCATAGTTGCAGTAAGTGGATCTCATCGTCTGTCTCATTTGTTTCAGAGTGGCTCACACCTGTACCGGCAGTCATACGCTGTACCTGGCCCGGAGACACGGTTTTCTCATTTCCAATGTTGTCCTTATGAGTCAGCTCGCCCGAAAGCACAATGGTCACAATCTCTAGCTCAGAGTGGGGATGGGTAGGAAAACCCGAGCGTGGTTTTACATAGTCATCATTGAAGACGCGAAGTGGGCCGAACTCCATGTTTTCCGGATCGTAATAATCTGCGAAAGAGAAGAGATAGTGGGAACGGAGCCAGCCCTCCACCTGGGCCTCATATCTTTGGGAAGCGGTAATTAATCGTATCATATCTCGCTTTTGTTTTATGCTATGCCTTTACGGATAATGGCGTTTGTAGTTAACTGGTCGCATAAAACAGGGCTAAAACAGCGCATCCTGCCCTATCAGAGGCAGGATGCGCTGTTTATACAATACTTAGGGTGCTGTTAAAATATTAAGCTTTCTTCAGTTTAAGCATCTCTTTCTGGAGATCAAGCACAATGGATGACAGCTTGTCAAGCGATATATCAGCAATTGGGAAAGTAGAGCTGATATAAGATTTGGCTTCCCATATCTCCACCACATCATCAACTGGCAGCTCGTAAGGAGAATAGAGCGGGTTGTCAGAGTGCAGGCGCAAGGTGGCAGCCTCTTTCACTTTATTATAAACCCGCTTGAATACAACCCCCTCTTTACCACTGACAATGATGCAGGGAGTTCCATCTTTCAGCGTACTCCAATCCTCTACATACCGCCCAACAATGACGGTACCGGAAGCCAGAGGCAGCATGGAGTCACCACTGATCTCGAAGGCACGGTAAGTACCACCACTGCCCAGGGTAGGAAGGCGGAAACGGGGCAATTCCTCAATAAACTCAGGATCGGCATACCCATTAAGGTATCCGGCGCTTGCCTTATAAGGAACCAGCTCTATATTTTCGCGATCTTCCTGATCGACCGTAATGGCTAAAACCCGCAGTTTACCGCCACCGGCCTGACCTGCTTCAGGTTTATAGGCCGGATCAGACAGGTCAGCAGTAATGAGTTCGTCAAGGGAAACCTCAAAAAGACGCGCAACATTGACCAGCGTGCTTAGCTTCGGCTCCGCCCTTCCCTCCTCGTACGCTCCCACCAACGAACGCTTGATCTCTAATTTCTCGGCAAGCTGTGCCTGGGTATAACCGGCCTGCTTGCGAAGGTGTCTTATATTCGATGTTACCTTTTCCACTCTTATTCTTTGTTCGTGTCCTGATAATACTAGAGCACTCTGGGTGCTGGCATGTAAACATACTAAATATATACGTATTATACTAATTTTATTAGCAAATAATTGATCTGTATTTCAGTGATATTTACAAAAACCTATATACATAGGTATAATGCAATTATAGTAATGCATAATCATTTAAATCATCTTGATAGAACCCATCAATAGTTCAATTAAAATTTATTTATCAAAAAGTTTGCAATCTTACTTTTTATCCAATTATCTTTCGTGAAAAGTAACCCCAAACGCGTATTATATGATTAAAATCTACTAAACCTTCACATCCTGCAGATCTCTTTGTGAGAACCACATCTTCAAGAATCCACATTTGAAAATGTAGACAGGAATACTACGCCCTACTAAATCTGTTGCCTGCATAAAATTTTTACAATTTTATCGCATCCTTAAACTTTTCAAATACTCGTGTTGTTACGAGGCATTGTGAAAAATTTAATTCAATAATTTACCCAATCCAACCAAACTTATATGATGAACAATTCTACACTATTCAAGGCGTTGTCAGGTTTAGCTCTGGCGTCAGTATTCACCCTCTCAAGCTGTCAGAAAGAGGACTTCATGGAAGAGCAGTTTCAGACTGATTCTGTTCAAATCGATACACAACATGGACAGGCTATACCTGGCCAGTACATTGTGGTATTTAAAAATGGAGGAAACAACTTAAGCGCAACCGGTGTAAGTGCCATGACCATAGCCGGCCGTACCGCAACTGTAGCCCTGCGTGAACGACTGCTGCTTACAACGGGCATTGAACGTGAAGCTATACAGCAAACTTTTGAAGGAAATGTAAACGGTTTTGCCGCCCGACTTACTAAAAATCAGTTAGATCAGTTGCGCAAAAACCCAGAAGTAGCCTATGTTGAGCAAGACCGTATCATTATGCTTGCAAAGCCTGGTACTGACAATACAACTGTGAAAGGTAACAGCGGTAAAACCAAAGATGGTAGCACTGATACCAACACAAAAGGCAATGGCAACAGTAAGAAAAACACAACCGAGCCTGCTCCGTCTGAGCCTACTCCAACGGAGCCAACGCCAACTGAACCCGCTCCAACAGAGCCAACTCCTACAGAACCTGCACCTACTGAGCCGACTCCGACAGAGCCAAGCCCAGAACCAGAGCCTGAGCAGCCAACCAGCAGCCCGTATGCTAAAATAACTCCTCTTCCAGGTGAAACACTGCCTTGGCACATTGCCATGAATGGCTACGGCGACGGCACCGGCAAAACGGTGTGGGTAATTGACTCAGGTATAGACACCGATCACCCTGACCTGAATGTAGACTTCCAGCGCAGTACGTCACTTATTTATGGTGATGCTTCTATTGAAGACGGCTTCGGTCATGGTACGTATGTATCCGGTATCATCGCCGCCAAAAACAATGGTACTGGCATGGTGGGCGTAGCTGCAAATGCAAATGTTGTAGCCCTGCGCGTGTTTGATAACACAGGATATGGTACTGTGTCACGAGCCATCAGTGCCGTAAACTATGTAATCAACATGGCTAAGCCTGGTGATGTGGTAAACATGAGCCTGGGTGCAGGTATCTCCAGCACACTTGACAATGCCGTAACTACTGCAGCTGGCAGAGGCATTCTGTTTGCTATCGCAGCTGGCAACAGCGCTGTTGACTGCTCTTTAAATTCTCCGGCCCGTGTGAATGCCCCAGGTGTTTACACAGTGTCTGCAATGGATCGCTACCAGAACTTCTGGTCAAGCTCCAACTATGGCGCCCCTGTTGATTATACAGCACCTGGTGTGAGTGTAACTTCTACCCGCATTGGTGGTGGTATCGGTAGTGTCGGAAGCGGCACTTCCTATGCTGCGCCTCACGTGGCTGGTATCCTGTTGCTTCGTGGCGAGGTGTTCTCACAGGGAATCGTAAACGGTGACAAAGACAGCTGGCCAGATCCAATTGCTTCTGTGGAGTAATCCATACTCTTTATTACTATAAAAAAGAAGGCCGTCCAGATTTGGACGGCCTTTATTTTGTTGACTATACCTGCAAACTACCAGGCGTACTGCATTTTGTGCATGGCCAGCGAAAGCCGGATCTTAAAGTACTCATAGCGTTCCTCCAGGTGTTCATACAAATCCTTCAGTTTGGCATCTTTGCCAAGCCTCTCAATCGCTTCGACGATAGCCTCGTATTCTCGCTTCGAAACAAAATCGTGCACAGGCACATCGTAACCCTGTTCCAGCAAAGTAGCCAGGTGCGAATAGATAGTGACAGGATTCAGGTTCCGGCGCCTGGCTATCTCTTCCGGACTTAACCCCTGCTGATAAGCCTCCCAGGTAACCAGGTGCGTGGCACCTTTGATCGCGCTACCCTTTGCCTGCTCTTCTGTCAGAAAGGCGATGATCTCATTGATAAAATTATGCCCGTAGCGCTCGAGCTTCTGAGCACCGACCCCACTGATCGCCAACATCGCGATGCGATTCGCTGGCTTTTCCGCTGCCATTTCCTGCAGTGTACTATCCGTAAATACAACGTAAGGAGGCACATTCTGCTCATCTGCCAGGCGCTTTCGCAAAGCACGCAGTCGCTCGAACAGCGCATCCTTGATAATTTCTCTTTTCGGTTTTTCTCTCTGTAAGGTTTCTGTCTGTTGCTTAGCGTCCTCAAACTTAACCAGTTCAATCTTGCGGCCATCAAAGAGTACTTGCCTGCTTTGCTCCGTCAACTTCAAGGTGTAATTCTGATCATAGGCAAGCTCTACCAAGCCTGCATTGAGCATCTGGTGCAGATAACGGTGCCAGTCCAAGGTGCCAATGTCACGTCCGGCACCATATGTTTTGATGCGGTCGTAGCCGCCTGCCATTACCTGGCTATTGCGTGAACCGCGCAATACATCCACCAGGAGACTCATGTTGAGCTTTTCCTGCGAGCGTGCAATGGCAGATAATGCTTTCTGTGCAATTAAAGTCCCGTCAAATCGGCTAGGTGGATTACGGCAGATATCACAATTGCCACAATCCTTGCTCATCTGCTCCCCGAAGTATTGCAGCAAAATACGTCTTCTGCAGAAGGTGGCTTCAGCAAATTGCTGCATACGCTCCAGCTTAACGAGTTGCAACTCATTCTGCGACTTGTCATTATCTGACAGCATGGTGCGCAAATTCATCACATCGGCAAAACTGTAGAACAGGAGTGCGTCTGACTTCGCACCATCGCGTCCTGCCCGCCCAATCTCCTGGTAATAGCCTTCTACATTTTTAGGCAAGTTGTAATGAATCACCCAGCGAACATTCGATTTGTCTATCCCCATGCCAAATGCGATGGTAGCGCAAACGATCTGCACGTCATCCCGCAAAAAGGACTCCTGTGCTTTTGATCGCTGTTGGGCACTCATGCCCGCATGGTAAAACGTAGCGTTGAAGCCATTTTCGCGCAGCTTGCCCGCCAGGCTTTCGGTCGCTTTGCGGCTCAGGCAATAGATGATGCCTGGCTGGCCTTGCCGGCGCGAGAGGAAATCTGTGATCTTATTGAATCTGTTCTGACCGGGCAGCACCGACAAGTTTATGTTAGGTCGGTCAAAGGAAGACAGGAAAACCTCAGGCTGTCGCAGCTGGAGCTGCTCCTGAATATCTTTCTGGGTTAGCTTATCAGCTGTAGCGGTCAGCGCTACTACAGGTATAGCCGGAAACTGCTGCTTGAGGGCGCGAAGTTGGGTATACTCTGGCCTGAAGTCATGTCCCCATGCTGAAATACAGTGCGCCTCATCAACTGCGAAAAGGGACACCTGCAGTCTTTTCAGAAACGAGAAAAAGCCAGCGGAAAGTAATTTTTCCGGAGAAACATATAGCAACTTGATCTGACCTGCCAGGCTTTTCTCTTCAATCTGGTACTGTTCATCTGCTGTCTGGGAGCTGTTCAGGTAGGCGGCAGGTATACCGTTTGCCAGTAGCGCTTCCACCTGGTCTTTCATCAGGGCGATCAGGGGAGAAACTACTACGCACAGACCGGGCATCACCACGGCAGGCACCTGGTAACAGACAGACTTTCCGCCGCCGGTTGGCATAAGCACCACTACGTCTTTCTGCTGCAGAATATTCGTGATGATCTGCTCCTGCATGGGCCTGAACTGCTCATAGCCAAAATACAGTTTTAATGCCTCACGTGCTTCTCTTATACCTAAACTCATGCTCTGTAGAAAGTGTAACGATACGAAATAGAATTGCTGTACTAAACCCAAAGTTAACCATAATCGGTGTGAAATAGGTTCCTGTTTTGGTTGTGCTTACCCAATAAATAAACAATGACTTTTTGCAGCCGTACTTTAATTAGAGTATAAACCTTATAACCTGTAAACTATGAAATCAGAGAGAACCAATGAATTAGAGCATGTGCTCATAAAATGTATCACTGCCTGTGAAGCCTGCGCAACTGCCTGTCTGCAGGAAGATAATGTAAAAATGATGGTGCGCTGCATCATGCTGGACCGCGACTGCGCCGACATCTGTACCCTCACGGCCCGCTTTGTAGCCCGTGACTCGGCCCATGCCAAGCACGTTATGAAAGAGTGTATCGAGATCTGCCGCCTGTGCGAAGAGGAGTGCCGCAAACATGACCACGACCATTGCCAGAAATGTGCTGACGCCTGCCGTGAGTGTGCTGACGCCTGCGAAGCCTGGATGACCCGGTAAAAACAAACACGTTAAAAACAAAAGAGCCCCTGATTTGCACCAGGGGCTCTTCTGTTTTTGGTGGTTTCCCATGCTAGAAAATCAAATCCAACAAAGCTTCGATCAATGATAGCACCAAACTGAAGATAAGGGCCCATAGAAATCCATCCACATCAAAGCCTCCCACAAGGGAATCGGCTAACAGGATGATCAGCGCATTGATGACCAGCAGGAACAAACCGAGTGTCAGCACAGTCACAGGTATCGTCAGGATAACCAGGATCGGGCGAACGACGGCATTGAGCAAGGCCAGTACAACAGCCAAAATCAAAGCCGACCCGAAACCGGCAATCTGCACGCCAGGCAGTATGTACGCTGCCAAAAGAGCGGCTACACCGGTTAATAAAATCTTAATAATGATTCCCATTTCGTTTCGATATATAGTGATAGTATATTATTCCTATCACGCTATACGGCAAAGCGGGAATAAAGGTAAGCCTACTGTACCTCCAGGCGTTTTTGGGAAACAGCCATCCAGTTGCAGAGCTTGTAAAGCAAACGGGCACCGACATTGCCATTCCACTCACTGTCGCCCGGCGCTACTTCGCACAGGTCAAAACCGATGATCTCGCGGCCTGAACGCACCAGCGCTTTGATCAGGTATACAGCTTCTTCAAACTCCAGACCGCCAGGCACAGGTGTGCCTGTGGCAGGACAAAGTTTCGGGTCCAGCCCGTCGATGTCAAAGCTGATGTATACCTTTTGAGGAAGCTGGGCAATAATCTTTTTACACTCTTTCTTCCAGCTGTCGCCCTCGTACATGTTTTCCTTCAGCACGCTGTCGTAGAAGATGGCAACCCTACCGTTCGACTGGTTAGCCAACTCCGCTTCTGACTGTGCCAGGTCACGTATTCCTACCTGTACCAGTTTTTTAACCTGCGGCAGTTGCAGGGCGTTGAACATGATGGAGGCATGCGAATACCTAAAACCTTCATAAGCATCACGTAAATCGGCATGTGCATCTATCTGCAATATACCGTACTCTTCGTGACGATCGGCCAGTGCGTGCATCAGCCCGAGTGGGGTGCTGTGGTCGCCTCCTACTACACCAACCAGTTTACCCTGGTCCAGGTAATTATGTGCTTTTGACTTCAGCCACTGCAGTAGCTCCTCTCCCTTCTCAGTAACTTCAGCTGGCAGGTTCTCAAACTCTGACCTGTCTGATTCCGGGCTACCTTCTTCCAGCCAGTTGATGTAGTTTTCGGCTCTCTGGCGCAGATTCTCACTTACAGCAGCCCAATCCTCTGAAATATCCTCCATCGCTATACCCAATTTCCAGGCATCCTTGATGGCAGGTTCGAAAAGATCCAACTGTGGAGAGGCCTCCTTTATGGCCTGTGGCCCAGCTGCCGTACCGGCGCTGTAAGAAACGGTCACTTCCCAAGGCACAGGTATAAGCACAACCTCCGACTCCTCTACTGTAAAGGGCAAACCAAAAAGGCCACCGTTCACATCGCCTACGCCGTTAGGGTCAAACGCTGCGATTTTTTGCTGCTTGCTATTAGTTGGTTGGTTCTGCTGAGTACTCATCAGTTACGTTTTCTGGTTTTGTGTTTAAAAGCTCCTTCACAAAGTTCGGAAGGGCAAAGGCAGCCGTATGCACAGCTTCATTGTAATATTTAAGACCTTCTTTCTGGGAGAAAGCTGCAGCTGCCTCTTTATCGAATTGCAATGGATTCGCATTGCCTTTCGCTGAATAAGAGAAGCTCCAGGTGCCTGTCGGGTAGGTAGGTATAGCCGCCAGGTAACAGTGTACTTTCTCCTGTCCGAATATCTGCTTGTAGGTGTCGTAGATCTCTACAAACACAGCGGAGTTGAAGCGTGGGGACTCGCTTTGCGTGATCATTACACCGTCTTTTGTCAGACAACGGTATACCTCCTGGTAAAATTCGGCTGTGAACAGACCTTCTCCCGGACCAACCGGATCAGCTGAGTCTACGATGATAAGGTCGTAATGCTCGTCGGCACATTCTTTAATGTACTTGATACCATCTGCTACCAGCAGGTTCAGGCGCGGGTTGTCAAACGCTACGGCCGTTTCAGGAAGGTGCAGTTTGCAGGCTTCGATCACCAGTTCGTCGATCTCAACAAGCGTCACCTCTTCCAGCTGCTCGTGGCGCAGGAGCTCGCGTACCGTACCACCGTCGCCTCCACCGATCACCAGGGCACGCTTGGCTGAGCGGTTGCTGAACATCGGCACATGCGTGATCATCTCATGGTATACATACTCATCTTTCTGCGTGCACATTACCATGCCGTCCAGCGTCAGCATGTTGCCGTAAGCAAGCGTTTCATATATTTCTACACGCTGGTATTCAGAATCTTTCTTATAGAGCTGGTTGCCTGTGTGCTTCAAAGAAAGCGCAATGTTCTCATCGCGCTCCGTGAACCAGACATCCCTCGTAATAGAGCCATCTGCTTCAATCGTCTTAGCGGTAGCATCACGTAGGGTCTCCAGGTTGAAGTCGTTACGCTTCAGCAGACTTAGCTGGCCACGGCGTAGCTCCATAGACGAGCCATGGCCCGACTGGAATGCTTCTTTCAGATAGGTATAAGAAACCCATGGGTCAACAGAGTCGCCACAGGTGAAAAGGTCTACGGCTGCGTAGCCATACTCAGGCCAGGTATGGATGGCCAGGTGGCTTTCCTGAATTACCACCACACCTGATACGCCATAAGGCGAGAAGTGATGGAAAGTACTGTTGATGACAGTGGCTCCGGCTGTTTCAGCTGCGGCAACCATGCTGTTTTCGATGTGCATCACATCGTTCATCAGTTCAGGAGAGCAATCGTAAAATTCAACTAAAATGTGTCTTCCTAAGGCGTTCATTAATTGACTGTGTGGTTTCAAATAAATAAAAATGCAAAAAAACGAAAACTGACGCTATATTCAAACAAGACATTCCAATTAGACTTTACGCATCAGGCATTCAATAGGGTCAATAATAAGTTAGGGGTAGCTTAAAAAGGTAACGAGCTATACCTGGTGGGATAAACCAGACAGGTATAGCTCGTCAGATATTTTATTTTATAAACTTTTGATCAGGTATACCTATACCTTAAAAGTTCTGATGATTTCAAGCATTTTAAGCAGGGTGCTGGTGTCGAAGAACAAAAGCAGAGGCAGTTCCACGTCTTTTGAATTGTGCTGAAACTTGGTGATGACAGTGAACACGAGCGGCTGAAAAAGTGGGTGTTGCACCAGGATATCTTTCAGTGAGTTAGCTATATGGTTTTTAGGTGCTTTGGGTGGCGAGCCGTAGATGTTGCTCTTGAGGATATTGGCAAGCTGGGTGACCAAAGCGCCTGTGATGATGTTGCTGATCTCGAGTAAAAGGGACTCCTGCATCACATTCAGTTCGCCTTTCTGCACATTCAGCATACTCAGGCAGACACTGGAGAGCAGGCTGATATGCTCTTCTGAGAAGAGCATGAGCGTAGCTCCGTTAAAATCACCTTTTATATCAGACTGAATTATAAAATGAGTGTCTTCATATTTAGCGATGAGCGAAATAAGGTCCTTTACTTCAATCAGCTGCACATCAGGCACCTTCAGCATGACCTTATCTTTGGCGATCACAGCGAAAGAATCGGCAGCTCGGGCCAGCCCTATATTCAGGATCTCTTTGATAATGTCCTTTTCCAACTCGGTTACATGCGTATCCATCATGTTCGTCGTGTTATTAGTTCTGTTATCCATCGCCTCATTTCCTCATCTTCTATTCACAAAGTATCTGGTTATGGCAGGCACATCCAGTACCAGGCATACTTTGCCTGTACCAAGCAGTGTGACACCACCATATAAATCTATGCTATCCAGCGGCTTGCTTAGTGGTTTTACCACAATGTCCTGCTGCCGGTAAAGTTTGTCCACGATCAGTCCGAGTTTTCGGTTGTTGTACGAAACAATGATGATGTTCTGCACCTGGCCTTTCAAGCGTGTTTTGTCTCCCAAACGCATTTGGTTTTCCTGCACATTCAGGAGCTCGTCCAGGTATACAACAGTCACTGTTTCTCCTTTGATATCAGCAACGAGTACCTCACCTACTTCATGGAGTTCGTCTTTGTCTAATGCAACTACCGAGTCCGTGTGGATCAGCGGGATGGCGTAGAAAATACTGTCTATCTCAAACAAAAGAGCACCCTTCACTGCAATGGAGGTTGGTAATTGCAGTATAAAGCTGGTCCCCTTGCCTTTCTCTGATTCTATACGGATGCGGCCGCCTATTGAATCGATTGCGTTTTTCACCACATCCAATCCCACGCCCCGGCCTGAATATTCTGTCACTTCCTTGGCGAGTGAGAAGCCCGGCTCAAACAAAAAAGAATATACCTCTGAATCTGGGAGGTTTTCGGCCACATCAGCTGGTACCAACTGCTGGGCCACTGCTGCTTTCTTCACCTTCCCGATGTCTATACCTTTCCCATCGTCAGTAAGCGTAATCACCACACTTTCGCGGTCACTGCGGGCTGAGAGTTGCAATAATCCGGCTTTGGGCTTATCTGCTTTCACACGCTGCTCAGGCTTTTCAATGCCATGTGTGATGGCGTTGCGCACCAGGTGCAGCAATGAGTCTGTCATGATCTGCAGAATGTTACGGTCAATCTGAATATCCTGCCCGCTCAGCTCCAGGTCAATCTCTTTTTTCTCGGCAGTCGCGATGTCACGCACTACCCTCGGAAATTTATTGAATAAAGTGCCGATGCTTACCAGGCGAGCATCCATCACACTGTACTGCAGATCCTCTGTAATACGATATAGGTGAGAACCCACCGTCTTAAGTTCATCACTATCCAGCTCGCGGCTTAGCGAGAGGATGCGGTCACGGTCAATGATCAACTCCCCCACCAGGTTCATGAGATGATCCAGCTTCTTTACCTGAATATAGATCAGGTCGGACAGTGTGAGGTTGCGGGAGGTGCTGAACTTCTGCACCTTAGCCAACTCTACGGTGCTATCCGAAAGGCTGTCGACAATAATGTCCAGGTTACGGATCAGCACCGGATCAATCTCTACCTGCCGTTCGCTGTCAATGCCCTTGATCAGTTCTCCGAGCAGGTCGATGCCGTCAAAAAGAACCCCTACCACTTCATCGCTGAAGCTCAGTTCCTTATTGCGAATGAGGCCAAAGGCTGTCTCGAGCTTGTGGGATACATCCGAGATCTGCAGGTAGCCGATCGCCTTTGCATTCGCCTTCAGGTTATGCAGCATACGGAATATCTCCGCCAGCACCTGATCGTCCTGCGGTCTTTTTTCCAGTTCGCTGATGAGCCTGTTAAGGGCGTCGAAGTATTCCAGCGCTTCTGCTATAAATATCTCTTTATACTCCTGCTCTCTCGATTTCATGAATTCACGTCAGTTGTACTGACTTGCTGCTGTTCTGCTGCCACATACCGGTTCAGGTACTGAGCAATTTTTGACAAAGGCAGCACTTTGTCCGTATTTCCACTTTCTATAGCAGATTTTGCCATTCCAAAAATGGCTGATGAAGCCTCGTCCTGCGCTATGACATGCCCTCCTTTTCGAAGTGCGATGGCTTTGGCCCCTGCTGTGCCGTCTTTTCCCATACCTGTCAGGATCACTCCGATCACGCGCCGCACGCCACTCTGCGCCACCGCCTGCATCAGTTTGTCCACTGAAGGCAGATCATGCGCTGCGCCATTGTCATCACTAAAACCTATTTTCAGACTGGAGGCGTTTCCCATGACTGTGTGTACAATCATGTTCCTGCCACCAGGGGCTATTATTACTTTACCTGGCTTAGGTATAAGTCCAGTGCGGCCTTCGATCACGGTTAGTTCGGTCATGCCCTTGAGCCTGCGTGAGTAGCTGTGCGTAAACTTCGGCGGCAGGTGTATGGCAACCAAAACAGACGCTTTGAGTCTCGGGTCTAGCTGCCGGATGATCTGCTCCACTGCCTGTGTTCCTCCTGTCGAAGCTCCGATCACGATGATGGTGTCGGCTGTTACATTCCGGGAATCCTTTTGAGCTGTCAGCGGGAAAATCTGCATCTCCTCTCCCAGCATACTCAATCGTTTTTGAGGATCCCAGTATTCAGAATTACGCACTGCTGACACCTTCCTGCAGATCTCTTCTGCCATTGTTCTGTAAGCAGGTCTTGCCGGAGGGCCAGGTTTCAGGATGACACTATAAACGCCCAGGTCTATCGCATCTTTAAGAAGCTCAAGGCTTAGCTGCTCTTTCTCCACCAACATCACGATCGGTGTAGGGCATTCGCTGAAAACCTGCTTAAAGACGAGCAGTTGTTCGTTTTTCCGTAGATCTACTGAAGCCAGTATTACATCCACCTTTTGGCGTCGCAATGATTCCAGCACTTGTGCTCCATTAGAAGCAAGGCCTGTTACTTCCAGATCTGGCGAACCGCTCAGAATGCTTTCCAGCACCAGGCGGGCATGGCTTGAGCTGTCAGCAACCAGCACCTTTAGCTTGCTTTCCTGTCCTTTCAAAGTACGATTCCTTTCCTACTACCAACAATGAGTACTTTATAAGTCAGAATAGCGCTATTCGCCCAGCGCTTTCTTCACTACTTCCAGCACCCTCTCTTCCGAGAAAGGCTTTACGATGTAAGAGAGTGCCCCATACTCCAGCGCCTCATTCACGATCACTTCCTGCCCTACAGCACTCACAATCACGATTTTCATATCCGGCTGCTCTGCTTTTATGCCCTTCAGCACATCAAGCCCCGTATTGTCTGGCAGGATCACATCGAGGGTTATCAGGTCAGGATTGGTTTCTTTCGCCAGCTCAAGTGCTGTCTGCCCATTGGGCGCCTCCCCAACAATCTCGTAACCTGCATCTGTGAGCATGTTTTTGAGCATTGTGCGCATGTAGAAGGAGTCATCTACAATCAGAATTCTTTTCATACTTTAAAGTATAGCTTCAATTTGAATGAATTGCTTTAGTTACTTTTCAACTCTCTGATCTCGTCCTGTGTCAGGATCTTGTACATATCCAGCACGATGATGAGGCGGTTGTTCACCTTGGCAATACCCTCTATATAATTCTCGTGGATATTGATATCCTGCAGAAAAGAGGGGGTCTTGTCAATTTTGGTCATAGACATGTTCAGGGACTGCGGTACTTCGCGGACGATCACCCCAATGCTGTACTCCCTTGCTTCTATCACCAGGGTATAGGTAATGTGTGGATTAAGGTCTCCGGCCAGTGGAACAGGGCGAATGCCAAAGCGCTCCTCCAGATCCATGATCGCGATAATATCACCACGGATATTGGCTACCCCCTTAATAAAATCAGGCGTTCGGGGCATACGGGTTACATTTGGCGTAACAGTTACCTCTTTTACCTGATCAATCTTAATACCATATTCTTCCGCGCCAAGCTTGAAAACGATCAGGTGAATCATCTCCTCCTTCACGGCTTCAGGCTTGGCCGGGCTATCTTTGGAAGAAGCCACTGCATTCTCAGCTGTCTTATCCTTTCCGGATTCGACGGCTGTAGCTGCTGCCTGCGCCTCTTTCTTGTTCGTCTTTTCTTTCATCAGTCCGGAACGGTTTATTTGCTGTTGTCCTCGCTGTTCTTGTTTCGGGAGCTAACCGAGCTCAGGCGTGCATTACCGGTAAGCTGCTTTTGCTTTGGCTTGGTTGGCATGGAAGCCAGGCGGCGATTGTTCGGGCTGTGATTAAACACCAGGTTGCCATCCACCAGCTTGAAGGCGGAGATACTGATTTGCAGATCTGCGGCAATGTCGTTCAGGTTCTGAGAAGATGATGTCAGCTCCTGCATCGAAGTAGACAATTGCTTGGCTGTGCTCGCTACCTGCTGTGTACCGGAGGCCGTTTGCTCGGCAATGGCTACCACCTCTTCCACGTATTTCACTACGTCCCCGATCGATGACTTCTGTACCTCGGTCGCTGTCAGGATGTCCTGTGCCGTACGAAGTGTCTCACCACTGGAAGCAGCAATATTTTTGAAGGCCCCGGATGCTTCGAATGTCGCATTCTTTCCTTTCAATACACGTCCTTCCATGGTCGAGATCGCCATAGCGGCAGAGGCGGTATCTTTTTTCACGTCATCCACCAGTGTTGCAATTTCGCTTGCTGACTTGCGTGAACCTTCGGCCAGTTTGCGTATCTCTTCGGCAACTACCGCGAAACCACGTCCTGCCTCACCTGCACGGGCCGCCTCAATGGCAGCGTTCAAGGCAAGCAAGTTTGTCTGTGCGGCAATGTCGGTGATCACACCGAGTGACTTGGAGATTTCCTGCGAACGGGCGCTCAGTACTTCGATCGTTTTAGAGGTAAGCGAAGCAGAACTGGAGATCTCCTCCATGTTCTTCACCACTTCCGCTACCGTCTTCAGACCCAGCTGCGAAGTTTCCTCACCCAGCAAAGCTGATTTGTTCACCACTTCCGCACGATTGGCCGTGTCTTTCGTGGTTTTCATGATCTCTTCTATCAGCTTAAAGGCCTGATCTGTTTTAAGGGCCTGATTCTGGGCACCTTCCGCCATTTGCTGCATGGCAAGCGCCACATCCAGCGTCACGCGGTTCATTTCAAGACCTTTGTCAGCCATTTCCTCGGAAGAACTTCCTACTACAAGTGAAGAGTCATTGATCTCACCCAGCAGGGCGTTCAGGTTGTCAACGGCCAGATTCAAGGCATTTGCCATATCCAGGATATCACCTGCTGTATGGGCTTCTACCTTCTGGGTTAAATCACCTTCAGAGATAGCACGAACTACGCGGGATACTTCCAGTACTGGTGTTACAATGGACTCCAATAGGTCGTTCAGGGTATCCACCAGTTCTTTCCAGCTACCGCCTACACCTGCCAGTGTCGCACGCTCGGTCAGCTTTCCTTCCACACCAGCTACTCTTGCCACACGGCTAACCTCACCCGCAAGGCGGTTAAGGTCCACCACCATTGTGTTGATCGTATCGGCAAGCTCTGCCACCTCGCCTCTTGCTTCGAGGGTCAGTTTCTGCGTCAGGTCACCTTTTGATACGGCAGTTACTACACGTACTATACCTCGTACCTGTGTTGTCAGGTTAGAGGCCATCGTGTTTACGTTATCAGTCAGGTCTTTCCAGGTACCACCAACATTTGGCACATTGGCCTGGCCTCCCAGTTTACCTTCTGTACCTACTTCAAGCGCCACACGGGTTACCTCACCGGCGAAGATGTTGAGCGAGTCCACCATGCGGTTGATGTTTTCCTTCAACTCACCCAACTCACCTTTCACATCCACAGACACTTTCTGCGTCAGGTCACCTTTGGCCACTGCGGTTGCAACTTTCGCAATGTCGCGTACCTGCAGCGTCAAGTTACTCGCCATGGTGTTTACGTTATCGGTGAGCTCTTTCCAGGTACCGCGTACTTTCGGTACGTTCGCTTGGCCACCAAGACGACCTTCAGTACCCACTTCTCTTGCTACACGAGTAACTTCATCAGCAAAGATGTTCAGCGAGTCCACCATCTGGTTGAGGTTCTCTTTCAGATCAAGGATCTCTCCTCTCGCCTCAACCGTGATTTTCTGGCTCAGGTCACCTTTCGCTACCGCTGTCGCTACTTTGGCAATGTCACGTACCTGAGAAGTCAGGTTAGACGCCATGTAGTTTACGTTGTCGGTCAGGTCCTTCCAGGTTCCGGCCACGTTCGGCACATTGGCCTGTCCGCCCAGTTTACCTTCTGTACCTACCTCACGTGCTACTCTCGTTACTTCGTCACCGAAGATATTCAGTGAGTCCACCATCTGGTTGAGGTTCTCTTTCAGATCAAGGATCTCTCCTCTCGCCTCAACCGTAATTTTCTGGCTCAAGTCGCCTTTCGCTACCGCGGTGGCCACTTTCGCTATACCTCGTACCTGCGTTGTCAGGTTGGAGGCCATCGTATTTACATTATCAGTAAGGTCTTTCCATACACCGGCCACGTTCGGAACGTTGGCCTGTCCGCCCAGTTTACCGTCGGTACCCACTTCAAGCGCCACACGGGTCACCTCACCGGCAAAGATGTTGAGCGAGTCCACCATGCGGTTCATGTTTTCCTTCAGCTCGTTCAACTCACCTTTCACATCCACAGACACTTTCTGAGTCAGGTCACCCTTGGCCACTGCGGTTGCTACATTGGCAATGTCGCGTACCTGCAGCGTCAGGTTAGAGGCCATCGTGTTTACGTTGTCGGTGAGGTCTTTCCATACACCGCCTACGTTCGGAACCGAAGCCTGGCCGCCGAGGCGTCCTTCCGTACCCACTTCACGGGCCACTCTCGTTACCTCGTCTGCGAAGATGTTGAGTGAGTCCACCATCTGGTTGAGGTTCTCCTTCAGATCAGCCAGCTCACCACGTACATTCACTGTGATCTTCTGGCTCAGGTCACCTTTCGCTACCGCAGTCGCTACGTTGGCAATGTCGCGTACCTGCAGTGTCAGGTTGGAAGCCATGTAGTTCACGTTGTCCGTGAGCTCTTTCCAGATGCCGGCAACGTTTGGCACGTTCGCCTGGCCACCCAGTATACCTTCTGTACCCACTTCACGTGCCACACGGGTTACTTCCGCGCCAAACACGTTCAGTCGGTCCACCATTTCATTCAGGATGTCTTTCAGATCACCCAGCTCCCCTTTCACATCCACAGACACTTTCTGGGTCAGGTCTCCTTTCGCTACCGCTGTGGCTACCTCCGCAATGTCACGTACCTGTAGGGTCAGGTTACCTGCCATCAGGTTTACATTGTCAGTCAGTTCTTTCCAGGTACCTTCTACATTAGGTACAGCCGCCTGACCACCCAGTTTACCTTCTGTTCCTACTTCACGTGCCACGCGTGTTACCTCACCGGCGAAGATGTTCAGGGAGTCCACCATCTGGTTGATGATGTCTTTCAGCTCGGCCATCTCACCGCGCACATTCACCGTGATCTTCTGGGTCAGGTCGCCTTTCGCAACTGCCGTGGATACGTTCGCAATGTCACGCATCTGAGAGGTCAGGTTACTGGCCATGGTGTTCACGTTGTCGGTGAGGTCTTTCCATACACCGCCCACGTTCGGCACTTTGGCCTGGCCGCCGAGGCGTCCTTCTGTACCCACCTCACGGGCCACACGCGTTACTTCGTCCGCAAAGATGTTGAGTGAGTCCACCATCTGGTTCATGTTGTCCTTCAGCTGGGCAAACTCACCGCGTACATCCACTGATACTTTCTGAGCCAGATTACCTTTCGCCACCGCAGTCGCTACATTCGAGATGTCACGTACCTGCGAGGTCAGGTTGCTGGCCATGGTATTTACATTATCTGTCAGGTCTTTCCATACACCGGCCACGTTTGGCACCGATGCCTGGCCACCCAGTTTACCCTCGGTACCCACTTCAAGTGCCACACGCGTTACCTCACCTGCAAATAGGTTCAGGTTGTCGATCGTACGGTTGATGGTCTCGGCCATGACCTTGAAGTCACCCGACACTGGAATCTGGAAGGTTTCGTCCAGGTTACCACGCGAGATGTTCTTCAGTACTTTCCCCACTTCAAGTACCGGAACCGCAATGGAATCCACCAGGCCGTTGATGTTGTTGATCATGTCCTTCCAGAAGCCGGAAGCATTCTCAGCAGAGGCACGGGCTTTCAGGTTCCCCTCCACACCGGCCACTTTCGAGATGCGCGACACCTCACCACCTACACCACCGATCATTTCCACCATCGAGTTGTAGGCTTCCGCAATCTCTGCGAAGATATCGTCATTCTGCTTTGTCAGTCGAACCGAGATATCTCCTTTCTTAAAGGCATCAAGTGCGTAAAGCACTTTGTTAAGCTGTTCGCTGATGTACTCAGGGCTTGAAGGCAATACCTGCTTGCGGCTTTGTTTGCCATTAGGCGCACTTTTCACTGCCAGCGAGCTGGTGCCAGCATCTTTTCTGCCAGCAGCGTCAGGGCCTTCCGGCTGTGCTGACGGGGCAGCGGCAGTAGCGCTTTCCTGTTTTGTTTTGGACGTCTCCGGTTTCTCTTCCACGGTAGTAGTGGCGGCGGGCGTCTGCTGCTTGGCTTTCGCACGCGACGGAGTCGACTTTTCTGACTGGCTGGTTTCTACGTCACTGATGAGCTTTTCTTTGCTCAGCTTCAAATTTTTACCTAAGGCCATATGTTTAGGGTTGTATGGGGTTTGTCATCTGTCCGACCCTTCGTCAGCATCAGTTTTAGACTGACTGGCTGAACAGTACAAGGGGAATGTTATTGCAATTTACTCAAAAATAGCTATTGCTTGCAAGCGCTCGTTATACCTGGCAGAACTCAGCGGCAAGTGCTGTGTAGTCTTTAGCTCCATTGGAAGCGTTATCGTAGTCCAACACACTTCTGCCAAAAGAAGGTGCTTCTGCCAGCTTTACATTCAGTCTGATCTGACTGTCGAATATTTTTTCTTTCACGTTTTCGCGCAGGTATGCGAGGACTTCCTGACTCAGCTTGCGACGCACATCAAACATGACCACTACGATTCCTTTTATTTTAAGTTTCGGATTAAATGCTTTTTTTACTTTAGTGATCGTATGCATGATCTGGTCCAGGCCCTGTAGGGTAAGTACCTCCATTTGCAAAGGTATGAGTACCTCGTGCGCGGCGGTCAGTGCATTTAGTGTTAGGACCGAAAGTGAGGGCGGGCAGTCAATCAGCACATAATCAAATCCTTTGACCTGGGATAGCATGGTTTTCAGGAACTGCTCCCGATCCGGCTGCGACACCAGTGATATCTCTACATCCACCAGCTCGTTAGATCCCGGAGCTACCCAGAGACCATCTTTTTCAACTATTATATCTTTGATGGATTGTGAACCCAGGAAGGCTTCAGCCAGTGTCTGATCAGGCGAAGAGACAGCAAGGCTGTATGATAAATTGCTTTGAGGATCGAGATCAACCAGCAGGACCTTATGTCCCAGTTTGCTCAGTGCACTGCCCAGGTTGATGGTAGTGGTTGTTTTACCTGTGCCACCTTTTTGGTTAATCACAGCTACTATTTTAGTTTTCATCCAGCTTCTTGATGATCAGGTATAGGTGCAAATAGTAATGAGTTTATAAAGCTATCAAAAAAAACTGACAAATGATGCCTGCAATTTAAGCTTGTGTAAAGCTCGATTCCAGCTTTCCGCTTTTTACATGCAGGTCCTGCCAGGTGTGCAGGTCCAGCTGAATGGCGTAGGCACCTGCCGGCTCAAGGTAGGCTACGTGCTGCTCTGTCAGGGTACGGACAAGACTTGTTATACCTGGGTTGTGCCCCACCAGCAGCACACGCGTTACATGCTCTGGAAGTCTACCCAGTACATTGAGCAGCACACTTTCACGCGCATTGTAAAAGTCGGGTACGTAGTCGATCCGCTCTTCATCAAAGTACAACTTTTCAGCCAATAGCCTGGCAGTCAGACCGGCGCGGGGAGCCGGGCTGCTCAGGATTGTATCGACCTTCTGGTACGTATCACGGAGCCACTGCCCGGTTATTCGCGCCTGATGCTGTCCGTTTTTTGTGAGTTCCCGTTCAAAGTCTGGCTGGAGCGGGAAAGGATCATTTGACTCTGCGTGGCGGCAAATGACTAACAATCGTTGCATATAATTATAAAAGTGGTCCGTATAGATAGTTAAGCTAATAAAACAGCCTGTTCACCAAAACAATGATGGCATGTTAAACCTATGTTATCAATTTCAGGTTGTATATGTTTGAAAAAAAATTTGAACTTTGGGCAAAATTCAAATGAATCGCCCCTAAATATAAAGGATGATAAAAAATCTAGTCATAGTCGAGTCACCGGCCAAGGCCAAAACGATTGAAGGATACCTGGGAAAAGATTTTGTGGTGAAATCGAGTTTCGGCCATGTGCGGGACCTGCCTAAAGACAACAACGCCATCGATATCAAAAATAAGTTTAAACCTACTTATGTGATATCGAGTGACAAAAAAGACGTCGTCTCACAGCTAAAGAAACTAGCCAAGGAAGCCGAAATGGTATGGCTCGCATCGGACGACGACCGCGAAGGAGAAGCCATTTCGTGGCATCTGACCGAAGCCCTGAACCTGACCGAAGCCAAAACACGCCGCATCGTTTTCCGGGAGATCACTAAAAATGCCATTCTCAACGCCATCAGCTCACCGCGAGGCATCGACATGGACCTGGTGAATGCACAGCAGGCCCGCCGTGTGCTGGACCGTCTGGTAGGTTTTGAGCTGTCACCGGTGCTCTGGAAAAAGATCAAAACAGGTCTGTCAGCCGGACGTGTGCAGTCAGTGGCTGTGCGGCTGGTGGTGGAGCGTGAACGGGAAATTGAGCGATTCAACGCCGAGTCAAGCTTCCGGATCACAGCCCAGTTTGATGTGCAGGGCAAAACCCTGGAGGCGGAGTTGCCTACTAAATTTAAGACCGAAGAAGAGGCGCAGGCTTTTCTGCAGCGATGTGTCGGAGCTGATTATACGATTGGTAACCTCGAGACGAAGCCGCTCAAGCGTAGTCCCGCCCCTCCCTTCACGACCTCTACCCTGCAGCAGGAGGCCAGCCGTAAGCTATACTTCTCTGTAGCCCAGACCATGACCGTGGCACAGCGTCTGTACGAGGCCGGTAAGATCTCCTACATGCGTACTGACTCCCTCAACCTATCGGACGAGGCGATCCAGGGTGCGTCCAGCGCGATACGCAATTCCTTTGGGGAGAAGTTTGTGAAGACCCGTCGTTTCAAGACCAAGTCATCAGGAGCACAGGAGGCGCACGAGGCCATCCGCCCAACGGATTTCTCTCAGATGGTGGCAAGCAGCGACCGCAACGAGCAGCGTCTGTACGAACTGATCTGGAAACGGGCCATCGCCTCTCAGATGGCTGATGCCGAAATCGAGAAAACAACTGCCTCGATCGATATATCCACGCAGCCTGACAAACTGGTGGCTACCGGAGAGGTGATCAAGTTTGAAGGATTCCTGAAGGTATACATCGAGTCGAAAGATGATGAAGAAGGCGGTGACGAAGACGTGAAAGGCATGTTGCCACCGTTGAGTATAGGCCAGACGCTTGGCTTACGCCAGATGCTGGCTACCCAGCGCTATTCCCGCCCGGCGCCAAGGTATACAGAAGCCAGCCTGGTAAAGAAGCTGGAGGAAATGGGTATAGGCCGTCCGTCCACCTACGCTCCTACCATCTCAACGATACAGAAGCGAGGCTACGTGGAGAAGGACAGCCGCGAAGGCAAAGAGCGTAAGTTCAATGTCCTGACCCTTAAAAACGACCAGATCAGCGCCCAGACCAAAACCGAGATCACAGGTGCAGAGAAAAATAAACTCTTCCCGACGGATATGGCAATGGTGGTGAATGACTTCCTGGTGGAGCATTTCCCGAACGTGATCGACTACTCTTTCACGGCCCGTGTTGAGGCTGAGTTTGACGAGATCGCCCAGGGGCAGCAGGAATGGGAACAAATGCTGGAGAATTTCTACGAGAAATTCCATAAGCGTATTGAAAACAGCGAAAACATAAACCGCGCCGACGTGTCCGGTGCCCGTGAGATAGGTATAGACCCAGTCTCCGGTCAGAAGATCATCGCCAAACTAGGCCGTTTTGGTCCTTATGTGCAGCTGGGAGAAGAAAATCCTGAGACAGGTGATAAACCAGTCTACGCCAGCTTGCGCAAGGGCCAGTTTATCGAAAGCCTGACATTGGAGGATGCCCTGGACCTGTTCAAACTGCCACGCATCGTCGGGGTGTATGAGGACAAGGAAATGAAGGCTGCCATTGGTCGGTTCGGCCCTTATATCAGTCACGCAAGCAAATTCTACTCTCTGCCAAAGACACTGGACCCGATGACGGTAACGGCAGATGAGGCCATTGCTCTCATTGAAGCGAAGCGGAAGGCTGATGCGGAAAAACTCATCAAAACTTTCCCGGAGAATCCGGATGTACAGGTGCTCAACGGCAGGTACGGACCATACATCGTGGTGGGTAAGAAAAACGTGAAGATCCCCAAAGGCAAAGAACCGGCTGATCTGACCCTGCAGGAATGTTTGGACCTGGCAGAGCAGACACCAGAGAAGAAAGGTCGGGGCGGATTCAAGAAGAAAGCCGAAACAGCCACAGCTGAAAAGAAACCGGCCACCAAGAAGCCAGCTGCCAAGAAAGCTGCCGCTAAAAAACCGGCTGCCAAGAAAACAGGCACAGCGAAAAAGAAATAACCAGGAAAAGCCGCTCTAGACTGAGCGGCTTTTTTGCGTCCCGTTTGCAGGTATAGGTATACAGGTTTTACCCACCCTGGCGCCCTGCGAATGAATAAACCCGGATGAAGTTCACAGAGTAAATTATAGCAGAACAGATCAGCAAGGTATGGCAAAGAAAAGACTGGTTGTGCTCTCCGGAGCAGGTATAAGTGCAGAAAGCGGCATCGCTACCTTCCGCGATGCGAACGGACTCTGGGAGGGGCATGATGTGATGGAGGTCGCCTCTCCACAGGGCTGGCGCAGGAACCCGGAACTCGTGCTGGACTTTTACAACCAGCGCCGGAAAAATGCGCACAGCGTCCAGCCCAATGCCGGGCACAAAATGCTGGCTGAACTGGAACAGGACTTTGAGGTAAAGATCATCACCCAAAACGTGGATGACCTGCATGAGCGTGCCGGCTCCACCGACGTTATTCACCTCCACGGAAAACTTTTCGAGAGCCGCAGTACCCTTGATCCTAAACTGGTTTATCCGATAGAAGGCTGGCAACTGAACCTGGGGGATAAATGCGAACGTGGGTCCCAGCTCCGCCCCAACATTGTGTGGTTTGGAGAGCCCGTTCCAATGATGGAGCAGGCCATGGCTGAGACTCTGCGAGCAGACATCTTTCTGGTTGTAGGTACGTCCCTGGTGGTATACCCGGCAGCCGGTCTCGTGGACCTGGTTCCGGATGAAGCGCCGATCTTTGTCGTGGACCCCAACCTCCCCTATGTACGGCCACGGCCGAATCTGCACCTGTTTGAAGAGAAGGCCAGCACAGGCATGGTAAAAGTAGCTGAACTGTTACGGGAAAAGCACCGCTAGTCAGTTTTTACACCTTTCACGACTAAAACCACTAAGAACTTGTAGTCCTATCCGCAAGATTTGACAACAAGCTCTCAGGAACAGCTTTGTCTACCTGCCACCGTCATTCATCGACACAATCTGCCTGTTCATCCTGATCTGAAAATATTTCTAATAGTTGTTTAAACCTTAGCCTCCTTCTCTATTCTAAAGATATCACCAGCGGAACTACTTTCCCTCGCTGATGATATTAAGCTTTATTTTCCGATTAAAAATAGACCAACACTACTACTCAATTCTACAATCTGATGAGAAAATTATTCTCTCTGCTGATCATGTTGATCGGCTTTTCACAGGTATACGCACAGACAGTAACCGGCACGGTGCAAAGCGCTACAGACAAGAGCGGCTTGCCAGGCGCCAGCGTCGTGATGAAACGTGCTGCCAGCGAGACAATCCTGACCACAGTGACTGACGGCCAGGGTGCTTTCCGCTTTGAGCGTGTTCCTTCAGGCAATTATACCCTGGAGGTTCGTTTTCTGGGTTATGATATGCTGTCAAGGCCGGTACAGGTAGCACAGGCGCCTATCAATTTGGGTGTACTGAGCATGCAGGAGCAAAACACCAGACTGGGAGAAGTACAGATCATCGGGCGTGCACCGCTAGGTGAGCAGAAAGGCGATACTTCCCAATTCAATGCCAAGGCCTTTAAGACAGCACCAGATGCCAGTGCCGAGGACTTAGTGACCAAAATGCCGGGTGTGCAGGTACAGGATGGCCGTATTCAGGCGCAGGGCGAGGAAGTACGCCAGGTAATGATTGACGGCAAGCGCTATACCGGTGAGGATGTGACCTCTGCCATGCGCAACATCTCTTCTGACATGATTGAAAACGTGCAGATCTTTGACGCCCAGAGCGATCAGGCTGCCTTCAGTGGTTTTGAAGACGGCAACCGTCTCAAGACCATCAACTTCATTACCCGCAAAGACCGTCGTCAGGGCTACACAGGTAAAATATCAGCTGGCTACGGTACTGATGACCGTTACATGGCCGGAGCCGCTGTCAACTACTTCAACAACGACCGTCGCATCACGGTAACAGGCCTGACCAACAACATCAACATGTTTGACTTCTCGATCGGTGAAACACCAGGTGGTGGCATGCGCGGCCGTAGAGGTGGCTGGGGCGGTGGCTCCCCGATTGGTATCATCAACACCAACAACTTCGGCATCAACTACCAGGACAAGTGGGGCAAGAAAATGGATGTGAGCGCCAACTACAACTATACCAACCGTGATATCATCAACGACCAGTACCGTTTCCGTGACTTTGTATCGGATGATGCTGGTCTGCAGTATACAGAGAATGCGGACAACAGGGATCGTGAAGACGGTCATCGCCTGAACATGCGTTTGCAGTATAACATAAATCAAAACAACCGCCTGCTTGTAACCCCAAGCCTGCGCGTGCAGAATGATAATAGCTTTACTGGCAGAAATGCCCGCACATTCGACCTGGAAGGAACTCTTTCAGAGTCGTTTAACCGCGCAAGCTCTGACAATACCTCTTTCAACTTCAGCAATAACATCCTTTACTCAAAACGCTTCGGTGACTCTGGCCGCATCCTGACGACCAACTTCAACACGAGCATCAACAACGTGGAAGGGGATGGCTTCCAGTACGAGCAGACACAAAATTTTGAAGACCCTGACAGAAACGTGCTCCGCGACCAATACATTCGTCTGGATCGCAAAAACTTCAGCTGGTCAGGCAGTACAAACTACTCGCAGCGCCTGGGTGAGAAATCCCGCTGGCAGGTAGAGTATAGCATTGGCAACCAAATGCGTGACTCAGACCGCAGAACCTACGATTATATGGAAACAGCCGGTGGGTATACAAACTTCAACACACCGCTGAGCAGCACATTCAAGAGCGATTACCTGTCTCAGAACATAGGTCCAAGCTACCAGTACCGCAACGACAAAGCCAGACTTCAGTTGAATGCCCGTTACCAGTATGCCACGCTGAACACCGACAGCCAGTTCCCGGTTGATTTAGCGCCACTGGAACGTAAGTTCAACAATTTCCTGCCATCGGCTGAGTACGAGTACAAGTTCTCTAACTCTCAGAACCTGACCCTGAACTTCAGAACCAGCACCAACGTGCCGTCTGTAGAGCAGCTACAGGAGGTACTGGACATTTCAAACCCGCTGCAGGCACGCATCGGTAACGCAGACCTGGACCAGGATTACCAGAGCCGTCTGAACATCCGCTACCGCAACTTCAATGCTGAGACAAACCGCGTGTTCTTTATCGGCATGTTCGGTACAATGACCAACAACTATGTAGCCAACAGCGTGTACACGACCAACGTGCCGGAAGGTATAGCCGAAGGATACGAATTGCGTCCGGGTGCCCGCCTGAGCCGACCTGTAAACCTGGACGGTCACTACAATGTGCGTTCTTTCTTCAACTACGGACAGCCGCTTAACTTCATCAGCTCTAACTTTAATGTAAATGGCACGGTGGGTTATTCCAGAATACCGGGTATGATTGATGAACAGATCAACTATGCCAACAACACCAACCTGGGAGCCGGAGTTAACATCAGCAGCAACATCAGCGAAAAGATAGACTTCTCAGTGTCCACTTTCTCGAGCTACAACATTGTGTCAAACACACTGCGTACGACTCAGAACAACAACTTCTTCAACCAAAATACAAGTGTTCGCTATAACTGGATCCTTTGGAAAGACCTGGTATACCGCACCGAACTGAATCACCAGTATAACTCTGGTTTATCTGCCGGCGTGGACAACAGCTTCCTGCTTTGGAACATGAGTCTTGGTAAGAAGATCTTCAAAGACAAGCAGGGTGAGATCAGCCTGAGCGTGAATGACCTGATGAACCAGAACGTGAGCATTCGCCGCAATATCACAGAGTCTTATGTGGAAGATGTGCAGTCCACTGTACTGCAGCGCTTCTTCATGCTGACATTCTCTTACAACATCCGCAGCTTCAAAGGAGCGCCGGCTTCCGAAGAGAACATGCAGCGTGGTCCGGGTATGTACCGCGGTCGTCCGGGTTCGAACTAAGATACATACAAGCCTAAACAGAAGCGGCCTGCAAGATTTGCAGGCCGCTTCTGTTTTTATCAGGTGCTCCGGTATACGGTTAAACCTATTCCGGCAGTTCGCCCCAGGGGGCATCACCATACCACAGCCAACCCTTGTCTATCTGAAGTGGAGAAGCCATGTTGTTGTGGTATAGCTGACCGGTACCCAATCCCTGTGGCATGTCGATTGCGTAATTGGCCGTGAACTGACTGATCGCGTTAAGCCCGATGTTTGACTCTAGTGCTGAGGTCATCCACCAGCCAATGTCGCGCTTTATAGCCAGTTCAATCCAGGTGGCGCTCGCATGCAGCCCCCCGACCAAAGTGGGCTTCAGGATAATATATTGCGGCTTTACGAAATCTAATAATTCAGCCTGTTTAGTGGCTTCCTGCACCCCGATCAGTTCTTCGTCGAGGGAGATAGGTATAGGTGTATAGGCGCAGAGTTGCTGCATCTGCTCGACCTGCCCCTGCCGGATGGGTTGCTCAATGGAGTGCAGGCTATACCTGGCCAGTCGCTCCAGTTTACGGTAGGCTTCTTCCGGCGCAAAAGCACCGTTTGCATCTACCCGAATTGTCAGGTCATCGGGCCCGGCCACTTCGCGTATCTGATGCAGTATGTCAAGCTCTGTGGCAAAATCCAGACTGCCGATTTTCAACTTCAGGCAGGTATAGCCTTCCTCCAGTTTTTTTCTGATCTGCTGCTGCATGAAGTCCTTCTCCCCCATCCAGATCAGACCGTTGATCGGTATACCTGTGGTGCCCTGACTGAATCCATTTTCAAAAAGAATTTTCCGCCCCCCCTGCTGCAGGTCAAGCAAGGCTGTTTCCAGCGCAAACCGGATGGCGGGCCAATCAACAAGTTCCTCAGACCTTAAGTGCTCCTGCAGCTCATCTGTTGTGAATTGCCGCTGCCGAACGTCCTCCGCGAGATGGCTGAGTTTTGACGCAAGGTCAGGACGTGCATCGATGCTCAAGCCAGGAAGTGGCGCACACTCGCCCACCCCTATTATCCCAGGCCTGTCCGAATCGTGCAGCTGCAGGTAATATACCTGATGCGTTCGCATGGCGCCACGAGAGGTGCGGGCATCAAATTTAAACTGAAGTTGATGAGGCGTAACTGTCAGGTATAAAGGCATAATAGCATCAGATTAGTCTTACCAATATCGGCTTATCGAAAACAAAGTAAGTAGAAAATGAGTTAATACGACAGTTAGAAGCACTTTAATGCATTCCCTCCGCTGTATTAGCCTGCTTCTGCGCCTCCCGCATACCCCAGATGCCTATGACCACAATAACTGCTTCCATCAACCAGACCACACGCGAACGATTTAGCCAGATCCGGGCTCAGACTGAAAAAATTTGCGCTCCGCTCGAACCAGAGGACACCGTGGTGCAACCGATGGTGGATGTGAGTCCCCCCAAGTGGCACATGGCCCATTCGACCTGGTTTTTTGAGCAGTTTGTGTTAGGGCCACACCTCAAAAACTACAAGGTGTTTCATCCAAACTATGCCTTTTTGTTCAACTCCTACTATAATACTGTAGGCAACCGGGTGCAGCGGGCAGAGCGAAGCACGCTTACACGACCGCCTTTGCGCGATGTTTACGCTTACCGGCGCCATGTAAATGAACACATGAGTGAATTGCTGGAGACTACAAGTGATGAAAAGCTGGAAGAACTGCTGCCTGTACTGGAGTTGGGCCTGCAACATGAGCAGCAACACCAGGAGCTCCTCCTCACAGATATAAAGTACATCCTCAGTACCAACCCGCTTTTGCCGGCCTACCACTCAGCAGGATCAACTTCACAAGCTGCTTATCCGGGAGAGGCGACATTTCTGGAAGTGCCCGGTGGCATCTACCGCATCGGTTTTCAGGGAGAGGGCTTCAGTTTCGACAACGAGCTGGGCGTGCACGAGGTGCTACTCTCCGACTTTGAGGTCTTGAACCGGCTGGTGACCAACAAAGAGTACCTGGAGTTTATGCAGGATGGCGGGTATAGCGATTTTCGTTTATGGCTGGATGAGGGCCTTGCCATGGTGCGGAGTAATAAGCTCAAAGCCCCATTATACTGGCTGGAGCAGGACGGGGACTGGTATCAGTTTACCATGCACGGGCTGGAAAAGCTGGACTTGCACAAGCCTGTCAGCCACATCAGTTTTTATGAAGCGCAGGCATATGCCACCTGGGCCGGCAAGCGTCTTTTAACAGAATTCGAATGGGAGGCGGCTTCGCAGGTATACCCACCTGTTGGAGGCAACTTTCAGGAGTCGGGCATGTATGAACCCAGGGCGGCAACCTCAGGAACAGGTATGCAGCAGCTTTATGGTGATGCCTGGGAATGGACCTACAGTGCCTATCACCCCTACCCTGGATTTTCTACAGCACCCGGTGCGCTGGGTGAGTACAATGGGAAGTTTATGGTCAACCAGATGGTGTTGCGGGGTGGTTCCTGTGCTACGCCTGAGCGCCATATCAGAACCACTTACCGTAATTTTTTTCATCCTGACAAACGCTGGCAATTCTCCGGAATAAGGCTGGCTCTTTAATAATATGCTTTTACAAACACCCCCTAATACATTGATTGACCTCTCACGCAAGACGGATGGTAGCCAGGACAGAGCGCAATTTGCCAAAGACGTGGCGGAAGGGTTAAGCCAGAACCCAAAGCGGATGTCTTCCCGCTACTTCTATGATGCCAGCGGAAGCAGGCTTTTTCAGCAGATCATGGCCCTGCCTGAGTACTACCTGACACGGGCCGAGTACAGCCTGATGCAGCAGCACCGGTCGGCCATGGTCAGTGCTTTCGCAGCTGACGGCTTTTTTCACCTGGTAGACCTGGGTGCGGGTGATGCGATGAAAACCAAGCTGCTGTTGCAGGAACTGGTAAAGCAGGAGAAGCCCTTCGACTACGTGCCTATGGATATCTCGGGATCTGCGATGCTGGAACTGGGCAAGGGCCTGCAGCAAGAGTACCCTGAGTTGCACGTGCAGGCAGTAGTGGCAGAGTATATCACAGGCCTGAAGTGGCTTGAGCAGCACTTGAATGAACGGAAGGTAGTCCTCTTTCTGGGCTCGAATATTGGTAACTTTGAGCGTGAAGAGGGGCAGGATTTTATCAGCCAGATCAGGCAGCACCTGCAGCCGGGGGATCTTTTTATGCTGGGTGTCGACTTACGCAAAGACCCGGGGACTATTCTGGCAGCCTACAACGATGCCGGCGGTATAACCGCAGCCTTTAATATGAACCTGCTGGAGCGCATCAACAGGGAACTAGGGGGTAATTTTGACCTGAATGGCTTCAAACACTTTGCGCTGTACGATCCGCAGTTGGGGGTTATGAAAAGCTTTCTGGTAAGCCAACGCGACCAGGAGGTATACCTGGAAGCTACCCGGGAGCGTTATATTTTTACTGCCTGGGAGGCGATCCATACGGAGAATTCACATAAGTATACGCTGCCGCAGGCTACTGAAATGGGTCAACTGGCCGGATTCGAATTCGTCACTTCCTTCCTGGATGAACAAGGCGGCTTTGCGGATATGCTTTTTAGAGCTGTTTAATCACGTTGTTATACCCAATTCACCAACCCATGAATACAAAAAAGATCATCCTGACAGCTGCGCTTGTGCTGCTCCCAATACCGGCAAAGGCAATCCTGACGAAACTCCGCAGCTTCAGAAAAGCCAGCTGACCAAATCAAAATAAAGCACTATTGCCATCATGAGGTGCAGGGCAAGGGAAAAAAAGCTAATTTTGCAGTCCTTTTCCCGAAGCCCTTATGAGATCAGAAGAATACAAAGAGCACTTCCGTAAAAATTTCCTGCTGGCATACCCTGTGGTGCTAAGTCAGTTGGGGCACATTATGGTGAGTGTGTTCGACAGCCTGATGGTGGGGCAGATCGGCACTATACCCCTGGCGGCGGCATCACTGGGAAACAGTATCTTCACGATTACGCTGGTATTCGGCCTGGGAGTTTCCTACAGCATCACACCATTGATTGCCGCGGCGGACGGCCGTCGAAACTACACCCGTATTTCCCTGCTCCTGCTCAATGGTTTATTCTCGAATCTGCTGCTTGGAGTTATCCTGTTCATAGCTGGTTATTTTCTTTCTCCCTACATCACCTGGCTCCAGCAACCGGATGAGGTAGTCCGGCAGGCCATTCCTTATATCAATATCCTGTTCCTGTCGATGGTGCCGCTGATGGTGTTTCAGGCCTTCCGCCAGTTTGCCGAAGGGCTTTCGCTCACCAAGCAGGCCATGTATATCTCGATACTAGCCAATGGACTTAACATTGTGCTCAACTACATCCTCATATTTGGTAAATTAGGTTTTGAGCCAATGGGACTGGTAGGCGCAGGCTGGGCAACCCTGATCTCGCGCATTATCATGGCCATGATGATGGGAGGATATGTGCTCTACGCCAAACGATTTGCCGCATTCCACCGATTCCTGACCTTCCGGCACCTGTCCTTTGTGCACATGTACCACATTTTCCGCCTGGGACTCCCGATCTCCGGACAAATGGTGTTTGAAATGGGTGCTTTCAGTTTCTCGGCAATTATGATCGGCTGGCTGGGTGCGCGTGAACTGGCCGCACACCAGATCGCCATTAACGTGGCTTCCGTTACTTACATGATGGCCAGCGGCATCGCGGCGGCGGCGACCATACGGGTAGGCAACCAGAAAGGGCTCCGAAACTACAGGTCCATGCAGGTGGCCGGTATCAGTAGCTTTGTCATGGGCACCCTGTTCATGATGGGCAGCGGACTTCTTATGATTGCTGGCAAAAATTTCATACCTTCCCTGTATATAGACGATCCGGTGGTGATCGAGATAGCCGCAACCCTGCTGATTATTGCTGCACTTTTCCAGATTTCGGATGGTGTGCAGGTGGTGGGGCTCGGTGCCCTGCGAGGTTTGGAAGATGTGCGGATACCGAGCCTTATTTCCCTGATTGCTTATTGGGTAATTGGTCTGCCGGTTGGTTACGTGCTTTGCTTTAAACTGGACTTCGGTGTGAATGGCGTCTGGACTGGTCTGTTAGTAGGTTTATCTGTTGCTGCTATATTACTATTCTGGCGCTTTAAAATGCTAAGCAGTAGGCTTAGTAAATAAAATAATGCAATAGTGGCACCTATTTAAAGGAGTCAGTGTTGCCCCGATAGAGACTTTTTAAACTTTTAGCCGATGTTTATTATCACTCTACTCCTTAGCCTGTTGGTAGGCCTGCTTATGCCGTACCCTACCCCAGCCGGTTCGCCGGCCTCTGTTATTTATGTTCCGAATCCGGCAAGTGCCAGTGTATCAAATAATGAGCACCTGGCCTGGTCTGCTACCCGGAAGCTAAACTGGGAAGATTTCAGGGGAACACCAGAGTCCAATAACCCACATCATGCCCTGACCGCTGCCAACCTGGCCGTGGACGCCCGTTGCAAAGACAATAAGTTTTATTACGAGGTGAAGTGCGTGTTCCTTCCTGGAGAATCCTGGACCAAGAACAAACAGTCTGATAAGCTGTTGGCACACGAGCAACTGCATTTCGATCTGACGGAAGTACATGCCCGCATGCTGCGCAAAGAACTGAAGGAACTGGGGGTCTCCTGCGGTAACCTGAAGACAAACCTTAACGCAACAGTAGGCAACGCATTCAAGGCCTGGAAAGCAGAGCAGGATCAGTTCGACAAGCTGTCACGCCATGGTCTGGATGCACAGGTGCAACAGGAATGGTCAGAGCGGATTACACAGCGCCTGCAGGAGTTAGACGCCTGGAAGTAATAGCTACCGATACTTAATATCATCTATACCCATAATACAAAGGCCCTGCTGTACGAAAGGTATAGCAGGGCCTTTGTATTATGGGTATAAAGTCAGTTTACTCCGCCGGACCAAGGTCTTTGATGGCTGGTCCGGTAATAACTCTCCCAAACGGATCGAAACGGGAGCCATGGCATGGGCAGTCCCAGGAGCTTTCCACCTCGTTCCAATGCACGACACAGCCCATGTGGGTGCAGACCGCGGAGCACTGATGCCGCACGCCGTCCTGGTCGCAATACACGGCTACTTTTTTCATGCCATTGCGCATGATCTTACCCGTACCCGGCAATACCTCCGACGGATCCTCTACCTCACCGGGCGTCACATAGTCTTTGAACTGAGCGGCCACATTAATATTTTCCTTCAAAAACTCCCCTACCGACTTGGTACTCTTGCGGCTTGGGTCGTACAGCTTCTCCCATGGATTCGGCCTAGCCTGTATCAGGTCCGTGATCAGCATGCCGGCAATCGTACCGTGTGTCATACCATGGCCCGAGTCACCAGTGGCGATGTACACATTATCGCTGTCCCCCGGATTGCGGCCAATGAAAGCAAGGCCATCCACTGGCTCAAACACCTGGCCAGACCAGCGGTACACCACTTCTGTAACCATCGGGAAGTGTTTGCGGGTCCAGCGCTCCAGTGAGTTAAATCGCTGACTCAGATGGTCTGCCTGTCCTGTCTTGTGATCTTCGCCTCCTACGATCAGCAGATCTAAATCTTCTCCATCCTCTCCGCCAGCTTTGCCTTTGAGCAACCGAACATAGTGATAAGGGTCTTCCATGTCCCAGTACAAAGCATCAGGCACCTCGCCCTGGCGCACCGCAAGACCGATGGCGTAGGTACGGTACGGCGCCTGTTTCGTGTGCATCGTCACCTTGTCGTTAATCGGCGTGTTCGTCGTCACGACGAGGTGGTTCGCTGCAACAGCATGTCCGTCGTTGGAGACAACGGTTACCACCGGACCGGTATCAAATCGCTCCACCTTGGTTTTGGTAAAGATGCGGCCGCCAGCATTGATAAAGGCATTTGCCAGGGCAGACAAATATTTCAGTACATGAAAGTGCGCCTGATTCGGGTATTGCAGACAAGGGTACTCGGTGAGGGTGCTCAGCGGGCTGTGCTTACGCAGCACGACATCCAGCCAGCCTATTTTCTGGACCGCCTCCAACTCCTTCATCAGGTCATCCTGCTGCTGGTTGTCGGTGGCAAAGAGGTAGCCGTCTACCCGTGCAAAATCGCAGTCTATTTTTTCATCTTTAATAATTTCTTCGATCTTATCAATCGCCTTTCCATGGCTTTGAGCAGCCAAGCGGGCACCGTCCTCTCCAAAAAGCCGGATAAGTTCGTCGAATCGCTCATCAAGTGCGTTGGAAAGGTGAGCCGTCGTGCGGCTGGTTTCTCCCCCGCCTATCTCTTTGGCCTCCAGCAGCACCACGTCACGCCCTTCTTTGGCCAGCAGGTAGGCCGTCGTAACGCCTGCTATACCTGCGCCGACAACACATACATCACATCTTATGTTGTCGACGAGGGGGTTGGTAACAGGCATCGATATGTTCTCCACCCACACGGGTAAACTAGCTCCGGATTCTCTTTTCATAGTTTTAAGGTTTTGCAATAGCTTTAACAGGCTTATACTTTTAGCTCTTTTAACAGTAAGAAAGCCAGTTGCATAGGATACGCGGGTATAGGCCTAATGTTACCGTGGCGCACAGCTCCAGGCGTAACAGGCCATTTTTTAAAGCAAAATCTGTAACTTGGGTGGGAAAAACAGACAGCAACATGCATACACCCGCACAGGCCATGCCGACCATTTCATGGCAACATTTTGAACAAACAGATATCCGGGTAGGCACCATTGTGGAGGCCACAGAGTTTCCGGAAGCCCGCAAGCCTGCCTATAAACTCCTGATTGACCTGGGTCCGTTAGGCATGAAAAGATCAAGCGCCCAGATCACAAAGCACTATACCTTAACTGAACTGCCTGGGAAACAGGTCCTGTGTGTGACCAACCTGGGTAACAAGCAGATCGGTAAATACATGTCGGAGGTATTGGTGACAGGCTTTTCAGACGAGAACGGGGATATCGTGCTGGCGCAACCGGCCGGACCAGTACCAAACGGAAGTAAACTGATTTAAATTAATAAGCCTCCTGCATCCCCTCCAGTATGGGTCTGGGTCTGCGGCCAGGCTCAGCTCCTGTTGTATCAATAGAGCGGAGCCTGGCTTCCCGTACGCTCAGGGTGTCCAGGATGATTTCGTAGAGGCGGTCCATCTGCCCGAGGTTGTTCAGATAGTAGCGGTAGGTTTTCCTGAAGTCTTCTTCCTCTACCCCGTGCTGCGCCAGGATCTGCTTTTGTTCTTTGTTGAAGACCATCAGGGCGGTGTCCGGGTACAGGACATGGTTTTCGATGCGGGCTTCGGCAATATGCACGTCGGCCAGGATCTGCACCATCTTCTGCTCAGGCAGCAGGTCAGCAGGTCGCTTTTCGCTGCTCTGGCCACAGCCAGTCAGCACGACAAAGGAAAGTAGGTATAAAATTCGTTTCACGAATGTAATATTACGGGAATATGTCCTAATTTTAAAATCTGAGGCAAAGCCCCTACCCTTATGAAGGAACTTGTTCAAAAGCTGCGCAAGTACGAGATACGCATACGCAAAGCCATCAACACCCAGATGCAGGGTGACTTCCACTCTGTTTTTAAAGGAACAGGCCTGGAGTTTGATGACGTGCGCGCTTACCAGTACGGCGACGATGTGCGCTCGATCGACTGGCACGTATCGGCCAAGGGGCATGGCACCTTCGTGAAAACCTACCGGGAGGAAAAAGAGCAGTCGGTGTTTCTGATGCTGGACGTAAGCGCCTCCCAGACCGTGGGTACCGGCCGTCAGCACAAACTGGATGTTGGCAAAGAGATCTGTGGGGTGCTTGCCCTTGCCGCCGCCCGCCAGCAAAGCCAGATCGGCATCATTTGCTTCAGTGATCAAAAAGAGAAATACATCAAGCCCGCCAAAGGTATAGAACAGGCATATACCTTGATCAAGGCGCTACACGAGCTGAATCCCAAATCAGTTAAAACCAATCTGGCAGCCGGCATCAAGCTTACACTCGATATCGTAAAGCGCCGCAGCATTATCCTGCTTATCTCCGATTTCATTGATGTAAACTATGAGAAGGAACTGGCCATGCTGGCAAAGCGGCATGACCTGATCGTGATACAGTTGCTCGACCTGCGTGAGCGCAATATGCCAAGCTTGGGCATTGTGCCGGTGGTCGATAAGGAGACGGGCAAGACAATCTGGCTCAATACCTCAGGCGCAGAATTCAAAGAGCATTATTTTGCCCAGTACAAACAGAACCAGGACAGGGTGATCCGGATTTGCCAGAAGTACCAGGCCAATTATCTGGCCATACAGGCCAATGAAGACTATGTGATGCAGTTGGTGAACCTATTCCGCCTCCGTAACCGAACATCCAAGAAAAGTGCGTAACTCCCTGCTTATACTCTTTTGTTTGCTTACCCTAAGTACCCAGGCACAGCAGTTGCTGCCACCGGCTGGCAGCTTCAGCAAGGACTCCGTGCATATCGGGGAGCTCGTGCGCTATACCCTGGTGCACCGGCACCCGGCGGCTCAGGAAGTCATCCTGCCAGACTCCAGTTATAATTTTGCACCCTTCGAGTTGGTGCGGCAGGAGTTCTACCCGACCACTACACGCGCAGGCATCAGCACGGACAGCACCGTGTATACCTTGCGCACTTTTGATACCTCACCTGTTCAGTCGCTTGAGTTGCCGGCCATTGTGCTACGGGGTGCTGACACGTTGCAGGTAGTATCGCCAAGGCAGTCGGTGGTATTGCGGCAGCTGGTGCAGGAGGTATCCACGCCGCTGCAGCTGCGCACTCAGACCACCCTGGCACAGGTCGAGGAACGGTTCGACTGGCCTGTGCTGGTACTTTGGATCGTCACCATTGCAGCATTCATTACACTGGTATGGCTGGTGTTCGGGCAAACGATCAAAACAAAATACCAGCTCTACCGACTTCGCAAAGACCACCTGTATTTCAACTCCAGGTATAACTCCCACGTCGACCGCTTCGTGAAAACGGGTGTGCCATCGAGTATGGAGAAAGCGGTGGCCCTTTGGAAAAACTACCTGACTAAACTGGAGCGAAGCGCCATCAACTCGTTCACGACAAAAGAAATTGTGGAGTATTACAACGACGACGAACAGGTGAACGTGGCGCTACGCCTGTGCGACAAAGCCATTTACGGCAACGTAACGGCCGAACCGGACCAGGAAACAAACCAGGCCCTGGGCATGCTGCGACGCTTTGCCAGAAGCCGTTATAAAACACATCGCGAAATAACAGGAAATGCCAGGAATAACCGATGACATGCTGGACTGGCTCAGCCTGGAATGGTTTAGCCTGAGCACGATGCGCTCTTTTGACTGGGTATACCCACTGGTGCTGTATGCCCTGCCGGTGGTACCCCTCCTCTTCCTGATCAAGGGCCTGCTCCGTTTTAAGTCACGCAGCAAGCTGGATATGGCCATGTTTGAAGGCACAGTACGCTGGCAGTGGTCGAGTCTGTTGCGCTTTATACCTGATGTGGTTTACATGCTGTTTGTGATGCTGGTGCTACTGGCCCTGGCCCGACCGCAGCGTATAAATGAGCAGGTAGAGCAAACCGCCGAAGGTATAGACATCGTGCTGGTGCTGGACGTTTCAGGATCCATGGAACTACAGGACATCAAGCCAAGCAGACTCGAAGCTGCCAAAGACGTTGCCATTAACTTCATTGACGGTCGCGTAGCCGATCGCATCGGGGTGGTGGTATTTGCCGGCGACGCCTACTCCCTGGCTCCACTCACCACCGATTACGAACTATTACGCGAAAGCATCCGCTCCATCGAAAACGGTATGATCCCGAATGATGGCACGGCCATCGGTAGTGCCTTGGCGGTGGCCATCAACCGGATGCGTGATTCCAATGCCAAGAGTAAGGTAGCCATCCTGATCAGTGACGGAGAAAACACAGCCGGTAGCCTCGACCCCACCATGGCTGCCCGTCTGGCTTACGCGCACCAGATCAAGGTATACACCATAGGTATAGGGAAAGACGGGCTTGTGCCCTACGACGTGGATGCCAATGGCAAAACCTTGTTAGTAGAAACGCAGTTAGACGAAAAAAGCCTGCGTGAAATCTCTGAAACCGGTGAAGGACGATTTTTCAGAGCTGATTCCCGTGACGGGTTGCAGGAGGTATTTCAGAACATCGACCAGTTCGAGAAGACGGAGGTCCGGGAGAAGCGCTTCCGCGACACGTACGACTACTACCAGGTATACCTAAAGTGGGCCTTGCTGCTGCTTGTTGGCTGGATGACGCTTAAGAATACCTTTATGACCAATGTGCTGGAAGATTAAAGGAGTTTAAGAGTTTTGGAGTTGAGGAGTTCGGGTTTAGAGTATCAGAGAGTATAGTTTTGAGCAGGCTTTCTGCCATACCTTTAATTAGCTTCAGCTCCCAGGTATAGCTGCTGCTGGCCAACAGCTATACCTGACTTATACAAGTACGATATTGATATTGAACACACCACATAAAACTATGTCTGCAATTGCTGATAACATTCGCTTTTTTGATGAGAAACTGCGTGACACGCCCTGCCGTCTGGTAGCTGTATCTAAGACGCATCCGCCCGAAATGATTATGGAAGCTTATAACGCTGGCCACCGCATTTTTGGTGAGAACAAGGTACAGGAGCTGCTGGAGAAGCGGGATCAATTGCCGCACGACATCGCCTGGCACCTCATCGGACACCTGCAGACAAATAAGGTGAAGCAGATCGCCCAGTTCATCGACACCATCCAGTCCGTGGACAGCCTCAAACTACTGGTAGAAATCAATAAAAGAGCAGAGCAGTTTAACCGCACCCTACCTGTCAACTGCATGCTGCAGTTCGACATCGCCGATGAAGAAACCAAGTATGGCATGACCTATGAGGAGGCAGTAGCCCTGCTGCAAAGCGAAGAGTACCGCAACATGCACTTTATCCGTATCACAGGAGTAATGGGCATCGCCACCAATACAGATGACCAGGAAAAACTCCGGGGTGAATTCCGGACGCTGCGGGGATACTTTGAGAAACTGAAAGAAACGTTCTTTATTGCCAATGATGACTTCAGAGAAATCTCGATGGGCATGACCTCGGATTGGGAACTCGCTTTGGCTGAGGGCAGTACCTTCATACGCGTCGGCAGCGGCATATTCGGAGCACGGAATTACAACAAATAATCATACCTTAGACGATCTTTTCACGCTAAACCATCCATCACCATGCAAGAGAATACCAACGAAAACATGGAAGCCAATTACAGAAAATTCATCCAGCGCATCGTTGAGACAGAGAGCGTTTGGGGCCTGACACACGACGATACCTGGGCTACTTCCAGTTCTGCTGAGTACGAAGATGCAGAGGTGATCCTGTTCTGGTCCAATGCGGAAGGCGCCAAATCCTGTGCCGAAGACGACTGGTCGGATTACAAGCCAGAGTCTATTACATTGGTAGAGTTTCTGGAGAACTGGTGCGTAGGTATGTATGGCGACCAATTGCTGCTCGGCCCTGATTGGGATGCTACTCTGATTGGCCGTGAAATGGAACCGCTGGTGGTGGCGCTGGACGTGGTACAGGAGCTGAAGCACAAAGGCAAAACCATTGAGTTCACCCAATATGATAGCCAGGACGAATTTGAAGAGCAGGTGATCGAAGCGCTGGAAGGCGAAGACGAATAAGTAGCAGTTGAAATAGGCTGAAGGCAGGTAAAAGAATTAATGATTTGTTAACGGCTAAAAGGTATAGCCATACCTGCCCATGCGCTTTTTTTGCTGAAAAGAACTCCGCATGCACAAAAACCTGCTTTTTGCCTCCTTTCTATACCTGATAAGCTCCTGCACCATGCCTGCACAACAAGGCGCTATACCTGACACAACTGCCCGGCACTTGCCTGCTTTTGACCTGCAAGGTCACCGGGGCGCCCGCGGACTAATGCCTGAAAATACCATTCCGGCCATGATCCGGGCGCTCGACCTGGGCGTGACCACCCTGGAATTGGACACGCACATCACCAAAGACAAGCAGGTGGTGCTCTCCCACGACCCCTACATCAACTCAGAGCATGACCTCCTGCCCGACGGCAGTGAAATACCTGCAGCCGACAAGCGCAGGTATGTGCTTTACCAGATGGACTATGCTACCATTAAAACATTCGATGCGGGTACTAAATTCTATGACAAGTTTCCGCAGCAGGAGAAGCTCCCTGCCTACAAACCCCTCCTCTCCGACCTGATCGACTCGGTGCAAACCTACCTGCAGCAAAAAGACCGGCCACAGGTATACTATAACATCGAAACCAAATCGAAGCCCAGCGGCGACGGAAAGCTGCATCCCGCTCCTGAGGAATTTGTGGAACTGCTGATGGGCGTGATCGAGGAAGCAGGTATAGCAGAGTGGGTAATCATACAGTCCTTTGATGTGCGTACGCTGCAGGTGCTGCGACAAAGCTATCCGCACATCAAGACTTCGCTGTTGGTTGAAAACGTGAAAGGGTTGAACAAGAATCTCGAAGCCCTGGGATTTATACCTGACATCTACAGTCCCTACTACAAGCTGGTGACGCCAAAGCTGATCAAAGATTGCCAAGCAAAAGGCATGAAGGTAATTCCCTGGACCATTAACGAGCTGCAGGAGATGCAGCGGTTAAAACAGATGGGTGTAGACGGTCTGATATCAGATTACCCGAACCTGTACCGGGAATTATGAATTGGTTGATTTATGTCGGAAATTAGCACCCGATTAAACCAAACTATCTTCTACTGTGACTCAAAAAGCCATACTCCTAATAGCCAGTGCCTTTGGCGCACTTAGTGTGATGATCGGAGCCTTCGGAGCGCATGCCCTGGCTCCCATGCTGCGCGCCACCAACCGTGTCGAGACTTTTGAAACGGCCGTGAAATACCAGATGTACCATACCCTGGCCCTGCTGGCGGTGGGCCTGCTGCTCTTCAAAATAGAGCACCCTGCCCTGCAGATTGCCGCCTGGGCATTCCTGATCGGCATTATCATCTTCTCAGGCTCCCTCTATACCTTGACGATGACGGGTATTACATGGCTGGGCGCTATTACGCCAATTGGCGGTACCGCCCTGATAGTTGGTTGGGCCGCTTTGTTTTATGCCATTCTCAAAGCATTATAACGTATAGGAAGTTTTTTTAAACAGAAAGGCTCCCGGCAGATAACCGGGAGCCTTTCTGTTTAAAAAGAGTATAGCTGCTTACTGCGCTTTCGCGGAAGACGCAGGCTTTTCTTTGATATTGGCTACGATGTAAACATAGGTTGGCTCACCTGTGTTGGAATGGATCGTAATAGCTTTCTTCTGCTGTCCCATTCGACCGGCGCTGTTATACTTTGCCTTCACAAAACCAGTCTTACCTGGCATCACAGCCTCTTTGGTCCAGGCAGGTGATGTACAACCGCAGGTTACATCCACACGGTCAATGATTACCGGCTGTGTACCTGTGTTGGTGAAAGTGAAGGTATGTTCCACCACATCGCCTTGCGCGATATCACCGAAGTTGTGCTCGGTGGACTCAAACGTTATGGCAGGACCGGATTTGGCCTGTGCCTGCGGAGCGGCAGTTTGCTTTGCAGGACCTTGCTGCGCTACGGCACCACCGGCTACCAGTGCTGCCATTGCAAAAGAAAGGATTAATTTTTTCATAAGTATAAAGGGTTTAGCTAATGCTGTTACGATTCGTCCGTTGTTAAGTTCTAACGTTTTGGTGAACCTTCCAAATATATCAGTCAACCAATAGTTGCTTGCTAAAGTTCAGCAAGTAAAGCTCTTCTGACGAACGGGTGAGGGCCGTGTAAAGCCAGCGGGCAAACTCCTCGTTCACCATTTCGTCTTTCAGAAATCCCTGGTCCACGAACACCGCTTTCCACTGGCCGCCCTGCGCCTTGTGGCAGGTCAGGGCATAGGCAAACTTCACCTGCAGCGCATTCAGGTAAGGGTTTTGCTTCATCTCTTTGGAGCGCTCCCGCTTGTTTTTAATGTCCAGGTAGTCCTGCAGCACCGCATCGTAGAGCTTCTTGTTCTGGTCGGCTGGCAGTGCTGGTGCATCGGTATAGAGGGTGTCGAGCATGATCTTCACCTCCAGCTCTTCCTCCTCCGGGTAATCGACAAAGCGCACCCGAACATCGGCAAACCGGAGGTCGTACATGTCCTCGTAGCGGATGATCTTGGTGATCTCCACAAAGTCACCGTTCGCCATAAAACCGATGTTAGACTCCTTAGGCAACCAGAAATAGTTGTTACGCACGATCATCAGGAAGTCCCCCACCCCGATCTCATCCTCTGAGAAGAAAATCTGCCGCCGGATGTGCTGGTTGTATAAGTTGGCAGACTTGTTGGAGCGGCAGATCACGATGGAGTTCTCGATACCGAATTTATCATAAGCGTAGCGCAGACCGTCTTCCAGCTTTTCACCTGTCATGCGGTAAATATCGCGCCAGCCTTTGGTGTGCAGTTTGATATCAGGCTTGTCACTCTGCAGTTGGTTCCGCAGCTGCGTGGCGTTCATGAGTATACCGGAGGCCTCCGCCTGTCGCATTACCTGGCGCAACTCCAATTCGTGCACCTGGCAGCGGAAATTGTGCTTCAGATAATCCGCATTTAAGGCCGGACTCAGCGTCTGGTTCACCGGAGGCAACTGGGCCGTATCGCCGATCAGCAGCAGCTTGTTGCTCTTGTTCTCAAACACGTAGCCGAGTAGGTCCTGCAGCAGACCGTTCTGCCCAAAGCCGCTGTCATCCGAGATCATCGAAGACTCATCCACGATGTAAAAAGTCTTGTCCGATTTGTTTGGCATGCGGGTAAAAGACAATCCCTCGGAGTAAGGATTAGCTGTCTGCCGGTAAATCTTTTTGTGGATGGTAAACGCTTTGCGGCCACTGTACGAAGCCATCACCTTGGCGGCACGACCAGTTGGAGCCAGCAGCACATATTTATACCCAAAGGTGCGAAGTATCTTCACCAGCGACGTCACGACCGTGGTCTTACCTGTACCGGCATAGCCTTTGAGCAGAAATACCGATTTCTCGGCTTCTGAGTCCATTATAAATTCATCAAGCTTGGCAAAGAGCCGCGCCTGGTCCTGGGTAGGCTCAAACGGAAAACTTGTTCTAAGTGCCTCTACTGGACGCATCATTTAACTCCTCAACTCTTCTGGTGCAATGTTGGCCATGGAGGCACTGGCTTTGGCGATCAGAAGGGGCTCCTGCGCACCTTTTATCACATATACCTCTGCCTCACAAATTTAAGTTTGCGCCCCTGCTTCAGCACGTAGCCTTTGGCCAGCAGCTTGTCACCCACACCCGGGTGGAAGTAAGACACCTTGATCTCCGCTGTTACCACATGGTGGCCCTTCGGCACCAGACTTACGGCGGCAAAACCCGCCACAATGTCGGCCAGGGTAGCGATCACCCCACCATGCGCGAATCCTTTGTGCTGCTTGTGCTTCTGCTCCAGCACCAATTCACCTTCTACTCTGCCTACTTCTATTTTGGTCACTTCAAAGCCCATGAGCTTCATAAACTCCTGGCGCTCCAGCTTTTCTTTTATATCTGCCCGGAAATCGGGGTTATAGGTCTGAATCATTTTGTAAATTTACCACCTATACCCCGCTATCGCAAACATGAACACACTAAACCCCAATGCCGCCGCCTATGCCGGTAAAGTAAGGCTGCGCGTGTGCGGCATTTGCCTGCAGGACGACAAGCTTCTGCTCGTGCGCCATCAACCAACACTCAACAATGAAGCTTTCTGGGCTCCGCCTGGCGGTGGGCTGCAATATGGCGAGACTGTAGAGGCCTGTCTGGTGCGTGAAGTGCTGGAAGAAACCGGATTGCAGACGAAAGTAAAGCGTTTCCTTTTCGTAAATGAATTCCTCGAGGAGCCGCTTCAGGCTGTTGAGCTGTTTTTTGAACTGGAACTGACAGGCGGTGAACTGGTAAAAGGTATAGATCCGGAAGCGAGTCCCGAGCAGCAGCTGATTGAAGAGGTGGCCTTTCTAAGTCTGGACGAGATCCGGCAGATTCCATTGGCTGATAAACACCATGTGCTGCATTACCTGTTTTCACTGGATGATCTGTTCGGGATGCCACATCGCTTCGTACAAGCATGATCATTTTACTATATTTTTAGTATACTTGCATAGCACAATATAGTATTACCTGGAGCTCATATACCTTGAACACCATCAACACGCACTTTCGGCTGTCTTACCAGATACAGGATGAGGCTTTTAAGCTTTCGCAGGCTGGCAATTGTAACCTGTACATTGCCATCAGCTCCAAAGCCATGCGCCTGGCCGTTGCCGATGTGGAGCGTAACAAGTTTGTCGCGCTGGAAGATTATGAGCTCATCACGGTATTCACGCCGCTTCAGATAGCAGAGCAGCTGCGCCTGATTGCCGACCAAAGTCCTATCCTGCAGGAGCAGCGCTGGCTGGATGTCCGCATCAGCGTGAGCAATCAGTTCTTCACCCTTGTACCGGAAACATTGTTTGACCCGGCTCACCAGGAAGACTACCTGCGCCTGCACAGCAACCTCGACCCACAGCAGCATGTCATTCTTTACAACCGCACCTTCGGGCTGGATGCTGTTAATATCTTTGCTATCGATGGGGTGATTTACAGGATGGCCCAAAGCGTTTTCCCGGAGCGTACGGTTCAGTTTACCCACCAGACCAGCTCCCTGATCAAGAGTGTGCTGCACCAGACCGACCGTAATGCAGGCCGCTTCATGCACCTGTTTGTGGAGCGGAATTATGTCACCGTGCTGGTAGTAGATGAAAACGGGCTGCAGTTCTGTAACGTATTCCATTACCTGAGCCCGGAAGACTTCATCTATTTCGTCATCTTTGTGATGCAGGAACAGAAGATGAATCCCGAGCAGGAAACGATCACCGCCTGGGGCGATATCACCCCTGACTCAAGCCTGTTCAACATGCTCAAAAAATACATCCGGCAGGTACGCTTCGGCAAACGCCCTGCTGATGTAGGCTACAGCTACAAATTCGACGACCTGTTTGATCACCGCTACTTTGAACTCTTCAGCCTGCACTTCTGTGAGTAGTTTGATTGATTGTTAATTGCTGATTGCTAATTGTTAATTGCTAAATTCAATTAAAATCAGCATGATTCTTCAAGAAAACGTTAGGTATAGGCTCAGAACCCCGTTTCAGTATTAAAAAAACTCCACAGATCGATTGTCAATTAACAATTTCCTCCATTCACTCAGTCACTAATTCACTCATTCAAGATTAAACATGAAAAGAGTCGCCATTTTCCCAGGTTCGTTTGACCCCTTTACCAATGGCCACCTGGATGTGGTGCTGCGTGGTTCTAAAATGTTTGATGAGATTATCATTGCCATCGGCAACAACAGCAGCAAGCAGCGCTACATACCGGTAGACAAAATGGTGGATATTATCGGAGAGGTTTTTAAAGATAAGCCCAATATTACGGCTCGTTCCTATAAAGGGCTTACAGCAGAATTTGCCCGTGAAGTAGGGGCTACTTTTTTGCTACGCGGACTGCGCAACACAACCGACTTCGAATATGAAAACACGATAGCCCAGGCCAACCGTCACATCAACAAAGACCTGGAGACCGTGTTCCTGATCACATCACCAGCTTTGGCGGCCATCAGCTCCACGATCATCCGCGAAATTCACCGCTTTGGTGGTAATGTAGATGAGTTTATACCTTTCCAGATTTCAGCGATTGGAGATATTCCCGCACAATAAAGGCAATGGAGGTGTAGGCTTTGGGTAGCACTTCCATGGCCTCTTCGGGTGTCATCCAGCGCACTTCCTCAATAAACTCTTCCGCCTGTGGCTTCATCAGGCTGTCATCGGTACATTCCATCAGGTACCAGCTCGTCTTCTTGAGGATCTTCTTGCCTTTATAGGCATAGGAATGCCAGGTTTTAGGGAGTTTGCTTAAAACCTCTACCGAGATATTACACTCCTCCTCCACTTCGCGCACAGCACCGTCCTGCGTCTTCTCGCCCTTGTTCAGTTTGCCTTTAGGAAGATCCCACACGCCCAGGCGGTAGATCATCAGGATCTTTCCGTCTTTCAGCACCAGTCCGCCTCCGGCTTTCACGATCTTGAACTGATCTTTGAGGTGCTCGATCAACTGCTTTTTCTTGTTGGCGACCAATGTCAGGGAGTTCAGCTTTTTCAGCTTTTTCACCTCCATAAGCCGAACAATACGATCTATTAACTGCGGGTCGGCCCGTTTGATGAGCACATCCCCTACCAGATCTTTGGAGGTGAAGTGGTTGTCGGCATCGAGCACCAGGTCATAGTGATGACGGTATACCTTCTCGTTTGATTTCTTGAGGATAAGCGGAATATCGTTAATAAAAACGTTCATAGGGTAAGGTGCTCGTGTATCAGGCTTGAAATTTACACAAATCAATTAATATTTCGCTGTAAAGAAAATACAGGTCGGTAAAAAGGGGAAATATTTCTTAAATTCGGCCATGGATAATCAGACGACAGCACACCAGGTTGCCTCTTTCCTGCTGGAAACAGAGGCCGTGAAATTGAGACCAGAACAGCCCTTTAAATGGAGCTCAGGCTGGAACTCACCCATCTACTGCGATAACCGCGTAACTTTATCCTTCCCACACATCCGGAGCTACATTAAGCAGCAGCTGGCTGAAATGATCAAGCAAAACTTTCCGGAGGCTGAAGCCATCGCAGGAGTAGCCACAGCAGGCATAGCACAGGGAGCACTGGTCGCCGATCTGCTGGAAATGCCTTTCCTATACGTGCGGCCGCAGCCAAAGAGCCACGGTATGGCCAACCAGATCGAAGGTAAGCTTATCTCCGGTCAAAAAGTGGTCATGGTAGAAGACCTGATCTCGACAGGTGGCAGTTCGCTGAAGGCTGCAGAAGCAGTGCGGTCTGCTGGCGGCAATGTGATCGGTATGGCAGCCATCTTTACGTATGGCTTCGCTTTGGCTGAAGATAACTTCAATGAAGCAGGTATACCGCTGCACTGTCTCAGCGATTACCAGGCGCTGACCGAAGCTGCCATGCAAAACGGCTATATCCCGGAGTCAGCCATGCCGACCCTGGCTGAATGGCGTCAATCACCTGAAACCTGGAAGGTATAAGCACACAAGGTATAGCATGAAAATAGGCCTCCTCTCTGACACGCACGACTATATGGACGATCAGATCCTGCGGCACCTGGCCGACCGGGACGAGATCTGGCATGCCGGTGATTTTGGCACTGCCATGGTAGCGGAGCGTCTCAGTGAGGTGGCCCCCCTTCGGGGCGTGTACGGCAACATTGACGGACAGGACATCCGCTCGCTCTACCCGAAGGTACTGCGGTTCAACGTCAACGGACTGGATGTGCTGATGACACACATCGGGGGGTATCCGGGCAAATACCATCCGGATATAAGGCAGGAAATCAGGAAGAATCCACCGGGCCTCTACATCACCGGTCACTCGCACATCCTCAAGATCATGACCGACAAGAACCTGAATAATTTGCTGCACATCAATCCGGGTGCGGCTGGCAGGCACGGCTTTCACAAGGTGCGCACCATGGTACGCTTTGCCATCGACAATGGGCAGTTGCGCGATCTGCAGGTGATCGAGCTTGGCAAAAGGGCATAAAAAAAGCGTGCCTGCGAGTGCAAGCACACTTTGAAGTCTTTCGAAAACCCGCCAACCGAAGCTCTCACAGCGTTGGCAGGCAGATGGTTTTACTTTGCCGTAAAAGACTACTCAGCAGAAGCTTCTTCTTCCTTCTTGTTCTTAGGCGCTTCACCGAACTGAGCACGCAGCTCGTCCATGTCCACGTTCTTGATAACTGGCGTTAAAAGCAATTGCTTAATTCTGGCAACCTTGTTGTTTGCTCTTGCCTTATTCTTACGGTCTTTTCTTTTAAGTCTAGTAACTCCCATCGTTGCAAAATTTAAATTTGAAGGGCAAAAGTAAGTTATTATTTTTACAAAGTAAAGTATTTCTAGCATCAAATTCGATATGAACATAACAGATCTCCGCTCCGACACCGTCACAAAGCCCACTCCTGCCATGCTGCAGGCCATGTTTGCCGCCCAGGTAGGCGACGACGTGTACGAAGAAGACCCGACCATAAACGCCCTGGAACGAAAAGCTGCAGCCCTTTTTGGGATGGAAGCCGGCCTTTTCTGCCCCTCCGGCACCATGACCAACCAGATTGCCATCAAGGCCCATACCGAGCCGATGACGGAAGTAATCTGCGATATTACAGCCCACATTTACCAGTATGAAGGGGGCGGCATCATGTTCAACTCTGGTGCCTCGGTGGCACTGGTGCATGGCGAGCGCGGCAAAATGACCCCTGCGCAGGTAGAAGCCCATATCCGTCCGGACAATATTCATTACCCTCCTACCCGCCTCGTCGCCCTGGAGAACACCTGCAACAAAGGCGGCGGCTCCTACTATACCTTGCCTGAGATAGCGGCTATTTCCGGGGTATGCAAGCGCCACGGCATCGCCCTGCACCTGGACGGTGCCCGTGTGTTCAATGCCCTGGTAGCTTCTGGTGAGAACCCGCAGGAGTACGGTACTTACTTCGACAGTATTTCGATCTGTCTCTCGAAGGGATTGGGTGCACCGGTTGGTTCCCTCCTGCTTGGCACGAAAGAATTCATCAAAAAATCACGCCGCATCCGCAAGGTGTTGGGTGGTGGTATCCGGCAGGGTGGTTACCTGGCAGCCGCCGGCATCTATGCGCTGGACCACCATGTGGAGCGCCTGGCAGAAGACCACCAGAAGGCTAAGCAGCTGGAGGCGGTGCTGCAGGAAGCAGACTACGTGGACTACGTGATGCCAGTGGAGACGAACATCGTCATCTTCAAGCTCAACGACAGGTATAAGGATGTTGATTTTGTCTCCGCACTGGCAGAGCAACAGATACGTGCCAGCAGTTTCGGCCCGCAGATGATCCGTTTTGTCACGCATCTGGATGTGAGTGAAGAAATGCTGCAGCATGTGCTGCAGGTGCTACACAGTCTCAATAAAAAGCAGGTGGCGGTTTAGTCCGTCACCTGTTATAACTGCTTTTAAACTAACTGTATCGCTGCCATGGCCTTAGATAACACCCAATACCTCCTTTCACCTGAAGTGCTGAAGGTACTCAGCCAAGATCTGGTCATGGCTCAAATCTTGGAGCAGGGCCGACCAATTAAATCATCCGGATCAGAGGACATTTACTTCAGGCTGCTCAGTGCCATTGTATCCCAGCAGCTCAGCACCAAAGCCGCAGCCACCATCTTTGGGCGCTTCAAAGAACTATTCCCTGACAACTACCCGCACCCTCACCTGGTGCTTGAAACTCCGGATGAAACCCTCAGAGGGGCAGGGCTCTCCTTTCAGAAAATCGGTTATGTGCGCAATGTGGCGGCTTTTGCGCAAGGTGGAAACTTAGAACATGCGCTTATAGATGCCATGGAGGACGAAGCCCTGATACAGCACCTGACGCAGATCAAAGGTATAGGCCGCTGGACGGTGGAGATGCTGCTGATGTTTGCTTTGGAGCGCCCTGATGTGATGCCCGTAGATGACTTAGGTATACAGAATGCCATGAAAAGACACTATGCTATTGAGGAGACAGGCAAGGTGCTGAAAGCTACCATGCTGCGGATAGCTGAAAACTGGCGGCCTTATCGCACAATAGCGTGTAAGTACCTGTGGCAGTCGCTGGACAATATGCCAGACTAGTCACTAACATTAAACAAATGAAAGAATTAACGATCATAAATATAAATTTATTGCTAGTTTATTGAATTTTATATACAAAAACAGAATATTTGTTTACATTTTTAATTGAGCTGTTTACCCTTCTTTGCTGCCCGTCAGCTACATAATCTCTTCCAACGATAATATAATACTAAAAGCTAGCGTATACATTCACATAAACGCTTAGCGATTATATTATTCGCATTTCATATTTAAATTATTGCAGAGCAATTTTAGCTCTATCAACTTATGCTGTTGCACCCATTTACGGTCAGCAGTCCCTGATCACCCATGTATAAACATTAGTTTATACGCGTAATGCAAAACAACTAACCACAGCACCCCCTCCTATGAAAACAATTACATTGTATTATTGTTACCTCAACTCCAGCTGAAGAATCATTAATCACATATATGATTATTTACACATAAACTCCTCTGCAAAATTGCACTGGTCGGAGTTCTACTGTTCAATATTTCATGCAAGATTATTTATAGCAATCAATAAATTAACCATAAACAAACCAATTATGAAAGCAAGAGTATTTAGTTTCGCCATTGCGCTTATCGCGCTGTTTGCATTTAATGATGTGTTTGCACAAAATCTAGTAGTAAAGCAAACACCTACCGCTAGAGACCTAGGAACAAATCTAGAAATTTGTGTAGACTTTGCAGGACTTGGGAATATTAGCTCAGTTGAAGTTTTAGTACACTATACAGCTGTAGTTGAAACAGGCTGTATAAATCAGGGTCAAGCAAGAAAAGGTGGAGATCCTGTACCAGGATTAACACGAACGTTTGAAGACCAAACGGCCACACTAACATTGCCTGTTCGAAATGGAAGAACAAGAGGTTGCCATACTTTAGTTACTGATTTTCCAGCAGGTGATTGCCCTAGTGCAAACATGACAGGATTGGTTTCTGATGTAACATTCCAGAATGTGAGATTTGAAATTTTAGGTGAAACATTCAATTTAGGCAATCCTACTCCTGTCGCGCCAAGACGATAATAATTATATTAACCCGATACATCCCTATCATCTATAATTGAGATAGGGATGTATCAGGTTTTACTGCTTAACTCTTTTTACTAACTATCAATGGTTATCAAGCAAAAGTTAGTGAGAACAATAGGATTGCTACTATTTAATATGTCTATTTTTAGCATTTGGAATAATGCGTATGCACAGAGCACTAAAGTAACTATTAATGGAATTGTTAATGACACTATAAACAAAATCACGCTTAGTTATGTAACAATTGTACTAGAAGATAAGAGTAGCGAAAAAATTATACTAAGTACACTAACGAACGAAAACGGCGCCTTCAGTTTAACCTATCCAACCGGCAAACATTACCAAGTCGTTATCAGCTATATCGGATTTAGAAATAGGGTAGTTGATTTACCCTTTTTTTATTCAACTCCCATATTAGATCTAGGCACCCTCTACCTTACCCCCATCACCACCCAGCTTCAAGAGATACAAATCACTGCTCAAAAACCACTCATCGAACAAAGCCCAGACAAAACAACTTACAATGTAGCACTAGACCCTGAGGTCAATCTGCTAAGCACCTTTCAGATGCTGCGCAAAGTGCCGATGCTGGCTATTGACGCAGAGGAGAATATTACGCTCAATGGACAAGAAAGCTATCAGATCTTGGTAAACGGAAAGCGTTCAGCGCTCTTTTCCTCCAATCCTGGGGAGGTGCTGAAAAGTCTACCAGCCAGTTCAATCAAGCAAATTGAAATCATCACCAATCCATCTGCCCGCTATGAAGCGGCTGGTGCAGGTGGCATCATCAACATCATCACACACAATCGAACTATCAGCGGCTATAACGGCTCTCTCAATTTAGCTGGAGGGCACCCGGAATCTTACAATGGGAGCGCCACACTTACGGCGACAGCAGGTAAGGTTGGTATAACCGGCAGGTATAGCAACAACTACACAAACAGGCCATGCAACAGCAGCAGCTTTTACAGACAAGACCTAATACGGGGAAGCAGACTCGAACAAACGGGTACAGGAAGCGGAATTGGCCGTGCACAGAACATCGGAGGGGAATTGTCCTGGGAGTTTAGTCCCTCTGATCAGCTGACGGCATCATTTGGCTTTAATAAACATAACAGTTCAAATAGGCACACGCAGCAGGCTAAACAAATAAATAATACTGACGAAACAACGGAGGCATACCACAATATAAACAATGGCAACAACAAAGGCAGCAATGCAGACCTCAGCCTAAGCTATCAGCGCAATTTTGAAAATAACGATGCCCGCAGTCTTTCCTTCGATCTGATCTTAATCGACAGCGATAACCAAAATGCGACTGCCTTTACGCTGCAGCCTATCCTAAATTATACTGGCCGACAGAGTGCCACACAAAACAGAGACAGACTGCGGGAGTACAACCTGCAGGCAGACTACATTCAGCCAATTGGTGAACAATTACTAGAGCTGGGTATAAAAACAATTTTACAAGAGAACAATAGTGACTTCTTCTATAAAAACTTACAACCTGAAACAGGGGTGTTTGTACTCGACTCCACCATGAGCAATAGCTTTGACTACAGGCAAGACACCCATGCTGCCTATGCATCGCTAAATCTGCGCAAAAACAAATGGGGGCTCAAAACAGGTTTGAGGCTGGAGGATACCAGGATGACCGCTAACTATCGCTCTTCTAACACACGAGCAAAACAGCGTTATCTCAACTTGTTCCCAAACATCACCCTTACTCGTATGCTTCAGGAAAATGGGAGCCTGAGACTATCATACAGTCAGCGAATACAACGACCTGGCCTCTATGATCTGAACCCATACATTGACGCAACAGACCCACTCAACATAAGCTATGGCAACCCTGACCTGGACCCAGCCACCAGCCACTTACTGCAGCTGGACTACAGCAAATTCATCAGCAGAACATCCCTAAACGCCAGCCTGGCTCATCATTTCACAAACGATGCGATTCAATACTTTACTACCCTGGGTTCAGATTCTGTTGCCCGCAGCTCCTATGGCAACCTGGGACGAGATCGCAGGTATAATTTGTCCCTGAATGGCAATACCACTCTCCTGAAGAACCTGACACTGAGTGTCAACACAATGGCCAACTATGTAATATACAAGGCGTCTATAGAGGACAACAGGCAGCACCGTGAAGGTTTTACCTATAATGCCAGGGCAAATGCCAGCTACCGCTTTGCTAATGGTTGGCGTGCAAGCGGAAACATCGGTTACAGTTCTCCCAATCTGATGTTACAGGGGCGCACGGCTGGCTATACCTGGAGTACATTAAGCTTGAACAAACATTTTCTGAAAGATGAAAAAGCGAACATAGGGATTAGCATCCGCAGTCCTTTTCAGAAATACCGCAGAAATGTAAGTGAAGTGGAGGATCCGGCATTTTACCAGTACAGGGAATCATACGCCTTTATCAGACAGATCAATGCCTCTTTCAATTATCGATTTGGGAAATTAAAGTAAGCCCTACCTCACCTTCGCCCGCTTCACCAGATAGCTGTACAACACCCTGTCAAACGGTTCGCTGATATCCACCGGCACAAAGTCAATCTTGTACTGACCGCATTTCAACTCGAGCTCGCGCTTGTAGTTGCTTACGGCCTGTTGGTAGTGGGCTTTCACCTGCGAGGGCTGTAGTTTAAGCTCCTGCCCTGTCTCCACATCCACAAACACGTAAGGCCGCTCTGCAAAGTCAAATTCTTCTTCTGTACGGCGATCCATCACATGAAAGATCAGGACCTCGTGCTTCTGGTGCTTCAGGTGTTGCAGCGCGGCAAATATGGCATCACTGTTTTCGTGCTGACCCAGCATGTCGCTAAAGATAACGACAAGCGATCGCTTCGGTATTTGCTGGGCTATCTGATGGATGACAGAAGCTACATCCGTTTGGGCGCGGGTTGGTGCTTCCTCCAGCTGCTTTTGCAGCAGCAATAACAAGGTATGCAGGTGCGAAGCCGTGGAGCGAACAGGGGTTTGTTGACGTATGGTGTCGGCAAATGTCACCAGGCCTACGGCATCACGCTGCTTACGAAGCAAGGTAGCCAGGGCAGCGGCACACAGTACACTGAAGGTCAGTTTGCCTCGGTTCTCTACCGGATAATACATGGAGGGGGAAACATCCAGCAGGATATGGCAGCGCAAATTCGTCTCTTCCTCAAAGCGTTTTACAAACAGCTTATCAGTACGGGCAAAAACTTTCCAGTCGATATGGCGGGTGCTTTCGCCGCTGTTGTAGAGACGGTGCTCCGAAAACTCAACTGAAAAGCCATGGTAGGGAGACTGATGAAGTCCAGTAATAAAGCCCTCGACCAGCTGCTTGGCCAGAAATTCCATGTTCTCAAATTTCTGAACATCGGCTAGGGTGAGTGGCTTTTTCATACAGGTACAGGGTTATTTCTTTCCGGTCGGCTTTATCTCAGAAACGACGGTTGTCATTTCGGGTTGCCCATCATCCGGAACTTCGTGCAACTGCACAGAGGCTATTCCCTCCCGGATCAACTCAATCTGCTGTGCCGCCGCCTTGGAGAGGTCGATGATGCGATGGCGGCTGTGTGCCATGCGGTCGTTGATGCGCACCACCACCGATTTGCCGTTGCGCACATTGGTCACCTGCACATAGGTGTTAAACGGTAAGGTGGCGTGAGCGGCCGTGAGCTGTGTTTTGTCGTAGCGCTCCCCGTTGGCAGTTCGGTGTCCGTGCATGCGGTCGGCGTAGTAAGAAGCCTTGCCGTCAGCAGAATAAAGGGCCGTGCCGGAGTTGATAGAAAAGAGAAATACTAGTATAAGTGAAAGCAAATTCATACTATACTATATTTGGTCCGGTGGCAAATATAGAATTAATTCTCTGCAGGGCTACAAAATGGCTAAATTTTAAATTCAAAAATTTTTATATATCAGAACAATATGTTAGCTTTAGGTTCAGAAAGTTGAATTTAACGTCTATAACACGGTGGAAGAGAACAACGACAAAGCAGAAATTTATTCCCAAAGAGTAAGAGCAGGGAAGAGAACGTATTTCTTTGATGTGAAATCAACTCGCTCAAACGACTTCTATGTGACGATCACAGAGAGCAAGCGCAAGTTCAAGGATGACGAGTTCTCGTACGAGAAACACAAGATCTTCCTTTACAAAGAGGACTTTGTGAAGTTCATGGAAGCCTTACAGGGCACAATCGATCACGTTAAATCCGAACTTTTGACTGAAGAGGCCCTCGCCGCCCTCGAAAACCCAACTGAAGCCGAAGCAACTCCGGTACCAGTGGCCAATGCCGAGGTGTCTTTTGATGAAGAACTGAAGTGGGAATAGTCTCCCCGTTTTTAGTTTAGCGACCGAGAGCCCGTGTTTCCTGCACGGGCTTTTTTTATCATCCTGGCCCCTACCCTATACTGACTGAAATTTCGTATCTTTGCGCCCTGATATAAAACAAGATAAAGATAAATGGGACTAAGATGCGGAATCGTGGGACTGCCAAATGTGGGCAAGTCCACTTTGTTCAACGCTATTTCGAACGCTAAGGCAGAATCTGCCAATTACCCTTTCTGTACCATCGAACCGAATGTGGGCGTCATCACCGTGCCTGACGAGCGACTCCAGATCCTGGAAGAACTCGTTAACCCGCAGCGTGTACTGCCTACTGTGATCGAGTTTGTGGACATCGCCGGTCTGGTGAAAGGAGCCAGTAAAGGTGAAGGTCTGGGTAACAAGTTCCTGGCCAACATCCGTGAGGTAGATGCCATCATCCATGTGGTGCGTTGCTTCGAAGACCCAAACATTGTACACGTAGCCGGCAAAGTAGACCCGATCTCTGACAAAGAAATCATCGACACGGAGCTGCAGCTGAAAGACCTGGAGTCCATCGAGAAAATGATGATCAAGGTACAGCGTTCTGCCAAAGCGGGTGATGCAAAAGCCAAAAAGGAACTGGCTTCTCTCGAGAAGTACAAGAACCATTTGGAGCAGGGCCTCAACGCCCGAAGCCTTGACGCTACCGAAGATGATAAAGAAACGATCAGCGAACTGAACCTGCTCACAGACAAGCCTGTGATTTACGCTGCCAACGTGGACGAAAACTCCATGAACGACGGCAATGAATACTCGAAGGCTTTGGAAGAGCATGTGAAAAACGAGAATGCGCAGGTTGTTCTTATTTCTGCCTCTATCGAAGCTCAGATCGCAGAACTGACTGATCCGGAAGAAAAAGAAATGTTCCTGGCTGAGTATGGCTTGAAAGAGTCTGGCCTGAACAAGTTGATCCGCGCCTCTTACGAGTTGCTCAACCTGATCACTTATTTTACCGCTGGTGTGAAAGAGGTACGCGCCTGGACAATCGAGAAAGGCTGGAAAGCACCTCAGGCAGCAGGCGTTATTCACTCTGACTTCGAGAAAGGCTTTATCCGTGCAGAAGTGATCAAGCTCAAGGACTACCAGGAGTACAAAACTGAAGCCAAGATAAAGGAGGCCGGTAAGATGGCCGTGGAAGGCAAAGACTATGTGGTGCAGGACGGTGATATCATGCACTTCCGTTTCAATGTGTAAAGCACACGATTTCAAAAAATACGAAAGGCGGGATTTCTCCCGCCTTTTTTTGTAAACAATGGACTTTACCGCTAAACTTAAAGTTGATAGTCACTGATGTTTGTAATTGGGAAGACAGGTTTATAGTAAATAAATCAGATCCTACCAGTCTATTGTCATACTCAAAGATAAAACGACCACCCAGCTTCCGAAATACCCACAACTGGGTATTTATGCAGTCTCATTACCTGTTGTTGAACAGGACTTCCTCATACCCGATCAGCAGGTCGGCGCGGGAGCCTGGCGGACGATAGTAGATCAGGATGTCGTAGGTGTTGCCTGTGGCAAAGTGACTTCCCTCAAAGTAGCTGGCATCCGCTGCCTGTCCGTTGGCTGGCTTTAGCGCATAGTAATAGTTATAATATCCCTGCTTCAGCAACAGCCTGCCTTTATAAGCCTGCTGTTCCTGGTCATAGCGCATACGGCTTTCATCGTTTAGCAGCCAGTCAGTCAAGCCACCCTGTATGTATACTTCGCCTTGCTCCTCTCCTGTCTTCAGTTCAAAATCTACCCAGGTATAGTCAGCATTTACGATTGAGTTTCCATACTCTCTGTTGCCAAACAACATTTTGCCGTCAGCGTCGGGGTCCTGGCTATAAGCTGCACCAGCCCGGCTGCGTTCAGGTTGTAGCAATATATGCACAGGCGAAGCTTCCAGGTTGATCTGCTCTATACCTAAGCCTTTGAAGCGGATACTGCGCGAATCAAAGGAACGGAACTCGCTTAAGCCCAGGAAGTGATCCTTCGCCTCGAAAAATACATACTCTAGTCGCCGCTGATCGTCCCGCACAAAGGCAGGTCTCGGGTATATCTTGGCATTGTCCCAGCGGTGATTCTGGCGCATGACAGCTTTTACCTCCTGCGCCGGATTCACCAATGCATAGTCTTTATAAAACACGTTGAACTCCACGGGCTGGCGGGCTGCTCTCCCCTCCGGGCCGGTTGGCATGCCGAGTTTGGCTGTCACGGCTACCAGGTTCTGGTATACCAGTATACGCCTGGTGAGGAGCAGATTTCCTCCCTCCTCACTTACCTGCAGCACATAATTTCCACTCAGTTTCACGCGCGGCACCCGAAAGCGGTAATGCACATAGGGAACGCGGGTGTTGATGGAGTTCTGTACATCTGTAATGAAGAACTCGTTGAAATCGTTGAGGTACTGCGCATCATTCAGTCCGGAAGGGGTCCAGTCGGCGTTGCAGTGCACCAGCTTGGCCACGAGCCGCTGCGGACCGGCATTAAGGCGGTCGAATTCAAGCAGAATAGGCTGCTCCTGGCCTATGGAAATAACGGCAGGTTCCAGTACTGCTTCCGGTCCACCGGTGCCGCGGTAACACTGCACAGAGCGTATACTGTTATCGTACACATAGTCTTCGTAGCGTACGGACTGCTGCGCCGTACTGCCCGAAGTGGCATATCCCTGCTGCTCAAGCGGTACGCAGGCTGCCAAACTCAAACAAATAGAAGCTACCGCACAGGCGTTGCTTAACTTATTCCAGAACATCATATGATTGATTCTATCAGCTACTGGTGGGCTTATAAAAACCACAACCCACGCAATTAAATCCGAAGATAGGAATTTTTGAACAAAGCTGCAGGAACTGCGTAGTGGAGCATTGTATTTTTCCTTTAATACACTGCATATCAACCGATTATCACGTATAGGAATTAACGCGAAACAAACAGCCCTTCACTATGAAAAAAGTTCTACTGGCCGGCGCTACCGGGCACCTGGGGAGGCATATTTTCCGGGAGCTAAAACAGCATGGATTTGAAGTGCGTGTATTGGCGCGGAATCTGAGGAAGGCGCAGTCCCTTTTTCCGGATCCGGAAGAGCTCGTACTTGCTGACGCAACAAAGCCTTTTTCGTTGGAAGGCTGCTGTACGGGAGTGGACGTGGTGATCTCAGCCCTGGGCAAAAATCTGAGTCTCCGTCACCAGGGTGGCGGCTCGTTTCACGACATCAATTACAAAGCAAACCTCAATTTATTGAAAGAAGCGGAGCAGGCTGGGGTTCGGCAATTTATTTACGTGTCGGCTTTCGGGGCAGGGCACTATCCGCAACTGGCCTATTTTAAGGCACATGCCTGTTTCGAAATGGCATTACGACACAGTTCACTTACTTATACCATTCTAAAACCGGTTGCCTTGTTTTCAGTATTTGAAGAAATGGCGACCATGGCTCGAAAAGGGCATATTGGACAGCTGGGTCAAGGCGACAAACTTACCAACCCGATATATGATGGTGATGTAGCCCGCATCGCGATCGACTGCATCGGAAAGCCTAGTCAGTCCCTGGAGCTTGGCGGCCCTACTACCTATACCCGGCAGGAACTGGCGCAGCTCGTATGTGATGCAGCTGGTTACCACGGACGTGTAGCCGAGATTCCCTTCGACTATGTGGATACGCTTCTGCCTTTTGTGCGACTGCTCAGCCGTAGCCTCTACGACAAACTTGCCTTTATGACGGCTGTGAGCAAAGTAGATTGTGTCGCCCCTGCAGTAGGGAAATATAGTCTGGAAGCATATTTTGAACTTGAACCCCAGCTAAGCTCTTAAGAGGATCAAAACCTCAATATAAAAACAGTCCCTTTATCGAGCTCCGACTGCACAGATATAGAGCCTTTATGAAGACGCATGATCTGACGGGATAGGCTGAGCCCTATACCTGATCCGCTCTTCTTTGTAGTGAAGAAGGGAATGAAAATCTTGGTCGTCGCCTCTGCCGTCATACCCTGTCCGTTATCCTCCACCTCCAGGCACACACGGCTTCGCTCGTCCAGGTAGGCACGCACAGTGATTAACTTATGTGCCTTTTCATGCACTGCTTCCATCGCATTTTTGACCAGGTTGATAATCACCTGCTCCACCATACCCCTGTCGGCCGAGAGCAACAGGCTGCTACCTGATCGCAGTTCTATCTTAAAATCAATGCCCTGCTGCACCAACTGCTCGCGCAGCAGTGTCTTTATTTCCGAGAGCAGCTCCCCTACGTCGATCAGCGTCAGTTCCGGTACAGTGATGCGGGTCAGGTTACGAAAGTCATTCACAAAATGAATCAGGCCGTCGCTTCGGCGGCTGATCGTGTGCAGACACTGGCGGATGTCCAGTAATTCATCCCGCAGCACTGTGATCTCTTCGGCATTTGTATCATCTACATACCCGCTTATTTCTTCGCCAGCACTGGCTGAAAGTGAGGCAATAGGCGTCACAGAGTTCATTATTTCATGGGTCAGCACCTTGATCAGGTTCTGCCATGCTTCCATCTCCTTGTCCTCCAGTTCGCGCTGTATGTTCTGCACCGAAGCCAGCTTTACCTTATCCCCCAGCATCACCAACTCGATCACCTGCACCGACAGGTTTATAACCGAGCCTCCCTGTCGCAGCGGAACGACGGCCTTCTCGCCATGGTCCAGTCCAGAAAGGCGAACGGCTAAGTCAGGGTATAAATCGGCCAGTTCCTGTATCTGATGCAGTGCGCCGACCTGCAGTAACTTACGGGCAGCGTGGTTGAGCAGCAGGATGCTGCCATCGTTTTTATAGGTGATGATGCCTGTACCAACGTGCTGCACGATAGCTTCAAAATAGTGCAGGTGTGCCTCTTTTTCGGCCCGCACGGCCCTGAATTTTTTCATCACTTCATTCAGACCCGCTGCCAGTTCCCGGTGCAATCTGCCACCAGTTGATGCAGGTATAAGCTCTGTAAAATCGTCGTGTCGGATGGAATTCAGGAAGCTCAGGAACTGGCGGTTTGTACGCTCATGGAAGCGCACCAGCAGGAATACCTGTAGCAGCAGGAAGAGCACAAGACCGATGAATGTGCCCCGGTAGGCAGGATCCAGCCCTACCTTTACCAGCGCAAAAACAGTAAGTGCCAGCATAATGAGCCGCAGCACCAACTGTAGCCGGTAGTTGTTAAAGCGCATATTTTTCTAGTCTTCGGTACAAGGCACCGCGGGACAGGCCCAGTTCTTTAGCCGCTTTTGACACGTTGCCCTCATGTAGCTGCATGGCCCGCTGCACCGCCTGTCGCTCCAGGTCCTCCAGATTTTGGGAATTGGGCACTGCTGCCGGGGCGTTTGCAGACACGGTTGGTTCGTCCGGTATAAAGAAGAAATCATCCGGTTGCAGCTCCCGGTTATCGCTCATGATCGAGGCACGCTCCAGCACATGCTGCAGCTCCCGCACATTGCCTGGCCAGGTATAGCGACGCAGCTTAGCCAGCGCGGCGTCAGAGAGTCGCTTGAGTGGCTGCTTATACTTGGTGGCATACGTTTGCAGGTAATGATCCGCAAATAAGGGAATGTCCTCCAGGCGCTCACGAAGTGGCGGCAGGTTCAGCTCCACCGTGTTGATGCGGTAGAGCAGGTCCTGTCTGAATTCGTGCCGCTGCACCATTTCCTTCAGCGGCATATTGGTCGCGCAGATGAGTCGCACATCAATAGGTATAGGCTTGTTGGTACCCACCCGTATGATCTCCCTGCGCTGCAGTACTGTCAGCAGCTTGCTTTGCAGCGCAGGCGATAAATTCCCGATCTCATCCAGAAAAAGCGTACCTCCGTTTGCAGCTTCAAAGCGCCCCACCCGGTCTTCTTTCGCATCTGTAAAGGCGCCTTTCTTGTGCCCGAAGAGCTCACTCTCAAACAGGGTTTCTGTGATGGCCCCCATGTCTACCGTTACAAACACCTTATCGGCCCTGGAGGAGCGTTGGTGGATAGTGCGGGCGATGACTTCTTTTCCGGTACCATTCTCGCCTAGAAGCAGAATGTCGGCATCGGTGCGGGCAACTTTGTCGATGATGGAGAACAGACTGCGCATGGCCTGGCTCTCACCTGTGATGACCGGCTGCTGGTTCTGTAACTCGGCGGTGAGGGTGCGGTTTACCTGCCGGAGCTGGTTTACCTCTTTGTAGGAGTGGCGCAGTTTGGAGGCGGCGGTCAGGGTGGCCAGCAGCTTCTCGTTCTGCCAGGGCTTCAGCACAAAGTCAGTCGCCCCCTCTTTGAGTGCCCGCACGGCCATCTCCACATCCCCGAAGGCAGTGATCATGACAACCACGGCCGAGGGGTCATATTTCAGAATTTCCTTTAGCCAGAAAAAACCCTCCTGCCCGCTCGTGATGTCCTGGCTGAAGTTCATGTCCAGGAGAATAATATCGAACTCTTCGTTGGAAACCAGGAAAGGGATCTTCTTCGGATTCTTTTCCATTACTACTTCTTTGGCATATTTGCGCAGCAGCATTTTGGCCGAAAACAACACATCTTCGTTGTCGTCGATCACCAGTATTCTTCCCAGGTTTTGTTCCATGACAGGTATAGGTTTTATAAAAAGAGGATAGAAAATTATGCCAGTCGGGTTTAATGCTTAATTTAAGATAAATTTAGGAAATATATAGCTTATACCTGTCCAGCCACGGACAATAAGTGTCCACAACTGGTCAGTTGAACAGTACGCCTATGCCTGATAAAGGCGGCAAAGCCCTTTTTGCAGGACTGGCACAACAATGGATTTAATGAAGCTAACGGTTCCACTCCTAAAGCTGTACACGACATGTTAAAGCTCTATTTTCTAACGGCCTTCCGCTCCCTGCTACGCAGCAGAGGCTACAGCCTGCTCAATGTACTGGGGCTGGGGCTGGGCATTACCTGCAGCATCCTGCTCTTCCTGGTCATTCAGTATGAACTTAGATACGACGCCTTCCACAGCAAAGGTGATCGTATTTACCGGCTGAATATTGATGCGCACTATGCCGATGGCGTTTTTCAAACTACATCTATTCACTTCCCGGCTACCAATGCATTGCGCAATAATAATCCGGGCTTTGAAAACATAACCCAGATATATTCAGAAGCAGATGGTCAGATTACGATCCCTGGCAATGGAAGCTCGGTGCCCCGCCACTTTCGGAACCCAGGTCAGCTAGCCTTTGTGGAGCCGGAATTTTTTGAGATTTTCAGTTTCAGCACAGATGGGCAGGACCTTCGCCCCTACATGCGCGAACCAAACAACGTGGTGCTCACAAACAGCATGGCAGCGTTATTCTTCCCTGAGGATGACGAGGTGATTGGCAAAGTAATCAGCTACAACAACAAACTTACGCTTAAGGTAGCAGCCGTTATACCTGACTTTCCGGTCACAACCGATTTTCCGTTTGCGATGCTTGTCTCCTACCCTACCCTGCAGAGCTTTACAAGTTTTGATCTCAGCTCCTGGCACACACTCCTAAGTAACCACACAGCATTTGCTCTACTGCCTGACAATGCAGCTGTGGAAGCAATAGAAGAACAGGCAAACAGTGTTATACAGAGTCTTATACCTGACAAGCGAACAGCTAAAGAACTGATCAACCTTCAGCCGCTCCAGGATATTCATTTCAATCCGGCATACGGCAACTACTCTCAACGCACTATATCCAAAGAAGTGATCTGGTCGATGGCCCTGATCGGCTTGCTCCTCCTTGTGACTGCCTGCATCAATTTTGTCAACCTGGCTACGGCACTGGCTGTACGCAGAGCGAAGGAGGTCGGTATACGTAAGGTTATGGGCAGCAACCAACTGCAACTTATGCTTCAGTTCCTGGGTGAAACACTGCTGATCACACTGGCTGCCACACTCATGTCTGTTATAATGGTAGAACTGGCTTTGCCTTACCTGAACCAGCTGCTGGGATTGAAAATAGCTTTCAGTTTTATTGAAAATCCGCAACTGTTACTCTTTGTGACGCTACAGGTGCTGCTGGTCTCCCTTTTCGCTGGCCTATACCCTGCTTTTCTGTTAGCGCGCTTCCAGCCGATCGCCGCGCTGCGCAGCCGCATGTCGGTACAGGAGGTCGGGGGTCTCTCACTGCGACGTAGTCTGGTGGTATTACAGTTCACCATTTGCCAGGTTCTCATCATTTGTACACTTGTTGTCAATGAGCAGATGGAGTACCTGCGCAACAAAGATCTGGGCTTCGATAAAGATGCTGTTGTAACGGTACCTTTGCCTCGCGAAAACAGCGATAAAATAGAAGCGCTTCGGGACGAGATCCTGAAAAGCCCAGCACTTAACGGACTTACTTTCGGCTCTGCGCCACCTTCTTCTGAAATTACACGCTTAAGTGCGTTTCGCTTTGGCAACGCAGAAAATATCATTCCTTTCCAGGCACACATGAAGTCCGCAGATGAGCATTACCTGGAGCTGTTTGACATTAAGCTCATCACGGGTCGCATGTTCAGAGCTGACGGCTTTGAAAAAGACTCTGTCATGCAAGTGCTCATCAACGAGACAATGCGCCGAAAACTGGACTTACAGCAGCCTGAGGAGGCAATTGGCAAGAGTATATACCTGAATGGAGGCAGACAGAAGGCAACTATTGTGGGTGTAGTGGAAGACTTTCACCAAAATTCACTCCGTTTCCCGATCGACCCAGTCATCTTTTATTCCAGTGGAGGTGATCACTTCTTTATGATGGCGAAAATAGACATGCGACAGGCAGAGGATGCCCTGGCCCATCTTGAACAGGTATGGCAGAAGGCCTATCCGGAAGCGGTGTTTCATTACGAATTTATAGACGATACGCTTGATCGCTTTTACAGAGATGAGTCACGGCAGAGTACCCTTTTCAAGATTTTCTCTTTTATTGCCATATTTATAGGCTGTCTGGGCTTGTATGGGCTGATTGCCTTTATGGCCACCCAACGTACCAAAGAGATCGGTATACGCAAGGTTATGGGGGCCTCTGTGTTCCAGATCACAGTGCTCTTCTCCAGGGAATTTGTGAAACTGGTGCTGATCGCCTTTGTGCTGGCAGCTCCTATCGCCTGGTACCTGATGAGTGAGTGGCTGCAGGACTTTACCTACCGAATCAGCATCGGGTATCTACCTTTCCTGATGGCAGGGGCCGCCACACTCATCATTGCACTGATCACCATGAGCACGCAGGCAGTACGGGCAGCTATAGCCAATCCGGTTCTTTCCTTAAAAGCGGAGTGATCCTGTTGTTAAAAGGACAAAAAATTTCTCTCTAAAAGTGAGGCAATTACGCTGCAGGTGCTGTTTTTTTGTTAAAAAGAAGACCGGATACTTTGCAAAATAAAAGCTACCCGCTATATTTGCATCACAATAAGACAGAATGGTCCGTTCGTCTAGGGGTTAGGACTCCAGATTTTCATTCTGGCAACAGGGGTTCGATTCCCCTACGGACTACTAGAAAGCCGCATCAGATAATACTGGAGCGGCTTTTTTTATTCATTCCGGACACTAAGATCCTAAACTCCTAGTCTGTATAAACCTTCTCGGGTCAGCTTCCCGCCAGCTGCTGCAGTTGCTCTTTCATAACGCTGTTATCTTTCTCAAAATATTTGTACTGATAGCTGCTCCTGCCCCACCTACGGACCAGCATGCCTAAGGTACACCCACACCTCGCTTCTTGTCCAGAAACTCCACCAGTAAGAATTCGGCAGAAATCTTCTTGAGGCTGAAGTTCTCCTCCTTCAACTCCTTTATCCGCTTTGGCTCCTTTACCTCCAAGCCACAGTTCCTGTCATATAAATATCCTCAGCTACCATACAAATGGTTTCAGCCTTCTTATACATATGCCAAACTTCTTCTAGCTGTATAGAGAAGATAATGAAGCTGTTCCGTTCTTTTAACATTAACTTTACCCACTTGATAAATTAGTTGGGTATGGCATATTTGATGGCATTCCGTTATTTTAGATAAACAATCCGCTTATGAGTGATGAAATAATCCCCTTTCATAGCTTGCCTACAGATGAGTTCTTTCTTTTAGAAAGAATAGAAGCGTCTGACGAAAGCAATTTTACGGGCTACCATCGGCATCATTTCTATGAAATTCTCTGGTTTACAAATGTAGAAAGCGGTGAAAAGCACTCCATCGATTTTGAAGATTATACTATTTTCCCTAACCAAATTTATGTATTGACTCCCAACCAAGTGCATACTATGGAAATTGGGACCAAACAAGGTTTTTTGATAGCGGTGTCTCCTGAATTTTTTAACCGCTTCTTTCAGCTTTCCAAGGTGCTGCTTGTAAAGCCTTATTTCTTCGTGCATACCTTACCAGCGGAGGTTTCTCAGGTTCTGAAAAGCTTGATGAGTTTAATTGAGAAGGAATATAGCGGAAGTAAAAGGCAAAACCTGATGGAGGCTTATCTGGCTGCCTTCTTAATTCATATCGCCACCGATGTAACGCAACCCGGCACGAAAGACACAAAAGTGGGGGAAGTGCTGGGGTTAATTGAAAAGCATTTTGTCGAGCATAAAGAAGTGGAATTTTATGCCAATGCCATCAACCTGAGTATTCGCAGGACAAATGAAATTGTGGTAGCCGCAACAGGTATGACGGTGAAGCAACTGATCATCAACAGAAGTATCACAGAGGCGAAACGATACATTGCCTATGATACCATGTCGTTAAAAGAAATAGCCTATCAGTTAGGCTTTAGCGATCCGGCTTATTTTTCAAGAATCTTTAAACAGAGAACAGGCATGACGCCGGAGCAATTCCGGGAAATAAAAAATTAATCCCCACCAAGCACGTGACTTAGCGGGGATTGCAGCATCTTTTATTTCAACTTTTTAATCAGTGCTCTGCTCATTCTGATGTAGTCCTGGTTGCCTGCTTCTTCTGCTAATTGCAGACTTTTTGTAACAGACGCCAGGGCATCGGATTTCTTGCCCAGCCCATGCTCTACCATTGCTTTCCAGTAATAAATATATGGTTGATCGTTCACCTCTTTCTCGGCCTCCTGCATCCAGCCCAGCGCTTTGTTTAAGTCTTTGCCGTTGTTGAGGTAAAAAATGGTAGCCTCTACATAAGGCTTTTCACCTCTAGCAATTGCCTCGTCAATAGAAGCCTCTATTTCCTTGTCCTGGTTAATGGCTATCGGGAACTGAATCATCGTATTTTCCCATCTTATCTGAAAATCCAACGCGAAGGCAGATACATTTTCAAAAGAGATCAGCATGGTTTCCTGTCTGTCTTTCAGTCGGACAGGCTTTACCTGGAAGCGAAAAACATCCTTGCTCTCGTCATGGTCTGCTGCACCCCAAAGATCCGGCTCGCGGTTAAAAATCACCGTCCACATTTTCTTGTCAGGTATAGTGATGATAGAATACCTGCCAGGGCTGAGTGTGTTTCCGGCTACTGTAATGGTTTTTTCAACTGTTATATCCGTTAGCTTGTCAGCACCTGTTCGCCAGATTTTACCATACGGAACCAGTTCGCCGAATACCGTTCTGCCCTTGGTGTTAGGTCTTGAGTAAGTCACAACAAGGTTGGATGTGCCCAACTGCTGTTCTATTTTTTGAAGGCTGCTTGGCCTTGGTATTTTCAAGTCCTGAGCATTTGTGTGGAGCGAAAGAGCTGTGAAAAATACCAAAATGAAGATAGTTTTGGTGAAAAAGTACTTGTACATGGATGCTGTGTTTACGCTTGATTTATAAGTTAAATAATCGTTTTGTATTTCATCTGCTAAGATAGTTACTGCTTTTAAGACTACAGGTATACCCGACAGGAATGCACAGGTGAACCGCCTGTTTGTGCAAGACATGTTCCATGTAAGGGTCGTAATTTTGCATTACTTAAACATTAGGGCATAACCTATAGAGATTGTAACAAAGCATTAGCAAATAGAAAATATGGAAATAGGATTATTTCTCTCGTTTATAGGCGCGTCAATTTTATTGACATTTATGCCAGGGCCTGACAATATTTTCGTCTTGACAGAAAGTTTAACACAAGGACGAAGAAACGGAATGAAAATTTCTTTGGGACTTTCCTTAGGCGTTTTGGTGCATACAATTGCTGCAGCAACAGGGCTCTCAATTATCATCCAACAATCCGCTATCGCTTTTACCGTCATAAAATATTTCGGAGCATTGTATTTGTTCTATTTGGCGTTCAAAGCAATAAAAGAAAAAAAAGAGGAAATAAACACTGATTCCTTTCAAGATGAAAAACCACAATCATCCTTATTCTTGATTAGAAAAGGATTTTTAATGAATGTTCTAAATCCAAAAGTTGCTTTGTTTTTCATTGCATTTTTACCGCAATTCATTAGCAAGACTAGCTTTAGCATAACTTACCAAATGCTTATTCTCGGACTTGTCTTTGCAATCCAATCTCTGGGTATTTTTTGCATGATTTCCTATTTATCGGGCAGCTTTACAAAGTATGTAAACAACTACAAATTTTGGAGCATTACTAAATGGAGCAAAATTTTAGTTTTATCAGGCTTGGGCTTCGCATTAGTGTTTTCAAAAAAATAGACCAAAAACAATAACAAGCCGCCAGCACTACCTTAGCAAAATTGGGGCTCTTACATTAAGCTATAATGCCTCTATTTTTGACCTCAGCTAGGTTATAAAGATACAGACGCTGATTTTCTGGCGAATGCGAAAAAGGTAAGAAGACAAAAAGAAGAGCTCATCTTAAAGTTGGCATTACCCAGATAAAGCAATTCAGCAGGTAGCAGGAAAATAGAGCAAGAGGTTATATAACAATACTATCCTTTCAAAATCAGATAATGAAAAAGGTAATAATTGCAGTTGGGATTTTACTTGCAGGTATAGCTTGCACAAATCAGAATGAGATAAAAAATCAGGAAATAGCGCAAAAAAATAGCATAGAGTCGAATGATAGAATTTCTCTGGCTGGTAAAAAGCTATTATATGATTATGGAGACTATACCTATGAAATAGAATTCAAATCAGAAGATACGCTGCACTGGAAATGCATAGCAGGAGAAGAGAAAGGAAAGGAAGCAGATGAAAATTACTTTGTGCATCGCATCAACAATCATTCTCTTTTTATCTCCTGGGTTGAGCAAGATGGGCTGGGCGTTAGCCAAGTGTTGAACCTGAGAGATAACACAATAAATTGTTTCCTGAAAATAGACAAAGAAATCATTCCGCTAAGCGGAACAATTAGCGACTTATAAATTAGACACGAAACCCTAAAAAACCAGTTAGAAGGAACCGAATAGAAACATAATCAAATGAAAAAGTCAATTCTCAGCTTATTTATAATAGCAGCCATGCTGCTCACGACAATAGCAACTGCAGGCACAATAAAACCGAACCAGGAGGTAGATGTAAAGGCATCTACACTAGAGTGGAAAGGCAAAAAATTAGGTGGCGAACATTATGGAAGCATTTCGTTGTTGACTGGCCAACTTATCCTGAAAGGCGGCAAACTGACCGGCGGCTCATTCGTGATAGATATGAACAGCATCACCAACACGAACCTAAAGGAAAAGAAGGATAATCAGGATTTGGTGGGTCATTTAAAGTCAGACGACTTTTTCGCTACCAGCAATTTCCCGACAGCCAAACTTGCTATCACCAAAGTGGAGCACAAAGGCGGAGACAACTACAACGTGACAGGAAATCTAACCATCAAAGGCATTACGCACCCCATTAAATTTCCTGCCACAGTTGTAACTAAAAACGGACAAACAACCGCTACAGCAAACCTTACTTTCGACAGAAGTAAATACAATGTTAGGTATGGGTCAAAATCATTTTTTGATAGCATCGGTGACAAAGCGATTTATGATGATATCGAAATGAAAGTCACGTTGGTGTCTGCAAATACAGTAACTACAAAAAGGTAATACGATGGACTTACAGTTAAGAAATAAAACAGCACTGGTAACAGGCTCTACCGCCGGAATAGGTTATGCTATTGCGCTGGGATTATTGAGAGAAGGTGCGAAAGTGTACATCAATGGCCGCACCGAAGAGAGAATCAACCAAGCCATCCAGCAACTGAAAAGCGAAGTGCCTGATGCAGCAGTAGAAGGCATTGCAGCTGATTTTTCTAAAGTTGAAGAAGTAAATGCCCTGATAGAAAAATTGCCAGCCGTTGATATTCTGGTAAACAATGTAGGGATTTATGGTGAACGTCCGTTTGAGACGACTGATGACCAGAGATGGTTTGATGATTTTGAAGTTAACGTGATGAGTGGTGTCCGCCTATCACGCCATTATGTGGCAGGTATGAAGCAGAACAACTGGGGGCGTGTCATTTTCATTTCAAGCGAATCGGCCATCAATATACCAGAAGACATGATTACGTATGGCGTGACCAAAACTGCCTACCTGTCATTGAGCAGAGGTTTAGCCAAGTATTTGAAAGGAACCAACATCACTGTTAACGCTATACTTCCCGGACCTACTGTTGCGGAAGGAGCAGAGAAAATATTCCAGGAACAAGCCAAAGAAAAAGGTATAAGCGTGGAAGAAGCACAAAATGCCTTTATAAAAGCGAAGAGAAATTCATCTATCATTCAGCGTTTTGCAGAAGCTGAAGAAGTAGCCAACCTGGTGGTGTATGTGGCCAGTCCGCTTTCTTCTGCTACTACAGGAGCAGCCCTGCGTGTTGATGGTGGCGTAGTAGATTCTGCCTTCTAGCTTTTTGTGAATTAGATAAACTTAAAAGGTAGGTATAGGCCTATGCCCATACCTACTCAATAGAAAAATTGCAGTAGTAGCGCCTTGAGTGGCATTATATAGTTACCCCGCACTTTATCCGGGTATACCTAACCGGGGAGGTGGAGCAATAATATTTATCAGAAAGTATTTTTAAACATTTATGAGTTCATTACCAATTAATAAGAAAGTTGTGAGTACGAACATCGATCTGGGTCTCTTGATTTTGAGACTGACATTAGGCGTTCTAATGCTAATGCACGGTGTTCATAAACTCTTCAATGGTGTAGATCATGTATTAAAAACCATGGCAGACTCTGGTTTACCGACTTTCCTGGGCTACGGAGTTTATGTAGGAGAGATCATCGCCCCCATCATGCTAATTTTTGGTTTTAGAACACGCATAGCATCTGTATTCTTTGCAGGCACAATGGTCGTGGCCATTCTGACGTGGCATTTAAAACACCTTTGGGAAATTATTCCTACAGGTGGATGGTCTGTTGAACTGAATGCCTTATTTCTCTTTGGAGCAGTGGCGCTATTTTTTACCGGGGCAGGAAAATATGCCTTGTCCACTACGAACAAATGGGATTAGTATAGTTTAATCAACAGTAGTTGCGACTCTGTTGCCTGGAAATGAAGGAGGAGAATTAATTTCTAAAATCGGGACCTCGTTTCCGGGAAAGTGTTGGATGCTGGAATTTTATAGAAGGGTTTTATTTATCTAACCACTTATCAGGCTAATGAAGAAAGAAGGCTTGATCTAGTTAATAGAAGAGTTGCAGCGTCAGCCCCTTTCAGACACATAAAATAATATTGAGATGGCAAAATTAGCAGCAGGTGAGGTAGAGGTTTCAGTTACCCGAAAAGAATTCATCACCCCTCACTATATCCGTGTGTATTTAACCGGTGATGTCGAACAGTTTGTGCATACCACCATCGGTGACAATAATAAAATACTGGTTCCACCGGTAGGCCTGAACGAGGTGCATTTTCCAGGCTATGATGAAAAAGAACACAAATGGATTCATCCACCCCAGGAAGTTGCACCTGCTGTGAGAACCTATACACACAGGGGCATCAACCTGGAGCGCAAAGAACTTATTATTGATTTTGTAAACCATGGTGATACAGGGCCTGCTTCCAAGTGGGCACTGCAGGCAAAGCCAGGTGATAAACTGGGCGTGATGATGCGGACATCGCCAAAAGAACTTTACCCTGAAGTTGATTGGTACCTGCTGGTAGGTGATGCCACTGCTATACCTGTGCTTGGCGCTATACTGGAAAAACTGCCTTCTACAGCAAAAGGAGTATGCATTATTGAAGTTCCTGAAAAAGCAGATAAGCAGGTGCTGCAGACCGATGCCGATTTCGAATTTATCTGGTTGCATAACCCAACGCCTGAAAAAGGGAGCACGCTGGCTGAATTGGTAAGAGGAGTAGCGCTGCCTGAAACCTCCAAATTTGCATATGTGGCAGCTGAGTTCTCTACAGTAAAAGCGGTCCGTTCTTATTTGCGCAAAGAAATGGGTTGGGAGCAAAAGGAGCTGTACGCTTACTCTTACTGGAAAGCCGGAGTGGCTGAAGATAAATCAAAAACTGCCAGGCAGGAAGAGAAGAATTCCATAGCATGATGATCTGCCAGAATGTTTAGCCTCTTCCTGAGCTAAACAACTACATCCTCTTTCATAACATGGTGCTTAGCAGGCCGCTTCCTACATTGGCTAGGCAGCGCCGTGTCTTTTTAAAAGCATTATTAACACAAGTATATTCCGGTTGAGAGGATGCAGGCCGCTTCCTTACCGCTAAAGCTATACCCATGAAATTAACCAGAAAAGAATTAATCATTGTTGTGATCCTGGCATTGCTTACCGCTTTGGAGGCATTGAGCATCGACCTTTACTTGCCAGCCTTTCAAGCCATATCAGATGACTTAAACACTGACATCGGCAAAGTGCAGATTTCACTGTCTGTGTTTCTAGGCGGCTTTGCTGTAGGGCAGCTCCTGTGGGGGCCGCTTTCAGACAGGTTCGGCAGAAAATGGCCTCTAATTATTGCCATTGCTATCTACACGGTGTCATCGGTGCTTGTCATAGGTGTTAGGAACATTGAGGAGCTTTGGCTGTGCAGGTTCATGCAGGCATTTAGCGGCTCAGCTGGCGTGGTAATAGCCCGGGCCGTGGTGACAGATATTTTCGACAAGAAGCGGACTACCAGTATCTTCGCTTTACTAGCCATGATTATAGGCGTTGCGCCGATTATTGCTCCAAGTATTGGCAATTTGCTTTTGACGCAGGGCGACTGGCATAACGTGTTTATCGCTATGACCTTACTGGGTGCAGTTGCCACATTGTCGGTTATTTTCTTCCTACCTGAAACGCTGAACAGGACTCGGAACGATGTTACACATCAGGTAGAAAAGCGCTCTGTAGTGGGTTCATATCTCCATGTTTTCCGCAGTAAGCAATTCGTGGTTTATACCTTGATCGGCAGCATGGCCTACAGCGGCCTGATGGTATACATTTCCAATTCACCTTTCCTAATCATGGGAAAAGGAGGATATTCTAGAACGCAATACAGCGTTATTTTTGGAGCCAATGCCGTGGGCATGATGATGGCAACCTATGCTGTTAACTTCCTGATGAAGTTTATGAACCTGCGGAGAATTATAAAATACGCTTCCATCTTACAAGTACTGATCGGTTTCTTACTAGCCGTAGGAGTTTTGGCAAATTTACCCGTTAACTATATGCTTGTTATGATTTTCTTATATCTGTTGCCTACCGGAGTTCTTTTCCCAACCACTACGGACCTGGCACTGGAGTCCTTTAAAGATGAGAGCGGCACGGCATCGGCAGTATTTGGTTTTTCACAACTGGCCGTTACGTTTATTGTATCCGCCGTTATCGGGCTGGTCCAGGGAGGGTCGGTTGTGCCGATGGCGATGGCTTTGTTTTTCTGTGCTTTGGCAGCGGTGGTTTTTTCAATCTTCACTGCATCAGTGAATTTATTTGCAAACACTACATTAATTCCAAAGAAAGTAAAAGTGTAGAGGTTGAGACTTTGAGTACTCTATAAACTTTGAAATTCTCCAAGCTAACCAAAAATCTCGACGCTACGGCTAAAAGGGCCCCTCTCCCACTTGCAGAAACATCTTCAGATCAGCCAAATCAATGTGGACAAGGTTCGATAATTCCATCCTTCGGTCTACTAGAAAGCCGCTTCAGATAATTCTGGAGCGGCTTTTTTTTATGCCTCTCCCCATCTTTCTTGCTCTTGTATTGCGTTGCAGGAGAACACATGCCCCATAAAACCTTTTGCGAAAATCGCATTTATAGCATGCTTCAGATTAGCACACTTCACCAAAAAAAAACAACTGAAAAAAGAATCCAAGCCAGTTCGTGTCAGTTACTATAGGAAAAGCTGTTAATTTTGGGCGACTTTTTACATTGCGCTTTTACCAGGTGCAGTTCCTGTGCCATTTTCCTCATGATGCATTCACTACGCGTTTCGATTCCTTCTCTACTCACACTCTTCCTTTTAGTAGGTTTTCGGTTCAATCTAACCGCCCAGGACAACTCCTGGTTAAAACGCATTGGTGGCGATGAAGAAAATATGGTGACCTCGCTGCTGCTGAATAATAAGGGCGAGATAATCATGACGGGTTCGTTCATTCACGGGGATGGACGCATGCCGATCGGTCCTATCACTCTGGTAAGCGAGGCCCCGTCTAATTTCAGAGCGGGCTTTATCGCAAAATTTGATGCCGAGGGGCAGGTTATGTGGGCACAGGTGTTACGCAGCAACCGCTTTGGCTCTATCGAAGAGGCAGTGCTTGATGCCGCTGGGAACATGTACGTGATAGGCAGGTTTCATGGAGAATTGAGGTTCATGGACCAAACCTATACCCAAAACTCTTACTTCCCCCAGCACTTTATCGCTAAATACGATGCTGCTGGCCAGCCTTTATGGCTAAACTACCTCCCTGGAGAAACGACAGTCGAAGCGAAGCTTGCCATCGACAAGCAAAACAACCTGTACATCGCGTGTAGTCAGGGCAGGTACTTGGGCAATGGCGTAGAAACTACGGGACTTTACCTGTACAAATTCGACAATGCCGGAAACCCGCTCCTCGAACGCATGATTGCCCCTGTCAACTCCTCCAACCCCGCTTATATCCGCAGCATTTTAGTAGACGCTACTCAGCAACCGATCGTGGCGGGGGAGTTCATGCACGCTGTGCAGCTCGACGACCAGCTGTTCGAGGGTCGCAGCATGGCCGATGGCTTCCTGGTGAAATACAAGGATGACGGCAGCCTAAAGTGGGCCAGGCACGTGGGCAAAGGCGAGCGGTTTAGCTCTATTTTAGACATTACTTTTGACAGGGCTGAGAATATTTACCTGACAGGGCGCTTCGCCAACAAAGCAGACCACATGGACCTGGCGCTCAAGTTTAATCCGGACGGCGACCAAACCGGGCGGTACTCTGTCAGCAGAAAGGTGGACACTTTTTATATGGGAGGCATTGCCGGCAACGTGATTAAGGTAAGCGAAAAAGATGGGTCTATTCTGGTGGCAGGGCATCTCCAGGACAAGGTTGCGTTTGGCAGTACGGTGCTGGATGCGCAGGGCAGCGAAAATGAGTACGATGTCTTTGTGGCAAAGCTAACCGCCAGCGGCGAAATAGCCGGGGCCATCCAGTCGACTGGCGATGGCACGTCGACGGGTCTGCGGCTCGCGCTAACGCCACAGGATAACTTCTACCTGGCGGGGCACACCATCTCCTCTACACTCCGGTTCCCAAATCATCTTGGGAGTCGACCAAGGGCAAACTGGGATATCTTTCTCTACAAGGAGCACACCAAAGCGCTTGAGACAGCCGTGGAAAGCCAACCTGAGTCGGAGGAGAAACCCGAGTCGATTGTATACCCACCCGTGGTCATCCCGAACATCTTCACGCCCAACGGGGACGCCAAGAACCAGTACTTCGAGGTCGTTCACCTGGACCTGAGCCAAAACAACTCCCTGGCTATCTATAACCGTTGGGGCAAGCAGGTATACCACACCCACTCCTACCAAAACAACTGGGATGCGGCGGGCCTGTCGGAAGGCACCTACTACTATGTGCTCTATCTAGCGCAGGAAAGCAGGTACATAAAAGGATGGGTAAGTGTGCTGCGGTAAAATTAAGATGAATGCCTATACCTGCGAACGCAGTATTTATACAGGTATAACGAACTAAGCTGATATAGGTAACAGGCTTTAACAATAGTGCTAAGCAGTTGGCATTCATCGTATTCTACAACCAAAGGATTAAGATTTTAGCAATTGTATGCGGAGCACTGATAAGCTAATTGCAGTAATTGTCTATGTTTAGGGGTAGTTGTTAATAAAGCATATAAAGTAAAGACTAGTGAGGCTAGCCAACAGCTCTATGTGCCTTATTAGTACAATTAATAAGTCTAAACTTTAGCCTCCTTCTCTCCTAGCACTAGGAATTCTTCAACAGCAGTTAAATCTCTCTGAATCAGGTTCGATAATACCATCCTTCGGTCTACTAAAAAGCCGCTTCAGCTATACCTGGAGCGGCTTTTTTTAAGAGCATTGCTCGTTATTGGGACACTAAAGCTTAATTTAGTTGTATAACGGTTTGCTCTGGCTGCAGACGAGGTATAGCCGATTATGATGCCAGTGCCATGTTACACGACTAAATTCTTCAATTATATTTCTCAGGCTTGCCATTGATTTTTCCTTCCGCAAATACCTCATCCTTTTTAATACTGAGCTCTCGGTTAACATAGAGAGGATTTTTTTATGCACTCCCTACAATATTCGGACATTAAAGCAGCCTCTCCCTTGTTGCTGTTTTTCAGTGAGCACTGCTTATAGAGGCACTTAGGAACAAGTCATTCGCAATGCTCTACTGTTGTTTAAAGGTTCTATGTCAAGAGGCCACAACAGTGCATGCACATCCTCTAAGTAAAATGCGCCACCTATTTGTAATATCATTAGGCAAATTATGATATTTTACACAACATTACCCTTGCTTTTTGCGAAAACAAATACCAAAACTAAAACAGAAATCAGCATGGCAGGAGATCATATTACACAGGCTTTATGGAGTGCAACAACTCCGTTTAAAACGTACCCACAACTCTCTGGCGACATTGAGATAGACGTAGCCATAATAGGCGCAGGAATAACTGGTATCAGCACGGCTTATACCTTAGCGAAGGCAGGCAAGCGCGTAGTTGTGCTGGAGGCCCTGAAAGTCGGCGCCGGTACCACTGGCTCCTCCACTGGCAACCTGTACGCACCAATAGACGAGCGCCTGTATACGGTTGAGTCGAAGCACAGCGAAGAAGCCATGCGGGCAGTAGCGGCCTCGCGCAGTTCCGCAATCGACTTTATTGAGCAGCGCGTGCAGGAGTTTGGTATAGATTGCGAGTTTAAGCGCGTACCGTGGTATCTGTTTTCAGAGCCGGGTAACGACCTAATGGCTCAGGTGGAGCGGGAACGGAAAGCAGCCGAAAAGACTGGCTTGCCCGTAACTGACCAGGCGCCTGCAGGATTCCCCTTTAAAGTAGATGCAATAGCCAACATAGCGCATCAGGCACAGTTTAACCCGCTTAAGTATGTGCAGGGTTTGGCAGCCGCCATAGAAAGCGAAAGCTGCCATATTTACGAAGGCACTAAAGTAATAGACGTAGAAGACGGTGATCCTTGTATCGTGCATACCCAGCAAGGCAAGGTAACGGCAAAGCAGGTAGTGATGGCCACACACTCCCCTAAAGGCATTTATGCGGTGCATACTGCCATGGAACCGTACCGTGAATATGCCATGGCTGTACGTCTGAAAGGAGATACCATACCCGATGGCGGTGTTTACTGGCACGTGCAGCAAATGCAGCATTACTCCCTTCGCCCCTACAGCAATGAACAGGGCAATTTTCTGCTTATTCTGGGAGAAGCCCATAAGGTAGGCCAAAAAGAACACAACGAAGAGGCTTTCTTAAAACTGGAACAGTATCTGACTCAGCGCTTCGACGTGGACCATATCGTATACAAATGGGCAGCTCAGAATTACAAACCTGCCGATGCACTGCCCTACATCGGCACCAGCCCAACCCAGCACAGCACCTACATCGCCACCGGCTTCGCCGCCGACGGCCTTACCTGGGGTACGCTAGCAGGCATGCTGATTTGCGACCTCATTACGGGCAAGGAAAACGAGCTGACAAAAATGTACAGCCCTACTCGTTTTACGCCTGTAGCTTCTGCTCCTAAATTCATAAAAGAAAACGTAGATGTGGCCGTGCACCTGGTAAAGGATTTCCTGTTTTACGGGGAAGTAGATCAGCTGAAAGAAATACAGCCAGGGGAAGGCAAAACCATTGAAATAGACGATGAGAAACTGGCTGCTTACCGAGACGATGCCGGGAAGCTACACGTGGTATCGTCTGTCTGCACCCACATGGGCTGTATAGTGCATTTTAACAATGCTGAGAAAAGCTGGGACTGCCCTTGCCACGGCAGCCGTTTCTCGGTTGGGGGGGAGGTGCTGGAAGGACCTGCCTACCATAACCTGGCTAAACCGAACGACGAGAATAAACAGTAACAGTACAGAAGGCCTCCCGGAATCTATCCAAAATCAACAAGTCCGGGATGCTCAATAAGTATGGATAATTGCCGACAGCAATATCAATAGCGCAGAGGCAATGCAATACTATAGTTTGCTGGCATAGTAGGCAAGAAAACTGGAGCTATTCATAAGGGATATATTATTAAGAAAGCTTTCAATTGTCAGCTGGAAGATAAGCCTCTATTGCTGTTAAATCCTTGTGGAAAAGGTTCGATAATGCAATCCTTCGGTCTACAAAAGCCGCCTCAGGTATACCTGGAGCGGCTTTTGTCGTATCGCTGGATCCTACTCCAGCCTGGGTCTGGCTATACCTGGCGCTCGCCTGCCGAACATGATCACCTCCTTTGAGCGGTCGTCTGCCAGCAGTAATATGAATAGAAACGTGATCATCCCTGATATCCTGATCAATATACAGAATGACATACGGGTTTAATCGACCAAGTCTGTCGGAGAAGCATCTTTGGACGCTGCATCTTGCGTCTTCAGATTTCCTTCCAGCCGGTGCTTTGGATCGAAACGGTAAAACTCTTCATATCCTAATTTTTGCACCGCAGGCTCACCATTGGATTGTATGTAACCGACTGAGCGCGCGTATGCTTCCCAGTCCGCTTTGAGTTCCATAAACTTTTCAGGAAACTGCCCGGCCAGGTTGTTCTCTTCCTTGATGTCTTCCTTCAGGTTGTACAAATGCCATTCATCGCCTTTGCCATAGGGTGGCGGCATGAAGATGAGCTTCCAATCGCCTTTCAGCACGGCTTTGCATTCAGCTATTTCAAAACCAAGCACGTCAAACTTATTTCGGACCGGCTGCTTTGTTTCCTCCTGCAGGTATGGTTTCAGTGATGTTCCATAAAGTGGCTTCAGGTCTTTATTTGTACGCGGAAATGTCACATTGGCATAATCTAAGATGGTAGGCATGATGTCCGTAACATGCAGCATTTCATCAGTAACCACACCGCGTTTGTGCATTCGCCTTCCGGAAACAATAAAGGGTGTCTGTGTGCCGCCTTCGTAGGTGGTCAACTTGAAGTAGGACAAAGGTGTATTGGCTACTTCTGCCCAGGCCCCGCCAATGGAAATAAACGAATTGATTTTCCCATAATTCTCCAGGCGGTTATCATACTCCTGATCGATTGAATCCTCAGTGTTGGGTGCATAAAAATGAGGTTCTTTAGGATTGGCACCGTTGTCGGAAAGAAAGAAGATAATCGTGTCGTCGTATTTGTTCAGATCCTTCAGCCTATCAAACAGGCGCCCCAGGTTCCAGTCCAGGTTTTCGATCATGGCAGCGTAGATTTCCATTTTCCGTGCCGCTTCCCTACGTTCTTCATCGTTAAGCTCGTCCCAGCTTTTGAACAGACCACTGCCTTTGTTCTCGCTTAGTTCATCAGGTATCAGCCCCAGTTCCTTCATCCGCTGCAGGCGCTGTTCCCGAATGGTATCGTACCCACCATCGTAGGCCCCTTTGTACTTATCCAGCCATTCATCGGGCACCTGTAAGGGGTCATGGGGAGCGGTAAAGGCCAGGTAGGCAAAGAACGGGTTCTCGTCCTGCTGCTCCGATAGATACTGCATCATCTTATCGGTGTAGTAGTCGGAGGAATAGAATTCTTCAGGCAGGTTATCGACAGTTTTACCGTCCTCTGTATACTTGGTGTGGGGTTGCTCGTAGGCACTCAAGGGCCGCTGGTCGTTAAAGTGGCTGACACCGCCTCCCAGGAAAGAAAACGTCCGCTCAAAGCCACGGGAATGAGGCCGCCAGGCTTCCGGTTCACCTAAATGCCATTTACCTGCCATATAGGTATGGTAGCCGGCTTGCTTCAGAATTTCAGGAAGGGTCAGGACATCGCCGTTCAGGTAGCCTTCGTAACCGGGCTGCATATATTGGTTGGTGGCATGCGCGGTCGGCATGTTGCCCAGGCCGGCATCGTGGTTATCGCAACCCGACAGCAGCATAGCCCTTGTGGGTGCACACAGAGCAGAAGTATGAAAATGTCGGAAACAGACACCATTATCCGCCATCTGTTGCATATGGGGCGTCCTGATCTCGCCGCCAAAAGGCTGACAATCGGAATAGCCCATGTCATCCACTACAATGAGTAGGAAATTAGGTTTTAGCTGATTCGAGTTCGCTTCCATTTTCTATAACCTTATCTAAATAACTAGCCGGCTTTTAGCAGCTAATAAATACGTCGCATTTGAAAGTACGGCTGTCAGGCCTGGGTAAGTGTATCAGCCGCCTCCGAAAGAACTAGATCAGGTTATGGTACCGTTCGGCATGTAGCTATCAGATGGCGCCATTATAAGCGACATGATAAACAGGCACTCAATGCTGCTATTTGACTTAAAAAAGTGTAAATGGTAGCGAAAATCCTGTAACAACTTACTCTATCCAGCTTGTTAGTTTTGCTCAACCATTCAGTTCAGACACAATAAAACTATGGATAAGCAAATATTAACACACTCCGCTACAGAAGCAGTACAGTTCCACCTAACAGCAGCTAAAAGTCTACAGCCTATTAATGGAACGCAAGCCGAGCTCCTAACATACAACAACAGCTTTCCGGGTCCACTACTGGAGATACAGGAAGGTGAAACAGTTAGGGTAAACTTTAGCAACCAGTTGGAGGTGCCTTCTAACCTGCACCTGCATGGTATTTTTATGTCGCCAGAGGAAGATAAGCCACACCAGGTAGTTGTACCCGGAGATACGCTATCTTATACCTTTAAGGCACACCCGGGTAGCGCAGGTATGTACTGGTACCACCCTCATGCGCACGGTAGCGTTACACGCCAGCTCTTTGAAGGCCTTTATGGCCCTCTCATCATCAGGGGAGCGCTTGACAAAATAGAACCCCTGGCCACCGCCACCGAGAAAGTGCTGGTACTACACGACATTCAACTGAATAATGGAAAGGTGTCCTCGCATGCAGGTATGGACTGGGCTAAAGGGAAGGAAGGCGATCTGGTTTTGGTGAATGGCGAAAGAATGCCGGAAATGTCGATACCAACAGGTTTATTACGGCTCCGCGTATTGAATGCCTCCACTGCCCGATACTATCACTTAGGTATACCAGGCAAAAAGCTATACCTAGTCGGACAGGATAGCAGTTTTCTGGAAAGGCCGGTGGCAGTAAACAAGCTTCTGCTAGGTCCGGGAGAAAGAGCAGACATACTGGTGGAAGCAACAGAAGAAGCGAACCTGCCCCTGCTGAACCTGCCTTACAGCAGAACTCCTGCCGGCCCAAGCCAAGACACGCCAACCGGAGGTGCGGTATTAGCCACTTTTACGGTGAAGGGTGAGCCTAAATCCGTTCTTCTTCCAGAAAAGCTGGCCACCATACCTGAACTGGATCTGGCCTCAGCAGCTGATCGCAAAACCATAACTTTTGGCGCTACCATACAGCCGCTGCAGTTCACGATCAACAACAAGGCCTTTGAACATCACCGAACCGACCTCACCGCACAGGCAGGTACACTGGAGGTGTGGGATATCGTAAACCACATGGGCATGGACCACCCTTTCCACCTGCACACATTTCCTTTCCAGGTGATAGCTGTAGATGGAGTGCCCGTACCCTACCGCGCCTGGAAGGATGTGGTCAATGTACCCGCCAATAGCACAGTACGCATTGCCATACCATTTGATAAGTATAAGGGTAGGGTGATGTACCATTGCCATATCCTGGAGCACGAAGATTTAGGCATGATGGGAAACCTAGAAGTGCTTTGAAAGGCGAAGAAACTACAAAGTATAGCCTGTCGGATCCGGAATCTGGCAGGCTATACTTTTGACAAAGCTGTAAAATCAACAACAGATTTTTATTTTTACAAGCGCAATAAACCTACAGGAAATGACAAAGCAAGGTGCCAGTATTCCAGTCTACACAGAGGCTGATAGCTTCAAGAAAAACAGCTTCCGGGATTTTTATATTGCTTCGTATGAGGACAGGCAAGATGCCGGGCTCAGGCGGGTGACCCCGCATCGGCATACTTACTACGAGATTATCTGGATAACCGAAGGAAGCGGCACACACACCATCGATTTTAAAGATTACGCTTTTCATGGTCCCTGCCTTTTCCTGCTACAGCCCAGCCATATCCACCAGATCACTAAAGACGGCCCCACCAAAGGCTTTGTGCTGAAATTTAATGAATCACTTTTTTCTGTTGAATCAGGTGCTGAGAACCTGCTACTCAAGTATGGCATCTTCGATAATATCAACGTGCAGCCAGTTCTTCAGCTGGACCAGGAGGCGGTATTGCTGCTTAATAACCTAATGCAGAAAATGCTGCTGGAGTATAAAAATCATTCTGAGCTGTCGACCGTGATCATTGCCTCTTACCTCAAAATATTTCTGCTCCAGGTATACAAACTCAAAGCCAGCCACCAGGAAGAGCTGCAGGCATCACCAGAACCACGTTACCTGGTTTACCGCTCCTTTAAAATGTTGCTGGAGCAGCAGTACAGGCAACAACACGCGGTGCAACATTATGCTGCAGAGCTAGCTATTACGCCAAGAGCGCTGAATGAGATCACGCACAAATACGCCGGCAAAACTGTAAGCGACCTGATCAGGGAAAGGCTAATGCTCGAAGCCAAACGATTGCTTCACCACGGCAAACTTTCCGTAAAGGAAATAGCAGGCGAGCTGGGCTTTGACGATGCTGCTTACTTCACCCGGTTCTTTACCAAGAATGAGGGCGCGTCGCCGCAGCACTTCAGGCTAAAGGAAAAACATATCGAAGCCGGGCTGGTAAAGTAGTGCGTACTTGTCCTAGAAAAGCAAAGGTTTGTCCATTGAGCAAGGGAATCTAACGTGAGAACTTTGTGCTGTTAATCAGATCGATTTATCTTAAAAACAGCATCCAATGGACAGAAAATCATTTCTACAGAAGTCTTTCCTGAGCTCGTCTCTCCTACTGGTACCGGGCCTGGCGCACAACACTTTTTCAGCTTCTGCCGGTAAAAAAAGCATGAAGCTTGCAATCAGAGACAAGGACCAGAAAAATATCTGCGCCACCTGCGGCACCCGGTATGCAACAGCCAGAACAGAGGCAGACGCCTGCCCCATCTGCCAGGACGAGCGCCAGTACGTAGGCGACAAGGGACAGGTATGGCTAAGTTACCAGGAAGTAGCAAAAGGCAGAAGCATTCGCATCACACAACTACAGTCAGCCCTCTACGACCTCAAGATCATGCCTTCTTTTGCCATCGACCAGAAAGCCCACCTGGTTCTATCGAAAAGCGGGAACATACTCTGGGATTGCATTCCTTTTCTGGATGAGCAAACGGTAACCTATATCCGCTCGCTGGGAGGTATAAAAGCAATTGCCATTTCGCACCCGCACTACTACAGCCTGATGGCAGAATGGGCTAAGGCCTTCGATTGCCCGATTTACCTGCATGCGCAGGACAAGCAATGGATACAGGATAAAAGCAGGCATATCCGCTTGTGGGAGGGTGAGAAACTGGAGCTATGGGACGATATCAAGATCGTGCATGTGGCCGGCCACTTTGCCGGCAGCACGGTACTGCACCTGCCCCACCACGGAGCCAAAGGCAGCCTTCTGACAGGCGACAGCATCTTTGTAGTACACGACAGAAAGCATGTGTCCTTTATGTACAGCTACCCCAACCTGATCCCCTTGAAAAAACCAGCGGTAGAGCTGATACAGCAGCGAGTGGAGCCGCTCGACTTTGATGCTATGTATGGTGCCTTTGAAGGACAGGTAATTCCTTCCGGCGCCCGGGAGGCGTTCAAGCGCTCGGTTGCCCGGTACCTGGACATCTACAAAGTATAGGGCACCAATGGCTATACCTTCACACCATCTAAAATATAGAAGCCGCTTACTCTGACAGGAAGCGGCTTCTTTGTATTTAAGAGCACTCACTAACAAATCGCCATCAGGCTTTCAGACGGCACACTTCTGTTTCGTGCTCGAGCTCTAAAGTTACTTCAGTGATTGAGAAGGCTTTCAGCGCGTGGCTAACCTGATGCTTTAGAGTGGCTATTGCCTCTGGCTCCTGCATGTTGGATACAACCAGGTGAGCCGATAAAACGTGGTGCTCACCATCCAGGGACCACAGCCTAAGCTCGTGTATCTCCTGTACATCTTTCAGGGACAGCACATGGGCTTTTACCTTTTCCAGCTGAGTGTCCAGCGGGTTGACCTGGAGCAAGACCTTCAAAGCTGCCCAGGCATTTATGAAGGCGTGTACCAGCATGTAGAGCGATATGACTATTGACAAAAGCGGATCGAGCCAGGGCAACTCAAAGAACAGCAGGATAATACTGGCAGCCAGCACCGCTACCCAACCCAGCAGATCTTCGAGCATGTGCAGCGACACAGCCCGCTGGTTCAGGTTGATTCCTCCTTTCAGCTTGAAGAAAGCGGCACCGTTCACCACTATCCCCAGTATGGCAAAGAGCAACATGCCCATTGGTTCAGGCATGGAAGGATTCAACAATCGTTCAACAGCTTCTGTTAGTACAAATACAGCCCCAAAGATAAGTATGAGCGATGTAAGCAGGGCTCCAGCCACGGAGTAGCGCTTGTAGCCATAGGTATAGGTATGGTTGCCCGGCTGCTCTGATTTGCGTTGCAGAAAATAGGTGACACCCAGTGCAAAGGCATCCCCAAAGTCGTGGAGGGCGTCGCTCATGATGGCCACACTGTTTACGAAAACCCCGCCTATGAGCTCCAGTAAGGCAAAGCCCAGGTTCAGGAAGAAGGCAAATTTGATGTTCACCGTCGCATAGTGATGGTGATGGTGATGATGTCCCATGTTATATAAAGTTAAAAAAAGCCGTGCCCCTACGTCAGGCAGGTAGCACGGCTCAGGTATAGCATTCTTATTTTGTACTTGCTGGTTGCTTAGCTGAAAGGTGGGCCACGGCTGCCAGGGCAACCAATCCTCCCATGATAGCCATGTTCTGAATAAAGTCCATGATGGCGGTTTGCTGCATCATGCCTTCCATGTTCCAGAAGGTATGCATAAACAGCGTCATCGGGAGCAGGAGCAGAATCAGGGCTATGGCGGTTTGTTTCACCTTAAAGCCCGCAAACAGAAGGATGGCACCGAGCAATTCCGTCACCATGGCGGCTCCCAGCAGCAGGGGCACAAAAGGAAGGCCTTTCGATGCCATCCACATGGCCGGCCCATCCCAGAAGAGTACTTTATGCATGCCTGCCACTAAAAATGTAATTCCGATCAGTACCCTGGCTACCAGGATAAAGGGTTGAACAGATGATTTCTTCATAGATGTAGAATTTCGAATGAGTAAATTTAAATGAGTGAATTTTGAATGAACAGGTTATTGGATTGGTCGTTTAGAACACAAACTGTGCACCCAGGGCCAGTTGGTTGGCGGAAGTAGTCTTGTATACCTGCTGCCCGTTTTCCAGGAGCCTCCAGTCAGTGTTGGCTCGGTACCACTCCAGGGCTATACCTAATGAGCCCATGTCGTAGCGGATCATCGGCACAATGATCTCGTTTTTCAGGCGAGCATTTCCTGTTACTTCAGCAAGCACATCGCCATCAGTCGGGTTGTCCTGGCCGTACATGACCCAGGCGCTGAGGTGCTTGCCGAATCTATAACCTGCCTGCCCCCAGGCTCCGTAGCCAGCTATGTCTCCGAACTGCAGCAGCTGACCCCAGCTCTGGCCGATGGCGCGGCCCCAGTAGGCATTCCCCTGCAGGGTGGCACCGCCATACGTCAGCTTCGTGCCTGCCTGCATGGCTTTACCCTCTAAATTGCTGCGGCTATCGCCCTGCACCAGGCGCTTGCGGTCGTAGTGGCCGGCCAGGTTTACTTCCCATTTCAGCGGCTGTGTCTGGTTGCTGATGTTCAGCCCGATTTCTGTTTGTGGTATACCGATCTCTCCTTCATCCCGACCATCTGCTTCGGCTTTGGGTCCGGTCCAGGAGCCGCGGAACACGGCCAGGTCCAGTCGAACTTTGGTGGCGGCTGTCGGACTGCTTATACCTTGGTAGAGGAACAGGCCCGGATTACGGAAGCCGATGCCACCTGCCGAGCCATAGCCCATGGCAAAGTGCGTAACAGAGTTCGGGAAGTGCGCGACCATCGGTGTCCAGTTCTGACCCAGGCGCAACCTTGTCTGCCCCTTCTGCACCTCCACATAGGCCAGGCGCACACGCGGCAACAGGTTCTCGTCGGCAAAACCGCCAGCCCCTGCCGTGCCTCCTAAAAAGTCCAGCTCGGCGCGACCGGTGGCGGTGATGCCGTGCGGCAGGTTATAGGCTGTTCCTTTAAAGATGAGCCAGGTCTTGCGCAGGTCGCCGCCAAACTGGTACTCGTCCCGGGCGGGTTGCTTTGGGTTGGCCCACATGGTAATAGCGCCCTCGCCCATCCCAAAGGTACCGTCCTGCACAAAGCCCGAAGCCGTGATAATGCCGTTGATGCTGGACTTGAAATATGGCTTGCCTGCCTGCGTGGTATCCGGTGCCGGCGTAGCCGGGAAACTGAGGTCGATCTGGGCATTTGCCTGGTGCAGCAGCAGTGTACTCAGCGTTGCTGCTGCAAGAGTGGTTCGTAATGTTTTTTTCATGAATTTATTTTGTAGCTAAAGGTTTGGGCAATAAGGTGGCCGTCCGCCATTTCAGGGGCAGCTTCCGTTTTGCTCGATAATAGTTTTGCTTGTTTTTTAACTTGTCATGCAGGCTGTGTTAGGCTTGGGGTTTGTACCGCTCCCGCCTGCTCTTTATTTGATTGTTGCAACGGCACAAATTTCTGCGCTTTTGCAGCCCCAGGCCATACACAAACAGGTGCTTTTGCTGGACAAACAGGTATGTGCTGAACACGCGCATAACTCAGCGGGTACTGCCCGTTGCTATTACAGCACCTCCGCCTTGAAGCCTGCTTTCTCTACCGTAGCCATGATCTCGCTGGCAGAAAGGGAATCAGTTTTGATGGTAAGCACTTTGTTGCGGTTGGTGGTATCCACGTTCCATTCGCACACGCCTTCGGTAGCATTTAGCACTGGTGTTACACTAGCCACACAGCCTCCGCAGTTGATGTTGGTTTTGAATTGCAGCTCTTTCATGTTCTATTTTTCTTTTGGTGTTACTGATTTTGAACATGACAAAGGTATAGCGTGGAGAGGGTGGAGGTGTTACAGAATTTTAAAGAAGTGTTGTAGGATTTTATATGGGGAAACTTCCAAATACACTACCAAGTCATTTTAGCTATATTCAAAAACCATATAATAACGGCAAAATACTAAATTGTATTATTATAAAGATTCTAATGAAAAAAATAGAGGAGGAACATTATAGAAAGATCTAAAAAATCAAATCTTAGTACCCAGATAAACCGCCGCACAGCCGAAAACCTGCGTGGCGGTTCTACATTCTTCCCTACTCCACCTCAAACACAGCCTGAATCTCCACAGGCGAATTAACAGGTATAGACGAAGCGCCGAGGGCGGCGCGGGCGTGTTTGCCCTTCTCACCGAAAACCGCTACAGCCAGGTCAGAGGCCACATTCATCAACTCAGCATGTTGGGTATAGCCTGTGGGGGTATTTAAAAAGCCTGTTAGCTGCACCACCTGTTTTACCTGGTTCAAGTCATCATTAACAGCGCTTTTCAGCACGGCCAGCACATTTAGCATCGTCTGTCGTGTGGCTTCTTTGGCTTGCTCAGTGCTTAGGTCCTGCCCTATCAGGCCGGGGTGCAGCACCTTGCCTTCTTTCAGCGCCACCTGGTTGATGAATACCAGGTTTCCGGAGCGGGTATGGGGCTTGTAATTGCCCACCGGCTCGGGCAGCACCGGCAGCCGTATACCCAGTTCTTGCAGGCGTTGCTCCACCTCAATTCTACCTGCATCGGGCGCTTTGGCGGGTGACGTTGCTGGAGATGCCGACCTGCGCAAAGGCGCGAGTGCCTTGGCAACCTTGCCAAGGGCCTCTCCCTGCAGTTCGGCCAGGTATAGCTCGTTTTCAGATGGTCTTCCGGAGCCCGGCATATTGGCAAGGGCAGTGATACCGAACACGGTGTTTCCCTGCGCTATGGATTTATCCATTTCTGCTGCTCCCATCATACCTGTAGGCACTAGCACCATCCCATGCACCGCCAGCGTAGACCACATTGAAAGTATAGCTGCCTCTTTTGCCGCTCCGCCACCTGCTGCCATAAACACTGTAGCTGGTACGCCTTCCAGTTTGTGCTGCGACCATAAGCCGAGGGTGCCCTCCAGGAACAGCCGCATGTCGGCTGTGGTGCTACCGAAGTGAATGGGTGAGCCAAAGGCAATGCCATCGTAATCTGCCAGTTCTTCAGGAGTAGCATAAGGTACCGAAGAGAAGGCTTGATTTTCCAGGTCGACGGGCGGCTTGATGTGCGGCACCCGCTTCAGCACCGCTTTCACGCCCTCCTGTTTCTCTACGCCACGGGCAATGGCTGAAGCCAGTTTGTAAGTGGTGCCGCCCTTCGAGTGGAACAGCACCAATACAGTTGTTTCTTTTTTCATGGTTTTATGTTGTTGCGCTTGCAGGCTGGTAAAGGTCAGCAGACCGAGCACAGCCAGGAGTAGTTTGAGTGGCATTGTACCTGCTTAGCTGAGCACCTTGTCAATCGTCTTTCGCTTGTTGGTTTTTACCTCCTTAAAGTGGCTGGCGGTAAGACCCGTTACCTTCTTAAACTGATTAGACAGATGCGCCACACTGCTGTAGCCCAGTTCGTAGGCAATTTCTTTCAGACTGAGTTCATTGTATACCAGCAGTTCCTTTACCTTCTCGATGCGCTGCAGGATTACGTACTTCTCGATGGTTGTACCTTCGGTAGATGAAAACAGGCTGCTGAGCATGCTGTAATCCACCCCCAGCTTCTGCGCCAGGTAGTTCGACATGTTCAGGTGCATGCCAGCATCACTCTGCTGGTGTATGAGATCGATCACGGCCAGCTTTACCTGCTCCACAATGCGTGACTTGCGGTCATCGAGCATTTCAAAACCGTTCTCGGCCAGCACTTGCCGCACATGCAGCAGGTCATGTTCTTCGACTGCGGCTATTTCCGCCTCACCTAAGTCCACCTGCAATACCAGGTAGCCAAGCCTCGTCAGCTCTTCTTCTACCACCCGCTTGCAGCGGTCACATACCATGTTCTTGATGTAGATTTTCGTAGTTGCCATAATGCTTATTTTGTGCAGCAAACATAGCGGGCAATACGAGCTAAAATATTACAACATTTCAGAAAGGGTTTACATATTTTCTGTTTCGCATGCGGTAGCAATTTTTTTACTGGTTAGGCTTCTCATAGGACATGCTCAATTGTGCAAGGCAAGCACCTGTTTGTCCATTGTGACAGGCACTGTTTCACCGGAACTTTGTACTGTGACTCAGGTATACGCCTCGCCTGCATCACCACAAAAAATAATTAAACTGGGGTATAGCCACTTAATAAAATGTAGCCAATGGGCATGCAACGCCACCGCCCTGTCTGGAATCATCAGCTAACAAAATTTTTGACTATCATTCATAATGAAAAAACTATTACTCGCGGCGGCTTTTGTTACAGGCTGCTTTTTATCTCCTGTACAGGCACAGGCCTCTAAACCCGGCAAAAAAGATGATCGTGCAAAAGTGATGCTACTAGGCACTTTCCACTTCTCGCACCGCAACAAGGATATTATCGTAACCGAGAAAAAAGACCAGTTGGATGTGACGAGTCCGGAAAGCCAGGAGGACCTGATGAAGATTAACCGGCAACTGGCTAAATATAAGCCTACTAAAATTGCCGTAGAAGTAATGCCTGAAAAACAGGCAGAGCTTGATTCGCTGTACCGGGCCTACCTGGATGGCCACTTTGAACTGCCGGTAGACGAGGTATACCTGATCGGTTTTCAACTGGCTAAGGAACTGGGGCACCAGCGTGTGTACTGCATCAACGCTATGGGCGATCTCGATACGTACCAAAGGCCCGGCGCGACCAAGTTTGAGCTGCGCGAAGATAAGAAAGAACGTATGGAAAAGTTCTGGACTTACATGCGTGCCAAAACGCTGGAGCGCGCAGAAAAGGACAAAGAGCTGTTCAGCCAGCAGGGTACGCTTTACAAGGTCATTCAGAAGTATAACCACCCTGATACAATACGCCGCAAGCACCAAAACTACTTCCGCGAAGCATTTCAGTACGAAGAGCAGGCATACGACTATACCGGCGTAGACTGGTACAGCGCCACCTGGTTTAACCGCAACCTCCGCATCTTCCGAAACATCCAGCGCATTACCGAATCGCCTGAGGACAGGATATTAGTTATCTATGGCGCTGGCCACCTGGCCCTGCTGCAGGAAGCCGTGGAAAGCTCTCCTACGCACCAACTGGTACCGGCTTATAAACTGCTGAAGTAAGGCAGTAGATTGCTTTTAAGATTTGTTCCTGCAAGATGATAAGGTGAAAACTGTCAACCGGCAGAAGAACAAGGTGCAGGAAGAACTTAATTCTTCGGAAAAAAACCGCTTCAATTAAAAATTGAAGCGGTTTTTTTCCGGTAATTCCCCCTTCTATCATGCAGGCGTCACGCCTAATGTGCGCACTATTCCAACTGTATATCTACGGTATTGTCATCTGTTTCCCAATCAATAAGCAGGTTGTCAGGATCTATGCCAGCACGGGCAGGTTTGCGTTGTACCATCACCGTAATCGTCTGCTTAGCTGAACTTATAAAATGCTTCTTCTTGTAAAGCACCTCGCCTTGACTCTGATCTGCTTTGGCAGGAGCAAATACGACAACTTCTACCCAATCATTCATTGGCTCCTTAGTTTCTACACCTATACTGTCTACCATAAATTTCCGAGCCTGAATTTCAAGTATCACCTGCCAGGCGTCTGGTTTGATCTGCTTCGCCTTGGCTTGTTTCGTCTCCAGTACCCAGAAGGTATTCTTCTCGAAGAGATCATGTAGCAAATACTGAAGAGAGTCAGGTGTTGCCGTCTTTAACTCCCGGTAAAGATCAAGTGAGGTCGGTTGCGGTGATTTCCCCGATCCATTCTTTTCGATCAGGCGCCGGAGTGCAGTATTCATTTTTTCCTTGCCGATGTACTGACTCAGCGCATAAAGCGCGAAGGGACCTTTACGGTAGTTTTGGTACCAGTCATTGGCCTGAAGCAGCGGTACAGCAGCACGAGTACGCGGGTTTTTATATTCCTCCCGCAAGAAACTCTGAAGCCGCTGAAAATGCTCAGGTCCATATTTCTCTTCCAGCACCCCCATCGCAGAATACCAGGCGAGGCTTTCTGAGAGCAGTCCCGCCCCCTCTACATTGGCCGGATCTAACTCGTTGCCCCACCACTGGTGCGCCACTTCGTGTGCCACTACCGCCGTCACCAGGTCAAATCCCCGTGGGTCATCCTTCGGGTTCAAGAGAAAGAAACCCTCCCCGGCCGTAATATTGATGGGTGCGGCGTGGTTACCGAAACTGTAGCCGGAGTACGTGACGAACCGAATCTGCCGGTGTGGGTAAGGCCCGAACTGTTGGGTGTAATAGGCCAGCGAGGCCTGTACACTCCGCAGCATGCGCTCCAGGTTCTCTGTTTGGCCCGGGTTATAGTAAATCTGTATGGCTACATCGTTCCATTGCCCTTCATGCATCGCATAGTTAGCGGAAAAGAAATTATATTCATTCCGAATGGGAGCATCAGTAGCATAGTGGAAGTATCGGCGGCCGCCAGTGATCCAGGTACGGCGCAACGTTCCCGGCGCCACTACGGTCTGATCACCAGCTGTTCCTACGACCGCTTCGAATGAGATGCGCTCGCTGAAGGGTGAGTCTTTGCGCGCTTCCACATCATAGAGAGAAGGAGTAGCGGGCCGGGGTGAAAGCCCATACTTGTTCCTGGAACCAACATCATCCAGCTCACGATAATCCTGATAGCCAATGGCTGGCATCCATTCATAATTCCGGAAGTTGGTGCCATTAGCCCTCACAGAGGCATCTGCTCCGCTATTCGAAAAGCCGCGAGTTTTAGCATTTACTTCAAAACTAAGTAGCAGTGAGTCACCGGGCTGAAGCAATTCTGCAAGCACATAAATTTGGTGACCTAGCTTATCGTCTGCGAGTACCAGCGTCGCTTGACGGTCAAATGCAACATTGGCTGTTTGAACTCCCGCAGCAGTGGCCAGATGGATAGAGTCGATAGCTACTGTGCTATGGTTTACCAAATGGTAGGTGCCGCGTATTTCCGCCTCCCGCCGCTCCGGATAAATCTCAACGTACAGGTTGGTTTTGATTAACCGGGGTTGTGGCCTGCCCTTGTACTGCCGGTAGCGCTTTTCATATTCCGCCCGCTGCTCCATTGCGTTAGATGTGGAGTTATAGTCATTCAGCACATTGGTATTGTAGAAAATGAAACTACCCAATAGTGTAATGTTCCCAACCGAAGTGGCAGCAACCAACATCGTGGAACGAGTGAAGCGGCTGCGGGCCAGTTTGATTCGTGAAGCTATACTTCCCTCCCGGCCCCGCACCCAGAACAGTCTCGCCACCACTGCCAAAAGAAGCGCCCATGCAAGCCAGTATAGCTTGAACCACAGCCAGGGTGCTAGGGAAGTGCCGAAACCTACCATATCCGTATAGGACCAACCTGGGCTGGCTCCAAAAATGAGGAGTTTGTGCTCCATGCCCAGGTTAGCAGCAAAGAGGATGAACCCGTAGACCAGGAGCGCTACTAGATGTCCCACAAATTTATGATTGACCAGCACGTGCACAAAGAGGGCCAGCAGAGCAAACAGGAGGCAATCTACCAACTGTAGCCCGAACATAACCTGCAGGTATAGTCCCATCTCGATGGTAGAAGTACCCATCACTGTCTGAGCCACTATTCCAGTCGTCATCAGGAATACCAGCCACGCCACCAGTAGAAGACTAAGCGCCAGGAACCTGCTCAGAAAAAGAACCCATTCCGGCACCGGTGCCGCGTTCGATATCTCGCTCAGGCCGATTTCCCTTTCCCGCCATACCAGTTCCCCGGCATAATAAATTATGAGCAGGGCGATGATGATCCAGAAAAAATCCAGACTCACTATGGGTGCTGTGAGCGTATCCAGCACAAAGTCTGTTCTGGGCAGCAATGGCACCCCTTTAGCTTTGAGGTTTCCAGACAAGGCAAACCCCATCAGCATGGCCAGTGCTGCCAAAAGAGGGAGCCCTGCTATACTTTTGGCCACTTGCAGAAAGGATTTCATGGTGATGAGGCGCAACTGGCGAAGGTGTGTGGAGAGACCGAATGCTCCCCTGACTTGCGGCAGTGATTCTCCTGTTCTCCACTTCAGCCACTCCGGGGCAGTTATACTGGCAGACTGTTGAAGCCTCTGCTGCTTCCTTTCACCAGCAGCAGGGTATGTGAACCGAAACCGGAAATAGGTGAGTGTCAGCATGCCTAGTGCGATCACCAGCCACAGAAGGCGGTTAAGAAGCAGGGAGCCTTCCAACACGAGCAGACGGTTATTCTTCTCCAGTGGACTCCATTCATTCGACAGATGACTCATAATTGGGGTGAAACTGATGGGGTCTATCAAATTCCCCCATTCCCCCTCGTTCTGCAAAACCTGACCCAAAATGAACGCAGCCACGAAGAGGAGTGCTCCGCCCAGGTAACTTGCCATAGCGCGTCGTGTGAGGGCCGCCAACGAGAACTGGATGGCCGTCACGATAAAAGTATTGGGCAATATAATGTAGAGAAAAGTAGTCAGATAGGCTGCCATACGGAACGGACCCAGCACTTCAGCCTCTACGCCAGAAAAGTATAGGGCAAACAGCGTGCCCAGCAGTATGGCTAGTAGGATAATGCCATTGAGTAAGAAAGCGGCAAGGAATCGCCCTCCCAGATACTCGGCCTTGCTGGCCGGAGCTGTGTAGGTGAGGGAATACATACGTGTATGTACATCCCGGGCAGCCGCGTCGCCCGCCACAGATGCGCCTACCAATACCCACAATTGAAAGCATAAAACAGCGACGGCCGCTATGACTATAGGCGCATTGAGTAAGAAATACCCTTCCCGTGCGTCATGCAGGTAATTGCCTATGAACCATAAAAAAGCGAGCCCCGCCACCACCAAAAAGTACAGCCAGGTAGACACATTGCGTAGCTGGTAGGAGAACTCCAGGTGAAAGATCTTCCGTAATTTCATATGTTTACCTCCTCCACATGCTGAAAGTTCGTGTAAAAACCCGCCATGGTGCTGAAGTAAACATCTTCCAGGCCAGGCTCTACCAGTTCAAAGCCATTGCCCGGACTTTCCTCGCTGTATATATGGACCAGTGTGCGCCCGCTGAGAAGCTTAACAGAGATAATCTTATACTCCTGCTCCAGGGCTGATAGTTCATTCTTATGAATCAGCTTTCGCCAGATCCTGCCTTCCAGGGCGGCAACGGCCTGCAGCGGCGCTGCTTCCAGTAGTATTTTTCCTTTGTTGATAATAGCCATGTTCGTGCACAGCTCCGACACGTCTTCGACTATATGTGTGGACAGAATCACCACACTGCTCTCGCCCAGCTCACTCAGCAGGTTAAGAAAGCGCACCCGTTCGGCCGGGTCCAGCCCAGCCGTGGGTTCATCAACGATCAGTAGCTTCGGGTTGCCCAGCAGTGCTACCGCCACGCCAAATCGCTGGCGCATCCCCCCCGAATAGCCACCCAGCTTCTGCCTGCGCTTGTCCCAGAGATTTGTCTGCCGGAGTAAACGCTCCACCACCTCTTTGCGGGAAGCACGGTTTGTAATGCCTTTGAGAACTGCAAAGTAATCCAGCAGGTCCTCTGCACTCGACTTCGGGTAGACACCGAACTCCTGCGGCAGGTAACCGAGTGTCTGGCGCACCTCCTCCTTCTGGCGCAGCACATCTATTTCTCCCAGGCGTATGCTGCCTTCATCGGGCTCCTGCAGTGTGGCCAGTGTGCGCATCAGTGTAGATTTCCCGGCACCGTTTGGACCGAGCAGGCCGTACATCCCCGAGGGAATGTTCAGGTTAATATTGTTCAATGCCTGTACGCCATTGGCGTAGGTTTTAGAGACATTGCGTATGGACAGGCTGATTTGATTTTCCATAGTTCTGATTTTTTCTGTGATCGTACTCAAGAAGAAAGCGAAGCATCTATACAGATCTAGCCCGCTCATTTTCAGAATAAAGGAAACGCTATGGGACTGGAAAGCAAAAAGCAATATGCTGGCGCTGCTAATGAATCGACCAAAGGCTGCTTTGCTTCCGCCAAAGTACTTGCAGCCTCAACTCCCCATTTCGTAGATCGAGACAGGGCAACGGTCGAGTCGGTGGTGAGGAAATGGCAGGAAAAAATATCTTTGTTTTATGAATCGAATCAAGAAGGTATTCACGCTGATCCACATCGTTCTCTGGATCCTGTTTAGCCTCCTGGTAGCCTTGCAGCTGAGTCAGGATGATGGCCGCTGGCTTACCTTGACCACAGCGTTCATCCTGACTTGTTTGTATGTTTTTTACGGCCATTTCCTTCTCCTTACCCGCTATTTAGGTAGAAGAAAGAAGGGGGATTATTTTCTAAAACTGACAGGGATTATTTTAACCGGTCCCTTGCCCTTTATGTTTTTCCACCCTAATGGATTGGAATCTTGGCCAAATTACTATGTCATGATGCTGATCACGGCTGTTCCCCTTTTCCTCTTTCTCGGTTGGCTGGCCAGAGTCACAGAGAACCTGGTGCTTAATACGATCAGGAAAGAGCAGCTGGAGAAACAGGCCGTGGAGGCAGAGCTGTACTATCTGAAGTCACAGATCAATCCGCACTTTCTGTTCAATACCCTCAATAACATTCATACGCTGGTATACAAACAGGCTCCGGCAGCACCGGAGGCCGTTATGCGCCTATCGTCTTTGATGCGATACATGATCTATGAATCCAATGCCCCCACCGTACCACTTTCAAGGGAAATGAACTACCTGCAGGATTATATAAGTCTGCAGCAGCTCCGGTATAAAAAGAGCCCGGTGGTGGACCTGCAAATTGAAGGAGACACAGACTCCTGCCACATTGCCCCGCTGCTGTTCATTCACCTCATGGAGAATGCCTACAAGCACAGTCCTGCACGGTTGGAACCCGGTGATGTAAAAGTGAGCGTAGAGATAAAAGAAAATACCCTTACCTTCCGTATCCAGAACCCGATTGGAAGACACAAGGGAAATAAGCTGGAAGAACCGGGAGGCATCGGGCTGCCGAATGTTCGGAAAAGACTGACTTTGTTGTATCCGGACCAACATAATCTGGAGCTCAACAGCACGGACGAAACGTTTACAGTTACTTTAAAGATTCACAATCTACATTCACAGGTTCATGAAAGAGAAGCTCACTTGCTATATAATTGATGATGAGCACCTGGCCCAGGAAATACTGGAAGAGTATATAGCGAAAGTCCCTTTCCTGGAGCTGAAAGGCACCTTCATGAGTCCTTTGGAAGCAGCCGCAGAAATAGATAAAGATAAGCCCGACCTGCTTTTCCTGGACATCAACATGCCTGACCTGGACGGACTCAGTTTCATCCCGATGCTGAACCCAAAACCTATGATCATCCTGACGACTGCCTATGATCAGTATGCCCTGAAAGCCTTTGAACTGGAGGTGAAGGACTACCTGGTCAAACCGTTTTCCTTTGAGAGGTTCTACAAAGGTGTATTTCGATTGTACCAGGAACAAGGTAACCGGCAGCTACCGGAGAAGAAAGAAGTTATAGCTGAGCCGAAGCATGAACAGGAATACATCTTCCTGAAAGTGGGCCATCGCATCCAGAAAATTGCCACCCGCGATATTCTATTCGTGGAGGGCATGAAAGACTATCTGCGGATCCATACAGCCAAGGAAAAGATCATGACCCTGCTGAGCTTTGCCAGACTGGAGGAACTGCTGCCAGTTCAGGACTTTGCCCGCGTACACCGTTCCTATATGGTTGCCATCGACAAGATCGTTCACATCGAAAAGAACAGGATCAGCATTGGAGACCAGATCATCCCGATTAGTGATACCTATAGCGACAGCTTCTACAAAAAGTTGAGAGGATTGGCCTGAATTGGAAAGATCAGGGAGCATATGACTCCCCAGCGCAGATCCAATCCTATATCTTGCAGCATCACATCACTTCCTTCTGCAGTTTAATTATTCCGTGTTAATGCGCTACTCTGGCAGCACAAATTACGTAACAATATGATCGTAACTTATTGTGAATGTAACATTTAATACGAAGTATCTTGTCTATGAAAAAACTTTACAGGCCTTCCGCATTCACCATCATATCTATGCTAACCTTACTGCTCCTGCAGGGCTGCTACAAGCTCAGGGGGCACTACGGGGGCGAGCAGAGCTTCGAGGCTACGCAGCGGCCCGTGCAGCCAACGGATGTGGCCTTGCCCAAGGGGTATAAAATTGAGGCTGTTGCAACTGGTTTGACCTATCCCACCGGCGTGACCTTTGATGATGCAGGTAATGCTTATGTGATTGAAGCAGGCTATTCTTACGGTGAGATCTGGACAACACCGCGGCTGCTGAAGATAGAACCCTCCGGACAAACAACGCAGGTGGCAGCTGGTGATAAAAACGGCCCCTGGCTTGGCGTCGCATTTCATGACGGAGCATTTTATGTAGCCGAGGGAGGCACCATGGAAGGCGGCAGAATTCTTAGAATTACCCCGGAGGGCGAAATTACCAGACTGGTGGAGAATCTGCCAAGCTTTGGTGATCACCATACCAACGGACCGGCCATCGGGCAGGACGGCTATGTATACTTTGGCCAGGGCACTGCCACCAATTCCGGCGTGGTGGGTCCCGACAATTATGACTATGGCTGGTTATCACGCAAACCTGAGTTTCACGATATACCCTGCGAAGACATCGTGCTGGCGGGGCAGAACTTTGTATCTGATAATCCGCTCACGCCCGACGACAAGGACAAAGCCACTACGGGGGCTTTCCTCCCTTTCGGACAAGCCTCACAGCCCGGCCAGGTTATCAAAGGCCGTATACCTTGCTCAGGTGCCGTCTTTCGGGTACCTGCCACTGGCGGGGAACTGGAATTGGTCGCCTGGGGCTTTCGCAACCCATTCGGACTGGCATTCTCGCCGGAGGGCAGGCTGTTTGTGACAGACAATGCCTACGACACACGGGGCAGCCGGCCAGGTTATGGCAACGGCGACTGGCTCTGGTCTGTCAGCAGCGGCACCTGGTATGGCTGGCCGGACTATTCTGGAGGCGATGCCATGAATACGGAAGATTACGAAACGAACAAAGAGGACCCGAAATTCATTTTGGCCAAGCATCCCGCCAAACCTCCCCGACCTGTTGCTACACTGGGTGTTCACTCGTCCTCAAACGGCTTTTCATTCTCCTCCAGTCCTGCTTTCGGGCATGAAGGGCAGGCCTTCGTAGCACAGTTCGGTGACATGGCGCCTGAAGTGGGCCGCATCTACGGACCTGTTGGATATAAAGTGGTGCGGGTAGATGTAAAAACCGGCGTGATCACGGACTTTGCCGTGAACAAGGGCAAAACCAATGGCCCCGCCTCACAGATTGGCGGCGGCGGTATAGAGCGACCCATCGATGCGGAATTTGACCCCAGCGGCCAGGCCTTGTATGTAGTGGATTTCGGCATCATGCCGATGACAGAAAAAGGCCCTGCTCCCAAACAGGCGACAGGCGTACTTTGGAAAATAACGAGGGAAGGAGGCAATTGAAATGAAGGACAGCATCACAACTCACATCCTGCATAACCGGACTAAATACTGCCTGGCAGTTTTGCTCCTACTTGTAACAGCAGCCTGCGGCACGGCAAAGCGGGGTGAGCCGATCAGTGGCCCCATTCCGCTGGAAACAGAACAACTGGAACGGGGGCAGCTGGTCTTTATGCAACATTGCCAGAAATGTCACCCAGGAGGAGAGGCTGGTGTAGGACCGCCGGTCAACAATGTGCCACTGCCAGGTGGCCTGATCAAGTTTAGAGTACGAAGCAAGGCTTTTCTATTGGGCTTGGGCAGGATGCCCTCCTTTAAAGAACACGAAATTCCGGATGAAGACCTGGAAGCACTGGTGCGCTACATGAAAGCAATGAAAAAGAATAAACCTCTGAACGAGAACCTGGTGTCTAATTAGAGCAGCTAGTCTCAGGCAAGGGTGCGACAGGTATAGGTATAGGTATAGACACAGTCTAAAACCGGTAGCTCCCCGTAATGCCATAGGTACGTGGGCTCCCGAGGCGCACGGCACCGAAGCCGTAGGCGTAGGCGATATACCGCTTGTCAGCCAGGTTTCTGCCCCATAGCATCAGTTCATAGCCTTTGTAGGAGATGCCCGCTCTGGCATGCAGTATGTGGTAGCCCTCCTGCTCCAGTTGGTTGGCCAGATCAAAATACTGGCTGCCCAGGTAATGCCACTCCCCTCTTGCCAGCAAGCTAACTGTCTTCTCCGGGTTAAGGTCGTACCTGTATTGCAGTGCCAGCATAGAGGTGACCTCAGGTGTAAAGATCTGCCTGTTTCCATCCAGGCTTACCTCCTCTCCCCCCACAATGCCGCTCAGCCGGGTATACACTGCATGGGTATAGCCAAAATTATAGCTTGTCTCCAGCCCCTGCAGCAGCACAGTGGTTAGCTCTGCTTCTACCCCCCTGCTCCTCAACCTGCCTGCGTTGCGGGTAATGACAAGCGCCTCGGGCATCACCAGCACAGGTACCTGCGCATCGCTTACCTGCACATGGAATGCAGCGATGTTCAGGCGTAACCGGTTTCCCAGAAAAGAGCTTTTAACGCCAGCTTCATAATTGTCACTCTCCTCGGGGTCATACGCATAGAGCGGAGGCTGTGCAGGATCTGAAGAAAGCTGGGTGATGCCACCTGCCCGGAAGCCACGGCTATAGGTACCGTACAACTGGTGATTTTCCGATATCAGGTATGCCAGGCTCAGTTTGGGTGAGAAGGCACGAAAGCTGGCTTTTGCAGCTGTGTCGGCTTGCGTAATGATCGGCTCCGCTTCATTCGTCCAGAGCTCGCCCCTCACTTGCAGCGATTTGCGTTCGTAATCATAACGCAAGCCCGCCGTTATTTCCACTTTTGGACTGATGCGGTAAGTTGCCTGGCTGTATAGGGCTGCTCCATAGCTTTCGCCCCTGTTAATAATCACGCTGCTGAAGTCAGGAAAGGGAGCGCCTACCATGGCTGCGTCCTGCCCGAAGTATATTCCCTGCTTCACCGGACTCTCGCTGTGGAAGCCATAGAAGCCGGCCGTCCATTGCAAAGGTGAAGCGCTGGCAGCCGGTGAAGTAAAGCGGAGTTCCTGCGTGCGTACCTGTACCTTGTTCCAATCCCTGCCAAAGTCATTCACGATCGAAATACCATCGATTGGTGAGAAATCGCCATCAAGCGGCTGGTCATAGTACCTGTAGTTGCGCTGGTAGGCGGTGTGCGAGGAAAATTGAATATGGCGGGAAGTGTAGTTAACCGACAAGGAGGCATTGAACGTATTATCCACCATCTCACCCACTGCATTCTGATTCAACTCAAAGGGATTTTCCAGCGCCTCTTCCAGCCCCATTACCAGCGGGAAGGGTCCGCTGTTCCGATTTGCGCTGTGCTTCACATGGAGTGTGAAGTTCAGGCTGGGAGCTGCCAGGTACTTCAGGTAATAATTGCCCATCCATACCTGCTGCCTGTCATAATCACTGTTGTCAAAGCGATTGGTATAGAAACCATTCTGCCTCCGGTGTAGCCCGGCTATACCTAGCAAGAGACGGTCTTTTACGACCGGAGTTTGCAGGGAGCCGCTGTAGCGCTGCTGCCCGTAGTTGCCGACGCTGGCTTCAGCCGATCCTCTCAGACGATTGTCTGGCTCACGGGTGATGATGTGGATGACACCTCCCATGGCATTCCTTCCGTAGAGCGTCCCTTGCGGACCGCGGAGCACTTCAATGCGCTCGATGTCCAGGAGGTCGGCCATGTATGTGTCCAGGCTAAACTGATTCACACCGTCAATGTAAGTAGCCACTGCCGGGTCGTAGGAGGTGGTGGTGATACCCCTGATAGAAGTCACAGGCCTGTTATCACCGGGGTCTGCCGCATAGAGGTTAGGTATGATGGCCGTGATATCACGCACATTCCAGAGCCTGTACTCCTGCACCTGCCTGCCGCTGAGTGTTGAGATGCTGAACGGAACCCGCTGCAGGTCCTCCTCCCGTTTCTGGGCCGTTACGGTCACCTGCCCCAGCTGCCTGCTGACCGCTGGTAGCCGCACATCCAGTTGCTGTGTTGCATCGCTTATCGTCACGAGGTCGATCGTGGTGGCATAGCCCAGCGCACTGGTCCTCACCCGGTAGGTGCCCGCAGGTATACCTGCAATCGTAAAGCTGCCACGGCTGTCAGTTGTCGCACCCAAGGAAGTGTTCAGGAGATGAACAGAGGCTCCCTGAATGGCAGTTGCATTCTCATCCTGCACCGTGCCGGATAGCGAGTTCTGGCTGTAGGAAGCTTGTAAAATGAGGGAGCAAAAGACACATGCTAAGAGTAGAGTTTTGAGCATATTCTTATACCTGCAGGGCAAGCGTTTTTGATTTGATTAACCCCAAATGCAGCGCACCAGGGCTAGCCAGAACGACAGAAGTTGAACTATACCAACTGCTCCGACTCTGAGCATCTACGCCTATTTGTCAGGTATGGTTTTTTCAGCAGACGCAGGCATAAGTATTTAAGTACCAACCAGGTATAAACATTACCACCGCGTACCTTCAGGACGACAAATCCGCTACAGCACCGCCACTTCGATACCCTATACCTGCAATCTTTTGTTCGCAGAATAGTTTTACATCATACTGCTACTTAATTTTGTGGTAACACAGCCTGCCTTGAAAAGCCGGGCCTGCTGATACCAGCCTCTTTTATGTTATCCAAAAAGACAAAGTACGCTTTCCATGCACTCACCTACCTGGCCGAAAACCAGGATAAGGGTGCCGTGCTTATACAGGAAATCGCAGTTAGTAAGAATATCTCACATAAGTTCCTCGAAAACATCCTGCTCGAGCTGAAGAAGGCAGGTATACTGGGCAGCAAAAAAGGCAAAGGCGGCGGCTATTACCTCATCAAAAAACCAGAAGAGATCACACTGGCCAAAATCATCCGCCTGCTCAACGGACCTATCGCCTGGCTCCCCTGCGTGAGCCTCAACTATTACGAAAAATGCTCCGACTGTCCCGACGAAGCCACTTGCAACATGCACCTCATCATGTGCCAGGTGAGAGATCAGACTTTGGCTGTTGTCGAAAACAAAACCCTCTCCGACCTGATCACCCCAAGCAACTGAACAACTGCGCCTTAAATATTAGATATAGCTGATTTTAGATTTTTTTAGCTTGTTACCCTACTAAATTTGTAGGTTTTGTGTAGTTTTGGTGCTCAATGCAGCACAATGCTACTAGACCGATATCTCCAAAAAGCTTTTAGTAAAAAGCAGCGTCCGCAGAAAAAGGACAGCAAATTCAAAAGTGTTGCCAAGGCGATTTCATGGCGTGTCCTGGGCACTTTTGATACCATTGTTATTTCTTACCTGATCACGGGTGAGCTTAAAATGGCTTTCTCCATCGGGTCGATAGAAGTGTTTAGCAAGATTCTGCTCTATTACGTCCACGAACGGATCTGGGAACGATTCACTGTAAAAAAAGAGGCCAATGAACTTGAAAAATCAAATACCGTCGCTGCTTGAGCAACTGGCAGACCTGTCACTCCCTCAAGCACTGGCATGGGTAGCAAACCGATTCCCCTGCCGCGTTGCTTTTTCAACAGCGCTGGGGCAGGAGGACCAGGTCATCACCCACGCCATCTTCTCCAATCAGCTTCCGATCAGAATTTTCTCGCTCGACACAGGCCGCCTGTTTCAGGAAACCTATACCCTCTGGAGCGAAACCGAATACAAATACAAAAGCAAAATAGAACCCTACTTTCCGGAGGCTGCCGATGTGGAGGCGTTGGTTACCAAAAACGGTGTGAATGGCTTCTACGACTCCGTCGAGAACCGAAAAGCCTGCTGCCATGTGCGTAAGGTGCTTCCGCTGACGAGAGCACTGCAGGATGTGGATGTTTGGGTTACCGGACTGCGCTCCGGCCAAAGTGCCAACCGCAGCAGTTTCAGTCTGTTGGAATGGGACGAGGCGTTTCAGGTAATCAAATTCAACCCGATCATCAACTGGTCATTCGACGAAATGATTGCCTACCTGCAGGACAACAACGTACCGTATAATACGCTTCACGACCAGGGCTTTGTCAGCATAGGCTGTGCGCCCTGTACCCGGGCGATACTGCCAGGTGAAGAACCGCGTGCCGGAAGGTGGTGGTGGGAACAGACCCAGAAGGAATGCGGTCTGCATGCAAATTACTTTAACAAACAAAATTAATATGGCTACTCACAACGCTGTATTTCCCCGAGAACTGGAAGACGAAGCGATCTACATCATACGGGAGGTCGCTGCGCAGTTTGAAAAACCTGTGCTCCTGTTCTCCGGCGGAAAAGACTCGATCACACTGGTAAGACTTGCCTACAAAGCCTTTTATCCGGCTAAAATCCCTTTCCCCCTGCTGCACATCGACACAGGGCACAATTTCGAAGAGACCATCCAATTCAGAGATGAGCTTGTAGAAGAACTGGGCCTGGAGCTGATCGTGCGCTACGTGCAGGACAGCATTGACCAGCAGAAGGTAGTGGAGGAAACCGGGAAGTATGCCAGCCGCAATGTGCTGCAAACCGTTACGCTGCTGGATGCCATCGAGGAGTTTGGCTTTGACGCCTGCATTGGTGGCGCCCGAAGAGACGAGGAAAAAGCCCGCGCCAAGGAGCGGATCTTCTCGGTTCGTAATGACTTCGGCGAATGGGATGCTAAAAAGCAGCGCCCGGAGCTGTTCGATATGCTCAACGGCAGGATTAACCTGGGTGAGAACGTGCGCGTTTTCCCGATCAGCAACTGGACGGAACTGGATGTGTGGAACTACATCAGAGAAGAGCAGCTGGCTATACCTTCTATTTACTACTCACACGAGCGGCAGACTTTTGAGCGTGACGGACAGATCCTCCCCTACTCTGGTTTTATGACGGTGTCGGATGACGAGCCGGTGAGCACTCGCATGGTGCGCTTCCGAACGGTGGGCGACATGACCTGTACGGCTGCAGTGGAGTCAACTGCCGTGGCAATTGAAGACATCATCGCGGAAATACTGAGTGCCACGGTGTCCGAAAGAGGTGCCCGCATAGACGACAAACGTTCGGAGGCGGCGATGGAAAAAAGAAAGCAATCAGGATATTTTTAAGGTATGGACGTTCTAAAAATAGCAACCGCAGGAAGTGTGGACGATGGGAAAAGCACCCTGATTGGCCGACTCCTTTTCGAGACCAATTCGATCACCACCGATAAGCTGGAAGCCATCATGGCAAGCAGCAAAAAGAAGGGTCTCGACTATGTGGATCTGTCGCTGCTTACCGATGGCCTGATTGCCGAACGTGAGCAGGGCATCACGATCGACGTGGCACACATCTACTTCTCTACGCCCAGGCGCAAGTTTATCATCGCTGACACACCGGGGCACTTCGAGTATACCCGCAACATGGTAACAGGCGCTTCCAATGCCAATGTCTCCATGATCCTGGTGGATGCCCGCAACGGTGTGGTGGAGCAGACATACCGGCACTTCTATATTTCCTGTCTGCTGCGCATTCCGAATGTGGTGGTTTGCGTGAACAAGATGGACCTGGTTGATTACGACCAGACAAAGTTTGAGGAAATAAAGGCCGCTTTCATGGCCTTTGCCGAAAAGGTGCGCTTCCCGGGTCAGGAGATCAGCTTTATACCAGTGTCTTCGCTCTACGGCGAAAACCTGGTGCGTCAGTCAGCGCACATGCCCTGGTACCAGGGGGGATCGCTGCTTAGTCTGCTGGAGGCTATACCTTTGGAAAAGCAACTGTCAGAAGAAGCAAGCCGCTTCCCGGTGCAGTACGTGGTACGGCCAAAGTCTGAGGAGTTTCATGACTACAGGGCCTATGCAGGTAAAGTAGCCAGCGGACTGTTGCGCAAAGGAGAGCGTGTAGTCGTGCTGCCAAGCGGGCAGGAAACCTCGATAGCCAAAATTGAAAAGTATGGCCGTGAGATAGAAGCGGCGCAGGCTAAGGAATCCGTCAGTCTGCTACTGCAGGATGACGTGGACATCAGCCGGGGCGATATGATCGTACCTATTAGCCAGTTGCCGCAGCAAAGCAGACAGCTTCAGGCCACCATCTGCTGGATGGACAAGAAGCCGCTGCGTGTGGGTGGCACCTACCTGTTACAGCATGGGGTCAACACTTCCAGAGCCAAAGTCAGCGCACTCTCCAACCTGATAGATGTGGTAACGCTTGGTGCTGATAGTAATGTAAGCGAACTAAAGCTTAATGAAATTGCCGACGTGCAGCTGAAAACAGCCAAGGAGGTCTTTTACGATGCCTTCGCTGAAAACAGGGCCAACGGCTCGTTCATCCTCATCGACGAACGGTCTAACTCGACGGTCGGCGTTGGCTTGATCAGATAATACTGAGCTTTAAATTAAAAAGGGATTGAAGCAGCTGGTTATTGCTTCAATCCCTTTTTCTATACCTGTTCCTACTGCGCATTCATGATGGCGCTTTGATGATTGATGGATTCCTGATGCACGGCTTTGAGATACTTTTCAATAAAGTCCCTGCTCAGACCAAGCTTCTCTCCTCGCTTAAAGGACTGCTCCAATACATCGTTCCATCTGGACGCCTGCAGAATGGTCAGCTTGTTCTCCTTCTTGTACTGGCCGATGCGCTCCACCACCTGCATCCTCTGTGACAGCAGGGTAAACAATTCACTATCAAACTGATCTACCTGACTGCGAAGCTCCTGCAGGGTATCATCCACCCCCACTTTACCCGCATAACCGTTTCGGAGCACCAGCCCGTCAATGATTTCCGCCAGTCGCTCCGGCGTCACCTGCTGTTTGGCGTCGCTCCATGCCTTGTCCGGGTCAATGTGGCTTTCCAGCATCAGGCCGGTATAGTTCAGGTCCATCGCCTGCTGCGAGATCTCAGCCAGTAACTCCCGGTTACCGCAGATATGGCTCGGGTCGCAGATCATGGGCAGGTCAGGCATCCTTCTTTTCAGCTCGATGGGCAGTTGCCACTGTGGCGCGTTGCGGAATTTTGTCTCGCCATACTTGGCAAAGCCCCGGTGGATGGCACCCAGTTTGGTTATACCTGCCCCGCTCAAGCGCTCCAGCGCCCCGATCCACAGCTCCAGGTCGGCATTGATCGGGTTCTTGACCAAAACCGGCACATCTATACCTTGCAGGGCATCCGCGATTTCCTGCACCGAGAAGGGATTGACTGTCGTGCGTGCGCCTATCCACAGAATGTCCACGCCATACTTCAGCGCTTCCTCCACATGCTGCTTATTGGCCACCTCCACTGCAATCTTCATACCTGTCGCCTCCTTTGCTTTTCTCAACCACTCCAGACCGATCGTGCCGATTCCTTCAAAATTATTGGGTCTTGTGCGGGGTTTCCAGATGCCGGCCCGCAGCACATCCACCTTGCCAGTTGCAGCCAGCTGTCGGCAGGTCTCCATCACCTGCTCCGCCGTTTCGGCGCTGCAGGGACCGCTGATCACCAGGGGCCGTTGCAGGTCAGGGAGCCAGGTGGTAATCGGGGCGATCCCCAATTTGTCTTTCCCAGTGAGCGGGGGAGCAAAGGGCTTCTGTCGGTTCTTGAGCTCTATGCCGTCGAGTATGCGGCTGATCTGGTTAGCCGTGGAAATCATATCATAGGTTTCGGAGCTGAGGCCCTCGTCAATCGATTCTTTGAAGAGCAGCAGCTGTTCGATGTAAGCATCCAGTGCCGCTGATACATGGCCGGCATTCTGCTTAAAGATAGGCGCCCACATGTCGGGAGAGCTTTTTGCCAGTCGCACGGTAGACGCAAAACCGCTGCCGGCCATATTGAAGATGCTTTTCTCATCCTTTTCGATCTTCAGCACCGTCAGCCCGAGCGCAAAGGAAGAGATGTGGGATAAGTGCGAAACAAAGGCGATGTGTCGGTCATGTTCACGCGCCTCCATGTGCACTGTTTCCATTTTCAGGGCGGCAAACACGGATTCCGCTTTCCGGACTGCTTCCTCGCCTGAGGCGGTCGCGTTGCAGATAATGTTCACTTTGTTGTCGAAGAGCTTGTGGTGCGCCGCTCCCGGACCGGTATTTTCAGTTCCGGCAATCGGGTGGCAGGCGACAAACTGCTTTCGGCGGGGATGGCTTGCGACTGCCTTGCAGATCTGCTCTTTTGTAGATCCCACGTCCAGCACAACGGTACCGTCTTCAAGCTGGTTTAATAGCTCCAGCACGATACCCGGGGTCACATCTACCGGCGTAGCAACGATGATCAGTTCACAGCTGCTGGCCAGCTCTGCCAGACTGCCCTCTTCCTGTATAATGCCTGCACTTTTCGCAATCCGGATGTGCTCCGGATTATTGTCTAATCCGATTATTCTGCTGGCAAAACCACGTTGCCTGAGGTCCATCGCCATGGAGCCTCCTATCAATCCGATACCTATTACGCCTACGATCATGATGATTTGACTTTAGTTTTCTTAAATGCTTTTATTCTTTCCAATGCTGTCTGCAGCTGATCTGCGTCAGCGCACAGCGACACCCGGATGTAGCGATCCCCGTTCGTTCCGAAAATGAAGCCGGGCGTGATAAAGACCCCTGCTTCGTAGAGGAGTTCGTCCACCAACTGCTCTACTTTGACTCCTTCCGGAGCACGTCCCCACACAAACAATCCCACTTGCTCAGTGCTATACCTGCAATCCAGGGTGTCCATTAGCTGCCAGACCAGCTTCCGCCGCTCCGCATACTGTGCGTTCAGTTCATCAAACCAGGCCTGGGATTGTTTTAAAGCCTCGATAGCGGCCTGCTGTATACCCAGGAACATACCTGAGTCGACGTTGCTTTTGGCAATCAGCACATTCGAGATATGCTGGGGATGGCCTGCCAGCATACCCACACGCCAACCGGCCATGTTGTGTGACTTGCTCAAAGAGTTCAGTTCCAGTACATGCGTTGAGATACCCTTGACTGAGAGAATGCTTTCAGGTTTGTCGTTGAGGATAAAACTGTAAGGATTGTCATGACAGAGCAGGATATCGTTTCGCTCCGCAAAATCCACGAGTTGTGCGAAGGCTGATTTAGTCGCCACAGCCCCGGTAGGCATATGCGGGTAGTTCACCCACATAAGTTTCACCTTGCTGAGATCCTGCTGCTGCAATTCCTCCAGATCTGGCAACCAACCCGTTTCCTCCCGCAGGTCATAGTACCGCACCACCCCACCCGCTACTTTGGTTGCAGCGGCATAGGCCGGATAACCCGGATTGGGCACCAGCACCTCATCCCCGGCATTCAGGTAGGCGTTGGAAATATAAGTGATGCCCTCTTTCGAGCCCAGCAGTGGCAATATTTCTGTTTCCGGATCCAGAGTAACCGCGTAGTAGTTGGCATACCAGTCACGGAAGGCTTGCCGGAGGGCTGGTGTTCCTTTGTAGCTTTGGTAGCCATGTGCTTTGTCGTCTTTGGCGGCAGCGCACAGCGCCTCCACCGCCTCTTGTGGCGGGGCCATATCCGGACTGCCTATACCGAGGTTGATAATGCTTTTGCCGGATGCGTTCAGCTGGGCGACCTCCCGCAGCTTATGGGAGAAGTAGTACTCCTGCACATCACCGTATCTGTTTGCTATGTTCACCATCTGCTTGTTTTAGATGTTTTGAATCCTTTTAAATAAAAAAAGAGTCCGCCGGATGGGGACTCTTTGTAAGTGAAAAGCAACAGCTTGCTTTTTACCATAGGAACCCCGCCTGCTTCCTGCGATAGAAGTAGTAATAGTAAAAAGTAAAATAGCTGTTCAGTTTCGCTGTCATGTCTTCACACAAAAAAAGCCTCCGATCGGGAGGCCTCTGATTTATAGCTGTTTGTCAACCTATAGCATCGCCACCCTTATTTACATAAAGTAAAATAGTAGTAGCTATAATAGGTGATATGATTTTGGGCTGTGTTCATTTCTGCTGGCTAATATCTGATATATTACTTACAATCAAAAAATTAAAGCTGAAAATATTTTGCAGAGGCTTGATTGCGAAAGTGCAGGTATACACGGCACAGGAAATGGAATGAGCCAGCCGGTTTCAGTTGGAAGCTTAAAAATGTGAGGCCATCAACCTGTAAATTAGTACAAATGCTCCCGCCTGCATTGGCCTGCTTAGCGAAAATCACTAAATTGATCTCCTAAAACCTTAACAAATGAAACGAATCATATCCCTTTGTCTGCTAGCCCTGCCCCTATTTCCGGCAGCGGCGCAGCAGACCCAGAAGCCGGTGCTGCACGGCAAGAACTGGGTAGCCATTACCGGCAAACCGCTTGCGGCCACTGCCGGCGCCATGACCTTCCAGAAAGGCGGCAACGCCGTGGATGCGGCCTGTACCATGCTGGCGGCCACCTGCACCATGTGGGACGTGCTGAGCTGGGGAGGCGAAACACAGGCGCTGATCTACAACCCCAAAACCAAAAAGGTAATCGCCCTCAATGCGATGGGCGTAGCCCCTACCGGCGCTACCGCCAAGTTCTTCAAAGACAAAGGCTATAACTTCCCGCCGGAGAACGGTCCGCTGGCAGCCACCACACCTGGTACCCCGGGCGGACTGATGCATATGCTGGCTAACTACGGCACTCTGAGTCTGGAAGAGGTGCTGGCGCCTGCCATGGAAATGGCGGCAGGCTACCCAATTGAGGCGCAGACTGCGAATAGCATTGAGAAAAACAAGGCGTTGATCAAGCAGTGGCCATACAGCAAAAAGGTATTCCTGACGCATTTAGGTGAAGAGCGTGAGGCACCAAACGCCGGTGAGATCTTTGTGCAGCAGGACCTGCTGCAGACGCTCACCAAACTGGTGGAAGCTGAAAGAGCAGCCCTGAAACAAGGCAAAAGCCGAAAAGAGGCCATCATGGCAGCCTATGACCGCTTTTACAAAGGCGACATTGCCGAGGAATTTGTGCGCGGTTCCAAAGAGCAGGGCGGACTGATCACGATGCAGGACCTGGCCAGGTGGAAGCCGATCGAGGAGGAGCCGATGATGGTGAACTACAAAGGCGTGGAGGTATACAAGCTGCAGCAGTGGACGCAGGGGCCAACCATGCTGCAGGCGCTCAACATTCTGGAGAACTTCGACCTGAAAGACATGGGTTATAACAGCACCCGCTACATCCATACCCTGTACCAGGCCATGAACATGTCCTTTGCCGACCGCGACTTCTACTACGGCGACCCTTACTTCAAACCGGAGGAGCCCATGAAAGGACTGCTGAGCAAGGAATACGCTAAACAACGTGCCAGCCTGATCCGCTACGACAAGAACGACGCTACCATCGGCCCTGGAGACCCCTACCCTTTTGAAGGCAGAAAGAATCCTTACCTGAAGATGCTGAAGAAAAGAGGCTACGAGCCGGACACGGTGCGTCGCAATTTTGCCCCAACCCACGACCAGCGCAGCGGCTCTTCTATGGAGGATACCGAGTACCAGGACAGACTGTGGCGCGGCACCACCACCATCGAGGCGGCGGACAAAGAAGGCTGGATCGTTTCCATCACGCCAAGCGGCGGCTGGCTTCCGGCTACTATCGCGGGTAACACGGGCATCGGTATGAGCCAGCGCATGCAGAGCTTCGTGCTCGATGCGGAGCTCAATCCTTTCAACGTAGTGGAGCCAGGCAAACGTCCGCGGGTGACCCTCACCCCTTCCATGGCACTGAAAGACGGCAAACCATTCCTGTCCTTTGCAGTGCAGGGCGGCGATACACAAGAGCAAAACCTGCTGCAGTTTTTCCTCAACGTGGTGGAATTTGACATGAACGTACAGAAAGCAGCCGAAGCAGCCAATTTCAACACCAACCAACTCTGGCTGTCACTGGGTGGCACCAAGACCGATGACCGCAAACCGAAGCCAGGCCACATCCTGCTCCATGAAAGCACGCCGGAATCGGTGCGCAATGAGCTGAAGAAAATGGGCTATACTCTGAGCTTCGGCGACCGCACCAGCGGACCTATCAACGCCGTCTTTTTCGACTGGAAACACGGCAGCTTCTGGGGAGGCTCCAGCAACCACGGCGAAGACTACGGCATCGCCTGGTAAGGTATAGCTGTTACACCATCCATTACAAAGCCCCTTCAAATCGGAGGGGCTTTTTTTTAACTAAATACCCACATGTAGGTATTGGCGTGACCGATCCGGAATGCTACCTTTGCCGCCTCTGAATGCAAAATATTGTTTTTTTGATGCTTTTATGTGCCGTTACCCTTTGCATTTAGAGGCGTGTTTTACACCCGAATGCCTTTCCAGGCTATGAACTACAGCTTACCCTCTTTCTATTTACTCACTCTTATACACTTTGCATGAATCGAAAAGTTTACGCATTAAAATTCGGGCTTTGCCTTGGCCTGCTGGCATCGCCTTTTTTACCACAAGTAGCACAGGCACAACAGTTAGGTATAGCCAACAGCAACTATGCAGGCACCAACAGCCTCTATACCAACCCATCAGCGATCGCTGACTCCCGCCACAAATTCTTCCTGAGCCTGTTCTCAGCAGAGTTTGGCGCTACAAACAATTACCTGCGCTACGATGCGCCAATGTCGCTGTTCAAGCTGGCACGACAGGGCGAGGAGTTCAGGAGCGAATACATACAGGAGAATCTCAATGGCAAGCAGAAGCTCGTGATGGCTGGTGCAGACTTCAGAGGTCCTGCCCTGATGGTAAAGCTAAGCCCGCTGCACAGCATTGCGGTAACAACGCGTGTACGTGCCGCTGCGCAGGCTAACAACCTGTCAGAAGAAGTGGCGCGGCTGTATAAAGTGGCAGACGGTGAAGACGACAGCTACCTGTACAAGCGCTATACCGGCAACAGCATGAACCTCAATGCCAATGTATTCTCCGAGTTTGGCCTGAGCTATGCCCGTGTGGTGCTGGACCAGGGACCGCATTTCGTGAAGGCAGGTTTGACGCTGAAGCGCCTGAACGGAGGCTCTGCCGCTTACCTGAACCTGGAAGACACCGACCTGCAGGCTGAGGAGAGAGCAAATGAAGTTACCGGGGATGCCGACTACGTGGTGAAGCTGGATAAAGTGCATGCCCGCTATGGCTACGCCGCCATGCCGGAGTTTGACGCAGCCGAGAGCGGTGACCTGCTGGGCCTGTTGTTCGGAAGCAAAAGCGCTGGCAACGGCTGGGGAGCCGACTTGGGCTTTACCTACGAGTACCGCACCAACAACCCGGATTACCAGATCACCCGCAATGGGCAGATACTGACAGACGTGGAGCAGAACAAGTACAAGTACCGTGTGGCGGTGTCCCTGATGGATGTTGGTGGCATCAATTACAACAACCCGGACCTGGTATGGGCCTATGACGTGAAGCGCACAAACAAGGAGGTCAATCTGACCGAATTCGGCGAGGCAGAAACCACGGAGGAAATGCTGGACTACCTGAACGAGCAACTGGGCGTGAGCGAAAATGAAAAGACAACTTCTTTCCGCGCAGCCCTCCCTACTGCCCTGCACATCAACGTAGACTATCGTCTGACACGCAACCTGTACGCAAACGCCACCCTGATCCAGGGCGTGCGTGGACGCAATGCGATCGGGATGCGCCAGAACTCACTGTTTGCCATCACGCCGCGTGCCGAATTCAAAAAGTTTGAGCTGGCCATGCCGGTTGCCCTGCAAAACAATTACTCGGTGCTGACCGTGGGTGCGATGGTGCGTTTCCTGAACTTCTACATCGGTTCCGACAACATTGGCGGTGCCTTTAACCTGGGCAAGCCTTATGGCGCCAATGCCTATGTGGGCGTGTCGCTGCTGCCAATCCTGAATCGCAACCCGAAAGAGAAGAAGGTAAGCACCCCTGCACAATAGGCAGCTTAATTCTTTTAGCATTGCATTGCCAAAGCCCCGTAACCAGAACAGTTACGGGGCTTTTACTTCTAAACCCAGGCCGCTACATCCGGACTGACAAAATTTAAGCAGTAGATCCTGTTAAAAAAATTGCATGTCTTTCCGTTCAGGCCTTATTCATAAAATCCAATCATTTCGTTTAATTTTCTATATATAGTAAAATTTCTCTTTTTCTTCCTAACATAAGATACTCAGAATCAATACCTAGCCTCCTCACTCACTGCCAAAAGTCAGAAAAGCGGATCATATCCAGTTTAAAATACCTTAGAAAGTCACAATAAATCATTAAAAATAATCAGTATAGCTATGAGCAATGACTACATGGCTTATAGAATAAATACAGTTTAACAATGTAAACAGGGGCTAAATAATAAAAATAGTGCAACTACGGTTTTAAATTTGTTTTGTTTCAGAAGCTCACACAAATTATATTAGCATCAGAATCAGCTTCCTACCGGATCAGATTCGATGGCCCGCTATACCTGCACTATGAAAAAACGGCTATGGCCAAGGTATAAGCTATACCTGTAACCGCTGCCTTTTTACGATTTTAGTACCTATTACCTTTTACAGTATGTACAGAAGGCTGTCTGTCGCGCTGCTTCTGTGGAGCATGTTTGCTTGCCAGGGCGAGATCAGAAAACCAGAACACTCTCAAATCCAGCAACTGGAGGCGGGGCTCTTTCCTTCCCTTACACTTCCCAAAAACACCGCTGCCCAGGGTATAAGCAGCGGGTCTACCACAGGGGGTGTGACTCCCTTTTTAACTGCCAGGGCATCCTCATCAGCGGAAGGCACCGCTACAGGAAGCACCGCAGACGCCGAGGTACAGCGTAGCATTTACTACAATGTAGTGGCAGCTGATGGAAGTGTGGTGCAGCGAGAAGCGCTGCCTGGCTCGGCTTTCATAGATTTTGACGAGACACTCCATGCGATCATGCAGCGCTACGACGTACCGGGACTTTCAGTCTCCATCACCCGAAACGGGGAACCGGTTTTTGTCAGAAGCTATGGTTATGCAGATAAGGAAAACGAAGAACTCGTGAGCGACCAAAGCCTCTTCCGGATTGCCAGTTTGTCCAAACCCATTACCAGTGCCGGCATTCTCAAACTGATACAGGATGGCAAGCTGACGCTGGCAGACAAGGTGTTTGGTCCGGAGGGCATACTGGCAGACGAGTTTCCGGAACCTGCGGCCGACCCGAACATCGGACTGATCACCGTCTATCACCTCCTCACCCATACCGCCGGCTGGACCAACAAGGAAGGCGATCCGATGCTGGTCGAATATGCTGCCACAGCCCGGGAGATCATAACCGAGCAGGTGCTGCACCGGGCGCTGGACCACCACCCCGGCCTGACAAACTCCTACTCTAACCTGGGCTATAGCATCCTGGGCAGGGTGATCGAAAAAGTGACAGGCAAGACCTACCAGGAATACATACAGGAAGACATCCTGCAGCCAGCCAAGGTTATCGGGATGCGCATAGCAGGTGATACGGAAGCGGAAAAAGCCCCTAATGAGGTAAAATACTACCAAAGAGAACACAGTCCCTATGCCTACAACATGACACGCATGGATTCCCACGGCGGCTGGTTATCGAGCACAGGTGACCTGATGCGCTTCATGGCCCTGATCGACCGCAACCCGGCTATACCTGATCTGATCAGCAGCAACCTTCTCCAGACAACCTATTTTGGCGGCGACACCTGGACCCACTACGGCTCCCTGCCCGGCACTACGGCCGTGCTGTCGAGGGTGAACGACGAGTATAGCTTTGTGGTGCTGGCCAATACCCGCTACAACCGGTCACCTAACCAGATCGCAGACGAAGTAACCGATGCCCTCAAGCTGAAGATCCTGTCCATGGAAAACTGGCCAAACGGAACAGAGCAGCTGGCCTCTAACGACTAAGTGCACCAGGTGCTGAAGTGAGCTCCAGCACCGCCATGACCGGCCGGTGATCAGAGGCATAGCTTTCAGGCACCACCCGATGCGATCGAACTGTCAGGCCGGATGATCGCGTAAAGGCGATGTAGTCGATGATGCGGTCCGGCTTGTCCTGCGGAAAGGTAGCTTCGCACGCCGTCAGGCAGCTACGTTGAAACACTTCGTCGAGCGCAGCGATGGCGGGGCTGTCCGGGTAGTCGTTGAGGTCGCCAGCCAGGATGAAAGGCAGTTTGTCGGCTGCGGCCACGGCATTAATGGTCTGTACCTGCTGCTGGCGGTTGGCACTGCTCTGTATGTCGAGATGGGTACTGCCGAAGCGGATGCGCTGCCCTCCCGGCAGTTGCACGGTGGCAAGAGCCAGCACGCGGCCTTCGGCTTTCGGGCTATCCTCTTTGGGCAACACCACCATCCGGGTGTCCGAGAGCGGGTAGCGCGACAGAATCGCGACGCCATACTCCCCTCCCCCAAAATCAATGGCCTTCGCGAAATAGGAATGCATCCCCAGCATCTCTGCCAGCGCTTCCGCCTGATGCACGTTTCCTGATCGCGGAATATGCACGTCCACTTCCTGCAGGGCCACCAGGTCCGGCTCTTCACTCCTGATCACTCCGGCAATCGCTTCCAGGTCGATCACGCCCTTTCTACCGGGCGGGTTTGCATGGTGGATGTTATAGCTTATGACACGCAGCTGCGTCACAGCCTTTTTGGGTTGCTCCTTACTTATACCTTGGGGTGATTTTGACACACAGGCTGTCAGCAGCAAAAAGCAAAGCAGGAAGGGCAAAGTTGAATTAAAGCAGTCCATAGGTTCCGGTATAGCTGTGTAAATATAGTCATCTGCTGCAGCTCTTGGCCAGCATTCACCCACTCTTTTCAGGTATAGCCTTCCCCAGTATGTAACTTTACGGTATATAGCATTGAATTTTTCAAATTATTCATATTAATCTATATATTGGAGGACAATTCACCTAAAGTATACCTGTGCTATGAAACGCAGACTACAGATCACGGGGCGCGGAAAACTCTCCGTTACGCCTGATATCATGATCCTTTCCTTCAGTGCTGTGGCACAGGAGTGGGAATATGACAAAACAGTAGATTCCCTCAACGCCAAAGTGGAGGAGCTGCGCAGTATCATCGAAGCACAGGGTATAAGCCGCAGCAGCCTCAAGACCAAGGACTTTGGGGTCCGCAAAGAAACCCAGTGGAACCGCAAAACCGAGAAGTCTGACTTTCTTGGCTACAGCGCCACACACCGCCTGGAGCTGCCTCTTGACAAAACACTCATCAACAAGTTGCTCAGCCAGATCGCCAGAAAGCTGGACAACCTGGACTTCAGTATTTCCTTTGGTGTAAAGGATGCCAGCGGGCACCAGCAGCAGCTGATCCTGCAGGCCATCTCCAAAGCCAAGGAAAATGCCGCGCTCATCGCCGAAGCCACAGAGGTAGAGCTGCGCGAGATCCTCGAAATTGACTATTCCTACCGCGAACTCACCATTCGCTCACAGCAGCACGACTACCCGGTGTATGACAGCCAGGTGCTGATGGAGGCTTCCGCCCCTGCTCCCGACTTCGAACCCGACGACATTGATGTAGCCGAGACTGTGACGATCACCTGGCGGATCGGCTAAGTAACTATTCATGAATTCAGAAATAAGATGCGCCTATACCTGTTAATCCCCCTGCTGTTCGTGGCTTTAGCAGCCTGCCAGACCAGCCACACTTCCAGCACGGCAGCTAGTACAGCAGAAGCCGGAGGTCAAGACATGGCAAGCCCCGCTTCGCAGATTATCTTCCTGGACCTGGAGCTGAGCCGGGACAGCCTGACGAAGGAGAGCACGGTGAAGTTGCTTAACAAAACGGTGACAGCGGGCCGGATGAAAAACCTCGCACACGCCGGTCATGAAAACGGGTCCGGCGACCTGCAGTGTTCCCTGCTAAGCTCAGCCGGGCAGGTACTCTACAGCACCGCTATACCTGATCCGCTGGCAAACACCCTGGAGTATGCCTCAGAATCGGGTGAACTGCAGAAGAAAACATTTCAGCTGCAACAGGCTACTTTCACGCTCAGGGCCCCCTACTACCCAGGCACAGAAATTCTGCTCATCGAACAGCTACAGGAAGACAAACAAGCTAAAGAAATCGCAAGACTGACACTATGAAAAGGCTATTAACCACGGTATGGCTGGTGCTTTGCAGTGTACTGCTTGCCCAGGCACAGAAATTTGAAGTCGACACGATCCTCTACCACGGACCATCTGACAAGTACATCAATTTTGTATTTCTCGCGGACGGCTACCAGGCAAACGAGCTTGGCAAATACATAGAGGATGTGAAGGGCACCGTGGATGGGATCTTTGCCAAACCGCCTTTCAGGGAGAACAAAGTTTTCTTCAACGTTTTCGCCATCAAAGTACCTTCAAAACAAAGCGGAGCCAGTCACCCCGGCACAGCCAATGATGAAGTCAACCAATCAGCTGTACCGATAGTCAAAGTCGACAATTACTTCGGCTCCACCTTCGATTATGGCGGCATACACCGTCTACTCGTGCCGACCAACCACATGGCCATATCGTCTGTACTGGCCAGCAATTTCCCGGAGTACGACCAGGTGTTTGTGCTCGTCAACAGTCCCTACTACGGCGGATCGGGAGGTGCTTATGCCACCAGTTCTACCAATGTTCAATCCAAAGAGATCGCCATTCACGAGATTGGCCATTCCTTTGCCAACCTTGCCGATGAATACTGGGCCGGTCCGCAGTATGCCCGCGAGCGTCCGAACATGACGCAGGTTTCCTCTCCTGAAACCGTGAAGTGGAAGCAATGGCTGAACAATACGGGTGTGGGCATTTACCCCTATGAGGAGTCTCCTACCTGGTATCGGCCGCACCAGCGCTGCAGCATGCGTTACCTTTCCACGGCAAACGAAGTCATTCACTTCTGCATGGTCTGCAACGATACGATCACAAAGCGAATCGCCAGCCTGATGAACCAGGTGACCATACCGGACAAGCCGGGCAAGATCAGCGGCCCAACCCAGGTATGTGCCCAGCAAGATGCCGTGACCTACAGCATCAGTCCCGTGAGCGGCGCGGGTGCCTATACCTGGACCGTGCCCGAAGGCTATCAGATCATACAAGGGCAAGGCACCACCACGATCAACGTGCGCATCGGCCCGAGGAGCGGCCAGATTGGAGTAGCGGCGCAGAACTTCAACGGGCAATCTGCAAGCGCATACCTGGACATACAGGTGCAAGCCATGCTGGAGGTAAAGGCCGGTCAGAATGAAAACGCCTGCCTGAAGCAGGGGCTCATAGAGTTAAGTGGCTTTAGTCCGGCAGGGGGCGTCTGGTCGGGTCTCGGCACGAAGCCGAATGGCATTTTTGATCCCGCTTTGGCAGGCCTCGGAACACATCAGCTGACCTATACCTATTCTGATAACGGTTGCAGTGTCAGCGCCACCAAATCTATCACCGTCTGGGAGTTCACAACCGTCAGCCTGGCTGACTTCCAGCAGGTATGCTCTTCCACCACCCACTTCCCGCTGACAGGCGGATCTCCGGCGGGCGGAACCTATGGCGGAAATCATGTGCAGAACGGCGTGTTCAATGCAGCGGAGGCCGGACCAGGTATACACCGCATTACCTATACCTATGCAAACGTCTGCTCCATCACAGTCGAGAAAGAGATCACGGTGAGCGTGTGCACCAACACAAACGAGGCCGAAGTGGCAACAGGTATACAGCTTTTCCCCAACCCGGCCAGCACCCTCGTCCAGCTCGAGGCACAGCTGACCGGCACCTCCGAAGCAACCCTGCAGGTATACGACCCGACCGGCAAATTGATCTTTAGCCAGCAGGTGCATAGCCTCTCAGGTAAGCTCAAGGAAAGGCTTGACCTGAGCAAGCAGCCCAAAGGCATTTACCTGCTCCGACTGATCACTGAAAAAGGTAATGTAAACCGGAAGTTGTTGCTGCAGTAAAGGACAGCCTGTTCACCCTTCGAGCGCATCTGTTAGCACCTCGTGCTATGCTTGCAGGTATTTAAGGGAAGAAATCGCAGCAGAAATCATCTGACCAAAACAGATGTGCCAGAACCCCGGGAAGGTTCTGGCACATGCATGCTCTACCTATTCGCTATACCTGTCCAGGTGAAATGCTATACCTGAACAACAGGTTATACCTAGCGAACCGCACTTTCCAGTTTGGCGAGTTTCAGTTCATCCCGGTACACATTTCCGAAGCGGTCGGTTACCTGCACGGCAAAAGTGGAAGCTCCCTCTGACGGCTTGGCAAAGAACAGGTGATCCGTTGGCAGCGGCTCCACCCACTTGTGTTTGGCAGGTTTGGCAGCACCTTCGTGCAGTTCCACCGAAAGTGGGTCCAGGGCAGTTTCGCGGGTCATCTCACCCCTGCGTTTGCCGTCCTCCAGCCATTCCACTTTCCAGCTCGGGTCCCAGTTCCAGACGTTCACTGCCACCTGCTCCGGCATTGCGGCCACAGCCCCCACCGGGTATATCCGCAACTGGTGCTCCCGTGGCAGTCCCGTCGACTTGTAATACCACTGTACTTCACTGCCCTTTACTTCATACACACCATAGCCGCTCGGCGTGCCGTCATAGCAGATCGGGCCGGTCCACCAGGCACCGCAGACTGTGCCGTGCACGTGCTCGATGATGTTATCACCTTCAAACACTTTCTCGTTGAAGTGGGTGTGGCCCGACATAATGTGCGCCTTGTAAGGCTGAAGCAGACGGTACAGTTCCTTTCGGTTCGACACCACGCCACCGATAGAAGGCTCTTTCTCAATGTTGCGCTCGTGCTGGCGGGTATAGGCCGGAATGTGCAGACTCACGACCACAGTAGAACCGGGTTTTACAGTAGCCAGGTCCTGCTCCAGCCAGGCCAGCTGGCGCTCGGTCAGATAGCCAATGTACTTCTTGGCCGTGCCGATAAAGAACACATCATCCAGCACCACATAGTGAATCTCTCCCCGATTGAAAGAGTAGTAAGTCGGCCCAAACAGTTCCTTGAATTTCTCGGCCGAGCCCTCGTCGGTGCGTGCCTCCAGGTTCATGTCGTGGTTGCCGATCACCTGGAAGAAAGGTATACCGGCTATCGCCAGCGCCTCCTGGTAATCGTCGAACAGTTCAAACTTGTCCCATACCAGGTCGCCGCAGCCAATGCCATGGAAGAGTGTACCTTGCGGATAGCTGCTCACCAAACTCTTCAGGTCAGGAGCCGACTCGCGCTTGAGTTGTTCTGCGTCTTCTTTGGAGATGATCTGCGGGTCGGCCCATACTACGAAGTTGTGCTGGGTATCGTCCTGCGACAGGCGCTTCAGCTCAAAATCAGCCTTGAAGCGGCCTCGCTGCGGCACAATTCTTTTGTAGAAGCGGGTGATGCTCTTTTCGTTTTCGAACTCGTAGCCACGCGGAATGGACAGGTATACAAAGTCAGCGGTGGCATTGCTGAGCAGTTCGTAGCGGCCAGCTGAGTCGGTGGTCACCACGTTGATGCCATCGGTCACGGCTACGCCAGCGATGCCTTTGCCATTGGCGGACACTTTGCCGCTGAGGCTCACAGTGCTCAGGTCTTTACCGCGGGCAGGTATAGCCGGTTTGGCTTGCAGGATATTCGGGGCCAGCGTCAGGCCTATACCTGTCAGGCCAAGGGATTTGAGGAAGGTTCTTCTTTTCTGAGACATAAGAGATGTATGGATGTGCATGAAAAGGAGCCAGCACCTGTGCAGTGCCGACTCCCCGTTTTCATAGCAGGTTGTTGCTTATTTTTCCCACCAAACTTTAGTGTTGATGTCGTCACCGCCCATCGACTCGACTGCCTTGCGATAGTTTTCCAAGTTATTGGTCTGCAGGGTGGTCGGGTAACGGAAGCGCACCGGCACGATCTGGTTGTTAAGCATATCGCTTCCTTTTGGCAGCTCCGGCAAACCGGTGCGGCGGTACTCAAACCACTGCTGGTTGTCGTTGAAGAACAGGGCGTAGTATTTCTGCAGCATGATGCGCTCCAGGGTGCCGTCGTAAGCAGCTGCCTCGTTCTCGAAGTAGTTAGCCGGCACCGTAGCACCCCACTGCGTGATAGCAGCTTTCACACCGTTCTCGTAGTGCGTTTTCGCATCACCACCAGTAATGCCGCGCTGTGCCAGTTCGGCTTTGATGAACTCCACCTCGGCATAAGTCATAATCAGGGTCTTCATTGGGGCGGTAGCCAGGGCGATGTTCAGGTTTGAAGGCTGGTAATCGAACTGGGAATCGCTGCCGCCGTAGCCGCTTGGTATACCCTTGTAACCGATGGTGGTGCTGCCATCTTTGGAGCGGGCCTGTGTGGCAAACTTCGGCAGGCGCGGATCGTTGAAGGCCACCAGGTTGTCGATGAAGAATTTCGACGCAGCCCGGAAAGTCGTAAAGTCAATGGCCCGCCCCCAAGGCGACAGGTTCGGCGTCACGCCTGTCACATTCAGAATGGCCGCTTCCTCGTTGCGGGTAAACACCGGGTATTTGGCCGGATCGTTCAGCATCTCGGTCATCTTCGCAAAGGAGTTCATCTCACCCCGCTTCGACACGCGCAACAACAGTCGCAGGCGCAGCGAGTTAGTGAAGCGTCGCCAGTTCGCGATGTTATTGTTGTAGAGCAGGTCCGTGCCGTACACCATCGGTTTGCCTGTGTCATACAGGTTGTTGGCCTTCTCCAGGTCGGCCAGGATCTTGGTGTATACCTCCTGCTGGGTGTTGAACTTCGGATAGAAGATGCCTTCGTCGCCGCGGGCGGCTTCCTCCATGGGTACGTCGCCAAAGCTGTCGGTCAGGAGCGAGTATACCCAGGCGTTCAGGGTCAGGGCAATGGCCTGGTAGTTTGGGTCGTTTGCCGCTACGGCCGCTGTCTGCATTTCCTTTAAATTGGTGATCCAGCGGTAATAGGTATTCCAGGTGCTGTTGCCGGAGCTCTCGGTCAGGTTGTAGCGGTGGATACCGCCGGAGGCACTCGGGAAAGGCAGTGACACCTGCATCAGATCGAACGTAAAGCCGTTGCTGCGCGAAGCGTTGAAACTGGCCATTTCGTACACGATCGGGTTGAGCAAAGTGCCCGGATTGATGCGCTCGATGCGGTTCGGGTCAATGTTAAGCTCTTCAAACTCGTCGGTGCAGGAAACGCTGACACAGCTCAGAGCGAGGGCGAAGGCTAATAACTTTTTCTTTATGGTTGTCATCTTGATAATCTCTTCAATTAAGGTTAGGAAAACTACAGCTTCAGGGTCAGGTTCATGCCATAGGTGCGCGGCGTCGGCAGCTGGCCCATCTCCACACCCGGCAGTATGGTCGAGCCATTGAGGGCGGCTGTTTCCGGATCGAAAATCGGGAACCTGGTGATCATGGCCAGGTCACGTCCGTAGAGGGCCACGCTGGCTCCCTGCAACACTTTGGTGCGGGCCGTCAGGGCTTTTGGCAGACTGTACTCCAGGCGCAGCTCACGCAGCTTCAGGTATGAGGCATCGAAGGAGTTGGACTCCACATTGGCACGGCGGTAATAGTCACCATAGAAGTCTGGCAAGCTGGCTTTGGTGGTGTTTGGCGAGAAAGTACCGTCTCCGTTGTCGACTACACCCTCGCCGATGACAAAGCCATCTTCACGACCACGCAGCGTATGCTTCAGCTTGCCCTGCTCGCTCATCTTGTGGTGCGTCTGGGAGTAGATGATGCCACCATACTGTCCGTCCAGCAGCACGTTCAGACGGAAATTCTTGTAGCTCACCTCGTTCATGAAGCCGCCTCTCCAGTCAGCATAGGCGTTACCGATGTACTGGATCTCAGAAGGTCGCGCTGGCAGACCGTTGCTGTTGTAAATGATCTGTCCGTCCGGGGCACGCATGAAGCCGAAACCATAGATGTCTCCTGTCGTGCCGCCCACTTTGGCGATGATGGAAGCGCTACCCCCTACCCCGATCACCTGCTGGTCTGTCAGGCCCTCGGCCAGTTCAATTACCTTGTTGCGGTTGCGGGCCCAGGTCAGGGTACTCTTCCACTTCAGGTCACCCCTGTCGATCGGGCGCAGGTTCAGGGCCAGTTCTATACCTTCATTTCGTACCACACCACCATTCAGCACGGCGCGGCTATACCCCGTAGTTGGGTCCAGGGGAACTTCCAGGATCTGGTTGCGGGTCAGGTTGCGGTACACGGCTACGTCCATGCCGATGCGGCCACCGAAGAGCATGTACTCCAGACCGGCTTCATAGCTGGTTGTGATCTCCGGCTTGAAGTGGTCGTTGTGCAGTGTGGTCGGCACCGTGGCAGAGCCCGGGAACTCACTGCGGCCATAGTATTTCTGGGTCTGGTACGGGTCTGTGTCGTTACCTACCTGCGCCAGCGACAGTCGCAGCTTGGCATAAGACACCTGACGTGGCAATACAAACAGGTCACTCAAAATAAAGCTTGAGCTCACGGATGGGTAGAAAAATGAATTGTTCTGCGTTGGCAATGTGCTTGACCAGTCGTTGCGGCCGGTCAGGTCCAGGAAGATCTTGTCTTCAAAAGAAAGGGACGTGAAAGCGTACACGCTGTGCACGTTTTTGTTACTGCTCACCGTGTTCATCATCGGGTTGCTCACGCCATTTGTCAGCTTGTACACGCCCGGTATGTTGAGCTGATCCACGTAGCCTTCTACCCGCTTGTACTTGCGGGCCATCAGGTTACCGCCCACCGAAGCACGCAGGTCAATGCGGTCCGACAGCTTGTCGCGGAAAGTGAAGAGACCGTCGGTGTTCACTTCGTAGTTGAATATGTTCTGCTCTTTGTAGTAGCCTCGCTGGAAGTTGGCTGTGCTGTACGGACGGCGCTGCTGGCGGTCTTCGTTGCGCATGTCCACACCAGAGCGCAACATCAACTCAAACTTAGGAGAGATTTCATAAGTGGCAGCCAGATTGCCCACCGTGCCATAGCTACGCTGCGCGTTGGTCATCTCGTAGGCGATCAGGAAGGGATTGTCGATGAATGAGCTGAACGGGTGAATCTGGTCGATCTGCTCCTGCCCTTTTTTCCAGATCGGCGCATACCAGTCCAGGTCCACGTTCGGGTTCTGGAAGATCATGAAGTAAGCGATGGATTGGTTGTTGTAGCCGGTAGCGGGCAGGTTATCACTCTGCTTGTTGGTGAAGTTAACCTTCGAGCTCAGCTTCAGGCGGTCAGCCAACTGGTAGTTCAGGCTCAGGGCAGCGGTGATCCGCTCAAAGCCTGTATTCGGCATGATCCACTCGTTTTTGGAGTGCGTAATGGAAGCTCTCGCACTACCCTTCTCGTTACCGCCTTCCAGCGCCACACTGTTGGTGATGGTGGAGCCGGTGCGCCAGAAGCCTTTGATATTGTCTTTGTAGGGTCTCCAAAGCTGACGCTCCGCTGACTGCCCTTCCAGGGTTGGGTCGTACTGGTAGTAAGACTGGCCGTCGAATCCCGGACCGAAGGCACTACTGGTACCGCCTGTGTTGGTTCCGTCTTCTGAGGCGCCATAAGAGTAGTAGAGCTTTCCATCGTCGTTGAAGGCACGGCCTGTTCCCTGTCCGTACTCATACTGATAATCCGGCCAGCGCAGCACATCGTTGAAGCTCAGGTTCGTGTTCACCGTCAGGCCCAGACCTTTCCTGGCGCGTGAACCTGATTTCGTGGTAATGATCAAAGCACCACCTGCCGCACGGCTTCCATAAAGAGCTGCGGCAGCAGGTCCTTTGAGGACGGTGATGCTTTCAATATCATCAGGATTGATGTCGGAGATGCCGTTGCCAAAATCGATCGGTACGTCGTTGCCAGAGCCGGCACCGTAGGCATTGCCCACGCCCGAACTGGTCATACCGCTGTTCATCGGCACACCGTCCAGCACGATCAGTGCATTGTTCTTGTTCGGGTCCATGGAGTTGTCGCCGCGTAAGGAGATGCGCACTGAGTTCACAGGGCCTGAGCCCGGTGAAGTCAGGTTAAGACCGGCCACCTTGCCCGAAAGTGCACTCGCAAAGTTGTTGGAGCGGGCGTTCAGGATCTCCTCCCCTTCTACCTTTGACACGGCGTATCCCAGGGCTTTCTGATCACGCGCTATACCTAGCGCTGTTACCACTACCTCACTCAACTGGTTCTGGTTGGGCTGCAGCTGGATGTTGATGAACTCCTGGTTGCCGATCGGTCTTTCCTGCGGAACATACCCGATAAAGGAAACCACCAGCACATCCGCTTCGCTGCGGGCAGTCAGTTTGTAATTGCCATTGCCGTCAGTGATGGTTCCGTTGGTTGTACCCTTTACGGCCACGCTGGCACCCGGCAGGCCCAGGCCCTGTTCATCGGTTACCTTGCCCTGTATGGACAGGGACTGTGCTACGGCCAGCTGACAGCAAAGCAGCAAAAGCAGCAAAGCGGGCAGGTGCCGTTTCAAAAGTGTAGAGGTTCTTAATTGCATAGCGATAGTGTTTGTTTAACTACCGCAAAGCTATTTTGAGCAGGTTACCCCAATATTAAGAGAAGGATATATAAAGGTTAAGGAATCAGAAGTGAGGTTCAAAAATCTTGACCTTAAAATAATGTGCTGTAAGGGGGCTTATAACCAAAGTGACTGCTACTCTGGGTTTGAGTTTAGATCAGATTATAGCCTATCTGCTTTGACCAGGAATTGCTCACGGTAGGTGAGCCCAATCGGTATGGCTTTACCAGCTATTGTTACCTGATGACGTTCGATCACATCCAGGTGCCTCATAGATACGATATATGACTTGTGCACCCGCACGAACTGATCTGGAGGTAGCAAATCCAAAACATCTTTCATGGATAGCAGCGAAAGAATCTTTTTACCAATAGTGCAGAAAGACATGTAATTGCCTGCCCCCTCCACATAAAGTATATCTTCCAGTTTCACTTTAAAGGTTTGTGTACCACTCTTGATAAGCACATGCGTCTTATCCTGGGCTGAGATAGGAGGCTGGGCCAATACAGGTTTGTCTTTTCTCTTGAGGCTCTGCAGCTCCACGGCTTTGTTCACTGCCTTCAGGAAACGGGCGTAATTGATGGGTTTGAGCAGGTAGTCCACCGCATCGTAGTTATAGCTCTCAGCCCCAAATTCGGGATAGGCTGTCGTGAACACAACCATGGGCTTGCGGGGAAGGGCATTCAGCAGCTGCATACCGGATAGCTCCGGCATGTTGATGTCCAGAAAAACCAGCTCCACTTCCTGCTCCATCAAAAAAGCAAGCGCCTTTACCGGATTTGTAAAAGAACCAGCCAGCTCCAGGAAAGGAGTTTTACGCACATACTCTGCAGCGAGCTCCAGTGCAAAAGGCTCATCGTCTACTACAATGCATTTCATCTGTTTCAGTCCAGTTTTATCGTGAGTGTCGCTATAAATTTATCATTTTTCTGATCTATCTGCAGCTGATGATTCTGAGGGTAAAGTAAGGCCAGCCTCTTCTTCACGTTCTCCAGACCAACACCGCCTGAGTTGTGCCCTAATTCATTTCTGGCTTGCGCAATGCTGTTCTCCACCTTAAAGTATAGTGTACCTTCCAGAACCTTTAAACTAATCAAAATATCGGAAGGCTTATCTAACCGGATACCATGCTTGAACGCATTCTCCACAAAAGGAATCAAAATAAGCGGGGCAATCTTATACAGGGTACAATCACCAGATACGCAAAACCTGACTGCTGACTGAATCTCAGAAGACAAACGCATTTTCTGGAGTTGTATAAAACTCTCGATGTACTCCACCTCCCGCATCAGCTCTATGCTCTGCACATTGCTTTCGTATAGCATGTAACGCATCAGGTTTGCCAGCTTCTCGATGATACCGGAAGTCCGTTCATCCCCCTTGGCAGCGGCACTTGCATAGGCCATGTTCAGCACGTTAAACAAGAAATGCGGATTGACCTGCGCCTTTAGAAAATTCAGCTCTGCCTGCAGCATTTCCTCTTTCAGCTGCTTCCGCTGCTTTTCGTTTTTGAGCCAGCTTTTGGTAAACCCATAGCCCAGTGCCAGTGAAAAGAAGATAAAGTTGAACAGCATATTGATGATAAACTGCCCCATAAAACCTTCGTCTTCGGTAGAATAATAATTGATAAAGAGGAAGTAGTCAATCGTAGTTTCCAGCGTTGTCAACCCTACCCACAGCATGAGTAAGCTAAGTAGAAACACCCCTGTTCGCTTGTTGGCAGAGTAGCGAGGAATCAGCACAAGCGCAGTCGTATAGAAGAGGCATATATTGAGTATGGTGCCTATGGTTACTGGTAGCAGGATGTTTCCATCGGTACTCCTGAAAGAGCCCAGCGTATTTACCCAGAGTATAATAGCCAGGTAGCCGGCCAGCCAAAGGATAGTGTGGATCAGAGGCTCTACATACTTACGTTTTCGCATTGGTCATTTCTTAATTGTAACTGCTGTGCTTTCCGGCGATCAACTCTCAGCTGATAACCTCCCTCTAAAGTTATGAATCTCCAAATTTCCCGCACAATGCTATGGACAAACCAGGCAGTATTTTATGTGAACTGGAAAAAACATACACGAATACAACTCAAGGTATAAAATCTAAAGTTTGAATAGGTATAGGGAGTGTTGCCGGATTTGATTTTTTGAGGTGGAAAAGGCATGGTAGGTTTGGATCATGAAAGCAGGCAAAGCGCTTGCACATGACATCTAAACAAAATAAAACCATGAAATTTTCTCGCTTTTACCCCTTCACATTTTCAGTGGCATTCCTGCTGATCTTCTTCTCCGCTACCAGGTCATTTGCACAGCAAGACCAGGCGATCGTGGGCCTCTGGCTAGGTAAGCTGGAGGTGAACAAAGAGGTACAAATGAACATTGCTTTTGATATCAACAAAGGTGCAGATCAGCAGTTGAAGGCAGTGATTCATAGTCTCGACCAAAACGCATTTGATATTCCTGTTGATGAGATCAAGCTGGACGGTGACAACATCATACTACAGGTAAAGGCACTGAATGCCACCTACAGAGGTACGATACAAAATGGGACTACGCTGGTTGGAGGTCTGGCTCAGAATAGTGCCGACTCTTTTCCGCTGAACATGAAGAAGGTAGATAAACTGCCCAAAACAAAGGCTAAAAGACCGCAAGAGCCCTTAAAGCCATACCCTTACCAGGAAGAGGAAGTAAGCTATCACAACGCTGCAGCGAACGTGACCTTAGCAGGCACCCTGACCATACCCAATACAGCCGGTCCCCATCCTACTGTGCTGCTTATACCTGGCTCCGGACCAAATGACCGTGACCAGACTATTTTTGGTCATAAGGTCTTTCTGGTGTTGGCTGACCAGTTGACCCGTGCTGGCTTTGCTGTACTCCGTGTAGATGACAGAGGAGTTAACAAATCAACAGGAGACTTCACATCAGCCAGCATCGTAGACCTTGCAAGTGACGTGCTGGCGGGTGTTGAGTTCCTGAAAACCCGCCCAGAAGTAGACAAAACAAAAATAGGCCTGATAGGCCACAGCCTGGGTACAGAGATCGCGCCGATAGCTGCGAACAAATCAGAGGATATTTCATTTGTTGTACTCATGTCGGCTACAGCACTCAAGTCAGCTCACTTAGGATATTACGAACAGGCTCGCGCCCATTATGCCTCCATCGGGGTAAGTGAAACAGGCATACAGGTAAATGAAAAAGTGCTTAAGGCAGTTTTTGAAAGTATCAGAAGCGAAAAGGACGATGCCAAAGCATTGAAAAAGATAGCTGCAAAATTCAAAAAACTGGATCCTGAAGTGACGAAACTCAGTGCAGAAGAAAGAAAGATACTGGAACTTAGCCAGCCTTTGAATCCAAAGGATTTTGCCTTTTTCCTGTCACCGGCCTACCGGGTAGATCTCTTTTACAACCACGTTGCCGAAATCGCTAAATTAGAATGTCCGGTGCTAGCTATCAATGGCTCCAGAGACCTGCAGGTGCTACCCGTCAACCTGCAGCGTATCGAGCAAGTCCTGCAAAAAAGTGGCAACAAGAACTTTGCTGTCAAGGAATTCGAAAACAAGAACCACCTGTTCCAAACCGCCAAGACAGGTCTCATATCAGAGTACAATGAACTGGAAGAGACATTTGCCCCTGATGTAGTGGCATACATGGTAAACTGGATAAATAACTTAAAATAAGCTCAGCGCAAAAGGTAAACGCACTTCAAAGGGGTACCCTATACGCTCATCCTGTCAGCTGCCTCAACTACAATTCATAATAATATAACATTTAAAATAAAATTTATAAAACTCTATTAATAGAGCAGGGATAATTTTGCGCCTTGATTATAGCGGATCGATTCCAAATGTGCCACCATCCTATTACAAAATAGAACCATGAAACTATTCATTACTTCATTGCTTATTTGCCTGTTGTCCATCACAGTGCTGGCCCAAGACAAGGTAACCCTAAGCGGTTACGTGAAAGACAAAGCCTCTGGCGAAGAGCTGATCGGCGCCGCGGTCAGTGTGCAGGAACTACCCGGCGTGGGTGTCATGACCAATGCCTACGGCTTTTACTCGCTTACACTGCCCAAGGGCAGCTATACCGTGCAGATCAACTACCTGGGCTACGTGCCGGTCAGCAAGACCCTGGAGCTGACCGACAGCAAGAACCTGGATGTGGAGCTGAACCAGAACAGTACCGCCCTGAAAGAAGTGGAGATCACCACCCATAAGGAAGACCACAACGTCCGTTCGCTGGAGATGAGCACCCAGAGAATGCGGGTGGCCGAGATAAAGTCCATGCCTGCCCTGCTGGGTGAGGTAGACGTGGTAAAGGCCGTACAGCTGATGCCGGGTGTGCAGACCGCTGGCGAAGGCACTTCGGGCTTCTATGTACGGGGCGGCGGCGTGGACCAGAACCTGATCCTGCTCGATGAGGCCCCTGTCTACAATGCCTCTCACCTGATGGGCTTCTTCTCGGTTTTCAACGCTGACGCCATCAAGGATGTGCAGCTCTACAAAGGCGGTATACCTGCCCAGCACGGCGGCCGGCTGTCCTCGCTGCTCGACATCCGCATGAAAGAGGGTAATAATCAAAGACTGGGTGTATCTGGCGGCATCGGAACCATCTCCAGCAGACTAACAGTGGAGGCGCCTATCGTAAAAGACAAAAGCTCGTTTATGCTTTCCGGCCGCCGCACGTATGCCGACATGTTCTTTGGCCTTAGCGGCGACGATAATATCAAGGGGAACCAGCTTTACTTCTATGACCTCAATGCCAAGGCAAATTACACAATCAGCAAGAAGGACCGCCTGTTTGTGTCCGGCTACTTTGGGCGTGATGTGGCATCCACGAAGGACTTTATGATGAACTGGGGCAACGCCACGGCCACCGTGCGCTGGAACCACCTCTTCTCCGACAGGCTCTTCTCCAACACAACGTTCATTTTCTCCGACTTTGACTATGCGCTTGGCTCCAAGGCAAGCGAATCGGAGTTCACCTGGAAGTCGCACATCAAAGACTACGGCATCAAAAACGATTATGCCTATTTCCTGAGCCCGAAACACCAGCTTCGCTTTGGTTTGCAGGCTACCTATCACCACTTCATGCCGGCTGAGGTGAAACCCGGGAAAAATTCCTATGTGAATGAGCTGAAGCTAAACGCGAACAGTGCCCTGGAGGCTGCCGCCTACCTGAGCAACGAACACCAGGTTACTGACCGTCTGACAATCGACTATGGTCTGCGCCTTTCAAGCTTCACTAGCCTGGGGCCTGGCAAGGTATACCATTACGACGAGACCACTGAGGCACCTATCGACACGGTGGAGTACGGCCGCCTCGAAAAAATAAAGCACTACGGTGGGCTGGAGCCGCGCCTTGCTGCCCGTTACGAGCTGAGCGAGGTGAGCTCCCTCAAAGCCTCCTACAACCGCACGCTGCAGTACCTGCACCTGGTGTCCAACTCCACTTCTGCACTGCCATTTGATGTGTGGGTGCCGAGCAGCGCCCACGTCAAGCCACAGGTCGCCGACCAGGTGGCGGTAGGCTACTTCCGAAATTTCAGCGACAACATGTTCGAGGGCTCGGTGGAGGTATATTACAAATGGATGGATAACCAGATCGACTATAAGGACTACGCAGAGATCCTGCTCAACGAGCGCCTGGAGACAGAGCTGCTCCGGGGAACGGGCGAGGCCTACGGAGCCGAGTTCTACCTGCGCAAGCAGAAGGGGCAGCTGACCGGCTGGCTGAGCTACACTTTGTCGAAGACTGAGCGCACGGTGCCGGGCATCAACGAAGGAAACCCCTACCCGCTGCGCCATGACCGGCGCCATGCAGGCAACCTGGTGCTCTCCTACCAGTTCAGCCCCAGCATTACTATTGGAGCCAACTGGACCTACGCAACCGGCGGCGCCATCACCATGCCTGTAGGCCGCTACGAGTACAACGGCAAAACCTACCCGGTATACTCTGAGCGCAACGGCTACCGCCTGCCGTCTTACCACCGCCTGGACCTGGCGGCTACTTACGAGAAGCCGAAAAGCGAGTTCAGAAAGTTCGGAAGCTCCTGGACGCTGAGCATTTACAATGCCTATGGCCGAAAGAACGCCTTCTCGATCTTCTTCCGCGAAAGTGAGGATGACAGAACCAAAACCGAGGCTGTGAAATCCTACCTGTTCGGCATTGTGCCCTCGCTTACCTATAACTTCAACTTTTAATCTGTAACCGAAATAAAATCATGAAAAAGATTGTGCTATACCTGCTCAGCATGCTGGCCCTTGCCTTGTACAGCTGCGAGGAAGTGATTGACTACGAACTGAGAACTACCGACACCAAACTGGTGGTGGAGGGATTGATCACCGATCAGCCGGGTCCCTACCAGGTCCGCCTCAGCCAGACCAAAGGCTACCTCGATGACGGAAGAACACCCAGCGTGAACGGAGCGCTGGTCATCATCTCTGACAACCGAGGCAACACCGACACGCTCCGCCAGGTGAGTGAGGGCCTCTACGAGACCACAAAGCTGCAGGGCATCCCGGGTTATACCTATTACTTAAGAGCTCTGGTGAACGGCCAGACGTATACCGCCCAGAGCTTCATGCCCACCGTTTCAGTTGTCGACTCGCTGACATTTGAATACAAAGCCGCCTCACAGATGGCAGAGGAAGGTTACTATCCGATCATCCACTTCCAGGACCCGGCCGGCAAAGGCAATTATTATCGCTGGAACGTATTTATAAATGACATCCCGGACCCAGACGAGCTAGCGGTGCTCAGCGATGAGATATACGATGGCAACTATGGCCATGCCGACATGCAATTTGACCTACAGCAGGGAGACAGGCTGAAAGTGGAGCTGTACGCACTGGACAAACCGGCTTATAACTTCTGGTTTGCACTGATGAACCAACAGAACGCCGGTGGGGGACCTTTTGAAAGTACACCGGGCAATGCACCAGGCAACATCAGCAACGGAGCTTTGGGCTTCTTCGGGGCATCAGCCGTTTCAGTGATAGAAGCGACTGTGAAATAGGTGGTAAATTCGATATCATTAAACTTAACGCAGCACGACCATGCATATCTTATTAAAAACAGAAGACATAGCCAAACTTGTGCTTTCCTATCTGGGCAGTTTATACCTTGGTTATGATTGGTGGCTATTTTTCGCACTGCTACTGGCACCTGATGTAGGCATGCTCGGTTACCTGGTCAATACCAGAGTAGGGGCATTTACCTACAACCTGCTCCACCACCAGGGCATTGCAATTGCTGTAGGCATGGCAGGTGTTTACTTTGGCTATACAAACTTACAGCTGGCCGGGCTTTTGCTCTTCGGTCACAGTGCCATGGACAGGGCCCTGGGCTATGGACTAAAGTATACAGACAGTTTCAAGCACACTCATTTAGGATGGATTGGTCCTAAAGAGAAGCAGCCGCTTGAGCAAGCCAAATCTGTCTGATAGTATTACCGGTGCAGGTGCTCCCGCTCGGCCAGCTCAAATACCTCGTTTAAGTTGTAGGTATGCACACCTGGCTGGGCGGCTATACCTGCGTTGATCATGGCCTGCGCCACTACCTTGTCTTCGTAGGGCCTGTACTTGCCGGCTATACCTACTTTGTCCAGGAAGTGCATCACTTTGTAGGCCACCTCTTCGCCGGCGCGGCTCTCTTTGCGGTCGCCGTGCAGCAAGCCAGGCTGGATGATGCTGATGCTCTGGAAGTCCAGCTTTTTCACGTTCTCCTCCAGTGTGCCTTTCATACGGGAGTAGAAGATCATGGAATCTTTGTCTGCTCCCGACGAGGAAACAAGCACGTAGGCTGGGACACTGTTTTGCGCGGCGGCTTCGGCAAACTTGTACTGGTAGTGGTAGTCGACCTTGTACTGCTCGTTCTGTCCGCCTGCCTGCTTGAGCGTGGTACCCAGCGTCGAGAAGAACACGTCGCCTTTTACCAGGTGCTGCCAGTCTTCGGGTTTGTCAAAATTGATCAGGTGCTCTTCCAGTTTGGCATTGGCTATACCTAGTGAACGGCGGCCGAACACAATTACTTTGTTGAATCGCTCATCTGCCAATAGCTGCTGTACCAGTTGCGTCCCCACGAGGCCGGTTGCGCCTATTACGAGTGCTGTTTTCATTTTCTTGGTTCGTTTATCTGTTCGAAAAAATTTCTATACCTGCTATACGCGCTCCTCTTTGCCGGCTCCGGTCAGTTGCTCCGACACGTCCCACAGTTTGCTGGCCAGTTCGGAGCTTACCTGCGGATTCGTTCGGCCGGGTCTACGTTTGTAGTAATACCCTCCGTCCTGCCAGTCTTTGCCCGGCATCGTGCTGATGAGCCAGACCAGGGTATCAGCTCCCTGCTCGGGAGAAATCATGAAAAAGCGTTTGAAAGCCGACTCATAGATCCACTTGACAGTGCTACCGCCTTCCCGTGCAAAACCGGTGCCCACCACACCCGGATGAAACGAAGCAGCCCATACTCCCTTAAAGCGCCTGCTGATCTCCATGGCATGCAGTATGTTCATCAGCTTTGCTGCCCCGTAGGCCCGGAAACTTTTGTAATTCCTTCCATTCTCCAGGTCATCAAAATTGATACGGCCCGTCAGGTTGGCTGCACTGGACGTATTGATCACAATCGCCTTGGAAGCTTCCAGCCGTTCCTGCAGCAGGTATGTGAGCAGAAAGCCGGATAAATGATTCACCTGCAGGGTCATTTCGTGGCCGTCCGGGGTCACCCGCCGGTCAGCGATGATACCGCCCACATTGTTGACCAGCACATCGATGCGCGGATATTTCTCCAGCAGACTTTGTGCAAAAGCACGCACCTCTGCAAAGCGGGTATAATCCACCAGATAATAGTCGCAACCGATCTCCTCTGCCAGTCTTCTGGTTTCATCGGAGCGACCTGTGATCACCACGTGTGCTCCTTTTTGCCGGAGGTTACGGGCAGCTGCCGCGCCAATTCCGGAGCTGCCGCCTGTGATGATGATGGTTTTGCCGCTGAGCTCATTTGTCATAGTTTCTATTTTGATGGTCGAAGATGAAGGTACAGGTATAGCTGTAAGCTTAGCATAACGAAAAATGATGGTTTTTGGCTGAAAGAGGACTTCATGCGTAGAGAGAACAATCCAACAAGAAGCACGCCATTCGCCATGAAAAATGTCAAGACGCTTGCCATCCTGAACACTGTGTTTTTCCTGCTGCACCTGATACCCTCGCAGCTCACGCAGCTGGAGCTTTTCAATAGCCAGACCATTGGCGATGTGTCCGCAAAGTATCCGGCGCTTTTCACCCCGGCGGGTATCACCTTTTCAATCTGGGGCGTCCTTTACCTGGCGCTTTCGGCTTTCTGCATTTACCACCTCGTAAAAGCATTTAAAGAACCCGTCTTGCACGAAGCCAACGCGGACCTGAAGCGGCTCGGCTTTCTGTTCATGCTCAACAACCTGGCTACCGGCGCCTGGACCATCGCCTGGGTAAGTGAGCAGCTGGTGCTTTCGGTGGTGCTGATCCTGATCCAGCTGATCACGCTGCTGCTGATCCACCTGCGACTGGGCATTTTCGACCCTGCCCGCTCTGCCGCTTCCCGCTGGTTTACGCAGGTGCCGCTAAGCTTATACTTCGGCTGGATCATCATCGCCACGGTTGCCAACATCAGCTCTGCCCTGGTGGGTTTAGGATGGGACGGCTTTGGCCTGAGCGAAGGACTTTGGGCCATGATCATGATCGTCGTAGCCACATTGATCGTTGTGTTTGTAGTTCTCAGCCGGACGAACCCTTTTGTGGGACTGGTCGGTTTATGGGCGCTCTACGGCATTATCCTGAAACATCAGGAACTCAATGCATCCGAAAGCCCGCAGATCATCACGACTGCCTGGATCTGTCTGGCGGTGGTGGCCCTGGTGGTGTTACTGGTGTTTTTCAGGTATGGAAAAGCGGTGCGGCAGGAGGCATAGACAACCTATGCCTCAGATAAAAACAGCCTGTCAAACAACTGATCAGCTAATGTCTTTAGGCCTCTTCAGGATTAAGTTTTCTTTAAAGCTTCTTTAGTCGATCAACATTTCAATACAGAAATAAGCGACTGAGTTAGAATTTACCTGATATTTCATCTACTGAAAAGTATACCTGTAATACATCGTTTCAGAAGGTTCGCCGCGAATGGTCGTTTTAACTTCATGCGTGAGCAGTCCCTCCTTGTTGTAGTAATAGCGTGAGATCGTTCCACTGCCGGCACCAGTATGACGTTCCCGTTTGGCGGTGGCCCTCCCCTCCGCATCGCGCTCATAGGTAATTTCCGTGTCATATTCGTTCGCCAGTACCAGCTGCCCTTTGCCATTGTACTGATACGTCATTCTGGGCTCCAATCTGCCAGCTGACTGGCGCGCCAACTCATCCAGCACCGTGCTATACCCATGCTTCGAAAACATAAAGCGCTGCTTCCCCGGGTTCTTTTCAACGAAAGCATACAGCTCATATTCATAGTCCACGCTCCCGTGTTCCTTTACTCGTCCGTCTTCAATTTTAGTATAGCTATACCTTGGCTCCGACATCCCTTTGGGCGAGAAAGTAAGATGATCCCGTCGCAGGACGGTATTGTCAGCCCCAAGCAGGTAGGCCCTGGTGAGTTCGCGGGACTGACCATAGGTGCCATACAGGTTGCGCCGTTCGGTATAGGTCGTATCGTTCTGCTCCCAGGTGCGCAACTCATAATCCTGGTGCCACTCCTGCTTCGTATGGCTCCAGGTATATTTGCCGGCCGTTTCATTTCCATCTGCTTCAAGCAATATTCTTTCTGAATAAACCCAGTCAATACCCTCTCTTCCGGATCTGTCTTCTGAGGTGCCTGGCTTTATTTCGTAAGAGATCGTCGACATGATGTTACCATCCGCATCATAAGCCGTATCCAGCCTTCTGCTGATGCGGTCGTTATGGGATGTCTCTTTCCGGATGACTCTGCCATTATCGTCCAGCAGTAAGTACCACGCCAGGTAGCGCGGGTATACAAGCTTGCGTTCGTAAAACTGCTCCCGCTCTACATACACCTCCTTCACCCCCTTGCTCTTATACAGCTCGTCCAGCGTCACCCCATACACCGGATCGATCTCAGGGATCTGATCAGCAGATTGCGTACAGGCTGAGAACTGAAAAGAAATCAGCAGGAGAAGGCAGGCGGACTTGAGGGTCTTGGTCATGGGATGTTGCTCTTGTATGGCAGAAGGTAGATGCAGCTTACAAGATATGTTGTGAAAGTGAAAACTCCATACCTGGTGTTGGTTTAACCTACTGAATTTTCCTGTGCCACATAAGGGTGCTAAGCATGAAATATCAGAAAGCAGAAACAAAAACGTTCGGAATAATGGTTGCTTCCCTGCCGCAGCTACAGCATCCGAAACTTATTCATGCAACAACCTTCTGGCCGTTTCCAGAACAGCACCGGCGCATGAAGATCCTGATCAGACAACCGGAATCATTTTTGAAGGGAGTAATAGCCTCTTCGACCTCATAGACCAGAACCAGGCATACTTCGACAAAGGGCTCGATATGATTGTCATTAAAGGAGATGGCAACCTCATACGGCTTTACATTTCAAGCCCAACAAAGCAAAAGCAACGTTTTATTATAAGCTGGGAGCCCGGCTAAAAGACGCGCATTGCCAGCAGGCTTTACAGACCATATAGGCCCGGTAGCAACAGTCTTTTATCAGTTCAGTAGAAATCAATCAGGAATTATAAGCATCATACACATTCCAGGCCCAGAGGATGAATGGAATGATGATCGTCCACCAGAAAAAGAAAGTCAATATCCCGCCGAAGATCCAGATGAAGATTCCCTTCAAAACATGCCCTTTGATGAGCTGGCCTAATCCCGGAATGAAGAAAGAGATCAAGGCAGGTAAACTGTGTGTTTGCTTTTGCATATCGTCTGGTTTAAGGTTCAAAAATGAATGTGATGATGAAGTATATGGCCTATACAATTCAATTATCTAAACGCATTATAGCTGTACTGTCTGAAAAAACAGGAATAAGCCACTCAAATATTTAAACCTGGTAGCTATGAGCTTTAAAATAGAAAGCCCATTCAGTTTAGCTGAATGGGCTTTCTATACAGTTCATTACCTAGTTAGCATTGTTCTGGCTAGTTGGGTTCAGTTTTGCAGTAGGCTGTGGCTTATAAATAGCACCTGTAGCGAAGTCAATTACAGCGCCAGGCCAGAACAAAAGCACATCAGCTATAAGCGCACCAACACGAACTTCTCGCTGTGGTTGACCAGGAGCAGGTTTAGTTCGCTGATATTCAGTTACGGGTCCACCAAATACTGTAGCACAGCTGGAAAAGGAAGCAGCAAGCAGGATAAATGCCATGCCTTTAATTAAATTCTTTTTCATTTAAGTAGGTATAAAAAGATTGAAGTTCCGACAAATATAGCAAAAACAAAATATTTCGCATTTTAATTTTGTGTAATTTTATCTTGCGTAAAACATATCTTATTTCCTTTTCATCCAGCTTTTTAATGATCCCCGACCACGACACCAATTTTGCTTTTTTCAGCAGCCTGATTAAAGAACGGCCAGCGCTGAAAAGCTTTTGGCTGTACCTGGAGAAGGAGCTCAAACAAGCAGGTATACCCTACAGCTTTATCGATAACACAAACGATATCAGGTGTCGCGATTATATGCCGGTGCAGGTAGCACCAGAGCAGTTTGATTTACCAGAAGATGAGGAAGCGTTGAAAGAGGCGGAGCGGATTTTCAAACGGTGTCAGGTTATACCTGTGCCGAGTAGTGCTTTAGATGAGGATGGTGGGGTGTTGAATTGTGCGACCTGGAATGTGAGGTTTGACAGACAAACAGCCAACAGGATCAGCAGGAACCAAGAGGATTAGTCTGCACCTCCTGCGGTTGAATGGCGTTTATTCCGCTACTTCCACGATCATCTCTACTTCTACTGCCATGTTAAACGGAAGCGCATTGGTACCTATCGCAGTCCGCGCATGTTTGCCCATGTCCCCAAAAACTGCGATCATCACATCTGAATACCCGTTGATCACTTTCGGCTGGTCGTAAAAGGTCGCGGCCGAATTCACATACCCATTCACTTTCACGATACGCTTTACCCGCTTCAGGTCACCCAGTTCTTTTTTCAGTACTGCCAGTTGCAGCAGGGCAACCAACCTTGCCGCCTCATACCCCTGCTCTACGGTCAGGTCCTGTCCCAGCTTGCCTTTAATGTACTCCCCGTTGCTGTTACGCGGACCTTTGCCCGACAGGTAAATCAGATTTCCAACTTTTACAGCGTCTACGAAACTGCCACCGGCGACCGGCACTTGCGGCAGTTGGATGTTTAATTGCGCTAACTTTTCTTCGGGTGACTGCGCAAAAGCCACGAACGAGGTAAAGAACATTAGGGTCAGTAGTAGTGTTTTCATACCTGTAGAATAGGTTAAGTAATGGCAATCAGATCGCTGCTCTGTCATCGGACGAGGTTTTACACCTAAAGGTTGAGCCTTTAGATAGCCTTATTTGCTACCTGTCACCCGCCCTGTCATTTCGACGATAGGAGAAATCTGAATATGTTCGCTTATACCTGTACCTTCAAACAATAGGTATAGGACTTCGTATACGTTTATAAATATTCCAAATAATCTATATTTTTCCTCCTAACATTCTACATATTTCCCTATCTTGAGCCTTTGTTTTAACACCGAGTACACCCTTACATGGCCAAGAAGAATACCCCTGCCGCTAAAGCTAAAGCGGATATAGATTTTGAAAACGAACTCTGGAATGCCGCTAACGAACTGCGCGGCGCGGTAGCTGAGAATCAGTACAAAGACTACGTGCTCTCACTGCTGTTCTTAAAGCACCTCTCCGAGCGATTTGAGATACGCAAGCAGGAGCTGCAGCTCTCGCTTTTTGAAGACCCTGAACAATACGGTATACCTGTACCGACGCAAAACTTTGCGTCGCTGCCTCAGCCTGAGCAGGAAAGCTACCTCAGCGCCGTGTTGGAAGACGAGTTGGAGTACCAGGTAAAGAACGTTTACCGTCTGCCGAAAGAAGCGACCTGGACCTACCTGCGCGAGAACGCTGAGCAGGACGACATCAAGGTGAAGGTGGACCAGGCATTTGTGCTGATCGACGAGATCCTGAGCAAACGCAACCCCGACTACAAAGGCGTGCTGGAGCCGATCTTCGTGAAGAGCCAGCTCTCCCCTACGCAGGTGGCCGGGCTTATCAACCTGTTCTCCAAAGAGAAGTTCTCCGAGATCAACAACCCCGAGTCTGACATTTACGGCCGCGTGTATGAATATTACATCGGCAAGTTTGCCATGGCCGAAGGTTCCGGTGCGGGACAATTTTTTACGCCGGGCTCGGTGGTGCGTCTGCTCGTGGAAATGCTGGAGCCGCTCAAGGGCCGCATCATGGACCTGGCCTGCGGCTCGGGTGGTATGTTTGTACAGAGCCTCAAGTTTCTGCAGGCGCACGGCGGCGACAAAAACGACATTTCCATTTACGGTCAGGAGCGCTACGAAGGCACGCTGCGCCTCTGCAAAATGAACCTGCTGCTGCGAAACCTCTCCTTCGACGTGAAGCTGGGCGACTCGCTGCTGCAGGACCGCTTCCCCGACCTGAAGGCCGACTACGCCCTCATGAACCCGCCGTTCAACATCAGTAACTGGCATCCCGAGCTGCTGCCCGACAACGACCCGCGCCTCTTCGGGGCCAAAGATACTTTTACCACACCCGGCAACGCCAATTACATGTGGTTCCAGACGCTGTGGCACCACCTCTCGGAGCGCGGAACGGCAGGTGTGGTGATGGCCAACGGCGCCATGACCACCGGAAGCGCCGGTGAAAAAAACGTGCGCGAACACATGATACAGCAAGGCATGGTAGACTGCATTGTGCAGATGCCTGACAAGCTGTTCCTGACCACCGGCATACCGGCCTGTATCTTTATCCTGAGCAAAAACCGCGACGGCCGCGACGGCGAGCACCGCGAACGCAAAAACGAGATCCTCTTTATAGATGCCCGCAAACTGGGCACTATGGCCAGCCGCCGCCTGCGCGTGTTCGAAGATGCCGACGTGGCCCGCATTGCCGACACTTACCACAATTGGCGCAACATCGGCGGCAGCTATACCGACACGGAAGGCTTCTGCAAGTCCGCTACCATAGCCGAAGTTGCCGCCAACAATTACGTGCTCTCGCCGGGCCGCTACGTAGGCTCCGAAGCCGAGGAAGACGACGGCGTTCCTTTCGAAGAAAAGATGAAGCTGCTGACCTCCGAACTTGCCGCTCAGTTTGAAGAAAGCGCCCTGCTGGAGAAGCGGATTCGGGAGAACCTGGAGGGGATTGGGTTTGGGTTGTAGGCGCAGCTACTTTAAGGTATAGAGAACTTGACACATATCATGGATTCAGGAAAAGAGCTTATTGAACGGTTAAATACTTCAGACGAAACCTCCCGGATAGAGGCAAAGAAAGGAAGTGCCATTGATCGTTCTATCATGGAAACGATATGCGCCTTCTCTAACGAGCCTGGCCTGGAAGGTGGCTATATTGTATTGGGTGTCGAGCGAAAAGAACTTACGCTTTTCCCATCCTACGAGGTAACAGGTGTAGCTAACCCTGATAAGCTACAATCTGATCTGGCTTCTCAATGTGCAGGAAGCTTTAACCAGGCTATCAGGCCAGAGATTTTTGTGGAAAGCATTAATGGGCTGAATATTCTTAAAATTTATGTCCCCGAACTCCCTGCCTCGCAAAAACCGGCTTATTTTAAACATGAAGGCCTTCCCAGAGGTGCTTTCAGAAGAATAGGCCCAACTGACCAACGTTGCACAGAGGATGACCTGCTACTGTTCTTTAACCATAACGAAACATTTGACAGCGCGCTGGTTACCGATACTTCCTGGGAGGATGTCGACGAAAATGCTGTTGGAACATACCGGACTTTAAGAGCCAGGGTAAATCCCTATGCCGAGGAACTAACCTTTACAGACGAAGAGCTGCTGATTTCCTTAGGCTGTGTAAAAAAAATTGCCGGTAAAGCACACCTGACGTATGCCGGATTACTGGTGTTCGGAAACAGGATGGCCCAAAGAAGGCTGATGCCTGCTGTCCGTTTAGACTATATCCGTGTGCCTGGTAACGAATGGGTAGCTGACCCTGACAATCGTTTTACCACGATCGACATGCGCGGCCCCTTGCTTATATTATTGCAGCGAGCCTACAATGCCATAGCCGATGATCTGCCTAAAGGCTTCCTTCTACCCGAAGGGCAACTTCAGGCCGAGTCAATTGGATTGCCTGGACGCGTACTGCGCGAGGCCCTGGTAAATGCCTTAATGCACCGCTCCTACCGTGTAAACCAGCCTACCCAGATTATCAGGTATGGCAATCGTATAGAGATTATCAACCCTGGCTTTTCGCTCAAACCAGAAGATCACCTGGGTGAGCCGGGATCAGAACAACGGAACCCTTTTATTGCTGCTATTTTCCATGAAACCAACCTGGCAGAGACAAAAGGAAGCGGCATCAGGACCATGCGGAAATTGATGGAGCAAGCGGGCATGGTGCCTCCCACGTATGAGTCGAACCACAGCAGCAACCAGTTTACCGCCAGGCTGTTATTGCATCATTTCCTGAGCGAGGAAGATTTACGTTGGCTGCAACAGTTCAAACAATTTGATTTAAGTGAAAACCAAAAGAAAGCCCTGATCTTTGTCAGGGAAGTTGGCGCTATAGATAATGCTACTTTCAGGCAACTGAGCGGCCTTGAAGGAAACAAAGCAAGTGCTGAGCTTAGAGCACTCAGAGATAACGAACTACTTGAACTGAAAGGCAAAGGACGGGCAACTTATTATATCACTGGTAACACACTACCTGCCAGGCTTAACACACTACTTAAAGGAGATAACGAACCAGTTCCGATTACTAACGAACCACCTGATAAAGATAACGAACCAGTAGTAGAAAACTTAACGAACCAGTTACCTAAAGATTTAAGGGACGTGATTACCAGAATGGGTAAACGCAAGTTCAGTAAGGAAGATACCGCTCGTGTAATTGTAGACCTTTGCGCCTGGAGACCATTAAAGCTGAAGGAGATAGCAGCACTATTAGGGAGAACAAGTGAGAAGCACCTATTACATAGTTATATAACACCTTTAAGAAAAGTAGGCAAGCTACAGTATACGGAACCAGACATGCCCAACCATCCGGAGCAAGCTTACAGGGCGGTGTAACTATTAAAAAACTTAGAGCTATGAACATGGAGATGTTTAACCCGCCCCACCCAGGCGAGATACTACGCGAGTACATGAACGGCATTGGCAAAACAGTAACAGAAGTTGCCCCTGGCCTCAACACCAGCCGCAAGCACCTGTCGCTGATCCTAAACGGACATACGAGAATTAGCGCTGAAATGGCCCTCAAGCTTTCAGTAGCCTTTGACACCACGCCCGATTTCTGGCTGAACTTCCAGAAAAACTACGACCTGTGGCAGGTACGGCAGAAAGTAGATACCTCCAAAATCACGCATTTTCTGAGGTCGGCGGCGTAGGCACCGAAGCCGAGGAAGACGACGGCGTTCCGTTTGAAGAGAAGATGAAGCTGCTGACTACCGAACTAGCCGCTCAGTTTGAAGAAAGCGCCCTGCTGGAAAAGCGGATTCGGGAGAATCTGGAGGGGATTGGGTTTAGTGTAGCTGAGCAAAACAACTAATGTAATTAGCCAAACAACCAACACACTAATTTATTTAGTATTTGATAAAACATTTTTTGATATTTACTCTATAAAGTAATGATAAGCTCTCAATATGCAAACGACTTAATAGCCTTACCCAAGAAGCTAATCGAAGGTGAAGCAATAATAGAGAATAAATTATTAAGTCCTTCAACACCATTTCAAGAGCGATTTTATTTAGTTTCTGAATTCGATCGAAGTGTATCGTGCTTTATAGAGGTTTTTCAAAGTGCAAAGAACAGAACAAAGATTTCACTTCATTGCCAAGATGAAGATACTAGCTACGGTTTAATAAGAGTAGATTATAATGGCAGGCACAAAAACCCTGAAATGGTGAATGAACATGTTCCTACTTCTTTTGTCCCTTATGCTGGTGAATGGTTGGACCATTATCCTGGGCATATACATTATGTGATTGATGGATATGCTCCTTTAAACTGGGCTATTCCTCTAGAAATAGATCCGTTTGATGTGAAGGAGGTGAATTCATTCAACGATTTTGCTTCCGCTTTTGAAAGCTTTTGCAGATTAATCAATTTGCAAACAAATATTAGAATCCACAGACAATTAACTATCTCTCTATGAGCTGGATGGACACCCATATTAACAATTACTACCAGTTTCTTCGGGAAAAGACAGTATTGCGAGAAGATACACAGAGTGGCTGGGTAGAAATAAGCACGCCATTTACAGGATTGTTCAATGACTCCATTGATATATACGCCAAAAAAGAAAACGATAAAATTCTCCTATCCGATGATGGAGAAACTTTGCGTAATCTTGAATTGAGTGGAGTTCAGTTAACCCGTTCACCCAAACGGAAAGAACTTCTTGATCAGATTTTATTAAACTATGGTGTAAGACTTGAAAAGAACGAGTTAATAACCGAGGCGAAAGAACAGAATTTTCCCCAAAAGAAACTGAATATCTTATCTGCCATTTCAGAAGTTAATGATTTATACTTTTTAGCTAAACATACTGTATCTTCTGTTTTCAGAGAAGATGTCCAACACTTCTTGGATGAGCAGAACTTGATTTATACACCACATTTTATTTCTAAAGGTACAACGGGGCTTGAGTTTACTTTTGACTTCCAGATTGCTTATCGGAAAACCGAAGTTGTAATGAAATCATTTAACGCCATTAACACTATGAACCTGCCCCACTTTCTATTTACTTGGGAGGATATAAAAAGTGTAAGAGAGAAACAAACAGGAAAAAGTGTGGTTGGCTTGGCTGTGATTAACGACACAAATTATGAAGTAAAAGAAGAGTTTATAACTGCGCTGCAGAGCAAGGGAGCGGAATACATATTATGGAGCGAAAGGAATAAACCTGAAAATGTTCAGAAACTTAAAGAAGTTGCCTAAATTAATTTAGCAAAATAGTATGGAAAGGATGTTTGTTTCATCATCAAACTTATACTCTGTCGGTTATGACTCAAGAGTGGGAGTACTAGAAATAGAGTTTAGAAGTGGTGGGATCTACCAATATTTTAATGTACCATTTCATATTTATGAAGCATTGATGAGAGCAAGTTCTCATGGCGAATATTTTAGCGCTTACATAAAGAACAGATACAGATGGAGGCGAATTCGCTAATTATTTTTTTCTATAAAACTGTTAAAAATAATGCTAGCATTCATTTCCAGTAGGTACAGGCTTTACAAAAGAGCTAATCGTATTGCGAAGCTTAAAGATAAATTGCCTCCCTATGTTAAAAAAGAATTTGATGCTGAGCTGAACTATAAAATTTGGGTAACTAAAGGAGCTAGATACCAGGCTCATGCTAGGTGTTTAAGGAAGGCAAATTTATCATCTAAGACCATAGGTTATTTATCAGCATATTTGATAATAGTCAATCTATTCACAGTATATGATGTTTCTTTTATCTCTCCGCTTGATGTAAACTCTTTAGGTTTCGTTACAACGTCTTTATCTATACTTATACTTGTGTTTAGCCAATTTGAAACAGCTAATAAGTATGAAGTTAGAGCATTACGTTATCATGATTGTGCTAACGAGTTATCGGTGCTATATAACGAATTGCGGCAAGCAAAGACTTTAATTCAAGAAAAGGAAGATCTGAATAAAAAAATAGTCTCATTACTAAAAAGGTATGACGCTACCCTAGCTAAATATGAAAATCATGAGCCTATTGATTTTGAGAAATTTCAAATCACAAAGCCAAAGTACTTTAACAAAAACCTAATTAGACGCTGGTATACAAGGGTTGAATATTTTATCAGAGAAGAACTTTTATACTTCGCCTTAATAGTCGGCCCAATTATCTTATACATAATATTTCAGCTTAACGCTGAATAGGTATAAACAAAATTAAATGACCAACTGGAAAACACATAAACTTGGAGAAATAGCAACTATAATAGATAGTTTGCACAAGACTCCTAGTTACTCATCCTCAGGCTATCCAATGGTTCGTGTAACGGATATTAAGGGTGGACCTCTTAATCTTCATTCTACTCTAAAAGTGTCAAGTGAAGTATATGAAGAGTTTAGCAAAAAGTACAAAGCCAAAAAAGGAGACATTGTTATGTCAAGAGTTGGTACGTATGGTATCTCTAGCTATGTACCAAACGATCAAGCTTTCTGCTTAGGTCAAAACACTTTATTTGTAGTTCCTAAAATAGATTCTCAGTTTCTATATTATTCTTTGTGCTCAACAATTGTTAGAGAACAAATAGATTCTTTAGCTACAGGTTCAACACAAAAAACAATTAGCTTAAAAAGTATCAAGGAGCTAGAGATCAAAACTCCCGATCTCCCAACCCAACGCCGCATAGCCGAAATCTTATCTGCACTTGATGACAAAATAGAGCTAAACCGCCGCATGAACAAACGCTGGAGCAAATGGCGCAAATTCTCTTCCGGCAGTATTTCGTGGATGGTATTGATGAAGAGAATCTGCCGGAGGGATGGCGTTTTGGCGGTATTGGAGAAGTCAGCTCAATTCAAAACGGCTACGCTTTCAAAAGCAAAGACTTTAAGGAAGAGGGAACGAACGGTGTTATTAAAATCAAAAACATCAATAATAACAGTGTTGAAATTCATACTACACAGTTCATAGATGAACAAGTAGCAAATACAGTACATCAAAAATTTAAAGTAAATAGTGGTGACATTTTAATCGCTATGACTGGTGCTGAAGTTGGTAAAATCGGAATTGTTCCATCGACTGAGAAATCTTTATGGTTAAATCAACGTGTCGGTTGTTTCAAGGAGAAAGTAGCTTTTGGTAATTATTTCACTTTTATACTTTTAACTTCTGAAGCTTACCAAGAGGAACTAAGAACTACAGCTATGGGGAGTGCACAGCCAAATATTAGTGGTAGTGATATTGAAGGTATTAAGTGTGTTTTACCACCTTTAAAACAAGTCTCTGAGTTTGGGGAAAAAGTTAAGCCTATGTTCGATAGAATCTGCTCAAACTTACATGAAAATTATCTCTTATCTAATACAAGAGACACCCTCCTTCCCAAACTCATGTCGGGAGAAATTGATGTAATGCAAACCAAACCGGACGAACTGCATGAGCCAGTACTTAGCTGAAGAAGCCATTGAGCAAGCGGCCATTGCCTGGCTGCGCGAACTGGAGCCCTATACCTACCAACATGGCTCTGATATAAAGCGCGACCTGAGCAAAGCCGTGCTCGAAGATGTGTTTGAAGGATTTCTGCAGCGCCGCTACCCGCAGGTGCCGCAAAAAGTGCTGGCCGAACTGAAGCAGGAGTTCCTCTATAACAGCGGCGCCGACCTGCACCAGCGCAACCACGCCTTCCACCTCAAGCTCAGCAAAGGCATCAGCAAAACCTGGAAAGACGATGCAGGCAAACAGCACTTCGGCCACTTCTACCCCATCGCCTACGAGGATATTTCGCAGAACGAGTTTCGGGTGGTCAACCAGTTCACCATCATCGGCAAAAGCAAGCGTATCCCCGACCTGATCATTTTCGTGAATGGCCTGCCGCTGGTGCTCTTCGAATTCAAAAACCTGTTCAACCAGGACGCCACCGTAGAAGCCGCCTACAACCAGGTGCAGCACTATACCTACCAGATTCCGCAGCTCTTCGAATACAATGCCCTCACCGTGGTAAGCGACGGCCAAACCACCCTGCACGGCATGTATAGCAGCGGCCTGGAGTGGTTCGCCGCCTGGAAAAGCACCGACGGCAAAGAAGTGAATCCGTATGGATTCGCACTGGAGACCCTTATCAAAGGCTTGCTCGTGCCTGAGCGACTTTTGCAATACGTGCGCCACTACATCTTCCATGAGCTCGACAAGGGCCAGCTGATCAAGAAAGGCGCCAAGTACCACCAGTTCTTCGGCATACAGTACGCCCTGCAGCAAACCCTGCAGTCGGTCAAGCCCTACGGCGATGGCCGCATCGGCGTGGTATGGCACACCACCCGCTCCGGCAAAAGCATTACCATGGCCATTTACACCGGCATTCTGCGCCAGCTGCCTGAGCTGAAGAACCCGACCATTGTGGTGCAGGTAGACCGCTTCGACCTCAACCGCCAGCTCTTCGACGATTTCGTGGCCGCCAAAGACCTGGTAGGCGAAGTGCGCATAGCCAACACCACAGACGAGCTGCGCAGCCTGCTCAGCGGCGATAGCGGCGGCGTGGTGTTCAGCACCGTGCAGAAGTTCAACCTGAAAGACACCGCCAACGGCCGCGAGCTGGAGCACCCCGTGCTGAGCACCCGCGACAACATTATCGTGATTGCCGACGAGTGCCACCGCACGCAGTATGGCCTGGTGCAGGGCTTTGCCAACAACCTGCGCCGCGCACTGCCGCAGGCGAGTTTCATCGGCTTTACCGGCACGCCTGTCGACAGCAAAGACGCCGACACCGTAGCCGTGTTCGGCGACATCATCCATACCTACGACATCCGCCAGGCCACCGAAGACAAAGCCGTCGTGCCGATCTATTACGAGCCGCGCCTGGCCAAGCTCCACTTGGGCAACGAGCAGCTCGAAGAAGAAGCCGAAGAAATAACCGGCGGTCTGGAAGAAAGCGACAGGAACAAGATACTGTGGGCCGCGATGGAAGACGCCGCCGGAGCCAAAGAGCGCGTCGAAGCCATCGCCCGCGACATCCTGCAGCACTATACCTCCCGGACTAAAAACCTGGAAGGCAAAGCCATGATCGTGTGTATGAGCCGCCGCAATTGCGTGAAGCTTTACGACGCTTTAACGGCCTTGGAAGGCTGCCCCGAAGTGGCCGTGATCATGACCACCAACATCGCCAAAGACCCACCGGCCTGGCACCCGCATGTGCGCTCCAAAGAGGACATGGAAGGCATCAAATCCCGCTTCAAAAACCCGGACGATCCGCTCAAACTCGTGATCGTGCGCGACATGTGGCTCACCGGCTTCGACAACCCTGCCATGCATACCTTGTATGTCGACAAAGTGATGAGCGGCCACAACCTGATACAAGCCGTCAACCGCGTTGCCACCGTTTTCCGCGACAAGCCCAGCGGCCTGATCGTCGACTACATCGGCATCGGCGACCGACTGCGCGACGCCACCAAGAAGTATACCTCTGCAGGCGGAGAAGGCAAAGTAGCTTTTGATATTGAAGAGGCCTTTGAGCTGGCCAGGGAAACGGCTGCTTTGCTACGGGATATGCTGCCGGGCGGGCCTGTAAATGTATCTGCAAATGTACCGACGTCATACATGACGTCGCCTGCCGTGGATAACGCAACAAAGCAAGCTACAACGCAAACAGCCGGCGCTATACCTAACAGCCACGCCGCTGATTGGGGAACGATTGCGACGTCATGTATGACGTCGGTACAGGCGTCTGTACCTTACTTCTCAGCTATACCTAAAACCGAGAAGCTGAAGCTGGTACAACATGCAATCAATCATCTGGTAGCCGACGATGAACGAAGCAAAACCTTTATGCTGAACGAAAAGAAACTCAGCAGCCTCGCTCCTATTATCAAAAGCCACGACAGCATCAACGAGCTAGCCGCCGACATTGTATACCTGCAGCACGTCGGTGCGGCCCTTCGCAAAGCCAAAAACCCCGACCGGAAAATAAGGGAGAAAGCGGACAAGGTAAAAGACCTGATTCACCGCAGCATTGAGAGCGAAGAGGTAGTGGACGTCTTCAAGATGGCAGGTATAGAACGCTTCGATATCTCCATCATCAACGATGAGTTTTTGGCCACCGCCAAAGAGCAGAAAACCGGCAACGAACTGAAACTGGAACTGCTTCGCCAGATTATGAACGATGAGCTCAAGCTGCGTTCTTACAAAAACCTGGTGAAGTATAAGAACCTGAAAGAAGAAGTGGAACGCATCATCTCCGACTACCACAACCACTTTTTCGATAGTCTGGTCGCCATGGAAAAGATGCGCGAACTCGCCCGGCAAATGCAGGAAGAAGACGAGCGCCGCAAGCAACTAGGTATAACCGCCGAAGAAGAAGCCTTTTACGAAATTCTGGCCAACCACCCGAACGCGATACAGGACTTCGCTGTGATAAAAGAGCTCGTGCAGAAAATAGTGCTTGAAGTAAAACGCAGCTCCCAGCAACCCGACTGGTACAAAAAAGACGATACCAAAGCACAGCTTCAACTAGCCGTGAAAAAGGTGCTCCGCTTCAAAGTAAAGACCGAACTGCAGGAGATACTGGATGAGATCATGGAGCAGGCCGAAGCCAGGTATAAGGAGTATGATATGAGTGTGGCGTAAATTGCCTCGTAGGGACAGGTTGCGACCTGTCCGCGGGATAGCATAACAATAAAACAAGAAACTTGAAATGCGGCAAGACCCAATCCCGTGAATCCTTTAATCCTGTAAATCCTGATTCAGACAAATTACCCTGTGCACGATTCGGACAGGTCGCAGCCTGTCCCAACAAACATGAATTAAACTAAAGAACAACCCATGAAAACAACCTTACTCTTCCTCACCCTTTTCATCACCTCTTCCTTCGTATTCCTGAAAACCGACTGGGTAGAAAAGCAAGTCAGCCCGGTCTTAACCGTAGCCTTCCCGCTCGAACCGCAGACGCATGAAGATGCCAGGCAGAAGATATTAGCGATCAGCAATACCAGAACCTATTTCATGGCCATGACCAGTCAGCTGCCGCACCAGGAGAAGCTGACGAAGCTCGACATACAGGGTGTGCTGATGGGCGCCGTGCATGGAACATTGAACGCCGCCAACGGGAAGCTGCTGAAGGAAACGGATTACACGTTTGGCGACTCCCCCGCTAAGGAAATTACCTACACCGCTGCGCATCCGGAGACGGGCAAACCGATGACCTGCTTCAAGCGCATGTTCGTGCTGGACCGTACCCTATACCTGTTCGACTGCTGGTACCTCGAAGAAGGCAATGCCGCCAGTGAAGAGGACAAAGAAACGTTCTTTAACTCTATTCAGCTCAAACCCTAAACTCAGGTATAGCCAACAGATCAGGGAAACTGTGCTCACAGCTGGTTTTTAGCTAGGCGACTTTACGATCTGTAGCAGGTATAGCGTCTGTTATCTGCAGCACTAAAAACGAAACGGGCAGGCGCTCTGACTAAAAGCACCTGCCCGTTTAGCATCACTTAAATGCAGGAAATCATCCCCCCTTCAGGGCCTCCCGCACCGTCTCCGCCATGGGTGTAGTCGGATGTCCGATCAAGCTGGAAAGCTGGCGGCTGTCATCGTATAGGGCTCCCTTTGAAGCGGACACATCCCAGCCAGCGATTGCCTGGGCCAGTCCCTCGGGTAAGCCGAAGCTGGCCAGTGCGGCAGCATAGTCCGCTTCCGGCAGGTTTTTATATGGAATGTCTTTTCCGGTCTGGCGGGAAATTTCTGCGGCCAGATCGCTCAGGGTATAGGCCTCGTCTCCGGCCAGTTCGTATACCTTGCCTTCGTGCCCTTCTCCGGTTATAACAGCTACGGCAGCATCAGCATAGTCAGCCCGGGATGCGGAAGAGATTTTTCCCTCACCGGCACTGCCGATAAAAGCGCCACCGGCAACCGCTCCTGCCACAGACCCGGTATAGTTTTCGGTGTACCAGCCGTTGCGCAGGATCGTGTACGGTATACCTGCGTCCTTCAACATGGCCTCAGTTTCCAGGTGCTCCTGGGCCAGGCTCAGGGAAGAGGTGTCGGCGTGCAGCAGACTGGTATACACGATGCGTTTCACCGGGGCTTTTTTGGCCGCCTCAATTACATTGTCATGATGCATGACCCGCTCCCCAACTTCGCTGGACGAGATCAGGAGCAGCGTGTCTATACCGTCCATGGCGCGATTCAGGGTCTCCGGTTTGCTGTAATCCGCCTCCCGGACTTCCACGCCCAGGTCATCGGCTTTTTCAGGCGTGCGTACCAGCGCGATAATGTTTTCCGGCGCTACTTTCTCTTTGAGTTTTGTCACAACAAGCCTTCCCAATTGGCCTGTTGCTCCTGTTATGGCTATCTTCATCCTTTTATGGGTTTTTAGTTTATACTCAGATCAGCAGCCTTTGCTTATAACCGCTGCATTACCTGCTATACCTTACGTAGGGAGTTGAAAACTATTAGAAAACCTACCAAAAAAAGAGGAGTGCACCCTGGTACACTCCCCAATTGATTAAAAACACCAGCTGAATATTCCGTTTCTCCGGCCTGCTGCAAGTCAGGCAGCATACCTGTCAGAGAAAACACCTGCCCGTTTGTGGTTGCCGGGTAGCACGTCAGATGCCCTGGCTGATGAAAGTCGCTTCCTGCGGTTCTTTTTTACTCGCTTTGATATCAGCCCACTCGTGTTCCAGCATGCTCATCTCCACCAGGCTCCAGTAGGTATCGCCCACCTTTCTCTTGTCGCGCAACACGCCGTCGCGCCTGAAGCCTGAGCTGCGGTAGCAGCGGATTGCGGCCTTGTTGCGGTCGTACACACCCAAACTGATGCGGTGCAGCTGGAGCTCCTCGAAACCTATCCGCAGGATGGCGTGCATCATATCCTGGCAATAGCCTTTGCCCCGCACCCTTTTGCTGCCGATCAGCACCCTGCTGATGCGGGCCGACCTGTTTTTCCGATCGATGGAGCCCAGTGAAATATGTCCGATGGCCTGCCCGAGCTGCGAGTCCACCACCTTATAGATCATCACCTCCGACCGCTCCGGGTCATTGGCACCTTTAATGTACCACTTCAGGTCGTCTTCTGTCAGCGGAAACTTAAACGTGGACCCGCACCAGTTTATGAGCAATTCCTCATGCGTGATCCAGTTCATCAGCTGCCCAAAATCTTCTTCACTAAAATATTCCAGTTGCACCATAAGCTTGTTTTAATTTCGCGTGTCTCTAGAGATCGTCTTACGCGAATATCAGGCAGGTGGTCAGGAGATTCCGTAGTTCAGCCGAACGAATAAGTATTTCCCAGTACCAGTACAGGTGTCTGGGTAGGCTGATCAGCAAAAGCAGCGGGAAGCGCCTCAGCTTGCTGTATTCACAACCGTCACCACTCGGCCGGATCGTCCGGAGGGAGTGAAAACTCTGAGCTTGATCTCCCCTTTTTCGCTGATGGGCCCGGTGTATACCTTGCTCTTTTCGCCTGGCTCCGAGCCGTCGGTGGTATAGCGGATGATGAAACCCGGCAGCTGCACATTTGCGTGTACTTTACCATTCTCTACCACAGCTCCGGCTGTAGGTATACGGTACTGGTAGCCACCGGCGTAATGGCTCAGACGAGGGAGCTCCCGCTTGCCCAGCACATTCACAAAGGCAGACCAGGCCTGGTTGTAGGCAGCTTCTCCTTTTGCAGCATCCGGTTCGCTTGCCCAGGCTGGGTCGGGTGCCCAGGCTCTCTCCGCCAAGCCCAACAGCTTCGGCAGCAGCATGTACTCCAGGCGCTCCGGGGTTTTGATCATCTCCGACCAAAGAGGCGCCTGCAGGCCCACAATATTCGACCTGCCAAAGGCGGTGAGTTGTTCTTTTCCTTTGAAGACCGCAGGGTTGATCGGCTTGTTGTCCGTATCCACCTTCTGGTTCTTCATGTAGTCAAACGGGATAAAATAGAAAGGCTTGTCCAGATCCAGGTAGCCGGCCCAGTACAGTCCCGGCTCTTCGTAGGCTTTCTGGTAAGTCAGGTCCAGGTATAAATTGGAGGCATTGGTGAGCACGACTTTGTAACCGGCATTCGCCATGCGGTAGGCCAGGTCCTCTGCGCCCCACAGGTTATTCCAGACATCCACATGAAAGTTCCTGCCTTTGAAATCCGGGTTCGGTACATACACGTTTTTGCCGTTCTGCTTCACCTTTGTCAGGCCTATTTCTTCCCAGCCTGACAGGTATAGCTTACGGGCATTCAGCATGTCATTCACCTTGCCGAAGAAGTAATCCCAGAGATCATCTTTGCTGTTTACTTTCGGGTTAGCCGCAATTAAAGCCTGCACGGCCGGTGATTTCTCCCACACCCCTGCCGGTACTTCGTCGCCGCCCATGTGAATGGTCTGGATCGGCGCACCGGCTTCCTGGTACATGGCCAGGATCTCGTCTACCACTTTTTCGAGGAAGGTATAGGTCGAAGGCAGCGAAACATCGATCACATTATCATTCCAGTTCTGCACCGATCGGTACACCGACTGATCGTTCAGGTCATGGAGCAGGTAGCGTTTTGCTTCTTCCGGTTTCCCCTCCTGCATCAGGCGGGCATAGCGGGCATCCATCGATTTGATTGCGGCCCGGGCATGTCCCGGTGTCTCTATTTCAGGGATCACCTTGATGTGGCGCTCCGTGGCATACTTCAGTATCTGGATATAGTCGGCTTTGGTATAGTGTCCGCTGCCACTGGTTTTATCTGCCTCCGGACCTGAGCCCAGCGAAGGCTGCAGATAATCCTTTTCGTCTATGGTATGGCCGCGTCTGCCGCCCACTTCTGTCAGCTCCGGCAGACCCGGAATTTCCAGGCGCCAGCCTTCGTCATCGTTCAGGTGAAAATGCAGCACGTTCAGCTTGTAGAGCGCCATCAGGTCGAGCACCTTCAGCACCTGCTCCTTTGACTGAAAGTTGCGGGACACATCCATCATAAAGGCTCGGTGACCAAACCGCGGTGCATCCGAAACACGAACGCCGGGAAGTGAAACAGCGCTTTCGTTTTTAGTCAGAGCTGTGGCCGGTATCAGCGTCTTCAGTGACTGGGTACCGTAGAAGGCACCAGCCGGTGTAGAGGCAGCGATCACCACTTCCTGCGGACTCACCTGCAGTTCGTAGGCCTCAGGCCCCATCCCTTTCTTCTGCTGCAAACGGATCGCTTTGCCTGTGCCCAGCATACTGATCACCGGCTTCTTTCCGAAGACCGTGCTTAAGTGCTCCGCCAGCAAATCAGCCTCGCGCATAAATGCCGCATCAGCCACAATGGGTACTGCAGCGGTCATGGTAAAAGGCTTTCCTGTTTCGTGGTAGACAGCCGGCGTCGGGAAAACCTTGGTCAGCTTTTCTTCCGGAATGTTGGTGATGACCCTGTTCTGCTCAAAGATGTCTTTTGCCTGCACCCAGTCTACCCAGGGCTGGTCCGGCTTTTTCACGTTGATCGGAGCTGTAGCATAACCCTTCGACTTGTCCTGATCCCAAACCAGGTAAAAGCCGTGCGGCGTTCTGGAGTCGTTCACAACCTGTCCTCCAGAAACAAATTCTATACGCTGCGAAGCCCCCGGCGCCAGCTCCTTGAAGGTGGCCGTAGGTACCATGTAGCGCAGGTCGCCATTCACATGCGCTACCTTGACAGGCGCATTCTCCGCTTTGGGTTTGAGGGCAGGAAAGGAATGGAAATACAGGGTCCAGCCGCTTGCCGGCAAAGGCACCTTTCCGGTGTTGGTAAGAGTGAACACAGCCAGTGTCTGCGGCTTGTTCTCATACTTTCCGTCTGCTACTTCATAAGTCAGCTGAAGCTTCTTCGGATCAAACTGACTAAGACTTTCCTGCGCAAAGGCATTTGCATAAAGCAGGACAAAGAGGGCACATACTACTACTGCCAGGGTCTTTTTCATTCTATTAAATAATTCAGGCTAATGGATCTAACCTGAAATATAGCACAAAATGAGTAGAACCTAAACCTTCGGCGCTGGATCGTTGTGAAGACATTGATTTCCAGCGTGGAGAATCAGAACAGTCAGGACCTTTACTGTCAAGGTCTTTTCAAGCTCTCTTTTTTTGTCATCCTGTAAGGATCCTGGTAGCGTATAGCATAGGCTTATCACCCCTCTAACCAAGTTTCTTAACAGAATGACAGTGGGTTAAAGGCAAATATTATTAGAATACAACGACGCTAATATGATGCTTAGGCTGTTCTATACCTTCTTTTTGTCATCCTGTAAGGATCTTGGTAGCTAGCCTGAGAAGCTGTATTTCAAGGATCAGCTTTCAAAAATCGCAGGTATGGATTCTCACTTTTTATCAACTCCATTTTCTTATCGCGACTCCAGCTCTTTAGCTCCTTCTCTCTATCTATAGCATGCTGCACATAGGTATAGCGCTCATAATATACAAGCTTGTAACAGAAGTAGCGACCTGCAAACGTCTCGGGTTTACCTCTGTTTTCCTTATGTTGATCAAGCCGATATACCAAGTCATTTGTAACCCCCACATAAAGCACAGTCTTGCCTGGGTTAGTGGTGATATAGACGAAGTAGTTATGGCTTTTCATTGTATACTCCAAGGCCGAAGCATTCTAATTTTTTTTTGGCATCCTGTAAGGATCTTGGTAAAGAGGGCCCCTACCCCCGCAACTAGTTTAAGCTTAACCTCCCTTCAACCAAGCTTCTTAACAGAATGACAATAAGTTTTGAGATGGTTTTCTTAGAACTCACCGGCCCTCCCTACTGCGACCACTCCGTAGGCTTGCGGTCCCAGCGGTGCGACTTGAGCTGCTCCAGTAGCTCGTCCGGTAAACCTTTCCCATCGCCGGCCTGCAGATTGGCCTGCACGTGGTGGGCTTTGCGCATACCAGGTATCGTAGTGCTCACATCCGGATTACTCAGAATAAAGCGCAGGGCCATCTCCGCCATAGTCATGCCGGCAGGTAGAAGCGGCTTCAGCCGGTCGGCATGCGCTACGCTGGCTTTCAGGTTCTCAGGCACAAAGTAAGTGCTTCGCCAGTCGTCTGCGGGGAAAGTGGTTTCAGTCGTAAAAGTGCCGGTGAGGGTGCCTTCATCAAAGGGAACGCGGGCGATGGTGGCGATATCCAGTTCGCGGCAAAGCGGGAAAAGGCTGTCTTCCGGCGCCTGATCAAAAATGTTGTAGATGACCTGTACGCTGCTGATGTGGCCGGTACGCAAAGTCTGGAGCACGTTATCCGGCTCCCAGCGATTCACGCTCACGCCCATGTGCTGAATTTTGCCATCGGCTTTCAGCTTCTCCACAGCCCGCTGCCATTCTTCCTGCTCTGCCCAGCTGTCTTCCCAGACATGAAACTGCTGCAGGTCGATCGTTTCCACCCCCAGGTTCTGCAGGCTTTTCTCGGTATAGGAGATGATGTGATCGGCAGGGAAACAATCTTCGAGCTTGTAGGATGCCTTCGACGGCCACTTCATGTTTTTAGGCGGAATCTTGGTCGCCACGTACAGGCGTTTATCCGGATTACGCCGGAGCAGGCGGCCGAGGATCTGCTCGCTTTTGCCTTTGCCGTAGCCCCAGGCTGTATCAAAAAAGTTGCAGCCGCCTTCCACGGCCAGGTCTAATGAGCGGTCTGACTGCTGGTCATCCGAACCTGTCCAGCCGGCCATACCCCACATCCCATATCCTACTTCGCTCACCTGCCAGCCTGTGCGGCCAAATCTTCTGTACTCCATAACTTGTTATTTCTAAGTTCTCAATTCTGCATTCATACTGCTGTAAATATACAAGAGTTGTCGTCCTTTCGGCCTGAATCTATCTGGCAAATACGATATTCCGGGAGAGATTCTTATATTAGACTTCTCAAAAGCCACACCCCATGACGACTATGCTGAAACATCTTTGGAAGAAAGCCACCCTCACAACACTTGCTGTTATCTCCTTCACCCTGTCCGGTCATGCGCAGGAAGGGAAAACCGAAGCAGACATACAGGCCATCATGCAGCAGCATGACATGGTAGGATTGTCGGTTGCCGTCGTAAAGAAGGGGGAGATAGTCTACGCCAAATCCTTCGGGCTGAAGGATATTGAAAGCCAGACACCGCTCTCCAATAACGACATCTTCAGGATCGCTTCCATCTCCAAATCCTTTACCGTCACGGCCCTGATGCAACTGGTCGAGGCGGGTAAGCTCTCTTTGGATGATGATGTCAGCAAGCTCGTAGGTTTTCAGGTGCGGAACCCCAAATACCCGAATAAGGAGATTACCCTGCGCATGATGCTTTCGCATACCTCCAGCATCAACGACAGCGAAGGCTACTTTACGCTCGATACCATCGACCCTGCCAAAAACCCAAACTGGGCAGCCTGCTACAATAATTACGAACCGGGCACACGCTACGAGTACTGCAACCTGGGTTTCAATATGGCCGGCACCATTCTGGAGAAACTTTCCGGTGAGCGTTTCGACCAGTACGTGAAGCGCCACATCCTGAATCCATTGGGTCTGTACGGCGGCTACCAGGTAGACTCCCTGGACGCCAGTCGCTTCGTGACCCTTTATGAATACAAGCCTGACTCCGGCAGTTTCTCCCCTTCGCCCTCGGCCTATGCGCCACGCCGGGAGGAAATAAGCAGGTACAGAATGGGCTATACCACTCCCATCTTCTCGCCCACCGGCGGCATGAAAATGTCAGCTCCCGATCTGGCCAGGTATATGACCATGCACCTAAACAAAGGCGAGTACAAGGGCACCCGGATCATCTCGAAGAAGAGCGCCAAACAAATGCAGTCGAAGATCGCGGACAATGGCTACGGCCTTGCGCTGAAAACTGAAAGCAAGCTGATACCCGGCAAAGCCCTGGTGGGACACACCGGCAATGCCTACGGACTCTACAGCGCCATGTTCTTTCAGCCAAAAGAGCAGTTTGGCTTTGTGGTGATCACCAACGGAACCAGCGCCCCTGAAGTGAATGAGTATAACCTGGCACTGGCTGAAGTTATTAATAGCTTGTATAATAACTTAATTAAATAACAGGCTTTGCTCCAAAACCAAGACGGCCTGATGCTTGAAAACCTATACCTGCAGATGGCATAACAAGGCCGGTATAGCAGCCTTATGAAAGCAGTGCTTCTGCCGGGATGATGAACCGGAAGGTAGTGCCCACGTGCAGCTGGCTCTCCACCGTCACTTTCCAGCCCATAGCCTCTGTATGCGCTTTGAGCAGGAACAGCCCAACTCCACGTCCCTTGATATCCTTGTGGAAGCGCTCGTAGAGCTTAAACACTTTCTCCGCTGCCTTGCGCGTGTCAAAGCCCTGGCCGTTGTCAGCAAATGTTAGCCCCAGTTCGCCGGTCGCTTTTCTCTCAGCAGTCAGCGTGATATGTAAGGTCCGTTCCGATGAGCGGAACTTGATGGCATTGGAAAGTAATCCGTAAAAGATGCTGAACAAATAAGTTCGGACGGCCCGCACCTTAATGGCCGGGTCTACCGCCAGCACGACTTCAGCGCCAATCTGCTGCAGGACCTCTTCAAATTTTACCTGTACCTGTCCGAACAGCCAGACCAGGTTGACCTGCTCCAGCTCCAGCACATCGTCCCGCTCCCTTACCGAAAGCACGGTGTTCACATCGCGTAACACCGTGTCGATCTGTTGTATGCTGGTTTGCAGGTGCGCCCTGATCGCAGCAAAATTGCCGGATGATGCATCAGTAGTGTGAAGCAGGTGCGCCAGCCCAAGCGCATTTGCGACCGGTGCCCGGAGGTTGTGAGACACAATGTAGGTAAACTCCTGCAGGTCTTTGTTCTGCTGGTAGAGGTGCTGCGAAAGTTGCAGCAGGTTCGCCTCCGCGTCTTTCTGCAGCGTAATGTCCCGCTGCACGGCGATGAACCGCGTGACGGTGCCCTTATCATCCAGGATTGGTGTAATATCCATCGACACCCAGAACCTGTCTCCTGACTTCCGGTAGTTGACGAGTCTGGCGCTGAAGTGTGATGCTTCCTGCAGCCCCTTCCTGATCTGCTGCACGGCTTCGGGATCAGTTTCCGGTCCCTGCAATAATTCTCCGGGCTTCCTGCCCCGCATTTCATCCAGGGTATACCCCGTGATGCGGGTAAAGCCCTCGTTCACCCACTCAGTCTGTCCGGCAGCATCGGTGATCACGACGCCATTGTCCGTCTGGCTGGCTACGAGCGATAGTTTCTCCACTTCCTTTAAAGCCAGCACCTTGTCCGTCACATCAGAAAAGTAAACGGCCAGGCCTTCGTCCGAAGGAAAAGCCTTTACCTCCAGCCACTTTCCCGGTCGCTCTGAGTAAGCCTCGAAATGCACACTCTCACCGGTTTCCATTGCATGGCGGTATTGCCTGTAAAAGTGTCCTTCGGTATCAAACCGAGAGTGCTCCTGTAGTTTGGTTCCCACAATTTCCTGCTCTGTGGCACCGATGATCCGCTCAAACTCGCTGTTCACAGATGTAAAGTACCACTCCTTGTCCAGGGTGAAAAAGGCATCGGTGATACTTTCAAAAATGGTGTTCAGCTTTTTAGCCTGCCGCTCGATGGTTTCGAAAGAACGGACAATCGGGGTGATGTCTTTGGCAATGGTCTGGGCCCCGATAACCTGGTCACCTGCCGGCACCGGAAACTTAACCGTGTCCAGCACGATGGCCTGCGTTCCCCGGGGTTTCAGCTCCAGGTCGTAGCGCAGGGTGCTGCCCAGCAGTGCCTCCTGCAGCGACCGTGCATTGACGGCGGCCATATCCGGGGGAAGCAGCTCGGTGAGCGACCTGCCGACTACCGAGTCTGCCGCTGCGCCAAATGTCTCGCGAAAGGCCTGGTTTACCTCAGTCACGACACCATGCAGGTTCTCAAACAGCACAATGTCCGGGTTATTATCAAACAGGGCCTTGTAACGCTGCTCACTTTCTTCCAGGCGCAGCCTGCCATGTTTGCGCTCGGTAATATCGCGGGAGCTAACCACAAAGCCACTCATGGTGCTGTTTCCGACCTGGTTGCTGACAATGGCCTCCACCCAGCGCCAGCTTCCCTCCGCATCCCGTATCCGGAAGTCCTGCATGCGCAGCAGTTCGAGCTTAGCCGCCCTCTTCCAGGATCTTCGTACAGCAGGCAGATCATCAGGGTGAATGTAGCTGCAGGTATTGCTGCACAGGAGGTCCCGCACCTCGTAGCCCAGTATACGCCTGAAGGCATTGTTGGCAAACAGGAAATTTCCTTCCTCATCGAGGAGAGCCAGCATGTCAGACCCGTGCTCTATGAGCGTTCTGTAGAAGGCTTCCTTCTCCTCCACTTTACGGCGCAGTTTGTACTCAACTGAGATATCGGTGGCAGTGCAGTAGATGAAGCCATCCTCATCAGAAAGCGTAGCTGTCCAGAGCAGGGGAACTTCATGGCCATCCTGGTGCAGGTAGCGGTTTTCAAAATGCAGCATGCTGGAAGTGAGCTTGAGCTGCCTGGAGGCCTGCACAGTGTTTTCCAAATCCTCGGGATGCACAAAGGAGGTAAAAGGCTTCCCCTCTACCTCGTGACGGTCGTAGCCCAGAATCTGTTTGCAGGCTTCACTTACTTTGACAAAAACACCTCTTGAATCAATGACGCATAGTAAACCATGCGAGTACCTGACAAGTTTTTCATTGAATTCGAGTTCATTCATAACGTTCTACAGATAAAACAACAGCTTGTAGCTGCCAGTGGGAAGAATCAATAGCAGGTGAGCCTTATCTTTCTAAAGTTCAGCTATATACAATTGCACCGATTTGACATTGAATTAAAGTTAAAACAATATATATAAATACAACAAGACTAACAACTTAGCATAGTGGAATAATCCGATTATGCCCTTTTAATTGCACTAAATTATCCAGGGAATCAACTTGTATCTGTTGTGGATCATTAACTCACCAAAGCTTAGCAGACTAGTTATTCTGAATTGTCTCCTTCCGCGTAGACCCCGGCTTTAGTCTCAGTTCACGAGTTCTATAAGTATTTACCGCGTAAGAGCCAGTCTGGACTGCGCTGGCTGCGATTCCCGGCCAGCAAGATTAGGTATAACTTCCTCCCCTGTTTTAGCGTGCAATTTATGACGGGCTGCCATCCGCTGCCCTGCTGATTTCTGATATACTTAATCTGGCACGCCTATGAAATTTCATCAAACGCTACAGCGCACAACTTTTGCTTCAGGCCAAAAGAATAAAACAAGAACAGACAGGTCATTTGCCCTGCTATTGCTCATGCTATGCCTGGTCCTGGGAAGTTGCGGCTCCTCTAAACTGGGCGCTTCCGGACAGCGCAAAACAGCAGGCAAAACCTTTGTGATCGTGGGGGCATCCAGCGGATTTGGACGTGGCGTGGCTGAGCAACTGGGAGCCTACGGCGCCAATGTGGTGCTGGCCGCCCGTAGAGGGGAGCTGTTGGAGGAAGTCGCGACACAGGTGCGGACCAACGGTGGTACTGCCATCACCGTGCCCATGGACATCAGCAAGCCAGAGGATGTGCAGCGCGTGATGCAGGCAGCCCTGCAGCAATACGGCAAGGTGGATGTCTGGATCAACATGGCCGGCGTAGGCGCCATCGGTAAGTTCTGGGAGATCCCGCTCGAGGACCAGGCACGCATCGTCGATGTCAACCTCAAAGGCTTCATCTACGGCAGTCAGGTCGCCATCCAGCAGTTCCTGGTGCAGGGACATGGCACACTCATCAACATGGGCTCTGTCGAGAGTAATGTGCCACTGGCCTACCACGCCTCTTATGCTGCTACCAAGGGAGGTATCCTGAACCTGGGGCAGGCACTGAATCAGGAGCTCCGGCTGACCGGCAACAAACATATCCGGGTGGTGACGGTGGAGCCCTGGGCAGTAGACACGCCCTTCTGGCGGCATGCGGCCAATTATAGCGGCGGCACACCCCGCATGGCCGCCATGGACGATCCGAAGAAGGTGGTGAACTCCACGATCAGGGCCTCCCTTCGCGGCCGGAATGAGCGGCCGGTGGGCTGGAAAGCAAAAGGAGCCTGGTACTTCCATCGCCTCTTCCCCCGCACCACCGAAAGCCTCTCCGGCAACATCATCCACAAGTACCAGATAGAGAACGCACCGCCTGCCCCACCTACCAGCGGCTCGGCATTTGAACCCATGGAAGCAGGCCGTGGCGTGGACGACGGGGTGCGCCAGCGAATAAAGGAAGAGAAAAAAATGCGCCGCCAGCAAAAGAAAAGAGGACAGTAAACGAACAGCGCTTATACCTGAGCGACGCAGCGCCTGCCTGTCACATCATGAACCTTTACCTGCTTTGTCCGACAGCCGTACATAAAATCTCGTGCTGGACATAACGCTATGAAAAAACAAAAGAAAAAAGAGCAAAAGAAATCAGATAAACTGGGGGCGAAGGATCTGCAAAACCTCGGCTTTCCCACTGGCAAGCCCCTGGGCACTGCACTCAACATCATCCATACCTACTATACCGAACTGGGCAAACACCACCAGATTGAGCTGCTGCAGGATGTGCTGGCAGCGCCCGATCAATACCACATGCATGCCACACTAGGGCCGCTGGCACAGGCGCTTATTCACCAAAAAGAAGCAGAGCCCGTTGCGCTCAGGCAGGAGAAGCAGGAATATGCCGTGTATGGTGCGGAAGGTATAGAACAGGGAGCCCGCGACCAGATGGACATTGCCATGCGCCTGCCCGTGACAAGCGGCGGCGCCCTGATGCCGGACGCACACCAGGGCTACGGTCTGCCAGTAGGCGGCGTACTGGCCACGCACAATGCCGTTATACCCTATGGTGTGGGCGTGGACATCGGCTGCCGTATGAGCATGAGCATTTTCGACATCCATACCGGCTACCTGGACAAAAACCGGGAACAGCTCATCAAGGTACTTACCGACAGCACCCGCTTCGGCAACACTGCCTTCAAACGCCCCATGGACCACGAGATCATGAGTCGGCCGGAGTTCAACGAGATTCCGATCGTGCGGGAGCTTAAAGACCGGGCTTTTCAGCAGTTGGGCACCTCGGGTGGTGGCAACCATTTTGTGGAGTTTGGCACGGTGGAGATACATGACGGGGATAACGAACTGGCTATACCTGCGGGCAAGTACCTGGCCATCCTCTCCCACTCCGGCTCCCGCAGGCTCGGGGCCAACATTGCAGGCTACTACACCAAGGTGGCCATGGATGCCTGCCCGCTGCCCAACGAGGCAAAGCACCTGGCCTGGCTCGACCTGGACTCCGAAGCCGGGCAGGAGTATTGGCTGGCTATGAACCTGGCCGGTGATTACGCCTCTGCCTGTCATCACCAGATACACGAACGTCTGGCGGCAAAACTCGGGGAGGCTCCTATGGCCCGGATCGAGAACCACCACAACTTCGCCTGGAAAGAAAAAGACGCCAAAGGAAACGAGGTGATCGTGCACCGCAAAGGCGCTACGCCGGCGGGTAAAGGTGTGCTGGGCATCATACCGGGTACTATGGCCACACCGGGCTTTATCGTGCGCGGCAAAGGCGAAGCGGCTTCCATCAATTCGGCCTCACACGGGGCGGGTCGGACAATGTCGCGCACGCAGGCTATCAAAACACTTTCACCCACCGAGATGCGCCGCTTCCTGCAGAAGGCTGGCGTCGAGCTAGTGGGTGCCGGACTCGATGAGGCGCCGATGGCTTACAAAGACATATACCAGGTGATGGACTACCAGCGGGATCTGGTGGAAGTACTCGGCACCTTCACCCCCAAGATCGTGCGCATGAACGAAGACAAGAAGTATGTGGAGGTAGATTGACAGCGGTGGCAGGATGAAAAATTGCGAGAACCCAAACTCGTATAGCGCCTAATTACGTAATTTGCTGAGCATCCTATACCTGCCCCTCCATGCCGAAATTCAAAGACTCTTTGCGACTCGTCTGGTCTGCCGTAAAAGGCACGGAGCACGACTACACCACGCTCGGTATCCGGACGAGCATCGTACTGCTGGCCGTGCCGATGATCCTGGAGATGGTGATGGAGTCGCTTTTCGCAGTGGTCGACATCTTCTTTGTGGGCAGACTGGGCTCCAAAGCCCTGGCGACGGTAGGACTGAGCGAGACGGTGCTGATGATCATCTACTCGATCGGCATGGGGGTGAGCATTGCTGCCACCGCCATGGTCTCGCGGCGCATTGGTGAGAAGAACTACCAGGAGGCCGCCAACGTGACCTATCAGCTCCTGGTGACGGGAACTGTGCTGGCGCTGGCCATGGGCTTTCTGGCTACCTGGTATGCGGCCGATCTGCTGGCCCTGCTGGGTGCCGAGGCAGACGTGATTGCGTATGGCCTGCGTTACGCCCAAATCGTTTTTGCCGGTAACCTGGCTATCATCCTGCTTTTTCTGATCAATGGTGTCTTCAGGGGCGCCGGTCTGCCGCACCTGGCTATGCGTGCCCTCTGGATTGCGAACGGCACCAACATCGTTCTGGACCCGCTCCTGATCTTTGGTATCGGCGGCTTTGAGGGCTGGGGACTGGAGGGAGCTGCCTGGGCCACGACCATCGGCCGTAGTGTGGGGGTGGTATACCAGTTTTACCACCTGCTCAATGGGCGGCATCTGCTCAAACTCGGTCGCCGGAACCTGGTCATCAGCCTGGCCATGATCTGGCGCATCCTCAAAGTATCCTCAGGGGGTATGGGCCAGTACCTGATCGACTCTGCCAGCTGGATCTTCCTGACCCGCATCATTGCTGAGTTTGGGAGCAATACCCTGGCTGGCTATACCGTTGCCTTCCGCATCATCATGTTCGCCCTGCTGCCTGCCTGGGGCCTGTCTTCGGCGGCAGCTACGCTGGTCGGACAGAACCTGGGGGCGCAGAAAGCCATGCGGGCTGAGCTGTCGGTCTGGCTGACGGCCAAATATAATGTCATTTTCATGGCGGCTGTTACTGTGTTTTTTCTGCTCTTCGGTGAGTCCATCGCAGGCATCTTTGCACATGACGAAGAGGTGGTCGGTGTGGCCTCAGAAGCGCTCCGCATCATTACGCTGGGCTATGTCTTTTTTGGATTGGGGATGGTGATGGTACAGGCCTTCAACGGTGCAGGCGACACCCGCACCCCCTCCATCATCAACGTGGTGGTGCTCTGGCTGATCGAAATTCCGCTCGCCTACCTCCTGGCCCTCACCCTTGGCTTCGGGGCAACCGGCGTTTTCTTTGCCATCGCTTTCTGTCACTCTTTCCATGCCCTGGTCAGCTGGTGGCTCTTCCGCCGCGGCACCTGGAAGAAAGTGAAGGTATAGCGTATAACTGACTCGCATGAAGCCGGAAACAAAAAAGCAGGTATAGCTTCAAGGGCTATACCTGCTTTTTATAGTTAAAAGAAGTGTCGGTTAATTCTGCACTAACAGACCATCGATGTTGGCAACGAAATAAGCATGCGCCTGCTCCATTGTCAGGATATGTCCTTTCTTCTGGGCTTCATCAGCCAGTCGAAAACCTAGCTCGGCTGCAGCCATACGTTGAAGCGGTGTGCCGTGGTGACCATCGCTCGTGAAACCGCAATCACCGATCCCGAAGAACAGTTCGTAGAACTGCGCCACACGCTTGCTGTTATAAGTTGCGCCACGCTTGTGCGTCATGTAATAAGCTGCCAGAAAATCGGCCTCCAACTCCTTGTAGCGCGTCGCTTCCGGTGTGCTGGCAAAGGTGCCTGCTGGATACCAGGCGTTCGTATTCATGAACTGAATCTGGTGCGCCCACTCGTGCGCCAGTATACCTGTCCAAACGATGTCCTTGTCTATACCTGTTTCAGAAAGCATATCAACAATACCATCTCCGATCACGATCAGGTTGTTATAAGTAGTAGCAAAACCATCTGCTGCAAAGAATGGGGATTCCGGCAATTGATCTGAAAAAGTATTGAAGTATAGGAGTTGATCAGCAGCAGCATAAGCATCCTGTCTTGTTTCAATACCTACTCCTACCAGTTGATACACATCCGCCAGTTTCTCTCTGTCGTTGAGGGTAGCCGTGTGCTGGCCATTCACCCTGATCAGGTTCGGCATGTTCCAGAATTTCTCCAGCTCACGCTGGCGCTTCACCATTAAGTTAGTGTACTCTCCGTTGGCACCAAAATATTGGTTAGATTCGTCAAAAGCTGCGGAGTAGAAGTTCAGAGAGGTATATAAATCTAATATAATTTGAGCTTGAGCAACATTTCCAAATAAACCTATCAGATCATTACCCAAAGGGCTAAAGTATCTGTTTTGTACTTCAGCAAAAGCCGTTGGCCCACATTCAGACGTGTCAACAACATTACTCATCAGCATATTGCGCAGATTTTCCTGCATCGGCAACAACTCCATCGGTTTTAAGGGTACAAAATCCGATGCGTTTTGATTTGCTACCGAAGTAGCATTTAAGGTACTGTTTGAAGAGGGGTTAAGCTCTTCTATTTCCTTGTCACAGGAAAAAGTTAAAAAGGCGAGGCCCAGGCAAAGTAAAGTAGTCTTTGTCTTGTTCATACTACACGGGTTTAAGTTTGTTAATAAGTAAAGATTAATGAAAAATTAAAGAATCTGATGTTGTGACATAATATCATTAAAATTAGCAAACCTTGCACCTAATGCAAATTTAAATAACACATTAGATAAAAAATATTCATTTGGATAGATCATAATGGCCCTGTTGTTTCTACTCAAAATTGTACTTCATACAACTCCGGAAAAGCTCAGCCGTTATTGCAGGAAGTAACAGAAATTAGTCACATAGACGTATCCTATGAGGCTAAATCGAGAGCCCCATACGTTAACAATCATGTTTTCTGCACTTTACAGTTACGCGCTATCTAACCTTCTCTTGAGGCATCCTTATATAGCATGGATTGCATTGAGCCTGGCACTTGCCATACCTGCGACAACGCATGCGCAGGAAACTTCACAGGATACGGTGGAGGCGGTAGTACCTGAGTGGCCGGAAGATTCGCTGGGAAGGCGCACGCCGCGGGGGACTGTCGTGGGTTTTATCCGGGCGGTGGCCGATGAGGACTATGCCACAGCTGCCCTTTACCTCAACCTTAACACACCAGAAGGCACGATAAAAGACGGAGCTGCCACAGCACAGGCCCTGCAACGCCTGCTGGACCAGCGCAGCAAGACCCTCCCCCGCTCCTGGATCAGTGACACACCCGAAGGCGACCTGGAAGACAACCTGCCACCGGACAAGGAAAGAGTCGGTACCGCCGAGGTAGATAATGAAACCTTTGACCTGCTCCTTGAAAAAACAGAGGGACCTGCTGGCGGCCCCATCTGGCTGGTCGCTTCCGAGACCATCAGCAAAGTACCCCTGCAGATCGAAGCGCCTAAAACTGCTGTCGTAGAAAGTGTATTGCCAGATTACCTCACCGAAACCAGATGGGGCGGGGTTCCTGCCGGACACTGGCTGGCCATGCTCCTGATTGCAATCATAGCTTACCTGTTTGCCTGGGGAATCACGGCCGCACTCACATACCTCATCAACTATGTCTGGCGCAAAACGAGGGATGAACCCACTTATGGTTTCATCCGGGCCTTCTCTTTGCCGATCCGGCTATACCTGGCTGCCCTGATCCTTGTGTTGTTGAGCCAACGACTGGGCATCTCCTTTGTGGTGCGGCAGCGCTTCAGTGAGTTTACCATTATCGTGGGCCTGGTGGCTGTGATCCTGCTGCTATGGCGCCTGGTCGACGCGATCACCAATTTCAGCCAACGGCGGCTCGTGCAGAAGAACAACATGTCCGGGATCTCAGTAGTGCTGTTCTTGCGTCGCGGTGCCAAGATCGCCCTGCTGGTGTTCGGCATTATCTTCATTCTCGACACACTGGGGTTTGACGTGACCACTGGTCTGGCTGCCTTAGGTATAGGCGGTATTGCGCTGGCTTTAGGCGCTCAGAAGACGGTAGAGAACTTTGTCGGGAGCGTTACCCTGATTGCCGACCAACCCATCCGGGTAGGCGACTTCTGCAAAGTAGGTGACACAACAGGCACGGTAGAGCAGATCGGCATGCGCTCCACCCGCCTGCGCACAACGGAGCGTACGATCGTTACGATCCCGAACGGAGACTTTTCTTCGCAGAAGATCGAGAACTTCGCCCACCGCGACCGCTTCCTCTTTGCCCCGGTGCTGCGTCTGCGCTACGATACCACGCCAGCCCAGATACAGGCCGTGTTACGGGCTCTCCGGGAAACACTCATGGCCCACCCTAAAATAGACAATGACAGCGCCCGCGTACGCCTGACCGAGATCACTTCAGATGCACTCAAGGTCGAGGTATTCTCCTACGTTCTGACCAGCGATTTTAATGAGCAGCTCGAGATCAAGGAAGGCTTGCTCCTGAGTATGATGGATGCCGTGAATACGAAAGGCAAAGGCTTCGCTCTGCCAGTACAGCAACTGCTGGTAAGTCAGGATGGTACAGGTATAGCGGATGCAGAGGAGAAGCCATTATAATCCCGCCAGTCAGACAATCAAGACAGATAAACCAAATATAGCTGTGAGCACTGAGATTAATTCTGAATACTGCAGCATCTTACCTGGTAGCACCTTCTTTAAAATCATAAGGAACCTCAGGCTCCTGAACGCGTAGCATAAAAACAACTCTGCTTATGATCAACGCTTTACAAACAGAGAAACTACACCAGGACGAGTACCTAAGCATTGAGGTGGACCGCAAACTGAACCTCCTCTTTACCCGTTGGCTACGGCATCCCTCCAGCGAAGAATTCAGGCGCTCGCTTACACTTGCTGCTGACTATGTCTGTGATCTGGGGTGCCGCTACTGGCTAAGTGACGCCCGTAAGCTTTACTACATGGAACTGGCAGACCAGAACTGGCTGGTAAGCACCCTGATTCCAAAAATAAACCCCTACCTCACCCGCTTTGCCCGCGTCATGACAGAAGAGGGCTTGTCGATGCTGGACATGCAACGTATCAAGCACAAGATGGCAGAAGAGCAAAACGTAGCAGAAGCCAATACCCGGGTAGAAATGTTTCTGGATGCAGAAAGCGCAACAGAATGGCTGCTCCAGCAGCACGACTCCAACAGCCGGATTTAAGCCCGGGCAGGCAATCTACTGCTCCCGAACAGCGTATCTATCTTATTCCACTGCCCCCTGAAAGGACAAGGCTTCCAGCTCTTTTGCAATGGAGGTGAGTGCTGCAATGCCCATACGCTCTGACTCAGACTCCAGTAGGTCCAGGTGCATCCAGGTAAACTTTTTAGTTGACTTCCAGACATTGCGAATCGGTTGCTCTTCGTTTTTTATGGTGCTTTCACCAGAGGCGATCACTTCCCCCTGTTCCTTCAAGTAGTAGCGCACTATCAGATTGGTCGGGCGAGGCGTAATGATCTCCTGTCCGGAGGTCAGATGCATGAACAGCAGAAATACCGTGCTGCCTTTGTTCTCATAGAGGAACTGGCCGGGCAACTGCTGCAGTTCAACCACCAGCTGACGGCCCCCCAGCACTTCCTGCAAATTAAGATTCCGGGCAGCCTGCTGCATACCCCGTTCTACATAAACAGCGGTGCTGCCTGGGTCGAGCTCACAGGATATGGTCGAGTTCCAGCCCCAGTATACCAGGGCAGGTATGAATGAGTTCTCCACTTTCAGGTACTTGTTCTTTTGATCCGCGGCAGGAGCCTGCACGATCAGCCAGTCGCTTTGCTGGACTTGTTCCGGGCGCTCTGTCTTTGGCTTTTGTTCTACAAATTGGGCATACTTACTTGTGCTGACACAGCTAGTCAAAGAAAGCCCGGCAAAAAGCAGGATGTAAAGTTGTTTCATAAATAGTACTTGTGTGAAGGTGCTAATATATAGCATCCTACACAACTTATTGCACTCCATTTAGCAGATTTCCCGCACAATTTTATGGATCGAAGCTTTCAACCTCTGTCTGTGCGGCAAACCTTACCTCACGCCTCCCTACAAAGCTTCGCAATCGTTAGGCTAACCAGGGTATACCGGCCCGCTAGTACTTGTTCTTGTTCGCAAAAGCAACCAGCGAAAGCATCACCGGCACCTCTACCAGCACCCCCACCACGCACACGAGGGCAGCCGGACTATCCAGTCCGAACAGGGCAATGGCTACCGCCACGGCTAATTCAAAAAAATTGCTGGCCCCGATCATGGCAGCCGGTGCGCACACGGCATGCCCCAGCCTAAGCTTGCGGCCACTGTACCAGGTCAGGAAAAACACGAAATAGGTCTGCAGAATCAGCGGGATGGCGATGAAAACAATAATGAGCGGATTGCTGAGGAGATTCACACCCTGAAAAGCAAAGAGCAGGATAAGCGTGAGCAACAGGGCGAGGACACTCATTGGCTTGAGGCGCGGCAGAAACTCCCGCGTAAACCAAGCCTCCCCTTTCGATCTGATCAGGGTACGGCTCGTCAGAAAACCCGCCACAAGCGGTACGACCACATAAATGATGATACTCAGAAACAGCGTGTCGTAAGGCACGGTCACATTGGTGATGCCCAGCAGCAGTCCCACGATCGGCACGAAAGCGACCAGGATGATCAGGTCGTTGACTGACACCTGCATCAGGGTATAGTTCGGGTCGCCATCGCTCAGGTAGGACCACACGAACACCATGGCCGTACAGGGCGCAGCCCCCAGGACAATGGCACCTGCGATGTACTCCCCGGCCAGCTCAGGCGAAATGAAGGCAGAATACAGATTAGAAAAGAAAAGCCAGGCAAAGAAGGCCATGGTAAAAGGCTTGATCAGCCAGTTCACAACCACCGTCAACACAATGCCAGTAGGTTTGCGCCCGATGCGCTTGAGACTCGTAAAATCGATCTGCAGCATCATCGGGTAGATCATCAGCCAGATCAGAAGGGCGATGGGAATGTTCACCTGGTATACCTCCATACGACTCAGCACCTCCATCTGGTCACCGGCCAGGTAGCCGATCAGAGTCCCTCCCACGATACAGAGAATTACCCAGATGGTCAGGTATTTCTCGAAAAAGGCAATCTGTTTTTTGGGTTGTTGTGTTGCTTGTGCCATGGTACAGCCGTTTTAGTATTTGATAATCGCATCGCAATATTACGATAAATTCAACTAGATCCAAAACCAGCATCGCTTGTTATTGCCTCCCCGGGTGAAAGCAAGAGTATGGCATCTATCAATGATTCTTTATGGAAGTTTAAGACTATGCAGCGGGGGGCTTTAATTTCTTGGATAAATCGCTTTAATTAAAGAAATCAAATTTTCGGATATAGCGCTTTTAAGATGAAATCTGGTTGCGCTATCCGGCAATTTGATTGCTTCTAATTTCAACTTTTAGCCAAAGTTTCGATTACCATGATTATCAGTACTATCCTTACGCTGGTTGGCCTCTTGGGCACACTGGCCATTGTAGCCTATTTGTGCCAGGTAGAAGACGCTATAGAAGAAATACAGGGACAACTCGAGGAGCCTGTCTGCCCTGTTTGCCATATCCCGCACCCACCAAAAAGAGCAGAACAATTGCATACGGGCAGACTGAGCCAGATCAGCAGTTATTACAAGCGCAGAAAGATCGCAGCCCGCAAACTGTACAGATCACGCAGCAGCATGGAGCGGTAGGCTTATCCGAGCAGTTCTTTGGAGGTGTGCTTTATATTGCGCCAGAACAGGTGACTGAAAATGGCCTGAAAAAGAGGTGTGGGAACATGCTCTTCGTCGAGCTGCAATGTCGCCAGCAGTCGCATGGCCTCCTGCAGTTTTTTCAGCTGTCCCGGCTCGTTCATGTGGTTGAGCTCTTCTTTGCCAAAAAGGAAGGCGTTGGCCAGCCGGTCATCGGTGCGCTCGATATAGTCCATGACCTCGTACACCCTTGCTGAAAGCTCTGGCAGAATGGTATCAGCGGCTACGCGGTCAAATTTCCAGAGGTCCGGCACGATAGGCGCACCTAATTGCTGGCTGCGCTTGATATCAGACAGGCGCTTGTACAGCAGGAGCGCCAGTACAATGTTGCTGCAACACTCTGACGTCTGGCCCAGCTCATTCAGAAGGGCAATTGCCTGCTGCACGGTGCCAAAGACATGCTCCACTACCAGCTGTTCCTGCTTCTGCCACTTACTCATGTGCACCAGGTCGTCCGTTACGTAAAAATATGCTGGGTTCTGAAATACCGCCTCCTCCACTGCATGCACCATGGCCTCTAAACTGGAAGCAGACTGCAGCAAATGGTTGAAGCTGATAAAATAGGCGATTTGATGCGCGGTCATGGGCACCTGCTGAAAGCGAAGTGTCATTTTGATGGCTTCAGGGATATTCATACAGGAGGCCCTTTAATGGTTAAAGAAATCACCCTTTCTGGCAGGTATGTTTCAAAGGTAACACATTAATTTCCAGTTACCCAATACCCAAAAGTGGGTATTTTTACCCCTCCACCGCCACTACTACTTTGCCTACTGACCTGCCTTGCTGAAACAGCCGGATGGCCTCGTGCATTTCGTCGAAGGCATACACATGGCCCACATGCTGGGGGGCAAGCTGGAGCTGCTGTAGCCCCTGCAGTAATTCGTGCATCATGTCCGTCTGCTCGTACAGGTAGATCAGGTTAAAACCCATGAGCGATTTATTTTCGGTAGGCAGCTTGAGGGGGTCTATTTTCGGACGGCGCAGGTACTTCCAGATCAGGCGCGGATAGTCAGGTTTGCTGCCATGGCTGCTGAACGAGGCATTGCCATACACCACCATACGGCCCATCGGCGCCAGCGCCTTCCAGCCCAGTTCGAGGATGCGTCCGCCGATGCACTCCATGATCAGGTGCAGGGGGCGACCGTTGAGACTGTGCATCAGTTTGTCATAAAAGTCCCTGTCGCGCAGAATCACATCACCGTATCGCTCATGTTTGCGCAGAAACTCCACCTTGCCCGGCTGCCCTACTGTACCGATGGTATAGGCGCCAACTCTCTGACAGATGCGGTTGGCCAGTATACCCACCCCGCCCGCTGCACTGTGGATCAGCACGTTCATGCCCGGCTTCAGGTTACCGAGCTCGGTGAGGGCGTAATAGGCCGTGAGCCCCTGTACCAGAAAACCCGCTCCCTCTTCAAAGCTCCAGCTGTCAGGCAAAGGCAACACATAGCGGTGGTGGCTGTTGATGTGCGTGACATAGCCCCCAAACTTTGTGGCTCCCATCACCCTATCCCCCACCTTCCAGTCGCCCGCCTCCTCGCCTACAGCCACAACTTCGCCCGCGAACTCCAGTCCTGGTATAAACGAACCGCTGGGGGTGGCACTGTAAAGGCCCTGCATGGCAAAGACATCGGCAAAGTTGAGCCCGATGGCACGCACCTGCACGCATACCTCATCCTGGGCAGGCGACTCAAGCGACTCCTGTCGCAGCTCGAGGTTGCGGATGGAGCCAGCCCGTGACATGCGGTATACCTGTCGATCGATCATAGCGCTTATTTCTGTATAGGTCTGCTTACGACAGAAGGCAGCTGCTGTGATTTTTTTTTTGCAAAAAAATGTGATGGGCGTATGGAATCTGGCGGCCTGGTTCATCTACTATACAAATGCAGCAGAAGGACTGCCTGCATCCACAACCACAAACGGAAAGGATAAGATCATGGCACAGGTACAGGAAAAACAGAACCCGGCAAAAGGCAACAGAAAACGTGCACGCAACAATGGCTTTCACCTGGATATGACCCCGATGGTGGACCTGGCCTTCCTGCTGCTGACTTTCTTCATGCTCACGACCACATTTGCCAGGCTCCAGACCATGGAGATCAACATGCCCGTTGCAACGGGGCCCGACACGCCTGTACCTGGCAAAAATGCGCTGAACATTGTGCTCGATGAAGCAGACAAGGTATACTACTTCTTTGGCTACCCGGGCGATGAGCCGGAGGTGAAGCAGACAGACTTTTCGGCCACCGGCATCCGACAGGTGCTGCTGACCGAGCAGGTAAAAAGCAACCCAGATATGGTGGTGCTGGTGAAAGCAACGGAAAGCTCCCGCTTTAAAAATCTGGTGGATGCGCTGGATGAGCTCAAAATAACCGACACCCGCAAATACGCTTTAGTAGAGTTAAGGGAAGAAGACAAGGCATTGCTGGCCTCCAGGTAAAAAATTCCCCTGTACCTGCTAAGCTGGGCGGTACAGGGGAATACCGGTCATGTATATGTTAGTGTCCGCCAGCTTCTTCGGCAAACTCACAGCTGACCTTCGGGTTGAACGGGAAGTGCATACCGGATGGATTGTGCTTCCATACCCAAACATGCAGCTGGTAGTTGTCGAAATCAAGCGGGTTACCATCAGGCCCTAGGTATTCATCAAAAGCCTGATCACCTAGTCTTGGCGGTGTGTTTTGCCCCCAATCTTCTGCGCGGATAATGTATTCTACCCCGACTAGCATCATGCGGCCATTTTTCTGAGGCTCATACAGCAAGGCTTCTGGTTCTCTGTGGTTAAGGATGCCATCCAGGATGCTGTGCTTCACATAATGGACGCCCATGCCTCCAAGTCCTGGAACACTGATACAGGGACTAAAAGGTACATAACCGTCTGCCATGGCCTGCTCGATGCGTTGATAACGGGCAGTGGCGCTGCGGATGTCAGCCAGCACTTTGTTATGAAGAGCTGAGTTAGGGCGATTTGGCCCCGCATTGGCCTCCAGCCGGGCAGTGAGCGGCTCAGGCGTATCGGGACTTTCGGCTTCACAGCCCAGAAACAAAAAGGCGGTGGAGACAAACAGAGAGGAAAGCAGTACTTTGAATGGACGAATAGTTAAAGTGTACATAGTATTGAAGGAACAGGTCTTGAAAATAGAGAATAACAGTGTACCCCGCATAACACAGCAAAGGCAATGAATGCAGTAAAGTGGAGTTAAAAAAATGGGTGAAGTTTTGAGGACCAGCGAAGCGCTAAGCAATAGGAAGTGATTAGGAGCGGTATCTGTGTTGACTACTTTTAAATACGATGGCAAAATAAAAATAGTAACATAATTTCATCAAAACATTTCAAAATCAAAAACAATAACTCCATATAGAAAAAATCATTTGAATGAAGGCATGGTGCATTCAGCAATATTTAGTTTATTGAATATACTTTAACACGGTACTGGCTATGTTTTTAAAGTTCTTCTCAAAATCTCGTTCCACTGATGACCTGGAGCTGGTGCGGCAGTATCGCCGTTCCGGTGATCTGGACGTGATCGGGAAACTTTTTGAGCGGCACACCGAGATGGTATACCTGATCTGCCTGCGCTACCTGGGGGAGGAAGAAGAAAGCAAAGACGCCACGATGCAGGTGTTCGAGCAACTGATTGTGGCACTGAAACGGCATGAGGTGAGCAACTTCAAGTCGTGGCTGCACTCGCTCACCAAAAACCACTGCCTGCAACTGCTTCGCACAGGTCGCCTGAAAGATAAAGTGAGCCAGGCCCTGCCACGCGAGCTGCACACCCTGCAACAGGACGACGCCACGCAAGCAGAACTGGACTGGCAGGCGCTAGAACAAGGTCTGGTACACCTGCCCGCTGAGCAGCGCACCTGCATCGAGTTGTTTTACCTGCAGCAGAAGAGCTACCGCGAGATAGAGGAAATCACGGGCTGCGACCTCAAGCAGGTGAAGAGTTACATACAGAACGGCCGCCGTAACCTTAGAATTTACATTGAAAAAAACCATGCGCAACGATAAAATACAAATAAGCGAATGGGGACTGGAGGAACACCCCTCCGTTGAGCTGTTGCGACAATATGAGGAAGGCACGTTGCCGCCGGCTACCAATTATGAACTGGAGAAGCACCTGCTCGATTGTGAGATGTGCGAAGACATACTGACAGGCATGTCGCTGTCGGACCGCGAACAAACCCGCCAGTCCCGCTACCGCATCTGGCAGCGGGTACGCACGCGTTTGCGTCGCAAGCACCGCCCCCGTGCCCTGCACGGCCTGGCCGACTGGCGTGTGGCACTGGGCCTGCTGATGATGTTCTGTTCGCTCGGCCTGATCCTGTTCTACCATTACACCCGCACAGCCGCACAGGAAAAAGCAGCCATGCAGGCAGCCGAAATCCTGCCGCCTAGTCCGGAGGAACTGCTGGCCCGCACGATTGATGCTGCGCTGGTACTGGACATACCGGCACCCCCTGCCAGCAGCAACCTGGAGAGCAGCAGGTCGCAGGCGGAGTTCAGCCTGCAAGGGCAAGTGCTGGATGCAGGAGGCCAGGGTATAGGACGGGCAACCGTGCAGGTGCAGGGCAGCCCCTGGCAAACCAGCAGCGACGGACAAGGATTTTTCAAGCTTCCGATAGAAGCAGGCAGCTATACCTTGCTCGTGAGTAGCCCAGGCTATGCAACCCAGACTTTCAGCGTTAAAAGCTCGGATAAGGCAGTGCGTCTGCACCTGGAAAAGAAGAAATAAGCCCTCCTGTTGAGCAGGTATAAACACACCAAAAAACCACAACCTGCATTCTAATATAGCAGTTTATTTCATGACTTTAGGGTAAAAACGCTTAAATTACAGCCTGATAACCTTTGCCAAAGAATTACAGACTACTTTGTTTGTGCAAGTCTGTGCCTCTTTATCATCCCTGGCAAAGCCCTGGCATACTATGGAAAATAAAGCACCTGTGCTGCACCCCGGCAGTGAAAAAAACTATGATTCTGACTTCTGCGGCAGCATTCCGCTACACCAGATCAACCTGATACAACCGCACGGCCTGCTGCTTGTTCTTGACAAGACCCTCCGGATCAGGCAGGTAAGCGAGAATTGCACCGAACTGCTTGGGCTTGCACCCGAAGCGATACTGGAACAGCCCCTGGCGGCCTTCGTACCCGAAAAAGAACTCGAAGACCTGCAACTGAAACTGAACCGTGCGCAGGCCTCTGACCATGAGCAGGTCGACATACCTTCGTCCCTTACTTTCAACACAGAAGGACGTAGCAAAGTCTTTACAGTCACTGCGCATCCGGAAGCAGAACAAATACTGATAGAGATGGAGCCGGCGCACAGCGAAGAGGACAAATCTTTTCTGGCCTTTTTCCAGCAGATCAAATATATCACGTCGCGTATCAAGCAGGCCGATAGTACCGGGGCGATCGCGCAAGCGGTGGCAGACGAGTTCAAGCACTTTACGGGCTTTGACCGGGTACTTGTCTACCGCTTCGACCCCATGTGGAATGGCACTGTGATCGGGCAGGCCAAAACAGAAGACATGAATGATTTGCTGGGGCTCCGGTTCCCGGCATCAGATGTGCCCAAGCAGGCACGTGACCTCTACTTCCGCAACCCCTACCGGCTTATACCTGCCCGCGACTACGCACCAGTTCGCCTCCGCCCTATCCTCAACCCTATTACAAGGCGCTTTACGGATCTGACCAGTTGTAACCTGCGCAGTGTGGCGGGCGTGCACCTGGAGTACATGGGCAATATGGGCATTTCGGCCTCCATGTCAGTGCCGCTTATTATGGAGGGTAAACTGTGGGGCCTGATCTCCTGCCATCACAAAACCCCGAAGTACCCAAGCTATCAGGAGCGCACGGCCATGGAGCTATTGTCGACCATAGCAGCAGTACGCCTGGGTGCCTATGAAAAAGAGCAGCGTGCATCAGCACAGTCCCACATGCGCGGACAGTATGCCAGCATGCTGGAGCAGCTCTTTAAGAATGACTATTTTACAGATGCCCTGCTACAGGGACAGCCAAACCTGATGGAGCTATTGTCTCTGGATGGCGCAGCTATACTGTATGAAGGCAATGTACATACCATGGGGCAAACCCCACCTGTGCAGAAAATAAAAGAGCTTGCCTCCTGGTTGCGACGCAACAGCTCCGATAAAACATACGTAACCAATTCGCTCCCCCAGGCCTATCCCAATAGCAAAGATTATAAGGACACGGCAAGCGGATTGCTGGCTTTGGCCATCAATCCGGACCAGGGCGAGTATATTCTCTGCTTTCGGGGAGAGGTGCTGCAAACTGTCAACTGGAGCGGCAATCCTGATCAGGCCATCCGGATGGAACCGGACGGCAAAAGCTATCATCCCCGTAACTCGTTTGCGCTTTACCAGCAGACGGTGCAGCTCACCTCCCTCCCCTGGCAACAGGAAGAACTGGAGGCTGCAGAGGCGCTGCGCAGTGCTGTACTTAGCAAGATTATCCGCGAGAAGTACTAAGAGAACACGTTACCATTATTTCGGCTAAGACAGCATGTTGCAGCAAGCAAACAATAAGCAGGAGCAGAAAATAAGCCCTAAGCCTGCCGATCATTACCTGGTAGGAATCGGTGCATCGGCGGGAGGACTTGAGGCTATTCATAAAGTCTTCGACCATTTCCCTGGCAATTCCAGCTTCTCATTCGTAATCATACAGCACCTGTCGCCAGACCATAAAAGTCTGATGGCGGAACTGCTGTCTAAGCATACCAGCATGCAGGTGCAGGAAGCGGAAGACCATGCGTTTACTCGCCCGAACTGCGTTTACGTACTGCCCAGTGGCAAGCAGCTGAGTCTGCAGAACGGGCGCCTGCGCCTGACTGAAAAGCCCCGCAACCGGGAGCCCAACTTTGCCGTGGACGCTTTTTTTGAGTCACTGGCCATTGACCGGGGTCCGTACGCGATTGGCGTCGTGCTGTCGGGTACCGGTACTGATGGCAGCAAAGGAGTTCGGGCCATCAAGCAGGCCGGGGGGCTGGTGGTGGTGCAGGATCCCGAGAGCGCCAAGTTCGATGGCATGCCCCGCAGCGCTATCGATACAGGAAGCGTAGACTTCGTACTGCCGCCCGATCAAATTCCGCACGAGATCATGGAATACACCCGCCGCACCCCCCTGGTCCGGAACATTATCCAGAGCGGAAAGCAGCAGGATGATCCGGGCAGAGAGGAAGAAGTACTCAATGAAATACTGGACCTGGTATGCACCCATACGCAGGTCAACTTCAGCCACTATAAGAAACCCACGCTAAACCGGCGCATTCAAAAACGGATGCAGGTGCTCAAGCTCGAAAATCTGCAGGAATACCTCGATTACCTGCATGCCAACCCGGCCGAGATCAAAGTCCTATACCAGGAGTTTTTCATCAATGTCACCAGCTTTTTCCGCGATCCGGATGCCTTTCAGCTCCTGGAGGAAAAGGTGATCCCAAAGATACTGGCGTCGAAAGAGGAAGGCGAACTCACCAAAATATGGATTGCGGCCTGCAGCACAGGCGAAGAGGCCTATTCGCTGGCCATCCTCTTTCAAGAGGCCTTTCACAAACTGGGACGCCAACCGGATGTAAAGCTTTTTGCCACCGATGTAGACCAGCAGGCCCTGCAGAAAGCATCCAAAGGCACTTACCCTGCCAGCGCCATCCAGAAGCACGTATCAGAAGAGCGCCTGCAGCGTTTCTTTCAGCAGAAGGGCAACAAATACACGGTAAGTGACGAGATCCGCAAGATGGTGATCTTTGCGCAGCATGACCTGCAGAAGGACCCTCCTTTCAGCAAGATCGATCTGTTCACCTGCCGTAACATGCTCATCTACCTCAACCCCAGCCTGCAGCATAAAGTACTTTCCCTGTTTCCATACGCCCTCAACATGGGCGGCTACCTGCTATTGGGTCCGAGCGAGCACATCGGAGACATGCAGGAGTACTTTGAGGAAGAAGACCGCAAATGGAAAATTTTCCGAAAAGTAAAAGACCGCAGCAGCCTGCAGCGCAGCTACGGCGTTACCGAATACCATACTTCCAGCATGCAGCAAAGCCAGGCCAGTCAGTTTAAGACGACACAGCTTAACCGCTATAATGAGGCATTTATGGATGCCCTGGCAGAAGACTTTAAAGTTACCGCCCTTTATGTTGACGCAAACTACCAGCTGCTGCACGGCATTGGTGACATCAACCGCTTTCTCAAGTTTCCGGATAAGCGCCTTCACTTCAACCTGATCAAGATGGTGCCGGAAGAGCTGGCAGTTGTGCTCAGCGTCAGCATCCGCAAAGCTATCAAGTCCAAAAAAAGTGTGGTAGGCCGGCAGGTGGCTGTGAAGTTTGGCAAGAAAGAGCGCCTGATCCATACCTCTGTGCGCCCCGTGACGCTCGAAAAAGGGCAGCCACCGCTCATACTCGTGCTGTTGCAGGAAATGGGCGAAGTAAGTCCGCAACCTAAGTTAACGGATTCTCCGCATATATCAGATGCAGACTACTACCAGCAACTGACCACCCTGGAATCGGAACTGCGCGAAACCCGCGAAAGCCTGCAGATGACCGTGCAGGATTTGAGTACCACCAATGAGGAGCTTCAGTCGAGTAACGAGGAGCTGATGTCGAGCAACGAGGAACTGCAAAGCTCCAACGAGGAGATGCAGTCACTCAATGAAGAGCTGCATACCGTCAACTCGGAGCATCAGCTGAAGATCAAAGAGCTGCAGGAGCTGAATGAAGACCTGGACAACTACTTCCGAAGCTCCAACGTGGGACAGATATTTGTGGACCATAACCTGGACATCCGCAAGTATACTCCATCGGTTGAGCAGATCGTGAACATCATCGGGGGCGACATCGGAAGGCCGGTGCACCACCTGTCACACAACCTGAAGTATGCCCGACTGTTCGACGACATCCGGGATGTAAACAACACCTCACGGGAAATAGAACAGGAAGTGGAGACTGAAAATGGCCGCTATTTCCTGATGCGCATCCTCCCCTACCTGAAGCGGGATGGCAACAAAGATGGGGTTGTGGTCAGCTTTGTGGATGTGACTACCCTCAAAACGCTGAGCAGTGTGGTGCAGGGGGTACTTGACAGTTCGCTTAACAGCATCATGGCCATGCAGGCTATCCGTGACAACAAGAATCAAATCAAAGACTTTAGCTGGACCCTGCTCAACAAAAAAGCAGAGGAAATGCTGGGCGAATCGAGCGCAAACCTGCTGCATGGAAGTGTGACAGCCACCATGTCCGGCCTGCGAGATACCGGCTTGTTCAGAAAACTCTGCCATGTGGTGGAAACGTCCAAGCCGCTGCACATAGAGCAGCTGTTGAGCCTGAACGAGCAAAAGGCCTGGTTTGAGATAGCCGCCGTGAAAATGGGAAATGGCATCGCGCTGACCATGGCTGATATCACAGACAAAAAGAACAGCGAAGAGCAGACGCTGGCAGCTTACGAAGAGCTCAAAAAAGCAGAGGAGAACCTAACTGTGCTCAACAACAAACTTGAGCGCCTGGTAGATGAACGCACCCGTGAGCTGGCCAATAGTGAAGAGCGCTTCCGCCTGGTATCCATGGCCACCAATGACGTGGTATGGGACTGGAACCTGGCCACAAACGAGATCTGGTGGAGTGACGGTTTGTCTAAAATGCTGGGCTTCAATGAACAGGAAATGTCTGGCGGGATGGAAGGCTGGTTCTCCAAACTGCACCCTGAAGACCGCCTGGAAGTGGAACGCAGTGTCAACGATGCCATCAACAATGGCAAGAGGCAATGGAACGCCGAGTACCGCATCCAGCATAAGGAAGGAAACTACACCTACGTTTCGAACAGGGCCTATATCCTGTACAACGAGTACAATATGCCTTACCGGATGATCGGCTCATTCATCGACCTTTCGGACCTGAAGCTGGCACAGGAAGAGTTACAGCATACCAACGACCACCTGATGCGTGTGATCGACGATCTGGACACTTTCGTGTACACGGCCTCCCATGACCTGAAGTCACCGATTGCAAATATCGAAGGCCTGATGCTCGTCCTGGAAGAGCAGATAAAGGAAGCTGAACCACTCCCCGGCGAGCCCACAGATCCTCTGTTTGCCATGATCAAAGACTCGATCAGGCGCTTCAAGAATGTGATCCGCGACCTGACCGATATCGCCAAAGTGCAGCGGGATGTGGACGGCGAGTCTGAAGCCCTTGAGATTGAAACCGTGTATAATACCATCTACGACGGGCTGAGAGAAGAGGCAGAGCGAAAGCAGGCCATCATCGAAACTGACTTTTCTGAGGCGCCCGATATCAGTTTCTCCAAAAAGAACCTGCACAGCATTCTGTACAACCTGCTGAGCAACGCACTCAAGTACAGCTCTCCTGAGCGCAGGCCGCACGTCAGGATCAAAAGCAGCCGCAAAGGCAAAAAGCTTTTGCTGAGCATTGAGGATAACGGACTTGGTATCAGCAAAGACAGCCAGAGCAAAATGTTTACGCTCTTCAAACGATTCCACTCCCACGTAGATGGCACCGGCATGGGTCTTTATATTGTGAAGCGGATCATGGATAATTTTGGCGGACAGGTGCAGGTGAAAAGTGAAACAGACAAAGGGACAACGTTCACGCTGACCTTTCCGCAGTAACAGAAGAATACGCACCAAAAAATTAAAAAAAGATTATGTATATAGCCATGAGCCAGTTTGAGGTTGCCAACGATATGGCAGCCGATGTGAAGGAAGCATTTGTAAACCGACCGCACATGGTGGATCACGAGAAGGGTTTTCTGGGCATGAAAGTGTTTACACCGCAGGAGAACGGAAATGAGTTCTGGGTGATGACCACCTGGACCGACGAGATCAGCTACAAGGAATGGTATAAAGAACACATGAAAGAGTCGCACCAGGGTATACCAAAAGGTTTAAAGCTGGTGCCCGGCAGCCTGAAGGTGCGTTTTTTTGACCTGGTGAGTGACTAAAAAGGATTTTTACCGTAGGTATGGCCAGAACCAAAACCCTTATACCTATGACCTTCCACTCTACAAGACCCGTTGATGTCCTGTTTGATGCTGCACGCCGCGGTGACCTCACCCTCCTGAAACAACTCATTGATGAAGGTGTTGACGTGAACGAACCAGGCCCTCGCGGCTTCACACCGCTGATCATAGCCACCTACAACAACCAGCCGGAAGCGGCCCGCATGCTCCTGGAAGCGGGAGCAGATGTAAATGCCCAGGACCAGGCAGGAAACACCGCCCTGATGGGCCAGTGCTTCAATGGCTACGAAGGTATAGCCGAGCTCCTGCTGGAGTATGGCGCGGACCTCGATGTGCAGAACGGCAGCGGTGGCACTGCCCTGATGTTTGCCACCATGTACGGCCGCAACAACATGGTCAGGTTCATGCTCGATCAGGGTGCCAACCGCGAACTACGTGATGCCCGAGGCCTGACAGCCCAGCAGATGGCCGCACAGGTTGGCAATGAAGAAGCCCTCAGGCTATTTGAAACCTCCACAGAAAGCACCACCTGATAATTTCTGGCTTATTTTTCTGAAATTGCGGCGACATGTCGTACGCCCTTTCTATACCTGAATTGCCGGAGCTGCCCGTAAAGGAAGCGCTCCCCAGCCTGCTGCAGGCGCTCTCTGACACCAACCGTGCTGTGCTGGAAGCTCCACCGGGAGCTGGCAAAACGACCCTGGTGCCGCTTGCCTTGCTGCAGGCTGATTGGCTACAGGGCGGCAAAATACTGGTGCTGGAGCCAAGGCGCCTGGCAACCCGGGCTGCTGCGCAACGCATGGCCGATCTGATGCAGGAGCCACTGGGCCAGACCGTGGGCTACTGGGTGCGCATGGAGCATGTCGTGTCGTCAAAGACTCGTGTAGAAGTGGTGACAGAAGGCATCCTGACGCGCATGCTGCAGGAAGACCCTGCTTTGGAAGGTGTGGCTGCTATACTCTTTGACGAATTCCATGAACGCAGCCTGCAGGCTGACCTGGGCCTGGCCCTGGCGCTGGATGCACAGGCAGTCCTCCGACCTGATCTGCGCATCGTGATCATGAGCGCCACCCTCGACGCGACAGGTATAGGCAAGTGGCTGCAGGCGCCGGTTATCCGGAGTGACGGGCGCCTCTACCCTGTCGAAACGCAGTACCTCACACCTGCCGAAGTGGCCGCTGCCGGCACCCGTCCTGCGGAGCGCCTGCAACAGCTGGTTCCCAGGGCGATCATGAAAGCATTGCGGGAAGAGCCTGTTGGCGATATTCTGGTATTCCTGCCAGGTATGGGCGAAATGCGTCGGGTGGCCGAGCAGCTCGAAAACAGATTACCAGCCGAAGTGGAGCTGCACCTGTTGCACGGCGACCTGGCGCTAAGCCGACAGATGGCAGCCATTCAGCCCTCTCCCTCCGGTAACCGCAAAATAGTACTTGCGACCAGCATTGCCGAAACCAGTTTAACCATCGAGGGTGTGAAGATCGTGGTGGACGGAGGGTATGCGCGTGTGCCCCGTTTTATGCCCCGAACCGGCCTTACCACGCTGGTGACTACGCCAGTCTCCAAGGCAGCAGCTGACCAGCGGCGTGGCCGTGCCGGACGATTGGGTCCGGGTGTCTGCTACCGGCTCTGGTCTACGGCTGACCAGCTGCAACTGCCCGAACGGCAGGACCCGGAAATTTTCGAAGCTGACCTATCGGGTCTGGCGCTGGAACTTGCCCTGTGGGGTATAAAAGATGCCGCTGCGCTGCAGTGGCTGGACGCGCCGCCCGCTACAGCCCTGTCCCTGGCACGTGACTTACTTCTGCGCCTGGAAGCGCTGGATGCAGCGGGCCATGCCACAGCACATGGCAAAGCCATTGCTTCCATGGGTCTGACACCCCGTTTGGGGCACCTGGTGATCAGAGGGCATGAACTGGGTCTGACCGAAACGGCCTGCACCCTGGCTGCCTTGCTCGCAGAGCGGGACATCATCCGGTCACAACAACCCCATAGCACACCCCAGCCTGATCTGCCCCTGCGTCTTGAGCTATTGGCAGGCAAGCGTCCGCCTATACCTGGCTATCAGCGTGACGAAAACGCTATTCGGCGCGTGCAGGAACAGGCCCAGCACCTCCGACAGCGCCTCCGTGCCCCCAAAGGAAAAATTGAAGCCCTGGCTGCGGGCATCCTCACCGCACTGGCCTACCCTGACCGGCTGGCGCAGCGTGAGAGCACAGGCAAGGTACGGCTCATCACAGGTCAACGCGCTTCGCTTCCCACCGAATTGTTCTCTGAGGCTGATTATTACGGCATTGCCCACCTGGACGCGGGTCAGCATCCGCGCATTCTGCTGGCGTCACCGCTCAGCAAAGAGGAGGTGCTCCAACATTTTGAGGCACAGCTGGCTCAGATTGAAGAAGTCCGCTGGGACAGTACCAGCAACCGGGTACTGGCACGCAGGGTAACTAAGCTCGGTGCCCTGGTGCTGGAAGAAAGACAGCTTTCGCAACCTGACCCGGAACAGGTTGCACAGGCCCTCTTACTGGCCTTGCAGGAGAAAGGTATAGCCCGGCTGCCCTGGTCAGATGAAGCGCTCCGAATCCGCCAGCGCATCACTTTTCTTCAGCAGCTGGCACCGGACAGATGGCCTGATGTATCCGATACAGCCCTGGAAGCGACAATGGGAGATTGGCTTCTACCGCACCTGGCCGGCCTGCGCAGCATGGAGCAGGTCAACCGGCTCGACTTGAAGGACATTCTGCTCACGCTGCTTACCTGGGAGCAGCAGCAGGAGCTCGATAAGCTGGCCCCTACACATTTGGCTGTGCCCAGTGGCTCGCGCATAGCGCTGGACTATACTGACCCCACTACTCCGGTGCTGGCTGTCCGCCTGCAGGAAGTATTCGGCCTGCTCGACACGCCGCGCATTGCCGACGGCAAAGTCCCGCTGCTCATGCACCTGCTCTCTCCGGCATCACGCCCTGTTCAGGTAACCCGTGACCTGCGCAGCTTCTGGAGCACTGGCTATTTTGAGGTGCGAAAAGACCTGCGCGGACGCTACCCCAAGCACCATTGGCCCGAGGATCCGCTAACCGCTATACCTACCCGAAGCGTCAAACGCAGGGGCAATTAAGCGGCACAGAATAGTAACCTGATTACAACCCGAACATACACATGCATGTTTACAATATAATATTATCAAGAATAATAAAAATAAAACATACTGATTAACAACCTTTTACAAGACTGACACCGTACAAACAATTGAAGTAAGCTCTGCCTTACTGAAAGGCAGATATTGTATTGTAACTAGATTAAAACTATAAAACTATGAAAAAGATATTATATGCAGGTTTCGGTTTAATGTTTGGTATGATGGGCTTAATTGCCTGTGATAACAGTGGAACCGGAACTACAGAAACTGAAGGTACCGTTATACACAAAGATTCTGTTGCTAGTGAATATGAAGTAACAGAGACAGTAGTGGAACGTGATACAACTACCAACACCCGAACAGTGGATGTTGAAAATCAAAACGATAATAATAACAACCAATAAAATAAATTTCAGGATAATGTAACCTACCCTGAAACGCTTCCGTATAAAAGAACGGCTAAAAGTTGAAAAGTTAATTGTTACAGACTAATCTTTTCAATAGAGAACAGCTCCTTTACGAAGGGGCTGTTCTTTTTTTTGCCCCTATACAAATACCCTCTCCCAGCTATAACTTGCTATTCCTTTGCTTTATGCCAGGGCATTGGTTCTTTCTCCTATTTACATGAGAGCTTATAAGGCACTTAAAAGGTTTTTGATTAAAAATACCCAGATATGGGTACTGACACAGATCCTGTTCAGTACCCATATTTGCATTTTATTATACAAGAAAATTCACACCAGTCCCTGATCTTAAATTCTTTTGAGCGCTTATTCACTTCTCCCACGGCTTTGAACCATTAACCAATTCACACCTTATACCCATGAAGAAACATTTACAATTGCTGCTGCTATTGCTTATAGGCTTTGGCCTGAATAGCTGTGAACTTATTAATGACGCATTTGAGGAAGCGCTGGATTTCGAAGGCATCTTTGAGTCACCTGATGGAATGGTGATCGAAGCGATAGGCGATAATGCTTACATCCTGAAAGTAGGCAAGACGACACAGCTTGGAAAAACGATCTTACGTGTTGGCAATCCCTTTATGATCGGCGTGAAGTACAGGAAGTCCAGCGAAGACTGGAGTGGTATCACCTATACCAGCCAAGGCGAAGCAGAGGAGCATGGCTTTAGCTATGATGGCAACAGTATTTATGTTTATCACGGACCAATGGCACTTAGAAACTGGACCAGAACCACCACCAGACCTTCAACTGGTGGCAGCACAGGTGGTAGTACGCCGGGCACAGGGGCCCCAGGCACAGGCACCCCGACCGGTGGCAATATTACCCTACTGGATGTAAAAAATATTGAGGGAGCTCTTAACAGCACCAAAACTTACAAGATTACTGTACCTACAGGCACTAAAAAGCTGGAAGTGGTATTAAGTGGTCTTGAAACAGGTGGTCGTCCATTGTCTGACCTCTTCGTGCGTCGTGGTCAGGCCCCTGTCATTAACCGTACAAATGGTTATAGCTGGACAGCTGACTGCGCCAGTGTGAATCCAAATTACGACGATGAGGTATGCATTTTCAACAACCCGGCTGCCGGCGAATGGTACCTGACCGTATATGGCTACCATGCATATTGGGGAGCTAATCTCAAGGCAGTTATTACCAAATAAAAAATATTTTCAGAAACTCTGTAACCTCCCGTCAACCGCCGCCGTATAAAAGAATGGCTAAAAGTTGAAAAGTTAATTGTTAAAAACTAATCTTTTCAATAGGGAACAGACTCCTGATAAAGGGGTCTGTTCTTGTTTTATACCTACCTCAAGAAATAAAAAGGGAGCCCTGAACAGTCAGGGCTCCCTTTTTATTTCTTAGGCACATGCTGTCTAAAGCGTGTTCTTCTTCAGCTCCGCCTGGAATTTCTTCAACTGCGGATCAATCACTTTCTTATCGCCGACTACCACCAGGGTCATATTTTTAGGCCGCATGTACTTTTGGGCCGTCTGCTGTACCTGCTGTGGAGTAATGGCGTGGATGTTCTGCACCTGGTTCTCCAGGAAAGAATCTGGCAGGTCATGGAGCTTCAGAAAATTAAGCTGCGACACGATACCCCATGGGGAGGAGTTGCGCAGCACAAAAAGGCCGGCTTCATAGTTCTTTATACCTTCCAGCTCTTCCGGTGCAGGCGCCTCTGTAGCCAGACGGTTAATTTCATATAGAATTTCACGCAGCGAGTTTCCTGTGTGTTCCGTGGTTACATCTGCTACCTGAGCCCAGTCCCCTACCCGGTAGCGGGCAGACAGTGAGCTGGAAGGTGAATAGGTATAGCCTTTGTCTTCTCGTATGTTGCGGGTAATGCGCGAGCCAAACGAGCCTCCTAACAGTGAATTGGTGACACGCAGGGCCATGTAATCAGGGTGCGAAGGATCTACTACCGGCAAACCAAAAACAATGGTAGACTGCGGTGCCCCCGGTCTGTCTATGACGATCATATCGCTCTTGGTAACAGGCTTGGCAACCGTAATCTGTGGGGCAGCTCCTTTTCGCCAATCGCTCAGCTGATTGCTAACAGCTTCTTTCATGGCACCCTGGTCAAACTTGCCAGCCACGTATACGGTAGTGCGGTCGGCACCAAACTGCTGCTCGTAAAACTGCTGTACCTGCTCTCTCGTGAAGCTATCAATCATATCATCTGTCGGGAAATCGCGTCCGTACGGGTGGTTCGGGTATAGCGCGCCTCTGAATTTTGACTGGGCAGTAGCACCCGGCTGCTGGCGCAACAGGTTATTCTGGCGCTTGAAGTCATTTTTGATACGAGCCATTTCAGCTTCCGGGAAGGCTGGATTCTTGAGCAGGTCAGACATGATCTCGACTAGTTGCGGACCAAACTCAGACAGGGCAGAACCAGAGATCCAGGTTTCATTGGGACCCACGCTCACGTATACCGAGCCCCCCAGGCGGGCTACTTCCTCAGCCAGCTGCCGTGCATTTCGCGTCGCAGTGCCTTCCTGCATCAGGTTTCCCACGATGTCGGCCAGGCCATTCTGTTTCTCCGTTTCGTGTACGTTGCCTACCTGCACCACCATGCTCACGACTACCTTGGGCACATCGCCGTATGGTACCATCACAGCAGACAGTCCGTTATCCAGGTCGAACTCCTGTTTGGCGGGCAGTTTAAAGTCCCGCGGCTGGCCCCCTTCCGGCGGAGTCTGTTTCTGGGCCATGGCCATACCTGCCGACAGGGTCAGGATGGCGCTTAGTGTTATAGTGAATATCTTTCTGTACATGGCGCTTAGCTTTTAGCAAGTGGGTTAACAACTAAAACAGTGCGGTTGGTCGGACGCAGGTATTCCTGAATCGTTTTCTGCAGCAGCTCCGGCGTCACCTTCCGGAACTCAGACTCCAGGCGGTTGATGCGGGAAGGATCATCGTCGAATAGAGCAAATGTGGCCAGGAGGTCTGCTTTTCCGAAACCAGAGGAGGCGCTTACCTGATCATAGAGGGAGGAGCGCATTTTCACGATCGCCAGGTCAATCAGTTCCTGGTTTATACCTTCCTGCTGCAACTTCTGTATCTCTGCATCCAACACTTTCACGATTTCGTCGGCACTAACATTCTGATCATGGATCAGGCTGCCCATCCAGAGCATCGGGCCGTTGTAGTTAAACATATTGCCCAGGAAAGCGTTGATGCCGCCATCCACAGAGCTGGCGTAGCCCCGCTCCTGCACCAGTGCTTGGTAGAGGCGGCTGTCGTTGCCTTGCAGCAGAATCTGGTCGAGCAGGCCCATGGCGTAATACTCCGGAGAATTGCGCTCAGGCATGTGGTAGGCAAAGGCCAGCGCCGGTCGGTTTGCCAGCTTGTCGTCTTTGGTAAAGCGCTGCTCTTTTTCCTGGCGCGGCTCACTCAGGTCAGGCAGCGAAGGAACATCCCCGGAAGGTATATCGGCGAAGTACTGCTGTATCCAGCGCTTGGCTTCGCTCGTTTCGAAGTCGCCCACCACAACCAGCACCGCATTGTTTGGCGAGTAATAGGTATCAAAGAAAGATTGCACGTCCTCCAGACTGGCAGCGTCCAGATCCTCCAGGTCGCCGTAGAAGTTGTGCGCATTGTACCAGTTCTTGTTGGCGTACTGCGGCATGTCGAGCCACGGAAAACCACCATATGGCTGATTCAGCACGTTCACCTTCACTTCGTTTTTCACCACACCCTGCTGGTTGGTCAGATTTTCCTGGGTGATGTTGAGACCTTTCATGCGGTCAGCCTCTGCCCAGAGCATGGTCTCCAGTTTATGGGCCGGCACGATTTCAAAGTAGTTGGTGAAGTCAAAACGGGTAGAGCCGTTCAGGATGCCACCGTTTTTCTGTACTAACTGAATAAACTCCATCTTGCCCAGGTTCTCCGAACCCTGGAACATCATGTGCTCGAACAGGTGGGCAAAACCTGTGCGGTCTTTGGGCTCAATCCGAAAACCAATGTTATAGTAAACTGCAATAGTGGCTAGCGGTGCCGTCTTGTCCTGCGACAGCACTACCTTCAGGCCATTGTCCAGGGTATAGTAGTCAACCGGAATCTGGTAAGCGGATTCGGTAGCCGTATTCGCCGTGGCTGTATTGACACTCTCAGCTGTGGCCGTGCTTGTCTCGGGGGTTTGGGTGGTTGTCCGCTGTCCGCAGGCACTCAGGCAGAGTACCAGGGCCAGGGCACCCCATTTCACATAGTTTTGATAAGGTGTGTGGTTCATAATGCGCTGATTTTAAGGTTGAGAATAGGGTAAGCCTTAATCCAGAACATAATACGAAAACGAACTAAAATATATGCTAAAAATTATGTTAAATTTTAAAATACATGTTTACCTATATAAAAAAAGCCTGAATACTTTGAAAAAAGTATTCAGGCCTGTCAGCCAATACATTAAGGTTAGCCCCTCCTTATTGCGGCAACAACACCTGGTCGATTACGTGAATAATGCCGTTTGATGTAGGTATAGAGGCTAGTATCTTCACACCGTTCACGGTAGGCTGATTACCTTCCAGACCAAGATTTACGCGGCCCCCGTTCACCTGGCCCAGACTCATGCCATCGTCAAAACGCTCAGCCGGGATCACTCCTACGTATACATGGTATTGCAGAATGTTACGCAGGTCCTTGCGGCTCTCTGGTTTCAGGAGACCGTCTACTGTACCGGCAGGAAGTTTATCGAAAGCGGCGTTAGTCGGGGCAAACGCGGTGAAAGGACCGGCATTGGTCAGGGCATCCACGAGGCCGGCGGCTTTTACGGCAGCTACCAGGGTGGTGTGATCTTTTGATCCGGCCGCTACCTGCACCACGTTCTGCTGCGACTGGTCATCGGCTACGGCAGACTGGCCAGCTGCATGATCCGTATTAGATTCAGTGGCCGCCACAGCGGTGTCTTGCTGGCTGGCTGAGTTGCAGGAAGTCATCAGACCAAAGGCAACTGCTATTAAGGCTACATGTAAACTTTTCATATTTGTTAGGTGGTTTAGTTTGATGGTGTAATATTCCGTAAATTCAAATCACAAAAACATGACAGTGATTAGTCAAAAAGATGATATTGGTTACTATTTACCATGAGAAACAAATCCGAACTGCGTGAGACCATTTTCCGTCACCTGGATGGGATTGTAACAGCGCCAACTGCCTATACCTTGCACAAGCACGGTGTGCTCGGCTACCTACAGCAGCAGCAGACCGCGGGTCTGGACGAACTGGTCGAACGCTTCAAGGCGAACGACGGCTACCTCAATGTGGCGCTCCGTGTGCTCTGCTCACAGGGCTGGCTGGAGCAGGAGCTCGACAATGCGACCGATCAGGTTGCTTATCGCCTGACTGAACGCGGACGTCTGGCTTTCCCATTGGTTTACCTGTATGAAGACGTCGTGAAGCTGATGCAGCTATCGGGCAAGTATCACCCGCGTAAATTTGAGAAGGAGCCTTACCAGCTCTGGGCGAAAGTAGCTGATAAGTATAAAGAGGGCTATGGCTTGTCACTGTCGGACAACGCGGAGGAACGCAGCGTGCAGGAACAGGTGCTGAAACACATCGAGGGCCTGCTGATGGGCCCGACCATCGTGCTGCTGGGCATGAACGGCATGTTCCATAAATACTTCATGGAGAGCCGCTTCAGCCCGGAGGAATTTCACGAAAACCACGAGGACTTCCGCAAGATCCTGGATCTGTTCGCTCACCTGGGCTGGTTCCGCAAAGTGCGCGACCAGTACGAATACACTGAAGAGGGCGTTTTCTTTGCCAAACGGGGCAGCGCCTATGGTGTGACTGTATCGTACATTCCTACCTTCCGCCACCTCGACGAGCTGATCTTTGGCAACCCGAATGTGCTCTGGGATAAGCCGGAAGGCGCACCTGAACTGCACGTGGACCGCGAGATGAACGTATGGGGCAGCGGTGGTGCCCATGCCACTTACTTTAATGTGATCGACGAAATTATCATCGAGCTATTTAACCGGCCAATCCATGAGCAACCCAAGGGCATACTGGACATGGGTTGCGGCAATGGCGCCTTTCTGCAGCACATGTTCGAAGTAATCGAGCGGCAGACCGAGCGCGGCAAAGTACTGGACCAGTACCCGCTCTTTCTGGTGGGGGCCGACTACAACCAGGCAGCGCTCAAAGTGACCCGGGGCAACCTGATTAAAGCCGACATCTGGGCCAAAGTGATCTGGGGAGACATTGGTCGTCCGGACCTGCTGGCCGGGGACCTGCGGGAGAACTACAACATCGACCTGAAGGAACTGCTGAACGTGCGCACCTTCCTCGACCACAACCGCATCTGGGAGCAGCCGGCACACCGCGACCCGAACCGTCTGAGCCAGTCGACCGGCGCCTTCGCTTTTCGTGGCAGACGCATCAGCAACAATGAGGTGGAAGACAACCTGCTGGAGCATCTCAAAAAATGGACGCCGTATGTGGATAAGTTCGGCCTGCTGACCATGGAACTGCACACCATCCCCCCTGCCCTGGCAGCTGCTAACCTTGGTAAAACAGCCGCTACTGCCTACGATGCAACCCATGGATTCTCAGACCAATACATTGTAGAGGTGGAAGTATTCCATAAAGTAGCGGGTGAAGCTGGTCTGCACCCTGACCAAGGGACTTTCCGCCGCTTCCCGGACTCCGACATGGCGACCATCAGCATCAACCTGTTGAAGGGTAAAACCCAGTAAACCTATCCCAATGCTGACCATCCGCAAAGCTGAACTGCGCGACCTCAAAGCCGTCAAAGCCATCGACCAGCTGTTGTTCGGTGCGGACAGTTACCCACTTTTTGTGCTGCGCCAGTTCTATGACATCACCGGCGATTACCTGCTGGTAGCGGAAACAGGAGGTGAAGTGGTAGGCTACATGCTGTCACACCTGGACCTCCAAAACAGGAAAGGCTGGCTGCTCTCACTCGGCGTGCTTCCTGCACACCGGGGCAAGCGCATCGGCGAAAAGTTGATGGCCGCCTCTATGGCTCTGCTGGAGGCGCAGGCCGTCACGATGCTATACCTGACCGTGCACCCTGACAATGCCGTGGGCATCAGCATCTATACCCGGCTGGGTTTTGAGGTGCAGGAACAAGTAGCGGGTTATTACCTGGATGAAAGTCCGCGGCTGCTGATGAGCAGGCAGGTAAATCGTTAGCTATACCTGCGTCTCAGTACAATTCCCATGAGCGGGCCACTAAACTTTAAATGGCCTTTTTGTGTTACAGCTAAACATCGCCATAACACCGGCTTCTCAAAAATAAACTGCATAATTTCGCTAATTAGCCTTATTTTAGGGCATTCAAACGAAGACTGCCCACAGGGCATCGGTTTGAGTATTCAAAAACAATCAATCTAACATGAAAAACACAAAAGACACTGCTAATCTGTCACGGACCGTGAGAGAGTCGTCTGTCTGGAAAAACCGCCTGAGACTATTGCTTTTCGGAGCAGCCACTTTCTGCGCAGTAGAGGTATCCGCCCAGAACGGTGGTAAACCTGCCGGCCAGGCCAAGTTCATCGACAAGTCGAACATGGACACGAAAGTGAAGCCTGGCGACGACTTCTATACCTACGCCAATGGCGTATGGCTGCGCAACAACCCGGTTCCTGCCAAGGAAACCCGCTGGGGTAGTTTTAACCAGCTGCGCGACTTCAACATCATCGCCGTACGCACGATCCTGAATGAAGCCGCTGCCAAAACCAATGCCCCTGCCGGTTCGGTAGAGAAACGTGTAGGTGACTTCTATGCCGCCGCTATGGACAGCGCTGCCATCGAGAAGTTAGGCTATACCCCGATCAAAGCCGATTTGGAGCGCATCAAAGGCTTGCAGGACATCAACGCTGTGCTAAACGAGGTGGCTTACCTGCGCAGCACCGGTGCCGCTGCCCCAATGTTTGGCTTCTATGTGGGCCAGGACCGCAAGAACGTGGAGGTGATGATCCCGCAGCTGAGCCAGGGCGGTACTACTCTGCCTGACCGCGATTACTACCTGAAGAACGACGCCCGCAGCACCCGTATTCAGGATGCCTACAAAACCTATATTACCAAGCTCTTCACGCTGACTGGCACGGACCAGGCGACTGCCCAGAAAAACGCTGAGACCATCTTCAACATCGAGAAGAAAATGGCTGAGGCGCAAATGGCACGTGTAGAGATGCGTGACCCGCACAAGACCTACAACAAATTTGCCGTAGCCGACTTCAGCAAAACCACGCCGAACATGGACTGGAAGCAGCTGATGACGAAGCTGAAAGTAACCGGCGAAGACACCATTCTGGTGAACAACCCGAAGTTCTTCACGGAGCTGAACAGCATGTTAACCTCTACTCCTGTTGCTGACTGGCAGACGTACCTGCAGTTCAACGTGCTTAAGTCTGCAGCGCCATACCTGAGCTCTGACTTTGTGGATGCTAACTTTGCTTTCACGCAGACACTGTCTGGCCAGAAGGTACAGACACCACGTTGGCAGCGCATGTCTCAGTTGACAGATGGCACTATAGGTGAGCTACTTGGCCAGCTATATGTGCAGAAACACTTTAAGCCGGAAGCTAAGGCTCGTATGGACGAAATGATCGCCAACCTGATCAAAGCCTACGAGATCCGCATCAAAGGTCTGGACTGGATGTCGCCTGAGACAAAAGAGAAAGCCCTGGCCAAACTCTATACCTTCCGTCCGAAAGTAGGCTACCCTGAGAAGTGGAAAACCTATGAAGGCCTGGAAGTGAACCGTAACGCCTTCTTCCAGAACGTGCGCAACGCTGGTCAGTGGGGTTACAACGACATGATCAGCCAGTTGGGCAAGCCGGTTGACAGAACCAAGTGGGGCATGACGCCTCCGACTGTGAACGCTTACTACAGCCCGGTGATGAACGAGATCGTGTTCCCGGCCGGTATCCTGCAGTTCCCGTTCTTCGACCCGAACGCGGATGATGCCGTGAACTATGGTGGTATCGGTGCCGTGATCGGCCACGAAATCTCCCACGGTTTCGACGACTCCGGTAGCCAGTACGACAAAGACGGCAACCTGCGCAACTGGTGGACAGACGCTGACCGCGCCCGCTTCCAGGAGAAAGCAGATCAGCTGGTGAAGCAGTTCAACGACTACACCGTGCAGGACACGATCCACGTGAATGGCAAGCTGACCCTTGGTGAGAACATTGGTGACCTGGGTGGCCTGAGCGCTGCTTATGAAGCCTTCAAAATGACGAAGCAGGGCAAGTCGAACAAGAAGATCGACGGCTTTACGCCAGACCAGCGCTTCTTCCTCTCCTGGGCACAGGTATGGAGAACGAACATCCTGCCTGAAACCGAAGCACAGCTTATCCTGACGGACACACACTCACCGGGCAAGTACCGTACGATCGGTGCCCCTGTGAACATGGATGCCTGGTACAAGGCTTTCAATGTGAAGCCAGGTGATAAGCTCTACATTGCGCCAGAGAACAGAATCAGAATCTGGTAATTGGCATCAGCTGATTTTAAAAACCCTCCCGATAGAAATGTCGGGAGGGTTTTTGCGTTTATAGCCTTCCACTACCTATACCTATACCTATACCTATACCTATACCTATACCTATACCTATACCTGAGGCGGACAGAGCTGGTAACCAAAGTGATACCCGAGCGTAACCCAAAAGGATAAGCTTATAGCAAATAGTAAGCTTCCAACCGCAAGTATACCGCCATGTCGCAGCAATTCAGATTGAACATCAATGGTCGTCAGGTTTCTGTCACGGCTGACAAAGACACTCCTCTCCTGTATATCCTCCGGGATGACCTGCAGCTTAACGGTCCCAAATACGGCTGTGGCATTGCCCAGTGCGGCTCCTGCATGGTGCTCGTAAACGGGGAGGCGCGAACTTCCTGTGTGATGCCTGTATCTGCTGTCGGCAATGCGAAGATCTCAACAATAGAAGGTATAGGCACTGCTGAAAAACCCCATCCGCTGCAGCTGGCCTTCCAGGAAGAGCAGGCTGCCCAGTGTGGCTACTGCCTGAATGGCATGGTAGTCACAGCCAAAGCCCTGCTCGACCAGCAGGCATCGCCAGGTATAGATGAAATAAAAGAAGGCATGAACCGGGTGCTTTGCCGCTGTGGCACCCACTCCCGCATACTAAAAGCAGTGCAACGCGCTGCCGGAACCAGTAACAAAGGATAAGCCTCTACATGAAAGACTCCTTCAAACTCCCTCCTGTCAATCGACGCTCCTTCCTGAAACAGTCCGGTCAGCTATTGATCGGGTTCAGCCTTTTCCCGATGGTTATGTGCAGCCCTGGCAATAAAGAAGGCGACCAGACCAAAGTAGAAGAACAGCCCAGCCGGGCCGGTGCCAATGACATCGACTCCTGGATCAGAATACGCGAAGACGGCACCGTCACCGTCATAACCGGCAAGCAGGAACTCGGGCAAGGCATACGCACCGCCCTGATGCAAATGGCGGCAGAAGAGCTCGATGTGCGCATGGACAGGGTGGGCATCATCACAGCGGATACCAGGCAGACGCCTGACGAGCGCTACACAGCAGGCAGTCGCTCGATTGAAAGCAGTGGCCGTGCCATCAGACAGGCCGCTGCAGAAGCCCGTATGCGCCTGCTACAACTGGCAGAAGAAAAGCTTGGTGTGGCGGCAGATCAACTGACCGTAACGGATGGTGTGGTACAGGCAAAAGGCAACAGTCAGCAAAGCGTCAGCTATTGGGAACTGCTTAGCGGTAAAAAGCTCAGCGGAAGTATAAGTGGCAATGCCCCCCTTAAAAACCCAGCCGATTATAAACTGGTCGGAAAGCCTATACCCCGGCAGGAGATCCTGCAAATGGCCACAGGCGGGGAAGTGTTTGTTCATGACCTGCGCTTGCCGGGGATGGTACACGCCCGCATTCTTCGTCCACCTGGCTATGGCGCTACGCTGCAGTCTATACCTGAACAGCGGGTCTCAAAAATGCCTGGTGTGCTTAAAGTGGTGCGGAATGGCAGCTTTGCTGCCGTTATTGCCAGCAAAGAGTACCAGGCAGTACAGGCCTTGGAGGCATTGAAAGCAGAAGCCACGTGGGAGCCGGGCCCTGCACTGCCTCCCCAGGAGGAACTGTTTCAGACCATGCAAAAAATACGCGAAGGGCAAGCCGTGGAAGAAAGCGACAGCATACAGGACACCCTTCAAAAAGCCGCCGACCAGCACGAAGCCACCTATACCCGCCCCTATCACATGCATGCCTCCATGGGTCCTTCCTGCGCCGTGGCCCTGTGGGAAGAAAACCGGCTTACCGTCTGGACGCACAGCCAGGGGGTATACCCGCTCCGAAACTCCATCGCAGACATGCTGCAGCTCGACAAAGAGCAGATAGACGTGATCGGGGTGCCCGGCGCAGGGTGCTACGGGCATAACGGCGCTGACGACGTGGCAGCCGATGCCGCCTTGCTGGCACGCAGTCTGTCCGGCTACCCGGTAAGGGTACAGTGGATGCGCGAGGACGAGCACAGCTGGGAGCCTTATGGCTCTGCCATGGTCCTGCAGCTACGGGCCGGCCTGGACAAGCAGGGGAAAATTGTCGGTTGGGATACCCAGATCTGGTCTGACTCCCACAGCACCCGCCCGGGTGGTGAAGCCGGTCACTTGCTGGCAGCTCAATACCTGGAAGACCCGTTTGAGAAACCAACTGGCGGCTACTCAGGGGGCAACCACCGCAATGCGAGTCCGCTCTATGATATGCCGGATCTGCGGGTAGTTTCCCATCCCTTCACAGGCCCATTACGAACCTCAGCATTGCGTGCACTGGGTGCATACGCCAACATCTTTGCATTGGAGTCTTTTATGGACGAAATGGCTATGCTGGCAAAGCAGGACCCGCTGCATTTTCGGATGAAGCATCTAAGTGACGAACGAGGCCGCGCAGTGTTGGAAGCTGCCGCAAAAGGAATAGGCTGGGATAAGCGCTCTAAAGCCAATCATGGACTAGGTATAGCCTTTGCGCAGTACAAGAACGAGGCTGCTTACTTTGCAGTAGCGGCCGAAGTAGTCTATAACAGGCAGGCGAAGGAACTGCAGGTGATCCGACTGATAGGTGCCATTGATGCCGGACAGACCATCAACCCTGACGGACTTAAAAATCAGACAGAGGGCGGTATGATTCAATCTGCCAGCTGGACGCTACTGGAGCAGGTCACCTACGACAACAGCCGCGTGACGAGCCGCAACTGGGATACCTACCCCATCCTGCGGTTCAAACAGGTACCGGAAGTAGAAGTGCTGGTGCTGGACCGGCCGGAGCTGCCTCCCCTGGGTGCCGGAGAAGCAGCGCAGGGTCCGACCGCTGCCGCCATCGCTAACGCCATCTACCGCGCGACAGGCAAACGTGTGCGTGACCTGCCCATCACCCCCGATAAGATCCAAAGTTATAAGGCCTAATGGCAGCAGACTTATACCTATACTTCATTTTTAACAGTATTCTGCAGACCCAGCACTTCACTGGTCCAGCCGCGTACCTTGCGCAGCAATTCAGCGTCCTGTGCCAGCGACTCGCCATAGGATGGGATCATCTCTTTCAGCTTCTTCTGCCATGCTTCGCTCTGCATTTTCTCCGGAAAGCAGCGGTGCAGCAGGCTGATCATAATTGAAACAGCCGTAGAGGCGCCCGGAGAGGCTCCCAACAGGGCTGCCAGCGAGCCATCGGCACCAGCGACTATTTCGGTGCCAAACTCCAGCACACCGCCACCTTTCGGGCCTTTCTTGATGACCTGTACCCGCTGCCCGGCTACTTCCAGTTTCCAGTCTTCACCGCGGGCCTCAGGATAATACTGTCGTAAGGCCTCTACCCGCTCGTCCGGAGACTGCCGCACCTGGTTGATGAGGTACTGCGTCAACGGAATGTTCTTCACGCCGGCAGACAGCATCGGGTGCAGGTTGTTTACCTTGAGTGAGAGCGGCAGGTCAAAGAAGGAACCGTTTTTCAGGAATTTGGTCGTGAAGCCGGCGTAGGGACCAAACAGCAGTTCCCGCTTGCCGTTGATAAAGCGCGTGTCCAGGTGGGGCACTGACATGGGCGGGGAGCCAACAGAGGCCTTGCCGTATACCTTGGCATGGTGTTGTTCGATCACCTCCGGATTGGTGCACTTGAGCCACTGGCCGCTCACCGGAAAACCGCCGAAGCCCTTGCCCTCCGGTATACCTGACTTGAGCAGCAGCGGCAGGGCTCCGCCACCAGCGCCTATAAAGACGAAATTTGCTCTTACCTTGTGCTTCTGTCTGGAATCACGGTTCCTCACACGCACGCTCCAACGGTTGTCAGGTCGCTGTTTCAGTTTGCGGACATCGTAACCGAAGTGCAGGTGTACGCCCTCCATTTTGCTCAACTGCTCAAACATGCAGCGGGTGAGCGTACCGAAATTCACGTCTGTCCCCAGGTCCATGCGCGTAGCCGCTACTTTCTCCAGCAAGTCGCGCCCTTTCATCACCAGCGGAATCCAGGACTTCAGCTGTTCGCAATCCTCTGTATACTCCATCCCCTCAAACAGGTGGCATTTGGTAAGGGCTGCATGTCGCTTTCTAAGAAACTCCACATTGGCATCGCCCCACACGAAGCTCATGTGCGGAATACTCCGGATAAAGTTCTCGGGAATCTTGATGTGGTCTTCCTGGATCAGGTATGCCCAGAACTGCCGTGATAATTCAAAGGACTCGGCTATGCTGACAGCTTTGGAAGTATCGATTGTACCATCCGCTTTTTCAGGGGTGTAATTCAGCTCACAGAAGGCAGCATGACCGGTACCGGCATTGTTCCAGGCGTCTGAGCTTTCTGCCGCCGCTTCATCTAATCTTTCGAGCACCGTGATCCGCAGATCAGGCTGCAGCTCTTTTAGCATCATGCCCAGTGTGGCACTCATAATTCCCGCTCCTATCAGTACTACATCCGCCTCCGAAACATCAGGCAGTCCTTGTCCAGTTTTCATAAAAATTCAAGCTTATTGTTCAGTAGCTATACTACGTAGTTGCCTGTCTTAGGTATGCTATCCGAAAATTATTCTAATTTTTTCAAATTCCGGACTAGGGGCCAAAGGATATACCGGGTGGGTGAACAGCTGAAATCTGATAGTGAACGACTAATGCTCCTTTCTTTGAACAAGCGGTTTACAACATTTTATAAACACCTTGAACTCAAACACTTATATTGCGGTTGGTAAATCATCACAACCCAACCACAACGCTACTAAAACCTACTGACAGTACAGCTGTCTGATGAAACAAATGTTAAATATGAGTACCTCCATTTTGAATTTTACCTCCCCCCAGTATGCTGGCTCCAGATCACCCTATCCAACCACTGACCAGCAAGAAGCCGACATTCTCTCCGTGCGTTTTTGTCCGCAACTCAAACTGCTGTGCTGCAAGTGGGAACGCTCTACTACTTCAGCTGAGCTAAAGCAATCAGTTCGCCTGCTGGCCCGGGCAGTTGCCATCCTTAAGGCAGAACTGCTGCTAGTCGAAATACCGGTGCAATACCACGTGTCACCCGAAGACCGCCAGTGGGCTAAAAAATTCATGTGCGATGCGCTACGATATACTTCAATCCGGCGGGTAGCCCGTGTAGTGCCGACACAGGAGCAGCATAACCTGGTGCGGGAAGCAATTCTGACGCTAGGTGATATGCCTTATGAATCCAATATGTTTGATGACCGGGAAGAGGGCTTGCGTTGGTTGCTGGGCAATGAATACAAGGCAGTATCAGGTGAAGAATTTATCCGGGTTCCGCTTCACTTCAATTTGAAAATGATACGGTCAGGACTGAAGACCAGAGGCCAAGCCGCTGTACCGGTTGCTCCTGCTCAGAGCGGTAATCCGACCAGCGTGCCTGAATCCCTTCCGGACCTGATCACCATTGAAACAGACTTTGTGTCGATCCTACTGGACAAGACGAAAAGCATGATGAACATCCGCTGGAAAAAAGCGCCGCAGAGCAGACAGTACCGCTATGGCATGCTCAAGGCAGCCCGCGCACTGATGGAGCACCGTTTAGAGCGACTACTGCTCAATAACCAGCGCCTGGGCGTGCTCACGCTTGAAGATCAGGGATGGTTGATTTCTACATCGCGGCAAATGCTCCCTAAACTGAATTTGCGAAAGCTGGCGGTGATCACCTCTGCGGATGCCCTGCAGCAAATGAGCAGCGAAAATATAGGCAAGAAGCTAAAGCAGGCCGCACTAAAGCATCAGGCCCATTACTTCCTGGCAGAGGAGGATGCCCTGGAGTGGCTGACGGTGGACTAAGGGAGCTTGATTTGTACAGGCAATGAAACAGTGAAGGTAGTGCCCTCCCCTTCCTTACTTGTTACAGCTACCGTGCCACCGCTGTTGCTTACAATACGCTTGACTATGTAGAGGCCAATGCCGCTACCCTGCACGTGCATGTGCATCCGCTTAAACAACTGGAAAACTCTGTCCTGTCTGCCCGTTGGGATGCCCAGGCCATTGTCCTGCACACTCAGCAGGAAACGGTCCTGCTCTACTGTAGTCCGGATCTTAATGTGGAGTTGACGTTGGGGCGCATGGTACTTGATTGCATTGCTCATCAGGTTGAGCAGTACGCTTTTGAAGTTCTTCCGGGAAAATAAAATGCGCGGAGCCTCCTGGGTATCTACTTCAATCACGGCACCGGTTTTGTCTATTTCAGGCTGAAGCAGCTGCTGTACATCGGCTACCATGTCTGCGACGCTAAGTTCGCTCGCCTCCTGTCCAAAGCTGCGCTGTATGCGGGCTACTTCTGTCAGGTCTCCGATGGTGGCCTTGAAGCGCTCTACCGATCGCCGGATGTGATCCAGTTCGGGCACTTCTCCCAGTTGCTCCTGACTGAGACTTTCCTCCAACAGGTTAACCAGGCCCTCTATGTTCAGGATTGGTGACTTGAGATCATGCGAGGCTGTGTAGACAAAGGTGTCCAGGTCTTCGTTCACTACCCGGAGTTCTTCGTTCAGTTTCTGCAGTTCCTCCACATGTGCCAGGGTGCGCTGCCGGGCCTGTGTGGCCTCTGTCACATCATTTACAATCGCGATCTTATAAGGGGAGGAACTCTCAGCATCAATATCACCGATCGATATCTCCAGAAACTTGCGGCTATCTCCTTTACCCAACTCAAAAATGCGTTTCTGCTTGCTATGGTAACCGTCCGAAATAAAATCCTGCAGAGCGGCCCGTTCACTTTCAGGAAAGTGATCAGCAAAGGCAATGCCTAGTATATCCCGGTCGGTGCGGCCCAGCAGGCGCACAATGTAGTTGTTCACATTAAGCACAGTGCCGTCTTTTGCCAGGAGCGCAGCCCCGATCGGCGCCTCATCCAGTACGCGGGTCATGTAGTTGACCCGGACTTTCTCCATGTAGTTAGGCGTAAAGGCCGTGATGGAAGAGCCGGCGGACCGGATGCGCACATAGCTGCGACGCTGTTCAGTACGTTGCACAGCGTCCTCGACGATCGGAACTAAGCCGGTACCGAGTTCATTCGTAACGGCCTGTATGGTCGGCCCCACAAAGGGAGCAAACTGCAGGGCGTTCTTTACTTTCTGATGGTTTGCTTTATCATTGATCAGCAGGATAGAAATGGCCTTGTCCCTGGAATAAGACTCCTGTGCGATCCGGACCGGGTTCAGCACCTGCTCACCCACCAGCAGCGTGTCACAAGCTGTCAGATTAGCTTTGTTTCCCAGTATATCCTCTTCCCTGACTGCCTGCAGGTTGATGTCCTCCAGCTCTTCCTGAAAGAGGTGCAGGGTATCTTCGTGCAGTCCTATGTAATAGACACATTTCATCTTGGTCGCCAGGTTTAGCTATCCAGAATAGGTTGATCGAGCAGTGCCCGTCCGAGCCAGGTATAAAGCAGGTCAGTCGTCGGTGCCATCACATGGGCGGCCCGCGCATCGCGCAGCAGCACATCGAGGCGGGAGTTGTCGCGGTAGGCAATGCCGCCGGCCAGTGTCATGGCTTCATTCACCACATCTACGGCACAGTGCGCTACCTCTGCTTTAGCTGACAAAATAGGCAGCACAGCCGCCGGGTCACCCTGGTCGGCCAGTTCGGTGGCATGATAGATCAGGCGACGGGTGCGTTCGATCTTTGCCCACAGCGTACCCACCCGGTGCTGCAGCAGGGCCAGTTGTGAAAGTGACATGCCGCTGTGGCGATGCGTCCGGTCCATCAGGTGCTGACGCACATTGTCAAAGGCTGCCTGCGCTATACCCAGGTAAGTGCCCGACATGGCGGTCAGGAAAAATGGAGCCACCACCTGAAAAACGTACCAGAGCTGATCACCCCGCTCACCCAGCAGGTTTTGTACCGGTACCCGCACATCATTCAGGGTCAGGCTGCGGGAAGAGTTGCCACGCATGCCCAAGCCTTTCCATTCAGCACCCCATTCCAGGCCACTGCGGTTCTTTTCGACTACCACGCAGGAAAACTCATGCAAAGTGGCATCAGGCTCTACCCCCATCGTGGACACCACATAGGAGTCCGCTTTGCCTCCGTTTGTCACAAAGGTTTTGCTGCCGCGAATCAGGTATTCTTCATCGGACTGAAGCAGGAGCTGCGTCTGCGGGAAATAAAAGTGCGACCCGGTGCCGGGTTCGCTCAAGGCCAGTGTGGTCAGGTGTTCCCCTGCCGCAATCGGCTGCAAAAACTCCTTCCGCTGTTGGTTTGTCGCCTTTGCCGCAATCACCGCCGTGCCAACGCAGTGCATGCCAAAGCAAAGCGCCGTAGAGGCCGACACACTGCCTATGGTTTCACAGGCACGTGCCAGTGCATAGAGCCCCTGCCCCATGCCGCCTTCTTCGCGGGGCACCACCAATCCGGCCAGACCATTGCGCTGCAGGGCGCTGATACTTTCTTCGGGCCACAGTGCCTCCTGGTCCACACGGGGAGCTTCCTCTTGAATGACGGTTTGAGTCGTCTGGCTTACCAGCTGCAGGATCTGATCTAAATTCATGTGACAGGGCATTGGGTGACCGGCTTCAGGTATAAGATACTACCATTAAATAACGCCGCTAGTACAAAACTACCTATAATATCGGGCTATAACTAATTCACACATCCCGGTGCTTGCTGCCTCAGATAAAGAAATAACAGGCAGGATGGTGCGTACGAAATCACATACTCCCTTTTAAAGGTACAGGTTTAAGGATGTCTGGTACTGAGCACAGGAGTCATTGCACGTTAGGGACAAATTGAATAAAATGCAGGTTAATTGTGTTGTAAGCCGTGGCTCGGTGACAAATCCAGGTGTCCTGAATATGTTTTTTCCCGTATGGCCTCTGAAAAACCAGTAAAGGTATGGCGTGGTTATTGCCTGCTTCCTGGCGGCAGCTGCCACAGCAGTTGCGCAAAACTTACCTTATATGAAGCGTTTGCTCGTAAAGCTAATAAGATTAATTACATACGGCCTTCTTGTGCCCGTGCTCACGTTTCTGGGCACGCAATTTCGCCTGTTCTTCCAAAGTCAGAAGCCAAAGCTGACAGCCGCTTATTGGCAGCAAAAATGGCAGGCTGTACGTCAGTTTAACCCCTTGAAGCCTCGTCTGTCAGAAGTACGGTCTATACTGCGCTTTGCCCTGAAAGGAGCGCTCTTTCTGCTGCTCGCATTCACCATCTTTTACCTGGCAGTGTTTACAGGTATAGTGGGTGGTGCCGTTCCTTCGCGGGCGCAGTTGAAGGCGATCCAGAACAACACCGCCTCTGAGGTATACTCAGCTGACAGGGTGCTGCTCGGGCGCTACTACATCCAGGACCGTACCAACATCCGGTACGATGATATAGCGCCTGTAGCCATTGACGCCCTGATTGCGACGGAGGACGTGCGCTTTTATGAGCATGGTGGCGTGGATACCCGAAGCCTGGCACGTGTATTCGTGAAGACACTGATGATGGGTCAGGAAAGTTCTGGCGGAGGCAGTACCCTCAGCCAGCAGCTGGCCAAGAACCTCTTTCCGCGCAAAGGCTCCCGCCCCTGGGACATGCCGGTCAACAAGATGCGTGAGATCATCATTGCCCGCAAACTGGAGAGCATTTACTCAAAGCAGGAACTGCTGGAGCTATACCTGAACACCGTGCCGATGGGTGGCAACCTTTACGGCATTGAACGGGCTTCCCGCCGGTTCTTCAACACAACTGCCGACTCGCTTAAGACCGAGCAGGCGGCCGTGCTGATCGGTATGCTGAAGGCCACGACCAGCTACAATCCGCGTCTGTACCCGGAGCGCTCACTTAAGCGCCGGAATGTGGTACTCAACCAGATGGCCCGCTATGACTACCTCACCCCCCAGCAGGCTGACTCCCTGAAACAGCTTCCGCTTAAACTGAACTACCGCTATGTCACGCATAATGATGGCATGGCCCCTTACTTCCGGGAGCAGCTGCGACAGGAACTCGTGCAGTGGGCTGCAGCCCAGCGCAAGCAGAATGGTCAACCTTACAATCTGTATACAGACGGGCTGAAAATCTATACCACGATCGACTCCCGTATGCAGCGGCATGCCGAACAGGCGGTGCGCAAGAAAATGGCGCAGCTGCAGCAGCAGTTCGATGCGCACTGGAAAGGCCGTACCCCCTGGGGCTCAGATGCCTCGGTGATTCAGCTGGCCATGCAGCGCTCTGACCGCTATAAGAAACTCAAAGCAAGCGGAGCCTCCGACGAGGAGGTACTGGAGAACTTTCGGCAACCGGTGAACATGCCGGTTTTCAGCTGGAAAGGCAACAGCAACAAATCCATGACCCCGATGGACTCCCTCGCTTACTACCAGCGCTTTCTGAACACAGGACTGCTGTCGATGGAGCCTGCTACCGGCTATGTCCGCGCCTGGGTGGGTGGCATCAACCACCACGCTTTTAAATATGACCACGTACGCTCCCGCCGGCAGGTAGGCTCCACTTTCAAACCGTTTGTGTATGCAGCCGCACTCGAGAAAGGTATAAAGCCCTGCGATTATTTCCCGAACGAGCTTACGACTTACCCCGAGTATGACGACTGGTCGCCCCGGAACTCCAACGGGCAGTATGGCGGCGAGTATACCATGCGGGGAGCACTGGCGCAGTCGGTCAACACTATTTCAGCACATCTGATCCTGGAAACAGGTGTTGACCGTACCGTCGCATTGGCCAAGCGCATGGGTATACAGCAGGACCTGCCACGGGTACCTTCGCTGGCACTGGGCACGGCTGATCTTTCGCTGTTGGAAATGGTAAGCGCTTACTCGGCTTTTGCGAACGGTGGGTATAAGACGGCGCCTATCTACATTGAGCGTATAGAGGACCGGCAGGGCCGCGTGATTCATCAGCATCGCAGCGGCAGCGGAACCCAGCGGGTGCTGTCGCGTGACAATGCGGCCATTATGCTGCACCTGCTGCAGGGCGTGGTGGAAGAAGGCAGCGCTGCCCGCCTGCGTACGGAGTATGGTCTGCGCATGGATATTGCCGGTAAAACAGGCACGTCGCAGGAACACGCGGATGGCTGGTTCATCGGCATCACCCCTGAACTGGTAACCGGTGTTTGGGTCGGGGCAGAAAGTCCGAAAGTGCGGTTCAGAACGATCAGCGAAGGCCAGGGATCCCGCACGGCCATGCCGGTATGGGGCGAGTACATGCGCCGCGTCGCCCAGGACAAAGAATTTGCCAGCCTGCACAGTGGTCGTTTTGCTCCGCTGCCCTCCCACCTGCAGGGCATGCTTAGCTGTGAGTCTTACCGCGATGCTCCACCTGAGCCCGAGAATATATTTGACCGGATAGCCGACCGGGTTGTAAAAACCTATGAAGATTGGAAGAACCAGGCAAAGAGCAACCGCGAACGGAAGCAGGAAGAAAGGCGGCGAAAGCAGGAAGAGAAAAAGAAAAAGCGAATCCGCTGGTTTTAAGTCAGGTATAGCACTAGCATCCGAGGTTTGCTTTTCGTCGCTCCGGCTTCCGGCAGAAATCTGAAATGTAGCCATTACATTGAAGGACTCCCAATTTCTTTAAGTTAGGCTCGCTTTCCTCTACCCAATGTCCATGCTTACTTGAAATGACTATCTAATTTCTTCATACCTTAAGCCGAGGGTATTCGGATAATGTTTGCTTGACCTGATCAAATACAGATTGTCTTCAGATTCATTTCATATACTTCGGGTGCTTTCCGTATACTTCGTGAAATAAGATGACCGGATGAAACTGCTGATAATTGAAGACGAGCAAGCCCTTAATGCCTCCATGGTGTCCTACCTGCAGCAGGGCGGCTATACCTGCGACGCTGCACTCAACTACCGCGACGGGTCCCGCATGCTGGCAGATCAGCACTATACCTGTGTGTTGGTTGACCTGACCCTGCCGGGTGGCAACGGACTTGACCTGGTGAGGCTGCTCAAGAAGAACAGCCCGGACACCGGCATTATCATCATTTCGGCAAAGAATGCCCTCGACGATAAAATCACGGGACTTGAGCTCGGGGCTGACGACTACCTCACCAAACCTTTCCATCTGTCAGAACTCAACGCCAGGCTGCGCTCCGTAATAAGGCGCCGGAATTTCAACGGACACAAAATCATCCGGATCGGAAGTCTCGAGGTACACCCGGATTCGGCGGAGGCGCTGGTGCAGGGACGCAAGCTCACCCTGACCAAAAAAGAGTATGACCTGCTGCTTTACTTTGTCACAAACAAAAACAGGGTGCTAACCAAAGATTCCATCGCCGAGCACCTGTGGGGCGACCACATCGAAACCCTCGACTCGCTTGATTTTGTGTACACGCATATCAAAAATTTGCGACGCAAGCTGGTGGAGGCGGGCGGCGAGGACCCTATCACGACCGTATACGGCATGGGCTATAAATTCAGCTTCTGATGCGCATTCTCACCAAGACCAGTCTCTACTATCTCCTGGTTTCTGTTATCGTGTTCTTACTGGGAGGCCTTAGCTTTTATAAGATCCTGCAGACAGAGATCTACGACGAAGTGGATGACCAGCTTTTTACAGACAAAGAGAACATCATCGAATACATCCGGCGGCACAACGAACTTCCCAGTGTGACCTCAGGTATATCAGAGGCCATCATTGTGAGGGAAACCAGTGCACACGCCGGAGCCCTCGAAGCCCTGTCGGATACGCTGATATTCAGTACTTATGATGAAGAGTATGTGCCCTTCCGCAAACTCACGTTCACGACCTACCAGGATGGCAAACCCTTTGAGTATACCATCCTCAAGTCGCTGATGGACTTTGAGGACCTGTTTGAGAGCACCATGCTGGCAATGGCCTGGATATTTGTGCTGTTACTCGTCGGCCTTGCCGGGGTGAACTACTTTATCAATAAATACAACTGGCGCAACTTCTACGACACCCTGGAGCGAGCCAAGCGCTACAGCCTGACACAGCGAAAACCACTTGTTCTGAAGCCATCCAACACTCAGGAATTTCAGGAGTTGAATGAAGTGCTGCAGGCCATGACCGGCAAAATCCATAACGATTACCTGAACCTGAAAGAGTTCACTGAAAACGCCTCACACGAAATACAAACACCGCTGGCAATTGTGAGCAACAAACTGGAGCTCTTCATGCAGTCCGATAACCTGACCATGCAACAGGCAGCCATGCTGGATGAAATGCACGCCTCCATTAACCGCCTGTCGCGACTCAACCGATCGCTTATACTGCTAACCCGCATCGAGAACAGGGAGTTTTCAGAAAACGAAGTCATCCCCTTGCATGAGTTGCTGCAGGAGCAACTCGATCAGTTGCAGGAGATGATGCTGATGCACGGCATTCAGGTAGAGATCGAAGCGATGCAACCAGTATTTGTGGAGATGAATACTGGCCTATGCGAAATCCTGATTTCCAACCTGCTGCTCAATGCCATCCGGCATAACAGTACGGGCGGAATCATCCGGATCAACCTGCAGGCAGATGAACTTTGTATCAAAAACTCAGGCGAAGCCCTTCAGGAGGAGCCGGTGAGTTTGTTTGAGCGCTTCAGAAGCGGCGGCAAGCTATCCGGATCGCTGGGTATCGGGCTGGCACTCGTCAGCAAGATCAGTGAGCTCTACCAATTACAACCCTCTTATACCTACGAAGAGGGCCTGCACGTGCTCCGGCTAAATTTTCAGAAAAAAAACGCCTGATGCCCCCTTTCTTCAGAATTGCTTCAAATTCTCACAGTATATCCTAACAGATACACGAAGAATTAAGAAGCATACTATGAAACATAAATTTTTGTGGGCAATGGCCCTTGTAGCAGGCACCACCCTGAGCAGCTGTGATCAGATCTGGTCGGCCCGAAACGTACCTGATGCAGTCAAGGTCAAATTTGTGGAAAGCTACCCTACCATCAAGCGGGTTGACTGGGACAGCATGGATAGTCTCTACGAGGCTGAGTTCAAAATAAGCGGCCGGGAGCGGAAGGCGCTTTTTGAGGAAGACGGCACCTTGCTGAGCTACACTGAAGAGATTGAAGAACAATACCTGCCGAAAAGAGTAGCAGCCCAGTTGCAGCAGGAGTTTAAGAGCTATAAAATAGACGAGGTACACCGGGTGCAGGAAGGTAGCCTGACAAGCTTTGTGATCGAACTGGAAAAAGGCACCCGGGACATCTGGCTGCGATTCAACGAAAAAGGCGAACTGCTGGAAAGGTCTACTAATGCCGCTACGCCGTCCAGGCAGCAGGCAGCCTCCCTCCTGCCTCTTAGCGGTAGCGGAACGACAACAGATGACCTGGGCATGCCGGAGTTGCGCTGGGACTTACCACCAGTGCTGCGTGAAGTGTCTGGCATCGCCATGCTACCAGATGGCAGTATGGCTTGTGTGCAGGATGAAGTTGGGAAGATTTTTATCTATGACCTGGAGCAGAAAGTGATCAGTCAGGAGATTCCTTTTGCTGGACCCGGAGACTATGAAGGTATAGCAGTGGCTGGTGAGAACGCCTATATTGTGCGGAGTGACGGCACCCTCTTCGAAGTGGCCGGGCTCAGGAACAATAAGCCGACTGTGCAGGTATACGAAGCCTCATTCCCCGCTACTATCAACATAGAAGGGCTCGCCTATGACCAGGAGCACAACCGACTGTTGCTGGCTCCTAAGGGTTACGATCCGAAGCTGAAAGCGCAGAAGGCCATCTATGCGTTTTCATTGGACTCTAAGAAATACCTGACTGAGCCTGTTACCAGCATTTCGCTGGGGCAGGTGCAACCACCTAAAAAAGGGGAAAAGCAGAAATCAGGTTATGATGTGTTGCAACCCTCCTCACTGGAGCTGCACCCGACAAGCGGCGTATTTTACATGCTGGATGCCGTGAACAACAGGCTGTATATCCTTAACAGAGAGGGTCAGATCACCAAAACAGTTGATCTGGATAAAAAGATGCTCCGACAGGCTGAGGGACTTACTTTCGGTCAGGACGGCGCACTATACATAGCCAGTGAAGGCAGCAAAAAAGGAAAAGGGGTGATCCACAGGTATAACAAAAGTCTTTAATTTCCCCGAAACGAGAAAGCCTGGTGCTCCTGCGCCAGGCTTTTGTTTTTGTCAAAAATCAGGGAATCCGGTAGACTACTGCAATGCCGGTCGCTCCGCTGCTGTGAAACGGCATGATGCCTAGCTTCTGATTTTTTTTGTGGTGGCTTTGGGCAATTTTCCTCTGAATGAAAGGGTATACCATGTACACCACCTCCGCAGACAGTACACCTATACCTGCTCCGGCCAGCACGTCCGAGAGCCAGTGTTTGTCATTCAGAATGCGTAGTGCTCCGGTAGCGGTTGCGAAGGAGTAGCCGGCTACGCTGTACCACACACTTCGGCTGCCGTACTCTTTGTGAAAGAAAGTGGCATAGGCAAAAGCCGTACTGGTATGGGCAGAGGGAAAAGCATCGTTAGAGGATCCGTCAGGGCGATCTATAGCCGTCAGGCCTTTCAGGTTGTTGGTCAGGGTGCGGTTGAGCAGGTGTGTCATCCCCAGCAGGATGGCCTGTTCCGTAAAATGGTGTTCCCCCCGCACCCCAGCAATATTGAGCCCGACAGCCATGGCGACCGGTACATGGTAGGTATAATTGTCGAGCTTGGTGCTAAAGTCGTGGTAATTGCTGCGCACGACCCGACGCAGGCCCCTGCTGCCTTCAAACAGGCCTTCATCATCCATGTGGGTGATACCCAGCCCGATCAGCAAGGAGGGGACGGCTGCTTTCCTGGCCAGCAGGCTCAGCTTATTTCTTCCTGTTGCATGAGCTGGCATGTCGGCCGCTTGCTCAACTACGGCAGTGTCTGGAATGTGAAGGTTTAAATCTGTTGGCTGATATGCCCACACCGGGAGTACAAGCCAGTTCAGGAGTAAGCAGTAAATGTATTTCTTCATAGTACAACCCTTATGGGTGCTATATACGGGCTGATTTTGAAGAAATTCTGTACTTATTAGAAAACCGCTTCTTAGATGCTGGAAAACGCTTTTTGCAAATGGAATTACAGCAGCATACTAGCCTTTTGCAGCTGCCACGTGTTCTTCTTCCAGGCCAATCAGGTCCTGTAGCAGTTGCATACTAATTTCCCCCGGTTTGCCTGTCCCGATCAGGGCTTCATCAATCCGTACAATAGGCAGAATACGCTTTGTGGTGCTCGTCAGGAAAGCCTCTTTGGCCTGCAGCACTTCCTCTAGGCGGATATCACGTAATTCGGTTTTATACCTGCGTCCGGCCAGCATCAGCACATTTTTGCGGGTAATTCCCTTTAGGATATTGCTGGCTGGTGTCACGACGGTGCCGTCATGGGTCACGATAAAGAAGTTGCAGCGCGGAAACTCTGACACGATACCGTTTTTAGCATACAGCACCTCTTCTGCCCCACTTGCCTTCTGCTCGTGCAGCAGGCGTATACCCATGGAGTAATTGATCGTTTTCACCTCCGGCACTTCGCGCACATAGTCATGCGTCATGATCGGGATCCCCTGTGCCACCTTCTCGGCTGAAGGCAGCGTAAGCGGCAACTGTGTGATGAGCAGGTTGGGATTCATCGGCGTGAAACCATCCTCGGAGTAGCCACCGGTCAGAATCATCTTCATCCCTGCCACCGGGAGCGCGTTCAGATCCGTCAGTTTAGAGATCACCTCCTTTATCTCTTCCCGAGACAGGGGAACGGCCAGGTGCATCAACTCTGCTGACTGGTAAAAGCGGTCTAGGTAATCGTCGAGAAACAGCGGATAGCCCTGCTGCACTTTCACGAAGTCGAACACCCCATACCCGCGTTGCACGGACAGGTCGCTGATGTGCAGATTGGCCCCACTCAGTGGTACGATCTGGCCCAGGTTGTAGGCGAAAAGCTTATCGTTTGATGGCATTGTGTTTCTTGAGTATTTTGATGACTGGTTGGATAGGAAGTGCTTCAATCGTGTTGCCCTGGCGGCCTTTCATAGACTCTGCTTTGAAAAGGGAATTGATAATCGCTTCCTCTGTTGCCTCAATCGTGGCCATGAACAGAGGCGACATTTCATCATTGCGGAGCAGCGTAAAGGTCTGTGTTTTTTCATCTGACTGATAAGGTATACGCAAACCTTCATTGGTGGAGAAGGCGATCACAAAATCGCCGCTGCCATTGGAGGCGATGCCACCTGTTTTGGCCAGTCCCATCATGGCCCGTTTTGCGATGCGCTCCAGGTTGCGGGCGTCTACAGGCGCATCAGTCGCCACCACAATCATGCATGAGCCATCGGCACTTTCCAGCACCTGCTTGCTGAACGAAAACTTGCCCAGCTCCTCTCCTACAGGCGCTCCGTCGATTTGTAGTACACCCCCGAAATTGCTCTGCACCAATACGCCCACGGTATAGCCGCCGAGACTGCCAGGCAGTTTGCGCGATGCCGTTCCGACTCCACCTTTATACCCAAAGCAGACTGTACCGGTTCCGGCCCCTACATTGCCTTCGGCCACAGGCCCGCCAGCGGCCTGCCTGATCGCCTGCAGTACATGCTCCTCTTTTACATGCCTGCCCCGTATGTCGTTCAGGTAACCGTCGTTCGTCTCGCCCACCAGCGCATTCACGGACTGCACGTTTTCATTGCCGGGCAATTGCAAGGTATAGCCAACCACCGCATTCATGGCCGTGCCTACTCCCAGCGTGTTAGTTAAGATGATAGGCGACTCCAGGTTGCCAAGTTCCTGTACCTGCGTGCTTCCGGCCAGTTTGCCAAAACCGTTGCCTACGTATACCGCCGCCGGTATTTTATTTTGAAAGAGGTTGCCGCCATGCGGTACAATTGCTGTTACTCCTGTCCGGATCTGCTCTCCTTGCACCAATGTAGTATGCCCTACCCGAAGACCGGCCACATCGGTAATGGCATTGTGCGTACCGGTTGGCAGCACCCCGATCCGGATGCCATAGTCGCGGGTACGCTTGCGATCCTGTGCGCCTGCGTTGAGTATCACTGCCATCATGAGTAAGCCTGTAAAGAGTATTTTCATACCGGTGGATCCGTATAAAATAGTGAGCCGTAACAGCAGCCGCATGCCACTGAACTTTAATGCCTGAAAAGCCATTCTTTAAAAGAAATAGGCTTTGGTCTACACAATTACGCAAAAAAGCCGTTGTTTTGCAGCATCAAAAATCCAATAATTTTATCGATGAAAAAAATAGTTTGTATTCTGCTATTTATCCCCCTGTTTGTGTCACAGGCGATGGCCTGGGGGCAAAACGGACACCGTGCCGTGGGTCTGATAGCGGAGCAGCACCTGAGCAAAAAAGCGAAGAAGAAGATCACCAGAGTTCTGGCCGATAATTCCCTGGCAGAAGTGTCGGTGTGGATGGACGATATCAAATCGGACGCAGCTTATAACCACACGCACGACTGGCACTGGGTAACCGTACCGGGCGGCATGAAGTACGAGCACACGGAAAAGAACCCGAATGGTGACATCATCATGAAGATTGAGGAACTGGTGACTGTGCTGAAAGCCGGAAACCTGACCGCACAGCAGGAAGAGGAGTACCTGAAGTACCTGGTGCACCTGGTAGGTGACCTGCACCAGCCACTGCACGTGGGCAAAGAAGGCGACATGGGCGGCAACGCGGTGAAACTGCAGTGGTTCGGACAGCCCTCCAACCTGCACCGCGTATGGGACAGCGACATGATCGACGGCAAAAACCTAAGCTTTACTGAACTGGCCAGATTTGTGGGCACACCATCAAAAGATCAGGTGAAAAGCTGGCAGTCAACCGGCGTGCGCGACTGGGCTTATGAGTCTGTACAGTTGAGGGAGCAGGTATACAATATACCGGAAGATGGTCGCCTGAGCTACCGCTACAGCTACGATAACTTCAGCACAGTAGAGCAGCGCATTCTGCAGGCGGGCGTTCGTCTGGCCGGTTTGCTAAACCAGATCTACGGCTAAGCAATAGACAGCTTATACCTGATGAAATCCGGCAGCGCTATACCTGGCTGCCGGATTTTTTTTTGTCTGTTTCAGAAAGACTAAGTTTGAGGAAAGCGCGTTTAAAAAAAATAATGGGCCTTGAAACGACAGAAAGGCATAATTTTAAAATTTTTGCAAAAAGTTGTAACCTAGTATGAACGATTTACCGTTCTGCAGTGTCTAACATGTATTAACAACAAAACATCATGAGTAACGGAAAAGTAAAATTCTTTAATGAAACCAAAGGTTTCGGTTTTATCAAAGACAGTGAAACAAACGAAGAGTACTTCGTACACGTAACAGGTTTGATCGACGAGATCAGAGAGAACGACGAAGTAACATTCGAAGTAAAAGAAGGCAAAAAAGGACTAAACGCGGTAAATGTGAAACTGGCTTAGTCTGGTTATATATAAATCGTAAAACAAACAAAGGGCTCCGCAGCATGCGGGGCCCTTTGTCGTTGATTATAGTTCGCTTTTAATCGTATTTCAATTTCTCCCGGCCTGCCTGGCGGTATACCTTGGGAGAACAACCCATGATGTTTTTGAACACCCGGTTGAAATGTGAGAGATTGGAGAAGCCCACGCAGAAAGCCACACTGGCAATGGTAGCGTCTTCCTTCCTGAGCATATGACAGGCATTCCCGACCCGGATCTCGTTCAGGAAAGCTGTGAACGTCTTGCGGGTTCTTTCCTTGAAAAAACGGCAGAAGGCCTCCCTGCTCAGATTGGAAACGGCCGCTGCTTCTTCCAAAGATATAGCCCGGTGGCTCTGCTCTACCAGAAAGTGCAGCACCTGGTCCATGCGCCTGCCCTCCCGTTCCGACAGGTCCTGCACCCGGTCATCCAGATTAAGCCGCTCCAACTTTGCTTCCTGCAACAGCACCTGCAGCAACTCTAAACCGGCCAGCATCTTGTCAAGCCCTGATTTTTCCTTCAGCAGTTCTACCTGCCGCGTGAATGTTGGCACGTTGATTCCCTGCACCTGGTAGCAGCCTTTCAATTTGTCGAGAAAGCTTCTGACTTCCTGAAGCTCCTCTGCCTCCCAAAAAGCCTGTCCCAATGCCTCCGTGTCAAAGAACACGATCAGGTCATGGCATTCCAGCCTGCCGTCTGTTTCATAGTATACCTTGTCGCTGCGGAAAACATGCGGCACGTCGCGGCCCAGCAGAAAAATATCACCCGGTTTAAAGCGCCCCAGATAATCGCCCACGATCAGCTTCCCCTCCCCCTTCAGGATGCAGCTCAGCTGGATCTCGGGATGCTGGTGCAGTTTGTCATAGAAATAAGGCTGTCTGTCCTCCTGAAAGCGCACAAACTCCTTGCTTGACTTTGGAATCTTAAATGGGATCACCTTCTTCATAATACCATATTAATCATTTTAGCAGATATTCACCAGCATAAGGTCAATATAGTACCATTATTCACTAATCCTGTGGAAGATAAGGCGCTTGATGTGAGCTACTTTTGATAAAAAGAAAAGCTTATGAACTGGAACGGCGTATACCCTGCCCTCACCACCAAGTTTTATGCGGATGGGGCCATTGACTATAACACATTCCTCCGCAACGTAGATGCACAGCTGGAAGCAGGTGTTGACGGCATTATCCTAGGGGGCACCTTGGGCGAAGCAAGTGTACTCACTATACCTGAAAAACAGGAACTGACCGCACGCACCATTGCCCATGTAGACGATAAAGTGCCGGTCATTCTCAACATAGCAGAAGGCGCTACCCGGGAGGCTGTACAGCGGGCAAGAGAAGCAGAAGAAATCGGTGCGAAAGGCCTGATGCTGCTCCCGCCCATGCGCTATCCCGCCGATGCCCGTGAAGTGGTCACCTACTTCAGAGCCGTGGCCGACAGCACTTCGCTTCCTATTATGATCTACAACAACCCAACTGACTACAAGACGCTGGTGACGTTGGAGATGTTTGACGAGCTGCTGCAACATGACAACATTCAGGCGGTAAAGGAGTCAACCCGGGACATTTCCAACGTTACCCGCATGTGTAGCCGCTACGGCGACCGGATCAAAATACTCTGTGGCGTGGATACACTGGCGATGGAAAGTCTGGTGATGGGCGCACATGGCTGGGTTGCTGGCCTGGTCTGTGCTTTTCCGAAAGAGACGGTGGCTATTTATAAGTTGGTGCAGGCCGGACGCATACAGGAGGCCCGCGACATTTACCGCTGGTTTTTGCCGCTGCTGGAGCTGGACATCCACCCGAAACTGGTGCAGTACATCAAGCTGGCCGAGCAACAGGTCGGACTGGGTACCGAGCATATTCGCGCACCGCGACTTCCGCTGATCGGTGAAGAACGGCAGCGCGTGTTGGCCATCATTGAAGAAGGTATACGCACCCGTCCCGCATTGCCAAACTTAAAAGAGATCGACCATGTCATTTGATGCAATATTCACGAAAGCCAACATGGCTTTCGGCAGGTATAAAAAGCTACCTGCCACCGCAAAGGCAGAACTGCTGCGCAGCATTGCCGAAGAAATAGAGCAACTGGGCGATGAGCTGCTGGAGACGGCACACCTAGAATCGAACCTGCCGCTGGCAAGACTAACCGGGGAGCGGGGCCGTACAGTAGGTCAGTTGCGACTGTTTGCTTCGCTGGTGGAGGAAGGCAGCTGGCTGGAGGCTACGATTGACACGGCTATACCTGACCGAACGCCTTTACCTCGTCCGGACCTGCGGCGCATACTTATTCCGCTGGGGCCGGTGGTGGTGTTTGGGGCGAGCAATTTTCCGCTGGCTTTCTCCACTGCCGGCGGCGACACGGCCTCTGCCCTGGCAGCAGGTTGCCCGGTCATCTACAAAGAGCATCCCGCCCATCCGAAAACCTCACAACTGGTATGCAGAGCCATCCAAAAGGCCCTGCAACGCTGCGAACTACCGGAGGGTATATTCCAGCATGTAAGCGGTGGCGTGGACGTCGGGCAGCAACTGGTGCAGCATCCGCAGGCGAAGGCCGTTGCGTTCACAGGTTCCTTTAAAGGAGGTAAAGCCATCTTCGACCTGGCCTGTCAGCGGGAAGTGCCTATACCTGTGTTTGCCGAAATGGGCAGTGTGAACCCGATCTTCGTGCTTCCGGAAAAAGCCACCGGTAACGGTGAGCAACTGGCGGCGCTGGCAGCCCAGTCGGTGCTGCTCGGTGTGGGGCAGTTCTGCACCTGCCCGGGCCTTGTCTTCTACCCTGCCTCAGAGACGAGCCATACCTTTCTGGAGACATTCGCAGAGAAACTGCGGGACGCTCCTGCCGAAAAAATGCTACACGAAACCATCTGCAGCAATTATTACCAGAACTTAAAAGGTCTGCACACGCACGAGGGCGTGGAAATGATCCTGGCTCCGGCTGAAGATCTGCTAACGGGCGGCGCAGCCCTGGCTAAAACGACTGCTCAGCACTGGCTGCAGCACCCTACCTTGCAGGAGGAGGTATTCGGACCCTATGCCATGATTGTGACCTATGAAAACAAAGTGGAACTGGAGCAGGTGGCCAGCAAGCTACAGGGGCAGCTGACCTGCACGGTCTGGGGTACAGAACAGGAACTCACCGAATCGGAGAAACTGGTAGAAACATTGCGTGAAAAATGCGGTCGAATACTCTTCTCTGGTGTACCAACCGGTGTGGAAGTTTCTCCTGCCATGACGCACGGTGGACCTTTCCCTGCTACTACCGACAGCCGCTCTACATCGGTTGGCACCTACGCCATCAAACGATTCGCACGGCCGGTTACTTTCCAGTCGGCACCGCAGGCGCTTCTGCCAGAAGAGCTGAAGGATGAAAATCCGCATAAGGTGTGGCGCACGATCAACGGGCAACTTACACAGGACAGCATCTAGGTCATGGCACGGAAAACCTTCTTTTGCATCGATGCCCATACCTGCGGCAACCCCGTTCGGCTGGTTGCAGGCGGTGGTCCTATTCTGCAGGGCAGCAACATGAGCGAAAAGCGTCAGCACTTTCTGCGCGAGTATGACTGGATCAGGTGTGGACTGATGTTCGAGCCGCGAGGTCATGACATGATGTCGGGGAGCATCCTCTACCCGCCACACGACCCTGAGAATGACATAGGCGTGCTCTATATTGAGACAAGCGGATGTCTGCCCATGTGTGGACACGGCACCATCGGCACCGTCACCATCGCCCTGGAGGAGGGCCTGATCACACCGAAAGTTCTTGGACAGCTGCGGCTTGAAACACCGGCCGGACTGGTGAAGGTAAGCTATACCCAGGAAGGCAAAAAAGTAAAGACGGTGAAGCTGACCAACGTAGCCTCCTACCTGGAAGCGGAGAACCTGACGGTGGAGTGCCCCGATCTGGGCGAGCTTAAACTCGACGTGGCCTATGGCGGCAACTTCTACGGCATCATCGATCCGCAGGAGAATTTTTCAGGTATACAGGATTTCACAGCCGATAAACTGATTTCCTGGAGCCGGGAAATTCGCAAGCGCATGAACGAGCGCTATACCTTTGTGCACCCCGAAAATGACACCATCCGAGGCCTCTCCCACATCCTCTGGGCTGGCGAACCCCTTGTTGCTACTTCCACGGCCCGCAATGCGGTGTTCTATGGCGACAATGCCATTGACCGATCGCCCTGCGGCACCGGCACCTCGGCCCGAATGGCGCAGTGGTATGCGAAGGGACTGCTGCAGCCGGGGCAGGAATTTATCCACGAAAGCTATATCGGCTCCGTCTTCAAAGGCACGATAGAAGGTGAAACCTCCGTAGCCGGGAGACCGGCCATACTGCCAGGTATAGAAGGCTGGGCGATGGTCACTGGTTTGAACACGATCTTCCTGGATGACGATGACCCTTATGTACACGGTTTTCAGGTGATCTGATATGAGCAAAGTAGTCATCGTTGGAGGCGGCATCATCGGGATGTTTACCGCCTGGTATCTGACCGAAGAAGGTTTCAGTGTCACGATCATCGACAAAGGCGATCTACGCGACAACTGCAGCATCGGCAATGCCGGTATGCTCGTGCCAAGCCACATTATTCCGCTGGCTTCACCGGGCATCATCAGCAAAGGGCTTCGCTGGATGCTTTCTTCCACCAGTCCCTTCTACATACACCCGCGACTGGACCGCAGGCTGATGCAGTGGTGCATGCATTTCTACAGAGCTGCTACGCCCCAGCATGTTGCCAACAGCATCCCCTATCTCAAAAACCTGAGTCTGCTGAGCAAGAGTCTATACCTGGATTTCGCTGCCCAGCACCCGGAGATAGAGCTGAAGCAGGATGGACTGCTGATGCTCTATAAAACAGCAGAAGGCGCACACGAGGAAAAGGAGTTTGCCTTGCTGGCACGGCAGCATGGTCTGGAGGCAGAGATCCTGTCACCGCAGGACGTGCAGGGGCTAGAACCTAACCTGGAATTAGATGTACTGGGAGGGGTATTATTCCCGGGCGATGCGCACCTGAATCCGGCGGCACTTTCAGCTTGTCTGCACCGCCTCCTGCTCGATAGAGGCGTTTCCATGGTATCGCATCTGGAGGTACTCAACTTTGCAACCACCGGTCGGCGTGTCACGGCCGTTGTGACTGACAAAGGCGACATAGCCACAGATCACCTCATCGTCTGCGCCGGATCCTGGTCGGGTGAGGTGGCCCGCAAGCTGCAACTCAACCTGCCCATGCTGGGCGGCAAAGGCTACAGTTTCGTGGTGAACAACAATCCGGCTATACAGCGGCCAACTATTCTCACTGAAGAGCGTGTCGCCGTGACGCCTTACGGAGATAAAGTACGTTTTGGCGGCACCATGGAGATCACCCCTGCCAACCGGCACATCAACATGAAACGGGTACAGGGTATACATGCTTCCATAGCCCGCTACTATACCAATTTCAAATGTCGGCTGCCTCAGAAAGAGAACGTTTGGAGCGGACTTCGTCCCTGCTCTCCGGATGGTTTGCCTTACATTGGCTATACCCAGCGCTGGAACAATGTATTCTTCGGCACCGGCCACAGCATGATGGGCGTTAGTCTGGCGCCGGCAACCGGCAAGGTACTGGCGGAGCAGTTGATGCACCAAAAAGAGAGTGTGCTGAGCGACGCTTTTTCACCGGACAGGTATCACCAGGCCAGCTATCAGCTCCTGAAATAGCAAATCGTTTTACAAAATTCAGCTATCTTTAATGATCAGTTAAAAAGTGAACACTATGAAAAAATTCACCCTGCCTCTCAAGGTCGTGCTTCCGGCTGCGATGGCACTGCTTACCTTGAGTGCTGTATCGGCACAGGCGCAAGCCCCTACCTTCACCCGGCAAGATACGCTGCGCGGCACCATCACACCCGAGCGTGCCTGGTGGGACCTCACGCACTACCACCTCGATATCAGCGTGAACCCGGCTGACAGCAGCATCCACGGTAAAAACACGATCCGCTACAAAGTGCTGGAGCCTTACCAGATCATGCAGATCGATCTGCAGCCTCCTATGCGGATGGAGCGTGTGCTTCAAAACGGCAAGCAGCTGAATGTGCGGCAGGAAGGCAATGCCTACTTTGTGCAGCTGGTAGAGGCGCAGCATGAAGGGGCTCAGAACGAGGTAGAGGTATACTATGGCGGCAAGCCGCAGGTAAGCAAAAACCCGCCCTGGAGCGGCGGCATTACCTGGAAACGTGATGAGCGCGGCAAACCGTTTGTCGCCAGTTCAAACCAGGGAGCCGGTGCGAGTCTGTGGTGGCCCTGCAAAGACCACATGTACGACGAACCGGACAGTATGCTGATGAGCGTGACGGTTCCCAAAGACTTAACAGACGTGTCAAACGGTCGTCTGCGTGGCGTGGATGAAAACCAAGACGGTACCCGCACCTTCCATTGGGCCGTGACCAACCCGATCAACAACTACGGCGTGAACATCAACATAGGTGACTATGTACATTTCGGGGAGAAGTACCAGGGCGAGAAAGGCGTGCTGGACTGCGACTACTGGGTGCTGCGCGACAACCTGGAAAAGGCGAAGGTGCAGTTCAAAGATGTGCTCAGAACGCTGGATGCCTTTGAACACTGGTTTGGCCCCTACCCTTTTTATGAAGACAGCTATAAGCTTGTAGAGGCTCCTTACCTGGGTATGGAGCACCAGAGCTCTGTTACCTATGGCAACGGCTATCAGAACGGCTACCGCGGTCGCGACCTGAGTGGCTCAGGCTGGGGCTTGAAATTTGACTACATCATCATCCACGAAACAGGTCACGAATGGTTCGCCAATAACATCACCTACAAGGATGTGGCGGACATGTGGATCCATGAGAGCTTCACGACCTATTCCGAACCGCTCTTCGTGGAATACCACTACGGCAAGCAGGCGGGCAGCGAATACGTGATCGGTATACGCCAGAACATCCGCAACGACCGCCCGATCATCGGCTATTACAACGTAAACAAAAGCGGCTCCGGCGATATGTATCCGAAAGGTGCCAACATGCTGCATACCTTGCGCCAGGTTGTGAACGACGACGAAAAGTGGCGCGGCATCCTTCGTGGGCTCAACAAGGATTTCTACCACCAAACAGTAACCACAGAGCAGATCGAAAATTACCTCTCACAACACGCAGGCCGTGACCTCAGCCGCTTCTTCGACCAGTACCTGCGCGACACCCGCATCCCTACACTGGAGTACCGACTGGAGAGGAAAAAGCTAACGTACCGTTGGGCCAATGCGGTGGAAGGTTTCGATATGCCGGTGAAGGTATACCTGAACGGCGAAGAGCAGTGGCTCGAGCCCACTACTGATTGGAAAGAAATAAAGAAAGTAAAAGCCGGCACCAAACTGACCATCGACCCGAACTTCTATGTGCAGGAGAAGAGTTTAGGAGTTTAAGAGTTGGGGAGTTTGAGAGTTTAAGAAGATTGTCAAATTTTAAAACAGAAGGCCTGCCAGAAATTTCTGGCAGGCCTTCTGTTTTAGGACAGTATCTTTCTACTTAACGGCTCTACACATTGCTCTGACTTATATGGCGCGAGATCTGCGAAGTAAAATATTTATTAAATCCGGCCCCCTACTAATCCTCACTCCTAAACTCTCAAACCCCTAAACTCATTTCACTTGCATTGCTTTGAGCTCCTGCTCCAGGCGTTGGTTCCAGCGTTCCTGGGCTGCTGTGTCTAGGCCGTGACGGGTTTCGGAGTCATATTGGTCCTGCAGCTGGTTCATCTCGCGATATGATTCAATGAAAAGGTACTGGATGTTGCTGTTGTAGTCGGCCAGGGACAAGTCTTCCGGCTTTATCTTCTGCTTAAAGCGCTCCGACACCAGTTTTACGATATCAAAATGCCGCTGCTCGTGGTTGAGTCCGTAAGGGTTTCGGGCATTTTCCTTCACCCAGGACGAGCTTTTCAGCACGTATACCTTCATGTTGAGGTTGAGGTGGATGATGCCGTCTTTTACCTCAGTCTCGCCTTCGTAGGCAAAGCTAGGAAACACAGTGGCAGCGTAACGGCTCGTGCGGTTCACATCCGCTTTAAAGTCATTCCAGTTCAGAGGTCTGCCCGGGTCGTAGAACACCGTGTCATGATCGGCGGGTGCGGTATAGTCCGTAAAAGTCACCTTTATACCTTTGGCCAGTTTCGGGTTCGTGTTCGCTTCCCGGTCCATCCAGGTGTTCAGGTAGCGCAGGGCTTCCTTGATGGACTGGCGCAGCGCAGGTTCTGTGACTTCGTTTCGGCCCACTGGGCGCTCGTAGCGTCCGCCGCCTTTGTATTGCAGCAGCTGCACCGTCTCCCCGTCACGCTCCATTTCAAAAGCCATCACCACAGCTATGGTACCGGCCACACGACCAGCCGCAGACTGCGCTTCTTTCACCTGCATTTCTTTCAGGCGAATCACCACAGGTCGCAGCGACTTGTTCGCGGGTATGCCTTTGTTGATGAACTCGCGCAAAGCTTTGTAGCCCCCACCCTGCAGATCGACAGGCTGCGCCTTGCCCGCTCCCGTTAGTGGCAGCAGGTAGGCAACTGCTTTCTTATCTGAGCGCTCGTCGATTACGTTGGCGATGTAAAACTCACGCGGCGTAAAAGGCAGCTTTTCGGTGCGCAGTACGATCGGCTCTGTATTGTCAACCACAGGAGCCGCGGCTATACCTGCCACACCCAGGTAAAAACAGACAAGCAGCAAGCAAACCGCTACGAAGGCGCTGCCCCTGGATTTAAGAAAGTATTTCATGAATAGGTAATGCTAATTCTGTTAAGGTATAGCTAAAACAGAAGCCTGACCCGCTTTCGTTCAGTGTGCGCCCAGCTGTTTATCATAATATTTCAACCGCAAGCATTAAACCATTTTTTTGCAATGCAGTCTATATTTTTAACTATCTTAGCCAAGCATTCAGGTATCATAATTTCGTTTCTTATCTATGAAGATTAACTTCCATTTTGTAAAACACTTGCTGGTTTGTGTCCTGTTGTTAGGTCCAATGCTGGTAATGGCACAAAACGGCAATAAAAGCAACCGGCCTAGTCCACCCGCTACGGCTTCCGGTAAAATAGGCGACGCACTGGTTACCATCGAGTACAGCAGCCCTGCCGTGAAGAACCGTAAGGTATGGGGTGAGCTGGTACCTTACGGCAAGGTATGGCGTGCCGGTGCCAACGAGGCCACCACAATCGAATTCAGCAGGGATGTGCTGGTAGAAGGACGTCACCTGGCTAAAGGCAAATACAGTTTCTACACCATCCCCGGCGAAAACCAGTGGACTGTGATCTTCAACAAAGCCACGGGCCAGTGGGGCACAGAATACGATGAACGGCAGGATGCACTGCGGGTGAATGTGAAGCCACGCAACACCATGGCCATGCACGAGCGCCTCTCCTACCATGTTGTCCGCAATGGCATCCTGATGCGCTGGGAGAAGCTGGAGCTGCCAGTTAAGATAAAATAACCTTACAGAGAAAAGCCGCCTATACCTTGTATCTGCGGCTTTTTTTATGTCAAACCCATACTGATACAACCATGATAAAACTACTGAAAAACACAGCAACCGGAATGGCACTCCTGTTCCTACTCGGTTGCGCCGGCACTTCCACGACAGCACCAGCTGATGAGTCAACCACCGCAAGTGCCTCCGCTAATTCCGGTTCAACAACCACCGCCACTGCCAGTGCAGGTGGAACTACGCAAACCGCCAGCACTTCTCAAAATGCTGTGCAGCAAGCCACACAGCTGGAAGGAGCCTGGAGAACAACAGACGGACAGGGTAATGAGGTGGTGATGCTGGTGCAGGATGGCTTCTTTACGATTGCGCGGTTCAACCAGCAAAATAAGCAGTTCCTGGGCACCATCGGCGGCACCTACACGACCTCAAACGGAGAGATTACGTTTCGCCACGAGTTCAACACCCTGGACTCCACACAGGTAGGTACGACAACCTCGGCGGACTACAAACTGGAGAACAACCAGTGGACGATGGGCAAAGATGGCGTAACCGATACCTGGAGCCGTATCAATGAGAGCAACAGCAACTCTCCGCTTGCAGGCACGTGGCGCATCACAGGGCGTGAGCGCGACGGACAGATGAACACCATGCGTCCGGGACCTCGCAAAACGCTTAAAGTGCTTTCCGGCACCCGCTTCCAGTGGATCGCCTTCAACTCTGAGACCGGCCAGTTTTTCGGCACAGGAGGCGGCACCTATACCGCTGAAAACGGCAAGTATACCGAAAACATCGAGTTCTTTTCCCGCGACAGCAGCCGTGTGGGCATGTCGCTCAGCTTTAACTTTGAAGTGAAGGACGGCAACTGGCATCACTCCGGCCAGAGCAGCACCGGCAACCCGATAAACGAAATCTGGTCCCGCATCTCAAAAGATTAATTTAGGTCAGGTATGGCAGGTATGTGTTGTATATCTGCCATGCTTTCCTGAACTTGATCGCCCGATAACCAAGCCTATTATGGAGGATACACTGGACCAATTGGTCGTGACAAAAGCTTCTGGCGAAAAAGTACTTTTCTCTGTCGGTAAACTCCGGCTCTCACTTCGTAAGTCCGGTGCCGACGAACAACAGGCCGACGAGGTCATCCGACAACTGGCACCTGAACTCACCTCCGGCATCTCCACCCGCAAGATTTACCGCAAAGCCTACGGCATTCTCAGGCGCATTTCAAACACCGCCGCTGCCCGCTATAGTCTGAAACAAGGCATCATGCAGCTGGGTCCATCAGGCTTTCCTTTCGAGAAATTTGTGGCAGAGATACTGCGGGCGCAGGGTTATACCACCGAGATCGGCGTGTTTGTAGACGGTCACTGCGTGCGCCATGAAATAGACGTGATTGCGCTGAAGGACGGGAAACGGGCGATGATCGAGTGCAAATACCACAACATGCACCTCAACAAATCGGATGTGAAGGTACCCATGTACATTCATTCCCGCTACAAAGACGTGGAGAAGGTATGGCCATCAGAGCACGAGTATGAGATCCGCTTTCACGAGGTATGGGTGATGACCAACACCCGCTTCACGGAAGACGCCATCCGCTACGCCACCTGCATGCAGATGCGACTTATTGGTTGGGACTACCCTGCCAAAGGCGGTTTGAAAGACATGGTGGACTCTTTCCACCTTTACCCCCTCACCTGCCTGACTACGCTGACAAATTCTGAAAAGCAGCGCCTGCTCGATCAGAAAGTTGTGCTCTGCAGTGAGCTGCTGCACGAAGAAGAACTGCTCCAAAGTATAGGTCTGCGTGACGACCGAGCCAGACGTGTGCTCAAGGAAGTAGAGAATCTTTGCAACGGCTATTATAGGAGGTAAAACGCAGCAGATAGCAGCACTTGATCTAGAAATGCCCACAGGTATAGCACAACGACAAGGGAGGCATCTAATTTTTCTGCTTCTCTGCCTCCAGCATATTCTCCAGTCCCTTGAAAAATGCATCCGGGTTAAAGGAAATGCTGTCGATGCCGTGCTCCACCAGGAAAGCGGCGAACCTGGGGTAGTCGCTCGGCGCCTGACCGCATAAACCAACTTTAGTACCCGTCTTTTTAGCTTTCTGCAGGGTCATGACGATCAGCTGCTGCACCGCCCGGTCAAAGGGCGAGAAAATATCACTGAGCAGGCCGGAATCGCGGTCGGCACCCAGAGTCAGCTGCGTCAGGTCGTTGGAGCCGATGGAAAAGCCGTCGAAATGCTCAGCAAACTCCTCGGCCAGCAGGGCATTGCTCGGAATCTCGACCATCACGTATACCTCCAGACTGTTCTCTCCCCGTTTCAGGCCATAGTCAGCCAGCAGGTCAATCACTTTTTTGCCTTCCTCCACGGTGCGGCAAAACGGGATCATCAGTTTCACGTTAGTCAGCCCCATCTCTTCCCGCACTTTTTTCATGGCCCGGCACTCCAGCTCGAAGCCTTCCTGGTACAGCTTGTGATAGTAACGGGATGCCCCCCGCAGACCGATCATCGGGTTGGCTTCGTCGGGCTCAAACTGCCTTCCGCCGATCAGGTTGGCGTACTCGTTTGACTTGAAATCGCTCATGCGCACGATCACATCCTTGGGGTAAAATGCTGCCGCGATGATGCCGGTTGCTTCGGCCAGTTTGTCTACAAAAAAGTCTTGTTTGCTTGGGTAGTGGTGCGTGAGCTGCTCGATCTTCTCCCGTGCTTCTTCATTCTCCACCTTGTCAAAGTGCTTCAGCGCCATGGGGTGAATCTGGATGGCGTTGTTGATGATGAACTCCATGCGCATCAGCCCGACTCCATCGTTTGGCAGGAAAGAATACTTAAAAGCCTGTTCCGGATCACCGAGTATCAGCATGGCCTTTGTCTTGGACTTGCCGAGTTTGCTCATGTCGGTCTTCTTCTCGTCCCAGTCCAGTTTGCCATCATACACATAGCCTGTCTCCCCTCCCGCTGTCGACACGGTCACTTCCTGACCGTCCTGTATGGTTTTGGTGGCATTGTCAGTACCCAACACAGCCACAGCACCTACCTCACGCGCCACAATGGCGGCATGGCTGGTGCGACCGCCCTGTTCGGTGATAATAGCGATGGCCTTTTTGAGGATCGGGTCCCAGTCCGGGTCAGTTTTGCGGGTAACGAGTACCTCCCCTTCCTGCAGTTTGTCGATCTCGTCGGGAGATTTCAGGATGCGGGCTATACCTGACACAATGCGGTTACTCAGGCCTATACCTGAACAGAGCACTTTGCCCTCTTCTTTCAAAGTATACTCAGTGAAGAAAGCCTCGTTCTTGTGCTGACTCTGTACTGTTTCGGGGCGTGCCTGCACAATGTATAGCTCACCGTTCAGACCATCTTTCGCCCACTCAATATCCATCGGCTGGCCGTAATGTTCCTCAATCCGCTTGCCCCATTTCGCCAGCTGCACTACCTCCTCGTCCTGCAGCACAAACTGCTCCTGCCGCTCAGCCGGTGTGTCCAGGTTGACGATGGCATCCGTTGGGCTCAGCAATTCATTCTCAGACTTCTCGGCGTATACCATTGTTTTGGCCTTGCTGCCCAGCTTGCGCGAAATGATCGGCTGCTTTGCCTTATCGATTTTCGGTTTAAACACCACAAACTCGTCCGTGTTCACAGCGCCCTGTACCACATTCTCGCCCAGTCCCCAGGAACCCGAGATGACCACGGCATTCTCGAAACCGGTATCCGGGTCGAGTGTGAACATTACTCCGGAGCAGGCTTTGTCGGACCGCACCATGGTCTGTATACCTACCGACAGCGCCACCTGCATGTGCTCAAACTCGTTGTCAACCCGGTACTTAATGGCCCGGTCTGTGAACAAAGAAGCGTAGCTGTGGTGGCAGGCTTTGTAGAGGTTCTGGAGACCACTCACGTTTAGGTAGGTTTCCAGCTGTCCGGCAAAGCTGGCGGTGGGCAGGTCTTCGGCGGTAGCGCTGCTGCGAACGGCCAGCGAGATGTCTTCCCCGTATTCCGACTTCAGATAGGTATAGCCTTCCTCAATCGCTTCCCGGATCTCGTCGGGAAATCTGGCGTTCAGTATAAGCTCCCGCGCCTGTTTACCGACGGCCGACAGATTGTGAAAATCCTTCGTGTCCAGTTCCGCCAGTATATCGGTCAGCCGCTGCTTCAGTTCATTGTGCTCCAGAAAATGCCAGTAAGCCGCCGAGGTAGTCGCATAGCCATCGGGTACCCGTATACCTTCCGGATTGAGTTGGTTATGCATCTCTCCGAGTGAGGCGTTTTTGCCACCCACTCTACTGAGGTCTTTGTAGCTGATGTCTTTAAAGTGCTTGATGAACGGTTCCATGGCTGGCTGATTTGGGAATAGAATTGATGGCAAAAGGCGGTAATGCCACGACATACACTTCTGATAACGGAAGCATAAACACTTGGTTTTGACTTATATACAAATCAATCTCTCCTAAATACCAAGGATAATTATCCGTTCAGAAAGCTGCCTTAAGTCATAACATCAGTTCAAGGAAAGCCCTGTTTATTACTAAAAAGAATATATTTATAATATTTTTAAGTAATTTTTAAATAATTCATTGCCTTATTTTAAAACCTTACGTATAACATCCTAACATTCAAGCATATATTACAATAACACAGGAGGTTTTATGGGAACAGTCAGGCATATTCTCCAAAAGAAAGGCAATAAAGTAATTTCTGTTGCCCCAACCAGCACCGTCTACAGTGCCCTTGAAACCATGGTGGAGCAAAACGTAGGCGCACTCATTGTGATGGACAAGGGTAAGTTTGCCGGTATATTCACAGAGCGCGACTACGCCCGCAAAGTCATCCTCAAAGGCAAAGCCTCCCGTGATACCCTGGTGCAGGAGATCATGAGCGAGCATCCCGTCACTGTCACCCCAGACACGACCCTGGATCAGTGCATGGTGCTGATGACTCAGAAATACATCCGCCACCTACCTGTATTTGACAATCAGGAATTGATCGGACTGGTATCCATCGGTGACATTGTGAAGTGTATGATGGATGAACAAAAGTGCATAATCGAGGACCTCGAACACTATATAACCGGGCACCACGAGTAGGTAGCCCGGATATCATTTATTAGGAGAAACTATGCAGGAAACAGCCGAAACAACCACTTTACTGTGGCCACTGGTAGTCTATGGTGCCATTGTGCTTAGCCTGGTATTGTTGATACTGGGCTTGTCCTATGTACTCGGCCAGCGCGGAAATTCCCGCGCCACTGGTGAGCCGTATGAAGGCGGTATCGTCAGTGCAGGCGGTGCCCGTATCCGATTCTCCTCTCAGTTTTACATGGTGGCCATGATGTTTGTGATTTTCGACGTGGAGACCATTTTTATTTTCTCCTGGGCCATTGCATTCCCTGAACTGGGGTGGTATGGCTATTTCGGCGTGCTCGTCTTCATAGCCATGCTGGTTGTGGTGCTGATCTACGAGTGGCGCAACGGCGCCTTGGATTTTGGTCCGGACGGCAAAAAGATACTCGCGGCTTACAAGCGCATGTTGAAGACCCCAAGCCTTAATTGAGATTTTGACGAAGGACTTTTTTTCAGAAGACTGTCAGAGAAGGTCTGGAACTGAATAATAAAACGAAACACCCTACGATATGAAATGGTGGTTAAGCAAACCGGACGAGCCAGCCAATGCCGTGACAGGCACCAGCTCCTACGAAGAAACCGTGCAGCAAAGCATCATGCTCACCACGCTGCAGGACCTGATCGGCTGGGGCCGAAAGAATTCCATGTGGCCTTTCCACTTCGGCCTGAGCTGCTGCTTCGTGGAGATGGCCACCAGCATGACGCCCAAATATGACGTAGCCCGATTCGGTGCCGAAGTAATTAGGGGCACCCCAAGAGAAGCCGACGTGATGATCATCGCAGGCACGGTCTTCATCAAAATGGCCCCGATCATCAAGCGTTTGCACGAACAGATGATGGAACCAAAATGGGTAATCTCGATGGGTTCATGCGCCAACTCCGGCGGCATGTATGACATTTACAGCGTCGTGCAAGGTGTTGATAAATTTCTGCCTGTGGACGTGTATGTTCCCGGCTGCCCTCCCAGACCAGATGCCTTCATGGAAGGGTTGATGTTATTGGCAGACCGTGTGGGTAAGGAAAGACGACCTCTCAGCTGGACGATTGGGGAACAAGGTGTGATTCGCCCAGAGAAAATTGAAGTGAAAGCAGGTAAAAAAGAGCGCTGGAGTCAGATGAACGAGTTTCGATCACCGGATGAAATCTGATAAGTTTAGGAGTTGGGGAATTGGAGAGTTAACTGTTTATGTCAGGATTTGCAGGGAACAGGATTCTGCAAATGTATAACATCCCCCTGCCCCCTTTAAAGGGGGACTCTTAGTCATTAGCATTTGGTCAGTATAAGGGCTTCAGTTTAGTTTTAGTTTTAGATACAGACCGCACAAACCACGCACACGCATTTTGGGCATCCTTGCACGGAAGCGATGAAACAAATACGTGTACCAGGTGCACTTTACCGACGCTCCACTGTTTGAGCGTTCAGCGAGTTTGGAACGTCTTGATTTTTATTGCCTACTTTTTTCATCAAGGAAAAAAGTAGGGCCCGCCCGGCCAGGGCAAGCTACAGGGCATAGGATAATGCTATCATAAAAAAGCATTAGCTACGCTAGCAAGGTATAGGTATAAACTTAGCATAAAAAGAAAGAGAGTACATGAGTTAAGCATACATCAAATTTTAACGGCCTCCTCCCATGAATAACAACAGCGGCATACTGGAGCAACTCAAGTCGCGGTACGGCGAAGATACGTTCAAAACGCAGACCACCAAGGATGACATCCTCACCCTCTGGCTTCCTGTGGACCATGTGCCGGAAGTACTGAAATTCCTGAAGCACGACCTGCCCCAGCCCTTCCTCCTCCTCTTCGACCTGACGGCCATAGACGAACGCACCCGCAAACCAGAGAACGGCCATATACCTTACTCCTTCACGCTCATTTACCACCTGTTCTCTTTTGAACGCAATACCTTCATCAGACTAAAAGCGGGCCTACGTGAAGACTTCCCGAAAGCACCGAGCATCAGTGGACTCTGGCAAAACGCCAACTGGTACGAGCGCGAAGTATACGACATGTTCGGCATCCGCTTCGAAGGCCATCCGCACCTGTCCCGCATTTTGATGCCGCGCACGTGGGTAGGCCACCCGCTCCGCAAAGAGCACCCGGCCCGTGCTACCGAGATGGGCCCATTCCAGCTGTATGACGACAAGATAGACCTCGAGCAATCGGCCTTGCAGTTTAAACCCGAAGAATGGGGGCTGGCACGTCAAAGCGACGACAGCGACTTCATGTTCCTCAACATCGGTCCGCAACACCCAGGCACACACGGCGTACTCCGTATCATTCTGCAGCTCGACGGCGAGGACATTGTGGACGCTATACCTGACATCGGTTTCCACCACCGTGGGGCCGAGAAAATGGGTGAGCGGCAGTCCTGGCATACCTACATCCCCTATACTGACAGGGTAGACTATCTCGGTGGTGTGATGAACAACCTGGCTTACCTGCAGGCCGTGGAGCAACTGGCAGGCATCGAAGTGCCGGAGCGGGTGAAGTATATCCGGGTGATGTTGTGCGAACTCTTCCGTATTGCCAGTCACCTGGTGTGGTACGGCACCTTTGCGCAGGACGTGGGCCAACTCTCGCCGGTGTTCTACATGTTCACCGACCGCGAAAAAATATTCGACATCATCGAAGGCATCTGCGGCGGCCGCATGCACCCGAACTGGTTCCGCATTGGCGGCGTGGCGCAGGACCTGCCCAAAGGCTGGGAACAGCTGGTACAGCGCTTCATCGATTACTTCCCGAAACGAATCAAAGAATACGATGCTATGGTGATGAAGAACAGCCTCTTCAAAGCCCGCACCGTTGGCATCGGCATCTTCACCAAAGACGAAGCCATTGAATGGGGCGTGACCGGACCAAACCTGCGTGCCTGTGGCTTTGAGTGGGACTTCCGCAAAATGCGCCCTTACTCCGGTTACGAAATGTTTGACTTTGAAGTGCCTACCGCCAGCAACGGCGATTGTTATGACCGGGCCGTGGTGCGGGTAGCCGAAATGCGCCAAAGCCTTCGCATCATCGAGCAATGCGTGAAGAACATGCCGGCCGGACCTTATAAATCCGACCATCCGATAACCACACCGCCTGTCAAGCAAAACACCATGCACGATATCGAGACGCTGATTACGCATTTTTTGGGCGTGACATGGGGACCGGTTATACCGCCGGGAGAGGCCATGAGCTGCATCGAAGCTACCAAAGGAGCCAACGGCTACTATCTGACCAGTGACGGGAACACTTCTCCTTACCGGGTGCGGATCCGCACTCCCTCCTTCCCGCACATGCAAATGCTCCCCTACATCACCCGCGGCTACACTGTAGCCGACTTGCTTTCTATACTGGGCGCGATGGATTATGTACTGGCGGATATCGATAGATAACTCAAAAATTCAACTTATGCTCACCACCGAAGAAAAACACAAGATCGACCACGAAATCAGCCTGGTGCCTTCGCCGAAGAATGCCTGCATTGAAGCGCTGAAAATTGTGCAGCAAAGTCATGGTTGGGTATCGGACGAGAGCCTGAAAGATGTGGCGGACTATGTGGGGATGTCGCCGGCGGAACTGGACAGCGTGGCGACCTTCTACAACCTGATTTTCCGAAGACCGGTGGGGCGGCATGTGATATTGGTGTGCGACAGCATCAGTTGCTGGGTAATGGGCTACGTAGGCATTCGCGACCACCTCTACGAAAAACTCAACATCAAATACGGCCAGACCACAGAAGATGGCCGCTTTACCTTGCTACCCAATTGCTGCCTCGGTACCTGCGACTGTGCCCCGGCCCTTATGATTGACAACGATTTGTACCGTAACCTAACGGTGGAACAACTGGACGAGATTCTGGAAAAATATACCTAAAACCCAAGCGGGCATACCCATGGAGAAGCCCCTGACCCAACACATTGTCCCCGGACGTGCACCTCTCTCGCTCAAAGAATACGAGAAAGTGGGCGGCTACCAGTCCGTGCACAAAATCCTGAAAGAAATGACCCCTGCCGATGTGCAGAATTTGGTCAAAGCCTCCGACCTGCGGGGGCGTGGCGGAGCGGGCTTTAACACTGGCCTGAAATGGAGTTTCGTGCCGATGGGACCTGAAGCGGCCAAGCCGAAATACCTCGTGGCCAACGCCGACGAGATGGAGCCCGGCACCTTTAAGGACCGCGTGCTCTTGGAAGGAAATCCGCACCAACTGATAGAAGGGATGATTGTGGCGGCCTATGCCATAGACGCCAGCATTTCCTATATTTTCATGCGCTGGGCCTATAAAGTGGCTGCCCGTGAAATCATCAAAGCCATAGACGAAGCCTACGAAGCGGGCTATCTGGGAGAGAATATTCTGGGTTCGGGCTTTAGTCTGGATATGCACCTGCACACGGGTGTGGGCCGATATATGTGCGGCGAAGAAACTGCTTTGCTCAATGCCCTTGAAGGCAAACGGGCGAATCCACGTGCCAAGCCGCCTTTCCCGCAAGTAAGCGGTTTGTTTGGAAAGCCGACTATCGTGAACAACGTGGAGACACTTTGCTGTCTGCCGCACATCATCAACAACGGCGCGGAGTGGTTCAAAGGTCTGAGCAAAACCGGAGACGCCGGCACCAAACTCTACGGCATCAGCGGTCGCGTGAAAACGCCCGGTTGCTGGGAACTGCCGATGGGCACCACCATACGCGAACTGATTGAAGAGCACGGTGGTGGCATGCAGGACGGCTACCTGTTTAAAGGCCTATTGCCGGGCGGCGCTTCCACGGATTTTCTGGTGGAAGAGCACATGGATGTGCCCATGGATTATACCGCCATTCAGGCAGCCGGCAGTCGCATGGGTACGGGCACGATGATTATCCTCGATGACCAAACCTGCCCGGTTGCTTTCGTGCACAACCTGCAGCACTTTTTTGCGCAGGAGTCCTGCGGCTTCTGTACGCCTTGCCGCGAAGGGTTGCCTTGGGTAGAGAAGATTTTACTCGCAATTGATAACGGTGAAGGCAAACCCGAACACCTTCTCACACTCGATTTTCATACCAAATACCTCGGCCCCGGCAACACCTTTTGTGCCCTTGCCCCTGGCGCCATGGAACCCCTACAGAGCGCTCTGAAATACTTCAGAGAAGATTTTGAACGACACATTCACGAACAACACTGTCCCTGGAGCAAAGCAAAAGTATGGCAACCATCTTTATAGACGACAAACCTTACGAAGTACCTACAGGCAAGAACCTGTTGGAAGCCTGCCTCACCCTCGGCAAGGACCTTCCCTACTTTTGCTGGCACCCGGCTATGGGCTCAATCGGTGCCTGTCGGCAGTGCGCCGTGAAGGTATACAAGGACGAAAACGACACCAAGGGCAAGCTCTTTATGTCGTGTATGGAACAGGTGCGAGACGGCATGCGCATCTCCATCGCCGACATGGAAGCGAAGGAGTTCCGGGCGCACGTGATTGGCTGGCTGATGACCAATCACCCGCACGATTGTGCTGTGTGCGACGAAGGCGGCTCCTGCCACCTGCAGGACATGACGGTGATGACCGGGCACAACTACCGCAATTACCGCTTCGACAAGCGCACCTACATCAACCAGTACCTCGGTCCGTTCATCAACCACGAAATGAACCGCTGCATACAGTGCTACCGCTGTGTGCGCTACTATAAAGACTATGCAGGCGGCAAAGATCTCGACGTATTCGCCGCTCACAATCACCTGTATTTTGGTCGCCACGAAGATGGAGTGCTGGAAAGCGAGTTCAGCGGCAATCTGGTGGAAGTCTGCCCAACGGGCGTGTTCACCGACAAGACCCTGAAGCAGCACTATACCCGCAAATGGGACCTCACCATGGCCCCTTCCGTTTGTCACCACTGCAGCCTCGGTTGCAACATTTCGGCGGGCGAACGCTATGGCACCTTGCGCAACATCACCAACCGGTATAACGGCGAAGTGAACGGCTATTTCCTCTGCGACCGCGGCCGCTTTGGCTACGAGCACGTGAACCACGTCGGCCGTATCCGCAAGCCGCTGGTGCGGGCACAGTTGCCGGAAGCAACCGATAAACTCACAGCCCTGCAAGCTGCGGCTGCGGCTTTCCGTACGGGTAGCGTGATAGGGATTGGCTCGCCACGTGCTTCGCTGGAATCTAACTTCATGCTCAAGACGCTAGTCGGTGAAGACAACTTCCACGACGGTGTATCTGACGCAGACCACGACTTGGTATGTCTGGCGTTGAAGATTCTGAAAGAAGGCGCCGCCCGTACCCCATCCTTGCGGGAAGTGGAGCAGGCTGACGCCGTGTTTATACTTGGTGAAGACCTCCTTAACACCGCTCCTATGCTGGCATTGGCCGTGCGGCAATCGGTGCGCAAACAACCTGCCCTCGAACATATTTCAAAAGCCAATATTCCGGTATGGCAGGACGCGGCTGTGCGGGAACTGATGCAGGATGAGATGGGGCCGCTCTTCATCGCTACCATCCACGACACAAAACTCGACGAAATCGCTACCCATACCTACCAGGACTCGCCTGACGCCATCGCGCGCCTGGGCTTTGCTGTGGCGCACTTTATCCATGCCGATTTCCCGGAAGTACAAGGGCTGAACGAAGACGAACTGCAGCTGGCACGTCAGATTGCCAATACCTTGATGGCGGCCAAAAAGCCTCTTGTCATTTCAGGCACGCACAGCGGCAGCGAACGGGTGCTAATGGCCACAGCTAACATCGCCAATGCGCTGGTAGCGAAAGAAAAGGAAGCAGGCATTGTGCTCACCTTGCCGGAATGCAACAGCATGGGTCTCGCTATGCTGGGCGGCCACAGACTGGAGTCGGCTTTTGGAGCGATACTCAACGGTTATGCCGATACGGTAATCATCCTCGAAAACGACCTCTACCGCAGAGCCAATGCAGGTATGGTGACCAATTTTCTGAAGACCGCTAAGAACGTGATCGTGATCGACCACCTGCACAATGCCACTACCGAAGAAGCGGACATTTTGCTCGCAGCCGGCACCTTTGCAGAAGCCGATGGCACGCTGATAAATAACGAAGGCCGGGCGCAACGCTTCTTCCAAGTATACCCGACCGGTGAAGACCTGCAGGAAAGCTGGCGCTGGCTCGGCGAACTGGGCACTTTGCTGGCCCACGACCGCATCAGTCACTGGCACGGCTTCGACGACGTGCTGCAGGCCATGGTAAAAGAGATGCCGGAGTTTAAAGGTGTAGACGCTGTAGCGCCAGGCACCGATTTCCGCATTGCCGGACAGAAAATACCGCGTGCACCGCACCGTTTCAGCGGCCGCACCGCCATGCTGGCCAACATCAACGTGAATGAACCCAAACCACCGGTGGACCCCGACGCGCCGCTTTCCTATACCATGGAAGGCTACCGCGGACAGCCACCTTCGTCTATCATTCCTTTCTTCTGGGCGCCAGGCTGGAACTCCGCGCAGGCCACTAACAAGTACCAACAGGAAGTCGGCGGACATCTCAAAGGCGGCGACCCGGGCTTGCGCTTAATTAAACCCGACACCAGCCACACAGCACCCCATACCCAGACGGTGCCGCAGAAATTCCAGCCGCTGGAAGGCCACCTGTACATGCTGCCGCTCCACCACATTTTCGGTTCAGAAGAACTCAGCATGCACTCCCCACCGATTGTGGAGCGGGCGCCGGAGCCTTATGTTTTGCTCAACGAAGAAGACGCCATCCAGATGAAGCTGCAGGTGGGCCAGAGTTTGAGCTTCACCATCGAAGGGCAGGTATACCAACTGCCAGTGAAAATAAGTCCGATTATCCGCAGCGGCACCGCAGGTATGCCCGCCGGATTGCCGGGTATACCTTATGCCGAACTGCCTGCGTGGGCCATACTTAACCGAGAACTCAAATGGAAACAGCAACCCCAAACTACTTACTGATTATCGGCGGCGTACTGTTCGTCATGCTCAACGTGGCGGCACTGCTTATCTGGGTAGAGCGACGCGGGCTGGCTTTGTTGCAAGACCGATATGGCCCGAACCGCGCAGGCCCCTTCGGCCTGCTGATTGTGGCCGCAGACTCCATTAAGCTGTTCTTCAAGCAGGACTGGATTCCGCCTTTCGCCGATAAACCAGTGTTCATTCTGGCCCCGGCTATTGTGGTGGTCACGGTGCTGATGTCCTTCGTCGTGATTCCTTTTGCGCCAGGCATCGTAGTCGCCGACCTCAACATCGGTTTGCTGTTCTTTCTGGCGATGTCCTCGATGGGTGCTTACAGTATCATTCTGGGGGGCTGGGCCTCCAATAACAAGTACAGTTTGCTGGGCGCCATGCGTGGTGCGGCGCAAATGATTTCCTACGAAGTTTTTATGGGCCTGTCGCTGATGGGCGTGGTGATCATGGCGGGTTCCTTTAACCTCAGCACCATTGTGGAAGCGCAGCGGGGTATGTGGTTCGTGGTACCGCAAATCGTCGGCTTCGTCATCTTCTTCATCGCAGGTATAGCCGAAACACACCGCCTCCCCTTCGACGTGCCGGAAGCGGAAAGTGAGTTGGTCGCCGGTTTTCACTCGGAGTATTCGGGCATGAAATTCGGCATGTTCTTCATTGGTGAGTACATGGGTATCACCTTGATTTCCTGCATGATGGTAGTCCTGTTTTTCGGCGGCTGGCTCGGCCCGGATTTCCTGCCTCCTATCGTGTGGTTTATCCTCAAAACGGCCTTCTTCCTGATGGTCTTCATCCTCCTGCGCGCCTCCATGCCAAGACCACGCTATGACCAGTTGATGGAGTATGGCTGGAAGGTTCTGTTGCCGCTAACCTTACTGAATCTAGTGGTGACGGCTGGGGTTGTGTTGTGGTTGAATGATGGGTTTGAGGGAGTTTAGGAGTTAGAATTGGATAAAATGAGACTGTCCCCTTGAGGGGACCATAGGGGTGTAAAGCCAGTTGGAAAGTCAATCGCTAAGTGCCAAATAACTTCGATAAGAATAAAAGACAGGGAACTTAAAAGTCCCCCTTTGAAGGGGGCAGGGGGATGACAATCGTGCATGATGAACACCCCTCAAACTCCCCTCAAGGGGAGAATTTGCGAAGAGTAACGCTTACGACAAGTAAAGAGAATTTCGCAGCAATTAAAAAACAATGATAAACGAAAGGAGCACTTATGTTTAGTTTATTGCGCAGTATGTGGCTCACGTTTCTGCATGCGTTTCATAAGCGGGAAACCATTCAGTATCCGGAGCAAAAGGCCATTCTCCCGACCAGATGGCGGGGACGCATTGTGCTGTCACGCGACCCGGACGGCGGGGAGCGCTGCGTGGCCTGCAACCTCTGTGCCGCCGCCTGCCCCGTGGATTGCATTGCCCTGCAGGCCACCGAAGATCCAACTGGCCGACGCTACCCGGAGTTCTTCCGCATTAACTTTTCGCGCTGCATTTTCTGCGGTTTCTGCGAAGACGCCTGCCCTACTTACGCCATCCAGCTCATACCTGACTTTGAGATGGGAGAATACAACCGCCAGAACCTTGTCTACGAGAAAGATGACCTCCTCATCAACGGGCAGGGCAAGTACCATGGCTACAACTACTACAAGGTAGCGGGTCTGGCCATCGGCGGAAAAGGCAAGGGCGAAGCCGAGAACGAATCCCCTCCAATAGACATCAAAAGCTTAATCCCATAGCCTATGGAAAGCGCATTTTATATAGCCGCAGTTGTCGCCGTGCTGGCCACCATCATGGTCATCACGCGCTACAACATGATTCATGCCCTGCTCTACCTCGTGGTCTCCTTTCTGGCTGTGGCCGTGGTGTTCCTCACCATGGGAGCTCCCTTTATGGCAGCCTTGGAAGTCATCGTCTACGCCGGGGCCATTGTGGTGCTCATCATTTTCGTCATTATGATGCTCAGCCTAACCCGCGAAGATGTGGAACAGGAAAAAGCATGGCTCCAGCCCAAGCTCTGGGTCGGCCCTGCCCTCCTCTCTTTTGTCTTGCTGGCTGAGTTGGTATACCTGCTGGTCATCGCTGAAATGCCCGCCGCTCCTGCCGCCGCCAGCTACGTCGACGCTCGTGCTGTCGGGTTGGCGCTGTATGGACCTTATGTGCTGGGTGTGCAGCTCTCTGGTATACTCCTGATGGCAGGTATCGTCGGGGCCTACCACCTGGGCCGTCAGAAGAAGAAAGTCATTCACCGCTTCCTGCAGGAAAAAGAACCGCAAAAAGAGAGGAGCGCTGCCATATGACTACTATACCAATGGAAACCGGTTTATTGCTGGCGGGCGTGCTCTTCATGCTCGGGCTTATCAGTGTGATGATTCGCCGCAACATCATTTTCATGCTCATTTCCGTGGAGATCATGCTCAATGCCGCCGGGCTGGCTTTTATCGTGGCGGGTAGCCACTGGGCGCAGCCGGACGGACAAATCATGTTCATCTTCATTCTCACGATGGCCGCCGCCGAAGTGTCGGTTGGTCTGGCCCTGATACTGCAGATTCATCACCAGCTGAAGACGCTCAACAGCGATACAGCCAACTTTATGAAAGGATAACGCTATGGGAGAATTACTTTGGTTAATCCCCGCCCTGCCCTTTGCCGGTGCCCTCTTGCTGGTGCTTTTCGGCAACCGCATATCCCGTGCGTTAGTTTCGGCCATTGGAGTCGGCAGCGTCGGTATTTCGGCAGCTGTTACGCTGGTGCTGGGTATAGAATACCTTAGCTCGCGTCCGGCCTTTATCCGGCAGGAAGTATGGCAGTGGTTTGATGTAGCGGGCTTCAGTCCCTCCATTGCCTTCCACCTCGACGCGCTCTCGATGGTCTTCATTTTCGTCATCACCTTTGTGGGTTTTCTGATTCACATCTACTCCACCGAGTACATGGCCGAAGACAAAGACTACGCAAGATTTTTCGCCTGCATGAACCTCTTTGTAGGCTCCATGCTGATGCTTGTGATGGCCGACAACTTGCTTTTGCTATACCTGGGTTGGGAAGGTGTAGGCCTCTGCTCCTACCTGCTCATCGGCTTCTGGTACAAAGAACCCGCCAACGGCTATGCCGCCCGCAAAGCTTTCATCATCACCCGCGTAGGGGACACGGCCATGGCCATCGGCCTATTCATGCTCTTTCAACACTTTGGTACGCTGCACATCCAGAGCATTTCCACGGAAGCGGTGCAGGTATGGAACATCGGCAATGAAACGGCCCTGATTATTGCCCTGCTCTTGCTGGGTGGTGCTGTCGGCAAGTCGGGTCAGTTGCCGCTGCAAACCTGGTTGCCCGACGCCATGGCGGGTCCGACTCCGGTGAGTGCGCTGATACACGCCGCGACCATGGTGACGGCCGGGGTATACCTGATTGCCCGCATGCACGTGATTTTTACGCTGTCGCCGGTGGCGATGATGGCCGTAGCAGTGATTGGCGCTGTTACTTTGCTCATTGCAGGTTTTGCGGCCCTCACGCAGTACGATATCAAACGGGTACTCGCCTACTCCACCATTAGTCAGGTAGGCTATATGTTTCTGGCTTTGGGTGTGGGTGCCTGGTCATCGGGTGTGTTCCACTTTATGATTCACGGCTTCTTCAAGGCGCTGCTTTTCCTTTGTGCCGGGGCCATTATTCTGGCGCTGCACCACGAACAGGACATGCGGAAAATGGGCGGACTGAGCAAGAAACTCCCCGTCGTGTTCTATACCTTCCTGATAGGTGCTGCCTCACTGGCGGCCTTCCCGCTGGTATCGGCGGGCTTCTACAGCAAGGACCAGATCCTGTGGCTGCAACTGGCCGGTGAGAACGGCAACATCTGGCTATACCTAGCCGGTTTGCTGGGTGCATTCATCACCTCCATCTATACCTTCCGGATGGTCTTCCTGACCTTTTTTGGCGAAGAGCGAACGCATATCGGGCATAAGCCGACTCTGGCGATTACGGTGCCACTGATTATACTGGCCGTGCTGTCCTTTGCCGGTGGTTTCATCGAGTTACCACACAACTTTGGCCATGTGGTGCTGTTCTCCGACTTCTTAGCTCCTATCCTGCCTGCTGTAAATGTGGTGCCAGATTTCACCCAGTATGAGTGGATGCTGCAATTACTGGCGGCGGTCATTTCATTGGGCGGTATTTTCATTGCTTACCTCTTCTATTACAAAAAGCCGGAGCTGATTGAGAACATCCATCGCTCTGAAACGGCCATGGCGATTCACCGCTTCTGGCATTCGGGCTGGGGCTTTGATCAGCTTTACGATACGCTGTTTGTGCGACCTTATGTATACCTGTCGAAAGTGAACAAAAGCGATTTTATCGACTCCATCTACACCTTCATTACCAATGCAACCCAAGGGCTGCACCAACTCTTTTCCACCACACAAACCGGCATTATGCGCAATTACGTGGCAGGCATTGTGGTCGGCGCGATTATGATTCTAACAATAAGTCTACTGCTATGATACTGGTCTGGCTAATTGTGATACTGATGGTCGGCGGCGTGCTGGCCTGGATCTCCGGAAAGGTAAACCGTATCCTTCCGCGCTGGGTGGCGCTAGGTTCCATTATGGCTGTTTTCCTGATGACGCTATACCTGTGGCTGAGTAACCCTGTTCCTGTGCTGGGTTCTGCCTGGCTGATTCAGTTCGACCAGACTTGGATTCCGCAATGGGGCATCAGTTTTAGTCTGGCGCTGGATGGACTAAGTCTGCTCATGCTGCTGCTCACCTTTTTTATAGGTCTGTTGGCAGTGCTTATTTCATGGCGGGAAATTCAAAGCAAGGTCGCTTTCTTTCACTTCAATTTGCTGTGGGTGCTGGCAGGTATAACCGGGGTGTTCCTCACCATGGATCTCTTTCTGTTCTACTTTTTCTGGGAAGTCATGCTTATCCCGATGTACTTCCTCATTGGCATTTGGGGACACGAAAACCGCCGCTACGCCGCCTACAAATTCTTCATCTTCACACAGGCGTCAGGTCTGCTCATGCTGCTGGCCATCCTTGGGCTCTACTTCATCCATGGTAGCCAAACTGGCCTCTACACCTTCAGCTATTTTGAGTTACTGAAAACAACACTAACACCGGAAGCGGCTCGCCTGCTGATGTTCGGTTTTCTGGCGGCTTTCCTAGTGAAACTTCCGGTGGTGCCTTTCCACTCCTGGCTACCCGACGCACACTCCGAAGCGCCGACGGCAGGCAGTGTAATTCTGGCAGGTCTGCTGCTCAAGACTGGCGCTTACGGACTGCTCCGTTTCGTGCTCCCCCTCTTCCCGACTGCTACGGTAGAGTTTGCGCCCTGGGCCATGCTGCTGGGGGTAATCGGCATTATCTACGGCGCAATTCTGGCCTTTTCGCAAACTGACCTCAAGCGATTGGTGGCCTATACCAGTGTGAGTCACATGGGTTTTGTGATTCTCGGGGTATTCTCCTTCAACGAGTGGGCACTGCAAGGCGTGGTCATGCAAATGATTACGCACGGCCTGAGTACCGGCGCCCTCTTTATCATCGCCGGCTTCCTTTACGAGCGCCTCCATACCCGCGACATCCGGCAGATGGGCGGCTTCTGGTCCACAGCACCCAAGATGGGTGTCATCGGACTCATCTTCGTTATGGCCTCGCTCGGCCTCCCTGGACTTGGTAACTTCATCGCGGAGTTCCTGACCTTGGTCGGCTCCTGGCAAGCGAACAACTGGCTGACAGTTTTTGCCACCATCGGCCTGGTCATGGCCACCATTTACTCGCTGCGCATCATGCAGAAAATCTTCTTCCAAGAGTATACACTCGAGCAACCGCTACCCGACATGAACGCCCGCGAAATGCTGATTGCTATACCTATGGTGGCCATGATACTCTGGCTCGGTCTTTACCCACAACCTGTCCTTGACACTGCCCGCCCGAGCATTCAGGAGCAACTGCAGGCTTATACCGAACCTCCATTAGAGCAGGAAGAAACCCTGCAAAAACTAGAGACCATGGCGCGTGCAGAAGAGAGCAAAAACGAAGCAAGCACAGTTAAACTGGAAGACGCGAAGCCGTCTTCAGATCTCCATACTTTCAAATCTTCAAATTAAAAGATATGACGCTGACTGATTTCCAACACCTCATGCCGCTGCTCATCCTCACTTTTGCGGTGCTGGTGTCCATGCTGGTGATAGCCGTGGGGCGCAACCACAAAATCATGTACGTGATTACGGCAGTCTCTTTTCTGGCTGCTTTTGCCTCGCTGTTTGAGCTGCGGGATGTCGGGCGCTATACCATTGAGCCGCTGCTGGTGGTGGACGGTTTTGGCGTGTTTTACATCGGCATGATTTTGCTCACGTCGCTACTTATTAGCATGCTGTCCTATGCTTATTTTGAGCAACGGGAAGAGCGCAAGGAAGAGTATTATATCCTGCTTTTGCTGGCGACCATTGGGGCCTGCGTGCTCGTCATCAGCACGCATTTTGCTTCGCTGTTCTTAGGTTTGGAAATTCTCAGTGTGTCGCTTTATGCCCTCATCGCCTACCTCCGCACCCGCGAGCGCTCCGATGAAGCGGGTATAAAATATTTAATACTGGCGGCTTTCTCTTCCGCTTTCCTGCTCTTCGGGATGGCGCTGGTCTACGCCAGCACGGGTACGATGGAGTTTGCAGGTATAGCCGCGGCTATAGGTAACTTCTCAGAACTGCCACTGCTCCTGCTCACCGGTTTCGGGCTGATGATCGTGGGCATTGGTTTCAAGCTGAGCGTGGTGCCTTTCCATATGTGGGCACCGGATGTGTATGAAGGCGCACCGGCTCCGGTCACGGCTTTCATCGCCACTGTTTCGAAGGGCGGCGTACTGGGCGTACTCATTCGCTTTTTCATGGAAGTAGACGGTTTCCGCTACCCGACCCTCGTGCTGATCTTTACCATTGTGGCCATTGCCTCCATGCTGGCCGGTAACCTGCTGGCCCTGTTGCAGCGCAACGTCAAGCGCATCCTCGCCTACTCCTCCATTGCGCACTTAGGCTACCTGCTGGTGGCTTTCCTGGCCGGTAACCAAATGGGTGTGGAAGCGGTGACTTTCTATCTTGTGGCTTACTTCATCACCACTGTCGGAGCTTTCGGTGTAGTGGCCATGCTGTCGGACAAAGAGCGTGACGCAGAACAGCTCGAAGACTACCGTGCCCTGCTCTGGCGCAGACCGTGGACGGCGGCGGTATTCACGGCCATGCTGCTCTCGCTGGCAGGTATACCGCTCACAGCGGGTTTTGTCGGCAAGTTCTACATTCTGGCGGCGGGCGTGAATACACAACTGTGGCTGCTAGTGGTCATGCTGGCGCTCAACAGTGTGATCGGTCTGTTTTACTACATCCGCATTGTGGCCGTGATGTTCCAGCAGCCGGAAGCAGAGGCCGAGGCTGATCCTCGTGGCAAGCTGCGCCCTTCCATCTATGTGGCCAGTGTGGGGACGCTTACCGTACTGGCATTATTGCTGGTATACATTGGCGTGTATCCGTCAGGATTATTGCAGGTAATTCAGGGATTGATTGCAACGGCGGCTCCATAATCAAAAAATATGTTGTCCAATCGAAGCCCTTCACATAGAAGGGCTTTTTGTTTTAAAAACACTTTTACACTATAGAAATCAGGGTAACTATAATATCTACGACCTTACCCACAACTTCAATAGAGCCTTTATCTGACTCTCATTATTGAGACCAAGACATAAATATGAAGCTTTTATCTTACTAAAAATAATCAAAATAAATATTGACTTATTCCCAAAATATATCGTATTTAAAAATAGCCTCCACGCCTGTATGCTTTATTAAAAACACGAATTATGACAAAAGCTGTACTGCTAGTGCTGCTGTTCTTTTCGTTCATTGCAGGGTACGGACAACCAATAAAGCAGCAGGTATATCGTGTTCAGGTCACTACACACAATGGCTTGCAGTTGGTAGGTGTCTTCACAGCTTTGAGCGATTCTTCGTTAGAGTTCGTGCCACTGGCTCAGTTCCACAGGGGGCAACTAACCGGCGTTCCTAAACTGTATACCTATCCGGTCAGGGAAATCTATATGCTACGCATCCGAAAGAATAGTGCCACAGGCCGCACTGCTCTTGCTGGCGGTATACTTGGTCTAGCTGCTGGCGGTTTGATTGGAAATTTAACTTATAGTCCCTGCAATACATCTACAGGAGGTGGGTTCGGATGTATCCAGATTTTTGACAGGCAAAGCTCCACAATATTGGGGGCAGTTACGGGCTCTATAATCGGAGCCGGTTTAGGAGTTCTGGCAGGCACAAGCAGTAAGCGCATGCACCTCTATGGTGACGACGAAACATACCGACAGCTGCGTAGCGAGCTAAGCCAGTATGTGTACCATTCGCCACTTCATATGCAAACGCGATAACAGGCAGCAAAAAAGATGATATGATTGCCAGGAAAAAAAAAGATTTCCGGATAGTGCCTTATCGCCCGGAACACGAACAGGCGCTCTTGGCTATTGAGCGTATGTCACCGCAGGGCTTTATGGTCAAGCTGGAGATCGTGCGCGATCATTACCTGTCCCGGGCGCAGTTATTCGACGACTACACCGCCTTTGTAGCATTAGGGCCGGCCGACAATGTGCTGGCGGGTGTCATAGGCGCACAGGCTCCCATGCGCATCAATGGTGAGCTGCAGCAGACAGGCTTCGGATTTGATGTGCTGGTCGATCCGTCTGTCCGAAACAAGGGGATAGGGCGAGACCTGGCCACCTGCGTGCGAAAACGTTTCTTTGAACCTAAGGACCTCAAGATTCAATGCACCACGCTGCGTGCGGGTAACCTGACCATGTTGCATCTACTCTCCAAATCTTACCGCAATACCTACCTGTACGAGTTTCTATACCTGACCTTCCCGACAGCCCGTACCATTCGGGTTGAAAATACGGCCATTGGTGAGCCCATTTTTGGTGCATCGCTTCTGTCTGAAGACGAAAAGTTGCGCGACTACCACGAGGTAACGGAAAGCGGTATTGGCCTGTGGCACACGCATCAGGTATACCAACTCAAGGTGAGGTCTGTGAGCCCGGTGCTGAGCGGCGGACTGTGGCTGGGGAACCGGTTTATCCGAACGAATAAATTTGTACCGCTGGTAGGATCTCTATTGAAGACGACCACCATTTACAATCTTAGCCAGGACAACATTCATACCCTGCCAGAGGTGTCGCTGCAACTCTACAAGCAAGGCATCAATTATTTTCAGATTTGTTGTCAACCCAATGACGCCGTATACCATGCCTTGCAAAAAAGCGCCCTCAACGCATTTAGTCACTATGTGGTGAGTAGCATGGAGCTGAAGCCAGACGAGCCGCTTACGCTTGATGTCCGCTGCCTGTGACATTTCCTGTATCTTTGTCGGCAGAACACATGTTGCAAGCCCTATGAAACGCTTCCTGTTACCTTTGCTTTTATTGCTGAGCTTTTACCAGACTGCCATAGGGCAGCAACAACCGGACAGCACCCGCATCACCTTCCGGGTATACGCTCCTACCCTATCGGATTCGCAGCAGGTATACCTGAGCGGCAGCACGCCCGAACTCGGAAACTGGCAACCCAACCGCATCACCATGCGTCATACCGGAGATCAGGTATGGGAAAAGACGGTATACCTGAAAGAGCCTTCTGTCGCTTACAAATTCACGCTGGGCTCCTGGGATACCGAGGCTACCGACGAGCAAGGCAATCCGCTGCCGAACTTCAGTCTGGAACCAAAAGGCGACACCACCGTGCAGCATCAACTCAGCCATTGGCTAAAGAAGGCCAGCAAACCAATTACAGGAGGTATCACCGGCACGGTAACCTATCACCGCAATTTAACAGCAGACAGCCTGCAGTCCCGCGACCTGATCGTGTGGTTGCCGCCGGGCTACGAAAAAAGCAACAAGCACTATCCTGTGATCTACATGCACGATGGGCAAAACGTATTCGACCCGGCAACCAGTACCTTCGGCGTGGATTGGCGCATCGATGAAACGGCAGACAGCCTGATCCGCAACAAGCAAATGGAGCCTGTCATTATCGTGGGAATTAACAACACGTCCGATCGTATGGAAGAGTATGTGCCGGGGTCTAAAGGTAAGGCCTACATGGATTTTATAGTAAACAAGGTGAAGCCGCTTATTGACCAGACTTACCGTACCAAACCGAGCGCAAAGCATACCCTGACCGGCGGTTCATCAGCCGGGGGTATCATGGCCTTTATGCTGGCCTGGGAATATCCACAGGTGTTCAGTAAGGCCATCTGCATGTCCCCCGCTTTCAAGATCATGCACATCGACTACGTGAAAGACGTGCAAGCCTATAACGGCAAAAAGAAGAAACTAAAACTCTATATTGACAACGGCGGCATCGACCTGGAGGCCCGTCTGCAGCCGGGTATAGACGAGATGCTGGCCGCTTTGCAACAAAAAGGCTTTCGGGAAGGCAAGGATTACGTTTGGGTGCTGGATAAAAAAGCCCAGCACAATGAAGCAGCCTGGGCCAAGCGTATGCCGGCAGCCTTGACGTTTTTACTGGGTAAGTAAGCCAGTGGGAAAAAGCAGGAACTGTCAACAGTTAAATATTGTAAAACCTATATATTACAACTTATAATTTTCACCTTCCCTGCACGTAGTTCTCTTACACACTTTCTCACCTGACTGGATCTAAAGGGCAATTTCACACCTCATCATTCCAGAAAAATGCCTGTTCCTATCTCAAAAATCGCAGGTCTGGCCTAGTATCCTGTTGCATTTTTCCTTACCTTGAAACACAATTCATCTTCAAATTTCAGGTTATAAGTACAGGTACAAGAAAGGAGCACGCTATGGGACAGCAATTTTTAAAGTATGGTTGGATATTGGTAGCACCGTTACTGATTCTACAGTTGAGCGGTGAGAACAGCCTCAAACTGAGCGCAACGCCAAACGAGCGCAACGACACCTTTGAGGCAAACAGACAGATCTTCACTTCCCCTGCCTTGCCTGACGCCATTACGTTTGCAGGCGAGCCGGTGCCCTTGCACGTACCGGATGTAGCTGAACGCCTCGACCGTGAATTGCTGGCGAACTCCTACCTGCACACCAGCACCTTGCTTGCCCTGAAGCGCATGCAGCGCTACGTGCCTGAAATCAGGCAAATGCTGAAGGAAAATGATATTCCGGAAGACTTCGTATACCTGGCCCTCGCCGAAAGTTTGCTGAGCCACGTGACTTCTCCGGCTGGAGCCTCTGGCTTCTGGCAGCTGATGCCCGACACCGCCCGTGGCTACGGCATGGTGGTGAACGGTGAAATAGACGAGCGCTACCATATTCAGAAATCAACCTTGGCGGCCTGCCGTTACCTTAAAACAGCCAAGGCAAAGTTTGGTACATGGACCGATGCCGCCGCCTCTTACAACCGCGGTATGGCCGGTATAGAACGTGCTATGAAACAGCAGGGCGTAAACAATTACTACGACCTTTACCTGAACGACGAAACCTCGCGCTACATGTTCCGCATTCTGGCGCTGAAAGAGATTCTGGGCAGTCCGCAGAAATACGGCTTCGACCTGGCGGAGGAACATGGCTATAAGCCGCTACCAACAAAGCCACTTACAGTCAGCAAAACCATCACCGACCTGCCAGCTTTTGCGCTGGAGCAAGGCATCAATTACAAGACACTGCGCCTCTACAACCCTTGGATCAGAGGGTATAAATTAACAGTGCCAGAAGGAAAAGAGTATGTGTTGCAAATGCCGATGTAATTTTACTGGACGCTAGAATTTTTGACAAAAGATAAGTACTTCTACACCTATCAATATTTAAATAAACTTCTGACAGGTATAGCATCAGACTTTATACCTGATAGACTAGAAAGGGAGTGTCGGAAACATCCGGCACTCCCTTTCTGTATAACGTGGCATGAGCAGAGCATTTGTAAAAGAAGACGACGCAGGCGAAGCGCCCATCATTCCTCCCCGGGCTGCCCTGCCTGCAGGCGTGCCCAATTATGTCCGTCCGCAAGGCTTGGAAAAACTACGAACTGAGCTGGAAGAACTGGAAGCGGAGCGCACTATCGTTGAAGCCAACCGCGAAAACGAAGCCGACCGCACACGTCAGCTCACCATCCTCAACGGCAAACTTAGCGCCCTGAACGGCAGAATAGCCAGCGCCAGAGTCATTGACCCGCTAGAGCAAACCGCCGATGAAGTGCGCTTTGGAGCCACCGTCAAGCTGCGCACCATCAGCGGCGGTAAGCCTGGCACCATCCGGCAATTCACCATTGTGGGTGTGGACGAAGCAGACGTCATGCAAGGCCTGATCGGGTTTGTAGCTCCTATTGCGCAGGCCGTAACGGGTGCCAGGGTCGGTCAGAAGCTGCACTTGAAATTAGGTCGTGTGGAAGAAGAAGTGGAAGTGATGGAGATCAGGTATAGCTGAGATTTATGACAGTTACATAAAACGAGCAAGGCAGGTATAGATCGCTATACCTGCCTTGCTCGTTAATTGATTTGATTAATGTTGATGCCCCTGAGGTGCTCTCGCAGGCGTTTCTGCAGTTGGGGCTCCGGCGTTCTGACCTCTCCTATACGTCTCCTCCGTCTCACCACAAGCCAGCATGGCCTCTCCGAAGTAAGGGTTGCGAATATCCTTGATTTCACTGAGCCAGAAAGCCCCCTGGTCACCCAAAGCCATCGGGCAGGATTGGATGTAGGCTACTTCGTGCTGCATGCCGAAAACTTTCACGGCTTCGATCACATGGTCGGAAAGCGGTGAAAAAGCAGCCCGCTGTTTTTCTAGATCACGGCTCTTTTGGATCGCCTCGGCATTTGACTTCAGTGTCGGCAACAGGGCCATCCACTGATCGTGCAGTTTGCCATCGAGCTCACCCATATTTACCTGTCCCAATGTCACGACGAAGGTACCTGCCGCCTGACGTGCTGCCGGCACATCGGATGCTACCAAGGCATTTTTAAGGGTATAGTACTGGTCAACGAGCTGGGTGAGCTGTTGCTGGAAAGCTTCTGGCGCCTTGGGTCCGCCCGCTGGCGGTGGCGACATCATGCTGTAATTGCCTCGCAATTGCGCCGCGCCGTCGACGGCAAACACACCATTCGTCACTACTTCCTCACCTGGCTGCAAACCGGATTCCACTACATACCTGTCCCCCATGCGTGGCCCCAGTGTCACCTCGCGCATCTCGAAAGCCGGCATCTCCTGCCCCTGTACTTTCACGTACACCACGGACCGCTTGCCAGTCCATAGCACTGCGCTACTCGGCACCGACAGCGACTGTTCTTTAGCACCTGTCGATGTCTTGATGCGGGCATCCGCGAACATGCCCGGCTTCAGCTGGTTGCCGGGGTTCTGTACCTCCGCCCGCACTTCAATCGCACGAGTCGTGGCATCCAGTACAGGGGTGATAAAGGCTACCTTGGCCGTAAATTCTTTGCCCGGTATTCCTGGCACCGTGAAGGTAATGTTACCACCTTGTCTAATCCATGACAGGTCAGCTTCGTATGCGTCCAGCACCACCCAAACAGACGACAGATTGGCCACTTCAAAAAGTGCAGAGCCTGTTGTAACGTAATCCCCGGCACTAACCAAACGCTTTGTCACCACACCGGCGGCGTCAGAGTAAATGTCGAAATTGGTAATCAGTTCAGATGTATTCTCAATGCGTTTGATCTGCGCATCAGTAAGCTTCCAGAGCTTGAGTTTGGACCGGGCAGCTTCGTACAGTTCCGGCATCAGGTCTTTGGCACGGGCGGCTTCCTGCAATTCGCGCTGGGCAGTGATCAACTCAGGAGAATAAAGCGAAGCAAGTCGCTCGCCCCGGCGCACTTCCTGCCCGGTGAAGTTCACGTATAGTCGCTCGATTCTTCCCGGAAACTTGGCCGTAATGGAAGACACTTGCTGCTCATTCAAAGTCACGCGGCCTGAAAGAACCAGTTCGTTTTCCGGGTCCACCATCTCCAGCCTGGTTGTCTGAATGTTGGAAAGTGCGATGGCTTCAGGCGTCATTTCCAGCACATAACGGCTGGTTTTGCTACTGCCTCCACCGCCATTGCTCACCGGAATCAGGTCCATGCCGCAAAGCGGACATTTCCCCGGCCCGTCCTGCCTGATCTGTGGGTGCATGGAGCAAGTATACTCGGTAGTACCCGCTACTTCACCGGCATGGTCATGCGCCTGTTCTGAACCACGGCCGCCAAACAGCAGCCAGCCCAGCAGCAATCCACCTAAGGCCACGAGTAGGTAGGTTCCGATTCTTTTATTTCTAGTTGTCATCTTTTTGAGTTCTGAATTCTTAGTCTCGAGTTCTGAGTTGTTACAAGCGTGAAGGAACTAAGTCTTATACCTTAAGTCCTGTGTCTTGAATCCTTAATTATCTCCCTGCATCATCCGATTAATAGCTGACACGGCGATGTTTTGATCCGTGACTGCCTGCAGTTGCTGTTGCCGGTAGCTGAGCAAAGACTGGCGCTGGCGGATGATATCTTCTATACCTGCGCCTGTCACGGAGTAGTTTGTGGTGAGCAGTCGGATGGTCTGTTCCGTGAGCGTTACCTGATCTTTGAGCAGGTTGATCCGGCTCACCGAACTCTGGTATTGATAGAGCAGATTCTCCAGCTCTGTGAACAGCTCCCGCTCCGTTGCTTCCTTTTGATACATGGCCGCTTGTTGGGAGAACTCCGCTTCCTTCTTGGCTGCATTGTATTTTTTACGGTAGATCGGCAGCGTCAGGGTCACCATCGGCATTACCATGTTCTCACCGCCCATGTTCATCTGGGTCATATCGTCCATGCGCGGTTTAAAGATCATGTAGTTTAGCCCCACCCCAAACATCGGTCTGCCCATCAACTGCGCCATCCGTAACTGTGACTCCCGGGCCTTTTCGTCCCACTCGTACATCTTCAGCATCGGGTGATTCGTCCTTATAGAGTCTTCTATTAGCGACAAAGTGGCCGGCAGCGCAGCAGGCAAAAGTGTATCGGCAGAAATGACCGTCATACTGGGCCGGCGGCGCAGCAACTGGTTAAACTGTACCTGCAACGGTCGGCGTGCCTCGTGGTGAATCAGGATCTGGTTTTCGAGTTCTTTCACTTGCAGTCGTATTAGCATGACATCGACCATAGAAGAGCCGCCGGAGCTGCCCATGCTCGACATGCTATTACCACCGCCTGAAGCCATACTGCCACCGCTGGCAGAACCAGAAGCCGCCCCACCGGAGCCGCCCATACCTGCCATACCTGAGCCTCCGCTACCGGCAGCGCCAGAAGTACCCGTCGAGCCGCCTGTTGTACCACGAGCTGGCGTGGCGGCACCAGAAGTGCCGCCTGCCGGGGCTGACTTATACTTGGCCAGCGCCAGCCGCTCCAGCGTCTTCATGATCTCCAGTTCCTTCTCCATCAGCACCGATTCCTGATCGTTCAGGTATAGCTGGTACCAAACCGTGCGCACCTCGTGGTACAGGTTGATCTTCGCTTCGATAAAAGAAGCAAACTTCATCTGCGCCATGGAATTCGCCTCGTCGCGGGCCGCCTTTTGGGAGCCGAACCAGGGGAACATCTGCATCACCGAGATATCGCCTACCTGATTGCCCATGAAGCGCTCCATCGGCCGCAGGAAAAAGTTAAAGGAAGCCTCCGGATCCGGCAGCGCCCCCACCTGTGGGGCACGCTGCAGCGCCGCCTGGTACTCGGCATATCGTGCTTTCAGCGTCGGGCTGTTCTCCCCTGCCTCCACCAGATACTCTTCCAGCGATTGTGCCTGTACCAAGGGCATCGCCCCCAGCAACAGAATGATTAAGGCCAGTATCTTTTTCATAGAGTTTCTTTTTTGATTTTGAGTTCTTCGCGCCAGCTATACAGTACCGGCACGATCAGCAAAGTGATCAGGGCTACGAACATACCCCCAAAAGAAGGGATCGCCATCGGGATCATGATATCGGAGCCGCGCCCGGAAGACGTGAGCACCGGCAAAAGTGCCAGCAAGGTGGTAGCAGTGGTCATCAGGCAAGGGCGCACGCGGCGTATACCTGCCTCCATCACCGCATCACGTACTTCGGCTCTCGTTTGCGGCGTGTTGCGTTCGAAGCTTTGTTTTAGGTAGGTGCCCATCACCACACCGTCGTCCGTTGCGATGCCGAAGAGCGCGATAAAGCCTACCCATACGGCCACACTCAGGTTGAAAGTGCGCATCTGGAACAGCTCCCGTATGTTGGTATCGCCAAAGGAGAAGTTCATGAACCAGCCCTGGCTATAAAGCCACAGCATCATAAAGCCGCCAGCAAAAGCCATCGCAATCGAAGTGAAAATAAAGAGCGACGTACTCACCGACCTGAACTGGAAATACAGGATCAGGAAGATGATCAGCAAACTGAGCGGCACGATAAAGGCTAACCTTTCTTCAGCTCGTATCTGATTTTCGTAGTTACCGGAGAACTTGTAGCTCACACCTGCGGGCACCACCAGTTCACCGGAAGCGATCTTTTCCTGCAGGTAGCGTTGGGCATCCTCCACCACCGTTACTTCGGCAAAGCCTTCCCGTTTGTCTAGCAGCACGTAGCCCGTCAGGAAGGAATCTTCGCCACGGATCATCATTGGCCCTGGACGGAATTCAACTTTGGCAATCGCGGTCAACGGAATCTGCGCTCCGTTCGAGGTAGTGATCATGATGCGATTAACCGACTCCGGATCACTGCGGTACTCGCGGGCGTAGCGTGCCCGGATGGAGTAACGCTCGCGCCCCTCCACGGTTGTGGTCAGGGCCATACCGCCCATCGCCACTTCAATGTACTCCTGCACGTCGGCCACATTCAGTCCATAGCGGCCCATGGCACGGCGGTCCAGATCGATTTCCATGTAAGGCTTGCCCAGTGAACGGTCCGCGTAAACAGCTTCCGGTTTTACAGATGGCACCTCTTTTAACAAGCGCTCCATTTGCATGCTGAAGTCTTCAATGGTTTGCAGATCAGGTCCGTATACCTTCACCCCCATCGGGGCGCGCATACCGGTCTGGAGCATCACGAGTCGCGTTTCGATCGGTTGCAGTTTCGGAGCGGATGTCACGCCCGGCAATTCAGCTACTTCCACAATCTCGTTCCAGATATCGTCCGGCGTACGAATATGGTCGCGCCACTGGCGGAAGTACTCGCCCCGCTTATCTTCAATCAGATTGCCTTTCGCATCGCGTGCAAAATTGCCGTCGTCATCTACCTTGTAGCGGACTTTACGGCCGTTTTCATCCGTGATGTATTCTGATTTGTACTGGATCACGTTCTCGTACATCGACATCGGGGCCGGGTCCAAAGCTGTTTCGGCACGACCCGCTTTGCCTACGACCATCTCCACTTCAGGTATAGCCGTGATGAGCATGTCGAGTTGCTGCACGTAGCGCTTGTTCGCCTCAACACCGGTGTGGGGCATGGAAGTCGGCATCAGCAGGAAAGCTCCTTCGTCGAGTGATGGCATAAACTCCTTGCCCATGCCCGGGAAGGTATGCACCAGTCCGCTCCAGGGAGCAGAAGTGCGTACATTCATACCCACTTTATCGAAGCCCGTCGCCACCCAGCCGAACACGCCATTAAAGCCGATCCAGATGTTGAGTCCCAGCAGCATGACAAAAGCCGGGATCAATAGAAATGTCCCTTTGTTGGCCAGACACCAGCCCAGCACCCGCGGGTATACTCGTATGAAAAAGGAAAACAGTCCTAGCACCAATCCGATGATCAGCAGGATAAAGATGAAGTTGACAAAGTAACTTACCGACACCCCCAGCGGCACCCACTCAGTAGCCAGCAGCCACGCAACCGCCAGCACCGCTATACCTACCATAATCAGAGTGTGATGGCGCCCGAAGCGCTCCGGTTGGTAGTAATTGAGCAGGTTATTGGCCGCGATCAATAATAGTGTTATACCTGCCAGGGGCACGATGAAGAAAGCGATCAAACCCAATACCACCAATCCCCAGTTCAGGATCTTGCTCCACGCCACGTTGCGCGACTTCAGCCCGAAAATAGTATGTGCAAAAGCCGGCATGATCAGGATCGTAAAGATCAGCGACGCCACCAGCGCAAAGGTCTTGGTATAGGCCAACGGACCAAACAACTTGCCCTCGGCGGCCTCCAGCGTGAACACCGGCAGGAAGGAAATAATGGTCGTAGAAACAGCTGTCAGAATTGCCGTAGATACCTCTGCAGTGGCATTGTATACCGTTTTTATCAGCGATTGTCCCGGCGGGGCTTCGTCCATGTGCCGCAGGATATTCTCATTAAGGATAATTCCCAGATCGACCATGGTACCGATGGCAATGGCTATACCTGAAAGTGCCACGATGTTGGCGTCCACCCCAAAGTATTTCATCAAAATAAAGGTCATCAGTACCGCCAGCGGCAGCAGCGCCGAGATCAGCAGCGAAGCCCGCAGGTTGTAGACCATCACGATGATTACGATAATGGTGATTAGAATTTGCAGAATGATGGCGGTGTTGAGCGTGCCAAGGGTTTCGTTGATGAGCTGCGTGCGGTCATAGAAAGGCACCACCGTCACTTTAGAGGTGCGCCCATCAGCCAGTTTTTTGGACGGCAGACCAGCGGCAATATCGTCCAGTTTGGCCTTTACATTGTTGATCACCGCCAGCGGATTATCGCCATACCTTGCAATGACCACACCGCCCACGGCTTCAGCACCGCTCTTGTCGAGCACGCCCAGCATGGAGCGGTCAGCCGGTCCAATGTTCACCCGCCCGATGTCGCGGATGCGGATCGGCACGTTGTTGGCCACCCGCACCGTCGCGTCTTCGATGTCGCTGATTTCCTTTACGTAGCCCAGTCCGCGCACCAGGTACTCTACCTGGTTAATCTCAACGGTGCTGGCGCCCACTTCCTGGTTGCTGTTTCGGAGTGCGTTCATCACCTCCATCATGGAGACGTTGTTGGCCTTCATCGCCACCGGGTCGAGGTCTACCTGGTACTCTTTGATATACCCGCCCACAGAGGCAACTTCAGCCACACCCTGCGCTCCGGCCAGGGCGTACTTCACGTAAAAATCCTGGATGCTGCGGAGTTCGTGTAGGTCCCAGCCACCGGCGGGATTGCCTTCTTCGTCGCGGCCTTCCAGGGTATACCAGTATACCTGACCCAGCGCCGTTGCGTCAGGGCCGAGCTTTGGTGTCGTCTCAGCCGGCAACAGGTCGGCGGGAAGGGAATTGAGTTTTTCGAGGATGCGGGAGCGGCTCCAGTAGTACTCCACGTCATCCTCAAAAATGACATAGATACTCGAGAAACCGAACATGGACGTGGAGCGGATCGTCTTCACGCCAGGCATACCTAGCAGGGAAGTCGTGAGCGGATAGGTGATCTGGTCCTCCACATCCTGCGGAGAGCGGCCCATCCACTCGGTGAATATGATTTGCTGGTTTTCGCCAATATCAGGTATGGCGTCCACCGGAACCGGGTCGCGGGGCAGGAAGTTCACGTTCCAGTTGAACGGTGCCACCATAATGCCCCAGGCCACGATAAGGAGCAGCAGCAGGGTGGTCACCAGCTTCTGTTCCAGAAAGAATTTAATGATGCTGTTTAACATGCTTTGTTCGATTGAATGCAAAAAGGAATGGCGCTTTCCAAAAGGGAAAGCCAATAGCTATACCTGACCAAAATGGCCGGGCATCATCGAAAAAGCAGGTTTATAGTAGGAAGGATTGCACGAGCACAGGGATGTCCTGCGCGAGCAAAGGCGGGGAATAATCCGGCACATGGGTATAGGCCGGTTCGTAAAGTTCAAAAAGAGCAGACCATGCCGCTGTGAAAGCAGCGATGAAGGTCATATCCGGAACGGATAGCTTAAAAGTAGGACTAAGCGTTTGCTCGTCCTCTACTTCCAACACAATCGTCTGGTCCTGGCAGCAATCATCGTCCATGGCCGGCTTGTGGCAATCCGGCAGACTCTCGCGCTGTTTCTCCATTTCGCAGGCGGCACTGTGTGAGAAGAAAGCTGTTGCCATCACCTCACCCGCGCACAAATGCTGCGTGATCGTCATCCCCAGCGAGGAGAAAACAACCAGCAAAGCCAGTGTCAGGGTCAATATGGTGCGAATCAGCTTCAATGTCAGTGCGTTTCTTCAAACGAAGATACAGTTTCTTTTGCAAAGGTAGGCAGCAAAAGCCAGTGCTGCTTATAGATTTTGTATTAAAACTTACAAAAAACGACAGAAAGCCGAAGATTTTCGCCTAAACGTAACTTCCAGCAGACATGATTCAGTTCTGGCACAACTAAATATTCACACAACCGCGTATAGCATTATAGTAAGATACACAAACAGGAAGAAGATAATGAATAATACAGAACAGGGAGACCAGGGGCGTGTGCGGGAAAGCTCTTTTGATGAAACCAACGAACGGGTTGATCATCATATACGTCAAAGTATAGCACGCTACAAAGGCCGCAGTCACGAGGAGATCTCAGAGCGCATACGCGAGCTCGACCAGGAATGGAGCATCGAACGTACTCTGGAGGTCAACGCTTCCACGCTGGCGCTGTCCGGCACGCTGCTAGGAGCTTTTGTAAACAAGCGCTGGTTCATCCTGCCGGGTATTGTCACCACTTTCCTGCTGCAGCATGGTATACAGGGCTGGTGCCCTCCCCTGCCTATCATGCGGGCACTGGGCATTCGAAGCCGCCGGGAAATTGACGAAGAGCGCTATGCCCTGAAAGCTCTTCGGGGTGATTTTGACAACATCTCTCCTAAAAGCTCCCCCTCAAAAATACTGGATACTGTACGGGACACCTGAGCGGTATATTTGATAAAAAGTGATATTTATCATCTTCTGGCAGGTCAAAAACGTGGATATTTGTTCTTTTCCATGTTATGCATCAAAAACCTGTTTCTATACCTGTCGTACTCTGGCTCATCAGCGGCATTGTGCTCGTGATGGCCATGGTGGTCATCGGTGGCATCACCCGCCTCACCGGCTCCGGCCTTTCCATTACTGAGTGGAACCTGATCTCAGGTACGCTGCCTCCGCTCTCTGAAAGTGAGTGGCTCGTCATGTTTGAGAAGTATAAGCAGTTTCCGGAGTACCAGAAACTGAACTTCGGCATGACGCTCTCGGGCTTCAAGCAGATCTTTATGTGGGAGTACCTGCACCGCCTACTGGGTCGCTTTATCAGCATCGTCTTCATTGTACCCTTCCTGTATTTCCTGTACCGCAAAATGCTGGCGCCCTGGCTGGTGAAGCGCCTCGTTTTCATCCTGCTGCTCGGTATGGCCCAGGGCGTGATGGGCTGGGTGATGGTCATGAGCGGACTGAGCGAAATGCCACACGTAAGCCATTACCGACTGGCCGCGCACCTGATACTGGCCCTGCTGCTGATCGGTGTCATTCTCTGGACCATTGCTGACCTGGTAAAGCCAGTCAAACAAAAGTCTACTGCACTTCGGCCCTACAGTCCCCTATCATGGCTGTTGGTATTCGCTATACTGATCCAGATTGTGCTGGGCGCCTTTGTCGCAGGACTTAAATCTGGTTTTTCCTACAATACCTGGCCCCTGATGCAGGGCGAGTTCTTTCCGAGCTACCTAAACGCGCTTACCATTGCTGAGTATTTTGATAATGGTGTAGCCGTGCAGTTCATGCACCGCTGGTTTGCATTTGTGGTATTCATCGGAGTCGTGATATTTTCGCTGAATATCAGAAAACATGCTTTACCAGGTGCCCTCAGGACAGCCATGAGCATCCTGCTTCTTGTCACACTTCTGCAGGTGGGTTTAGGTATAGCTACCCTGGTGCTGGCGGTTCCTATCAGTCTGGGTGTGCTGCACCAGGTAGTGGCGGCGATCCTGTTCATGGTGGCACTGTTTGTGGCACATCAGTTGCAGCACAAATCAGAAGCAGAGTCGTTTATGCCGGAAAGTAGAAAAGTGGCAGAAATTGATGGCGTACTGCGTAAACAGTAAGAGATGGACAACCTACTAATACTTGAGCCTATGCCGGATCAGGAAACTGTACTGCACGAGGAGTTTCAGCGTCTTATCGACCTTTCAGAACTCGACCTTGACTATGGCGATCTCAACGATAGCTTCAAGGACCTGGTGCGGCTGGCCGCCCATGTGGCCGGCACGGAGATATCGCTTGTCAACCTGCTCGACGCCTATACCCAGTGGACGGTGGCAGGTTATGGTTTTCCGACTGGCAATATGCCCCGAAAAGATTCTGTCTGCCAGTATGCCATCACACAGCCCGATCCTTTAGAGGTCAAAGACCTGATGCAGGACGAGCGGTTCATGAATCTGCGCAGTCTCAAAAGCGCCCCTGACCTTAAGTACTATTTCGGATTGCCTCTCCGGACAAAACGGGGTTACAATATTGGCACACTCTGCGTACTGGACCGGAATATAAAGGAGCTCTCCCCTGAGAAAATAGAACTGCTAAAGATCATTGCAGGCGAGATCGTGCACCGCCTGGTGGTGCACCAGGTCATACAGTCGATGCACCAGAAGCTGGAAGAAGCCGGACAGGTAAACCGCAGGGTGGCGCACGACATCAGAGGGCCTGTGGGCGGTATTGTGGGACTGGCAGATCTTATCCTGAAAAAGGGAGAAAAAAACAAGCTGCCGGAAGTTCTGAATTTCATGAGCCTGATCTACAAGAGTGGCCAGTCCATTCTTAAGTTGTCTGATGAGATCCTGACAACGAACGCCGAGGCACCTGCCCAAGAGACTTCCGGTCTGGGTGAAAGTGAGCTGAACCTGAACGCGCTGCGAGAGCGTCTGCTGGAGCTCTATCAGCCACAGGCTACTGACAAGGGAATCACTTTTGACGTAGAAATCGATGCGATGCAGGCTGACAGGCCTTTCCCGAAGAAAAGGCTGATGCAGATCATCGGGAATCTGATTTCCAATGCATTTAAGTTTACGCCACCGCTGGGAAGCGTGACGGTGCAGCTAAAGATAGAAGACCTTGAAAACACATCCCTGCTTCACATCCAGGTAAGTGACACAGGTATAGGCCTGACGGAAGAACAGGTAAGCGGTGTGATGCAGGGCAAATCCTCATCCACGACCGGCACCAAAGGTGAGCAGGGCTATGGATTGGGATTGCAACTGGTGAAGCACCTGCTCGATGGCCTGCATGGAAGCATGACAGTGGTTTCCTCACCCGGGGAAGGCACCGCCTTCGATGTTAAAATTCCGATTCCCCTGCCCCGGCAGCAGTAGCCATTTACCCTCTACCAAAAAGTAAGCCCGCCCTGCTGATTGGAGTTTGTCTGTCGAAAGGTATAAGCCAGGCCGATCTCGTTGGTGGCGCGGCTGATCGAACGGGCTTCCTGTATTGGGCTCTCATAGGCGTACGTGATGCGGAACTGGCGGTAGTGCAGACCGGCCCCCACATGGAACGCCTGGTCGTTACGGTAGCCTGCTCCTGCCCAGAGCATGTCGTTATACACTGCTTTCACCTGTCCCTCAACCGTGCCTTTCAGCTGCTCATCGTACTGGTACAGGCCATTTACAATCAGCCCGAAGCGATCTGCTATGGCAGTGCGGAAGCCAGCTTGGGCGATGTGTTTGCGGGTATAGACATCCTTCATAAAATTATCGCCACTATTCATGAAGTGGCCTGCGGTAATATCCTGCATGGCATAGCCCAGGTAGTAGTTGGCGGAGGCCAGCGCAAAGCCCAGGTTCAGGTCAAACTTGCTCATACTGTTCTGGTCGCCCAGCACATGCTGGTAGCGCGGGTCACCTGTGTTGTCCACCACCAGGCTGTTGCCGTCGAGCCGGAAATTATTGAAGGTGAGCGACGTGCCAAAGCGCAGACTTAGCGATTGCGAAAGCCGCACACCGGTACCATAGTTCAGCCCCAGCTGCGTCTCTCTTGTAGGTCCAAAGCGCTCCTGCAGTGCGATGAGGCCAAAGGCATGCCGGGCACCCATGTAATTGCTGCGTGAGTCGCGGTATTGGTAGTGACTGGTACGATCCGTGGTTTTGCTCATATCCGCCATGTCCAGCTCGCCTGAGAAGAAAAGCGTCTTGGGGGCATCCTCAAAGCCTGTCCACTGGTTGCGGTAATAGGTGCGGAGCATGGAGCCTTCGCTACCTGTAAGCGCAGGGTTGTAAAAATGCTGGTAGGCTGAAAAATTGCTGATGTACTTCCGGTTCTGCGCCTGCAGGCCTGTGATTGTGAGTAAAAATATAGCTGTTACTACTAATCTGTTCATGTAAACTTACTTAAGTACTGTTAATACACCCTTCTGCACCAGGTTGATATCCTTCACCTCGATGATATAGAAATAGGAACCCTCTTTCACCTGTCCGTCCTGGCTACGACCGTCCCAGCCCTGCTCCGGATTGGTGGTGTGGAACAGTCTCCTGCCTGCCCGATCGAACACCTGTATGCTGATCTCGTCGTAGAACTTGAGCTCCGGTACGGTCCAGGTATCGTTTATGCCGTCGTTGTCCGGCGAGAAAGCATTCACCAGCTTGATCGGATTGGCCGGCTGGTATACCTCCTTGTTCAGAGTGAAGGTTTGTTCAAGGCTATTACGGTACGGATCAGTAGTCCGCACCCGTATGCTGAAGTTGCGAATGCCCGACAGTCCTTCGTTTGACTTCAGGTATAGTTTATCATCTCTGAGCTCAAAGTAGCTGTTGTGCTCTGCGCCTTGTCCGTTCACCAGGGCATAGGTATGCGTTTCATCATCAGGGTCGGTCGTGCTGAATGTCAGCAGCACATCTTCCGGCTTAGCATTAGGCTGGAAGGAATTGTGGCTGATCGCGATGGCCGTTGGCGGTTGATTTGGCTCTACAGTCACTGTGATGCTGGCCTCGCGGTTGTCCTGATTGGTAGTGTTCGGCATGAGCACCAGTTCCCCGCTTAAGGTATAGGAGCCGGCTTCCATTCCATTGTAGCTGCCCTGCTGCCACTTCACTTCCAGGTCTTCTTCTTCGCCATTGGTATAGCGCACCTGTACCTGCGCAGGCAGTTGCAGGTCCTCAAATGCAGTTCGGAACGGGACGGAGATCGCTTCCAGGCTACCCACCATCACAATGTTCTTCGTCATTTTCACCACCTCAGCCACAGCATCCGCACCCCGGTTACCGGCGGCATCCACCTGGTAAAAAATAAGCGTGAGCGTACCATCGTGCAGACCACTCAGATCCAGGTTTTGAACATTGAAGGCGGTTGCCGTCGTATTGGCAGTGCCTGTCACATCCGTGCCGCCCTTGTCGCTGCTGATGGTATAGAAGTATGTGGCCCCCTGCTCTGCTCCTTTTACACTGAAAGAAATATTCTGCTGGTTGTTATGCTCGACTTTGTCTGTAGAGAAAGCCACGGCATAGCCAGCCGGTGGCGTACTGTCATACTCTATACCCAGGGTATTGGAAGCGGTGTTTGGGTTACCCGCCGCATCCTGCGCTTTGCCAGCCGTTACACGCACTGTTACCAAGCCATCGGCTGCTGGTTTGATCACGGCGCTGTAAGTCTGATCGCCTGTTTTGCTGAATGCACTGGCTGTACCATTCGCCACTGTGATGTCACCTACCGCAAAGCCCTCTACCACTTCACTGAAGCGGAAGTTGACAGTGAAAGGCTCGTTGGTGAGTGCGGGGGCATCTGTGCTAAGGGCTACAGTTGGTGGTGTGGCATCGTACTGGCGTTTAAGAACGTTTGATGCCGTATTGCCATTTCCGGCCTGGTCTTCCACCTTATCAGTGGCAAGTTGCAGACTTGTTTCCCCGTCTTTATCGGGTGTCAGCAGCAAGGTATAGGTCGTGTTATCCTGTTTCTGCAAACTGCTCAGTTTGCCGTTCGTTACGCTGAAGGAGTTTAAGGCAAGTCCCGTAATAGGCTCATTGAAAGTGATTGTAACAGGTATAGCCGCATTGGTGAGGTTGCCTGCTGTAGTGGACAATGTCACTGTTGGAGGTGCCACGTCATAGAGCCGCTTCAGTTCGGCTGAAGCTTCGTTGCCATTGCCGGCTTCGTCCGTTACTTTATTGGCTGCCAGACTGACCACGACTTCCCCGTCAGCTGCAGGACTGATCGTCGCGGTATAAACTGTGGCGCTCTCGGATTTCAGGTTGCCCGCCGAGCCGTTCCGCACATTGATGTCAGCTGCCACAAAGCCTGTTACCGCTTCATCAAATGTAAATTTAACAGTGAATGGAGCCTTCACAATTTGTGGGGCATCTGCGCTCAGCGTAACTTTCGGGCGCTTCAGGTCATAGGTAATCTCCAGCTTATTAGAAGCCGTGTTGCCATTCCCAGCCAGGTCAGTTGCTTTGTTGGCCGCCAAACTAAGAGCTGTCGTGCCCTGGCCATTGGCGGGTGGCGTAACAGTTGCAGTATACGTGGATTTATTTACTTCTTTCAGATCACCCACAGTACCACCTGTGACAGTGATATCGCCGGCAGCCAGTCCGTATACCTCCTCCGTAAACTTAAGCTGTACCTGAAAAGCCTCCCGCACGGGAGCTTTGGCTTCTGTGCTGATCACAATATCTGGCCGGGTCAGGTCGATGGTCACCGTAAAGGTATTGCTCGCCTTGCTTACATTGCCCGCAATATCAGTGGCGATGGCGGTGAAGCGATACACGCCGGCAGGCAGTGTTGTTCCCTCGTAATTGAAGGACCAATCGCCGCCTTCACTCGTTTTCACTTTGCCCAGCTCACCCCGCTCTGCTTCACGCACGGTCACCTCCACCCCACTCTGCGCCTTACCTGACAGACGAATAGTGTTGTCGGAGGTCACCCGGTCATTACTAACCGGACCGCGGTCTTCTGTGACTGCTGTAAATGTAGGTGGTGTTGGGGGTTCTGTAATGATGGTCCAGGTATGGGTCGCCGGTGTGGCGTCTCTCCGGCCGGCTGCATCCACGGCACGCACCGACAAGGTATAGCGCCCGTCGGCCAGGTTGTTTAAGGTATAGGGATTACTCACAGCTTCGTAGTCGCCGCCGTTCAGACTCACCTCAAAGAACACCGGGCTCTTGTTGCTGGCAAACTCAAAGGAGGCGGGCTTGCTGTTTGATATCTCGTTTGGTTTTTTGGTGATAGAGGTTTCAGGGTTATTGGAAGCCGTACTGGCCGGTTTCATGAGCGGGTTCAAAATTTTAAACCATTGATTCGCCATTTTCTGAAAGCCTGTTGTGTGTGGGTGCACCAGGTCGTGCATGTCGCCTTGGTCAGCCGTGTACCAGAATGAATACTTCAGCCCGGCCTCCCGCTCCATGTCCACGACAATCACACGGTCGCTGCGGGTGCGGATGCGGTTCTCAGCCATTGTTTTCAGGCGTTGGTTGAACCGGCTTGTCAGCTCGGAGGTGCCGGGCGAGTTGGCATCTTCAATACGGTTGATGATCAGGGCCAGCACAACCGTCACTTCCTTACCCGCCCGTGCCTCATAGGCATCTACTTCATCCAGTATGGATGCCATTTCCCCGATGGTCCGGTCATCATCAGAAAGGCCGGAAAAGCCACCGTTGGTACCCAGGTGCAGCAGGATGATGTCGGGGTTATACTTGTCCAGGTAGGTGCCTGTTCCGCGCGACACCTGCTCCCCCACCTGGTTGCGGTAGCTGCTTGTGCGCAGCAGGTCCAGGATGTCGTTGGTGCGGGCGGCGGAGAAACCTGCATTGTGGTCATTGGCTAAAAATTCGCTTCCGGAACGCTCACTCCCCACATAGGTAAAGCGGGCGTTTATGCCCATCAGCAGGTCATATAATTGCTTGCGGTAGGATATGCGCTGCGAATCAGGCCGTTCGTCACTTGACACGGTGCCGTGGGTGTTGGAGTCGCCGAGCGGCATGATGTTGAAATTCTTGGTCTGCGCATGCGTGGTGGCGCTGACCGGACTGCTCCAGGGAGAATCTCCCGAACTGGTGACGGCCTTCACGCGGTAGTAATAGGTTTCGCCGTAACCCAGACCCGTGTCGCGGTAGGTATAGATGGTTTTACCACTTGTTACAGGCACCGTGGCATGCTCCTGAAAGCCAGCTCCTGCAAACAGCGACCGCTCCACCACATATTGGCTTGCACCCGTCACGGCATTCCATCGGACAGTAATAGCCCCTACCAGGGAGGGCTGCGCTTTAACAGCAGCAGGGGCTGTGGCAAAAAATGCGTTCGGAGCAGCTGTACTTTTAAGTCCTGTAAGTGCTGCAGCTATCAGAAGTACTGTAAAAAGTATAAGTCTGGCCTGTTCTCTATAGCTGAACGAGTAGATTTTATCCATAGAAATTAAAAGAAACGTAATTGAGCACCTTGCAGAGCCGATGTTATGCAGGTTCAGAGGGCTAAACGAAAAACTTATTGACAGGTTGAGTAATTGGACCAGAATATATAGTGATACTAGCTGGCAAGAGGGTCAGTTGTCAGATATTTCCTGTGTAGAGCAACTCTCATAATGGGCATTTTGGACCAATATGCATTCAGAAATGAGCACTTCGAGCAATAAATTACCCTGACACAGCAAATTTGTTACATTAAGCGTTTAGCTGTGCCTCTCTCCTGCCTTTCTGCACCAGCATCCAGCCGATAGCCAGCATCACCAGCGATAGTCCCAGGAAACCAAAATTCCAGGCCGAGGGATTGGAGCTGATCTCACGCACATTGTGCAGCACCAGGATGTGGTGGTCGATAATGCCTTCCACGATATTGAACAAGCCAAAACCAAGCAACAGACTGCCACCGAAAACCCGGTTGGAAAGTACTGATTTACGTTCGTATACAACCCGCCAAAGCAAGTAGATGCCCAGCGCCGTTGTGAGCCAGGTAAAGGCATGGAATATCCCATCCCAGAACATGTTGGTTTCTTTATTCAGCAGCGTGTCAGGTGGTAGTTTAGCTGAGATCATCTGATGCCACTGCAGGATTTGGTGCAGTACGATACCGTCCACAAAGCCGCCCATGCCTATACCTATTAAAGTGGCTGCTGCGATCAAGGGACCCGTGCGCACAGGTTTCACTTCTTCGATGGGTATTTGTCTTTTCATAGCTTGTTATTTGAGTTTGTTCAGCCGGTACACCGCCACCCCGATGACCAGAAAAGGAAGCAGCATATAAAATAAGAGTTCAAGAAAGCTTTCGTCGAAGATAGCCGCCTGCAGGGGGCGGTTGCAGGTGGTGCAGGCAAGGGCTGTTAGACTGACCATTAACACCAACAGGAGTACCAACGCAAACCGGGGAAATAAATACGTGGTTTTCATCATCCGCTATACCTGTAGAGATTAGTGAGATAAACACTATACCTGATACACCCTGCAATAGTTTCTGGATTTTCTGCTTTGACTGACCCCGTACCTGGATTAACTACACCTGGCACGTCAGCATGTTAAAAAGCACAATAAAATTCAGCAACCGTACACTCCTCTATGTGACTTACATCACTGTAAAGCCCTTCACCCTACCTTACCTTTGTGTCATAAATTGGGGGAGTTTCTGAGAGTGCTTCCCTGGTATAATAAAATAGTAAAACCCAAAACCCATGAAAATAGAACAGTTCGAAGACAAAGGCTTAGCACATTACGCTTATGCCATACTGAGTGAAAAAACCGGTGAAATCGTGTTGGTAGACCCGGCTCGCAATCCGCAGCCCTACTACGATTATGCAGAGAAAAACAATGCGAAAATCGTGGGGGTGATCGAAACACACCCGCATGCCGACTTTGTGAGCTCTCACTTGGAAATACACGAGAAAACAGGCGCGACTATCTATGCCCACAGCATGGTGGGAGCCGACTATCCGCACAAAAACTTCGACGAAGGTGAAGTACTGGAGATCGGCGACGTGAGGTTGAAGTCGCTGCACACGCCGGGCCATTCGCCGGACAGTATCAGCATAGTGCTGGAGCACGAAGGCAAGGACAAGGCGGTGTTCACAGGCGATACACTGTTCATCGGTGACGTGGGTCGTCCTGACCTGCGCGAGAGTGCCGGCAACATCACGGCCAAGCGTGAAGAGCTGGCCCGCCAGATGTACCACAGCACCCGTGAAAAGCTGATGAAGCTGGATGATGATGTGCTGGTTTACCCTGCGCACGGAGCCGGAACGCTTTGCGGTAAAGGTTTGAGCGAGGCTAACAGCAGCACCATCGGCGCTGAGAAGATGAGCAACTACGCCCTGCAGGACATGAGCGAAGACCAGTTTGTGAAAGTGCTTACCGAAGACCAGCCGTTCATTCCAAAGTACTTCGGTTACGACGTGGGACTGAACAAACAAGGCGCTCCTGCTTATCAGCCAAGCCTGGACAAGGTGAAGCGGCTGGAGAAAAACTATAAGCCTGGAAAAGGTACTGTAATTGTAGACGGTCGCAGTGAGAAGGTCTTCAAAAAAGGTCACATCGAAGGCGCCATCAATATACAGAACGGCGGTAAGTTTGAAACCTGGCTAGGCAGTATTGTTGGTCCGGATGAGCGTTACTACCTGATTGCCGAAACAGAAGAAGAGCTGGATGAACTGATTCGCAAGGCCTCTAAAATTGGTTATGAATTGCTGATTGAAGGCGCTTTTGTACAGACCGAGGCAGCCGGGGAAGAATCCCCCGTGATGGACGTAACTGAGTTTAAGGAGAACCAGGAGCAGTATACCATCGTGGACATCCGCAACGCATCCGAAGTGAAAGGTGGCAAGTTCTTCGACAAGGCCATCAACATTCCGCTTCCAGAGCTGCGCGAGCGTGCCAAGGAGATACCATCTGACAAGCCAGTAGTCATACACTGTGCAGGTGGCTACCGTTCTGCGGCAGGCAGCAGCATTGTGGAGGCAGCGCTGCCAGAAACTAAAGTGCTTGACCTGAGCGAAGCCGTAAACGACTTCAAATAAGGGTCCTGTAAATTAAAGATTACCAGTGCGGGCACATGTAGTGCTTGCACTGGTTTTTTGCTTTATACTTGCTATACCTTAAAATTTATTCATTCCCTCACGATACGTATACTAAACAATGGAAATACCGCAGAAAGAAGACATAATCAAACAATTTCCACAGTTTGAGCAGTCGCTACTCGATGATATACTCGCACACAGCACCATCCGCGAAGTGGAGGATGGCGAGGACGTGATGCGCACCGGCCAGTATATTCGCTCTACGGTTTTACTTCTGAGTGGATTGCTCAAGGTATACCGCGAGGACGATGAAGGCAATGAGTTCCTGATGTACTACCTCGAACCTGGCAGTGCCTGCGCGATGTCCATGATGTGTACCGCCCGCGACGAGCAGAGCCAGATCATGGCCAAAGCTGTAACCGAAGCAGAAGTCATCCTGATTCCGTCGCACCTCTCCGAGCAGTGGCTGGCCAAGTACAAGAGCTGGCATAACTTCGTGATTGCCTCCTACCGCCAGCGTTTCGAGGAACTGCTGCAAACACTCGACAGCATTGCCTTCAAAGGCCTCGACGAACGCCTCCTGTTCTACCTCAAGCGCCACGTAAAAGTAAGCGGAAAAGAAATCCGCCTCTCCCATCAGCAGATCGCCATCGAACTCAACAGTTCCCGCGAAGTCATCTCCCGCCTCCTCAAAAAACTCGAGCAGACTGGGGCTATCACGCTCCACCGAAATTATATTGAAGTCCATGACCTGGAGGTGGTTTAGGATTTTTTTTATTGCCGGGATAGGTCAGGACCAATGCTGCTAACTCAAGGAATAATTAGATTAATTTGTCATCTCGAAAGGATGGAGAAATCTGGGTTATTTCAGGGCTTTCGCACAAATCCAGATTTCTCTCAGCTACGCTGGCTCTCTTCGACTCTCGTCTCAAGAGTGTTCGAAATGACAACAAAACTCTTACGTTGATGGCAATTGTTCACGACCAGTCCCCACTAAATCTGTAAATTGACCAAACTCTCAAATTCCTAAACTCCCAAACTTTAAAACTTCCTTCCCTTAAGTGATTCTAGTCACTGAAGTCCGTTTATAACCTCCCTACCTTTGTACCAGATTACAAAACAAAAGACATAATCAATGGAAATACTAGGTTACTTAGCGGCCCTCCTGATCGGGCTTTCTCTTGGGCTAATTGGAGGTGGGGGCTCTATTCTGACTGTGCCGGTACTGGTATACCTGATCGGGCTGAGCCCCGTTATCGCCACCGCTTACTCGCTATTTATTGTGGGGCTTACCAGCATGGTGGGCTCTTACAAATTCTATAAAAACGGACTGGTCAGCGTGAAGACGGCCGTGGTGTTCGGTCTGCCTTCTATTGTGGCGGTATACCTGACGCGCCGCTACCTGGTGCCTGCCATACCTGAAGAGATCTTCTCAATGGGCGACTTTATGGTCACCAAGGGTATCATGCTCATGTTGCTGTTTGCCGGCTTGATGGTGTTCGCCTCCATCAGTATGATCAGGAAAAAGAAAACCCCTGCTACAGCACCTGCTGACCCTGTGGATACAGTAGACGAGAACATAGACACGGAAATTGATGTGGAAGGCAACGGTTCGCCACACCCGCAACCAAAGTTCAACTACGGTGGCATTCTGGCCGAAGGTCTGGTAGTGGGCACACTGACTGGACTGGTAGGTGCTGGCGGTGGATTCCTGATCATACCGGCGCTGGTTCTCTTCAGTAAGCTCGACATGAAGATAGCGGTGGGTACCTCCCTGCTGATCATTGCAGCCAAGTCGCTTTTTGGTTTTATCGGTGACATCTTCAACTACGAAATCGACTGGATGTTCCTGGGCATCTTCTCGGCCATCTCCATTGCGGGTATCTTCATCGGTACCGCACTTTCCGCTAAGATCCATGCCGACAAACTCAAGACCGCTTTTGGTTGGTTCGTCCTGGTGATGGGGGTTTATATCATCGGCAAAGAGCTTTTCTTCTAAAAAAATCCCTTTCGTGACCAATGTCACTGTGTCACGCGGATTATATTCTGATATTTGTAAAGTCATTGGATACGTAGGTGACAGCATCAATAAGCAACAAAAGACCCAAAACTCTATACCCATGAAAGTAGAACAGATCTATACCGGTTGCCTCGCACAAGGCGCTTACTACATCGAGAGCAATGGCGAAGTAGCTATTGTGGACCCACTACGCGAAATCAAGCCATACCTGGAGAAGGCTGAAAAGGCCAATGCCAGGATCAAATATGTGCTGGAGACGCACTTCCACGCAGACTTCGTATCGGGTCACGTGGATCTGGCAAAAGCCAGTGGTGCTCAGATCGTTTTCGGTCCTTACGCACAGCCATCTTTTGAAGCGCACATTGCCACTGATGGCGAAGAACTGAAACTGGGCAATGTGACTATCAAGGTGCTGCACACACCTGGTCACACGATGGAGTCAACCACCTATCTGCTGCTCGACGAGAACGGCAAAGAACATGCGATCTTCTCTGGCGACACACTGTTCATCGGTGACGTAGGCCGTCCTGATCTGGCCGTAAAATCTGATTTAACAGAAGAGCAATTAGCTGAGCACCTGTTCGACTCGCTGCGCAATAAGATCATGACTTTGCCAGATGACGTGGTGGTATACCCTGCGCACGGTGCTGGATCGGCTTGTGGCAAAAACATGAGCAAGGAAACGACCGACCTGCTGGGCAACCAGAAAAAGAAAAACTATGCCTTGCGTGCCGACATGACGAAAGAAGAGTTCGTGAAAGAAGTAACCGACGGTTTGCTCCCTCCTCCGGGCTACTTCCCGATGAATGTGAAGATGAACAAGGAAGGCTACGCTAACATTGCCGATGTGCTGACACAAGGCCAGCAGGCGCTGTCGCCAGAGGCTTTTGAGGCGGCCGTGAACGAAACCGGTGCGCTGGTCCTCGACACACGCAAACCGGAAACTTTTGCCGCTGGTTTTATCCCGAACTCGATCAACATCGGCATCGACGGCAGCTTTGCCCCCTGGGTAGGCGCCCTGATCCCGGATGTACAACAGCCCATTCTGTTCATCTCCGACGAAGGCCGTGAAGAAGAAGTGGTGACAAGACTAGCCCGCGTTGGCTACGACAATACCTTGGGCTATCTGCAAGGCGGTATCGAGGCCTGGAAAGCAGCTGGCAAAGAGGTAGACACGATCAAGTCGATCTCTGCGGCTGAGTTTGCTGCTGATTATACCAAAGACAACAGTATTAAAGTAGTGGACGTGCGCAAGCCGGGCGAATACCAGGCTGAGCACGTAGAAACCGCCCAACTTGCGCCACTGGATTACCTGAACGACCACCTGGCTGAACTGCCTAAGGAGGCGGATATGTACATCCACTGCGCCGGTGGCTACCGCTCGATGATCGCAGCTTCTATTCTGAAGGCAAGAGGCTTCGACAGAGTGATCAATGTAGAGGGTGGCTACAAGGCGATTGCCGAAACAAGCATACCGAGGACGGCCTTTGTGTGCCCGTCCACATTAAAGTAAAATGGTTTAGTACAGTAAATATGGGAAACGGGGACTGCATGATGCAGTCCCCGTTTCCTTTTTAGATTAGCTGCGTGACCAAAGTCACTGAACATCGCTGCGTATACCTGTACCTTTGTATTGTAAATTGTATATCACTAACAACAAGACATAAAAGCCATGTTTAATATCTTCAAATCCGCTCCCAAGAACTACGAAAATCTGGACGGAAAAACATTCAAGACAAAATTCCAAAACGCTCCAAAAGCTGAGCTGCTGGACGTACGAACAGCCGGTGAATTCGCCTCGGGTACCATCAAAGGCGCTAAGAACCTGGACGTGACCACTGGTCAGTTTCAGAACGCGCTGGGCACGCTCGACAAAGACAAGGAATACTTTGTGTTCTGTCGTAGTGGCAACCGTAGTGGTTCTGCCTGCGAGCTTTTGAACGCCCAGGGCTTCAAGTGCTACAACCTCGCAGGAGGTATAGGCGCCTGGCCAAATAACTAAACGAAAACCAGCAGAAACGGAAGGGGCACGCGACCTCGCTCCTTCCCTGCTTATCTCTCTTGATCACCAAATATTAAATAGATTAAAAATATGTTAGAGCTTTTAAGACAACCCTGGCCATGGTATACCTCGGGTATCGTGATCGCTTTTATCATGGTGCTGCTTTTGTTCTTCGGCAAGTCGTTTGGTTTCTCTTCCAACCTGCGCACCATTTGCTCAGCCTGCGGTGCTGGTAAAACGGTTAAGTTTTTTGATTTTGATTGGCGTTCGCAAACCTGGAACCTGTTGTTCCTGGTAGGCGCTATAATAGGTGGCTTTATCTCAGCTGAGTTTCTCTCAAACGGGGAAGCCGTTCAGATATCACAGGCCACGATTCAGGACCTGCAGCAGTTGGGTATTTCATCGCCTGACGGTATGCAGCCAGAGGAGATCTTCGGACTTAGCGCAGCCTTCACCCTCAAAGGTTTCCTGATCCTGCTGCTAGGCGGATTCGCCATCGGATTCGGTGCCCGTTACGCCGGAGGTTGTACTTCAGGGCACGCCATCAGTGGTATTTCCAACCTGCAGCTACCTTCGCTGATTGCCGTGATCGGCTTCTTCATCGGCGGCATGATCACCACCTATGTACTGCTACCATTAATCTTTTAATGAGCAATGAATAATGATGAATGACTAAACATCTCTGATCATTCATCAATCATTCTTCACTAATTAATCATCGGTCATTAATCATTCTAAAAGTTGAAAAGTATAAAATTTATAATAGCCGGCATTTTGTTCGGTATTGTGATGAGTAAGTCGGAGGCGATATCGTGGTTCCGAATCCAGGAGATGTTCCGCTTCCAGGACTTCCACATGTATGGCATCATCGGTACGGCTGTCGTACTGGGTACTATTGCCACATTCGTAATTAAGAAGTTTAAACTGCGCGACTTTCAGGGCAACCCCATTGTGTTCACGCCGAAGGAAATGTCTGTTCCGCGCTACCTGATCGGGGGGACCATCTTCGGTCTGGGTTGGGCGCTAACAGGTGCTTGTCCGGGTCCGATGTTCGTGAATATTGGCTACAGCTACTGGGCCATACTGATCGCCATTTTTGGCGCATTGGCAGGTACTTACCTGTATGGTGCCATCAAAGATAGATTGCCGCATTAACTCCTGAAAGCCATTTGCCACAGGCAGTGGCTTTCAGGAGTACTTAAAACAAGAACCATGTCGACTACCGATACAAAACTAGGATTGAAGGAGAACGCCACACAGTTCTGGCTGTTGGTGCTCGTAAATGGCTTTGTGGGTGCCATGGTCGGACTGGAGCGCTCCGTCATTCCTGAATTTGCCGAAACAGTTTTTGGCATCAGCGGACACACCGCGCTTCTGTCGTTTATCGTGGCTTTTGGTCTGGCAAAGTCTTTTGCCAACATGATGATGGGCAGACTCACACTGCGCTTCACCCGCAAGCAACTTTTGTTAATAGGTTGGTTGTTTGCGCTACCAGTGCCCTGGCTCTTGCTCTATGCTAACAACTGGTGGTGGGTAATCTTTGCTAACTTACTGCTCGGCATCAACCAAGGCCTAGCCTGGTCGGCTACCGTGGTCATGAAGATTGACCTGGTAGGCGAAAAGAATCGCGGACTGGCAATGGGAATCAACGAGTTTGCCGGTTACCTGGCCGTCGGGCTGATCGCATTTCTGGCAGGCTATATCGCCTCCACCACCGGCGAAGTGACCTATGCCTTTATACCAGGTATAGCTTTCTCGATTATCGGTCTGCTTTTGACCTGGTTCTTCGTCCGTGATACCTACGCTCACGTCAAAACTGAGACGGCGCAGACCAGCATACCGCTGCTTCGCAACGTTTGGAAAGACACTACCTGGCGGCATGCCAATCTGGGCTCTGTCACGCTGAGTGGCTTTGTCAATAACATGAACGACGGTATCCTGTGGGGTTTGCTGCCGGTGCTGCTGATGAGCAAAGGCTACACCTTGCAGCAGGTGGGTCTGCTGGCAGGTATCTATCCGGCGGTGTGGGGCCTCGGACAATTAGTGACAGGAAAGCTAGGCGATGTGCTTTGCAAGAAGCAACTGCTGAGTCTGGGTATGATGCTACAGGGCGTTGCCATCGGCGTTTTATTCTTCAGCCAGGCCTATGCGGTCGTGATCGCGGCACTGGTATTATTGGGAGCCGGCACCGCGCTGGTATACCCGAACTTCCTGTCTGTAGTAGCCGAAAACACGCACCCGGAGCAGCGCCCGAAGAGCCTGGGTATCTTCCGCTTCTGGCGGGACTTCGGTTATGTGGCCGGAGCCGTGGCTGCCGGTGTGTTCAGCGACCTCTTTGGTGTGGAGTTTGTACTATTGGGCACGGCCATCCTGACCGTCGGCGCTGGCGTGCTGTCCGAAATACGGATGTGCTGCACCAAAAAGCTCTTGTGGCATAGTCTGGAATGCGGGACAAACTTGGTCGCCCAAACTTAAAATAGTAAATTTACCTGTATACCGGCTGGCTATACCTGCTGGTAAAACCCAAACTATGAAGCACACGCTGCTCCTTCTTTTAAGCACCTTGCTACTCCTTTTCATGCTGGCACAAGCTCATAAGCCAGTGAATAGGGTTGACTGTGCGCTTAAAAGTGAGTTAAAAACAACGGATGCACAAAAAAAACCCAAGCGCACCTGCGCTAAGAAGTGTCTGAAGCACCAGACGCACTCCGAACAAAAGAACGCTGCTAATGTCACGATCGACTGCAGCCAGCAGCACTTCGCGGTGGTGCACGACACACAGCCTGACTTATTTTCTGCTTCCTCAGCTGGGCAGCAGTATAGACTCCTCGCTCCATCTAAACTCCCTGCTCCTAGTCTTGGGGCTGATCCAGACCCACCGCGATTTTCTTCATAGACCGAAGGCATTATGCCGACACAGCCAAGGAATAAAAGGTAGAAAGTTTTATGGTGATGGCCTGCGGGATGTCGCTCTAGCAGTTCAACATCGACGCCACTACGCTAATAGATGGTGTAGAAGTGATTCCGAACGGCCTGACTTATATGTTCGACCTGCAGGAACAAGGCTATACACTGTGGAGTTATAAGCTTGAGGTAACAAAATATAGTCTCAGAAGAGACTCAGTAAAATTGATCTAAACTGATTCGCGAAAACCGAATCTTATTAAAGAAATATATCATGGACAAGAATAATTTTTCAATCAAAAACATACCTGGCTGGGCGATTACGCTCGGCATTTTCGGTATCCTATACCTGACGGGTCTGCATACCGAAGCTATCGGGCAGGTGCAGCGCATTCTGTTGGCAACAGGTATAAAAAATGCCGATGTGCCGGCCATAGATGAGGTTGTGAATACCTCAGCCGAAACTACAGCCAATGCTTCTACCGGGGCATCCATGGCAGGTGCCGGCTTCAAGATGGTAGGCCTTGATGGTAAAACCGTAGCATTCGAAAGTCTGAAGGGCAAGGTCATTTTCCTGAACATCTGGGCAACCTGGTGTCCGCCTTGTATTGCCGAAATGCCAAACATCCACAGCCTGTACAAGAAAATGGATCCGAATAAAGTGGCGTTCGTGATGCTGTCGGTAGACGAAGGCGGCATGGCCAAGGTGAAAAAGTTCATCGACAAGAAAGGCTATACCTTCCCGGTGTACATGCCCGCCAACCAGTTTCCGCAGGAGTTTTACAGCACTGCTATACCTACCACGTTCATCATCTCGCCTGAAGGCAAGATCGTAGCCAAGCAGGAAGGTATGGCCGAATACGACACCAAAGAAGTGCGCGAGTTTCTACAGGGGCTCTCGAAATAAGTACACTGAAAAATAGCCGGTTCTAAACATATTGCCGGCTATTTTTTTATACTTACAAAATCAAATCCCCGGGGACAAATTCTCTAGACAATTCATTGCCAGTACAGCTGCATGGAAAAATACTGGAACATCTTCACAAGCTCTTTTTCGGACTACGGCAATTACCTGTGGCGTGAAATGCTGCACCCGAGCTGGGGCAACTATTTCTACTGGCTGCTGGGGTTATCGCTGCTTTTCTGGCTGCTGGAGATCGTGCTGCCCTGGCGCAAGGGCCAGCCTGTCATCCGGCAGGATTTCTGGCTCGACGGCTTCTACATGTTTTTCAACTTTTTCCTGTTCTCGCTGGTTGGTTTTAACGCAATCTCAAATATCGGCGTAGAGGCTTTCAATGATTTTCTGGGCCTGTTCGGCATCCAGAATGTAGTCGCCTTCGAGATACAGTCCTGGCCGGTGTGGGCGCAGCTGCTCACGTTGTTTGTGTTGCGCGATTTCATTCAGTGGAACGTGCACCGCCTCCTGCACCGCTCCGATTTTCTGTGGCGCTTCCACAAGGTACACCACTCGGTGCAGCAGATGGGATTCGCGGCGCACCTGCGTTTCCACTGGGGTGAAACGGTTGTCTACCGTACCATCGAGTACATCCCGCTGGCTATGATCGGCTTTGGTATTCAGGACTTCTTCCTGGTGCACATTTTCGCCACCGCCATCGGGCACTTCAACCACTCCAACCTGCACATTCCACTGGGCCCACTGCGCTACCTGTTCAACAACCCACAAATGCACATCTGGCACCACGCCCGGCACATGCCTCGTAGGTATGGCGCTAACTATGGCATTAGTCTGAGCCTGTGGGATTACCTGTTCGGCACGGCTTACATGCCGGAAGACGGACGCGATATTGAGCTTGGTTTCGAGGAAGTAGAAGCTTATCCGAAGTCGTTTCTGGAGCAACAGGTATATCCTTTCAAAGAGCGGGTAGCTATACCCGTGGAAGCAGTATCACAGACAAAGACTAAACTTATACCTGCTGAAGAAGCAGTTTCGCAGGATTAAGGTGTAAAGTATTCCATCCGCTTGAGCGAAACGCTTGCTGGTGATTAAACTTTGGGGCCATTTGCAACTGGCCTCACATGGCGCGAACGATTCGCACAGGAGGCGACCGGTCCAAACGAGCGCGGTAATATTCCAGTTTTTTGTTAACTTTCTAATCCTCAAACTCCAACACTCCCGTATGTTGCACCACGAAGTTCAATCGGAAGACAAAATTCTATTCTTCAAGAAGGAATACATTTCGGAGTTCGTGTACGGGGGTATAGACGGGGCCATTACCACCTTTGCCGTGGTGGCGGGTGCTGAGGGGGCTAACTTAGGTATAGCAGTTGTGATTATCCTGGGGCTGGCCAACCTGATTGCAGACGGCTTCTCCATGTCGGTGGGCAACTTCTTCTCCACCAAGGCGCAGCGCGATAATTTTGACCGTCACCGGGCCCGCGAATATTGGGAAGTCGATAACCTGGGCGAGATCGAAAAACAGGAAGTCCGGGAGATTTACGAAGCCAAAGGCTTTAAGGGCGAGCTGCTGAACCAGGTAGTCGAGGTCATTACTTCTGACAAAGACGTGTGGGTGGACACCATGATGAAAGAAGAGCTGGAAATGACCAAAGATGACAAAACCCCCATCAAAACAGCTTCTGTTACCTTTATCAGCTTTATTGTAGTGGGTTCTATACCGCTTTTAGCTTACATATTTGCAGGTCTCGATTCAGGTATAGCAGGAGCCGAACTTTTCCTTTACTCCAGCATCCTGACGGCTATCGCCATGACGATCGTAGGTGCTCTCAAAAGCATTGTAACCGAGCGGAACATCATGGCAGGTATAGCCGAAACACTGCTGCTTGGTGGTTTGGCCGCTATGCTGGCTTATTTTGTAGGCGATGTGCTGCAAAGTGTTTTTATGTAAAAAACCAGGCCTGTGGCAAAATCTCTGCCAGCCTGTTTTTTTGAATGGTGTCCAAGAATAAATAACCGATAAAGTAATCGTGTATTTCAATTAAAAGGCCTGCTTTAACAGAGCAGGCCTTTCGGTTTTATAGGCCGATTCTGTGTAAAAACGGGTGAACGATAAATGACTGTAAATTAAAATTTCCGCTTCGCTAGTTGCCTCGTAAATAGTAGTATATTTGCGGTTGCTTATGGCCCTGGTTCAGCTTAAATACCGCTTCCTGAGACATTTGATCGTGTCGCTTGCTCTGCTCTGGGCCGTACTGCTCCATGGCACTGCAAGCTATGCCTATGGTGCGGCTTTAACTCAGCCCAGCTCTGCCAGCATCGCCCAGGGCGAGTCCCTGAACAGTGAAATCAACAGCACTGGCCTGCAACAAGGTGTGCTATTCCTGGCCGAGGAAGGAACAGCCTCCACCCTGACGATCAGTCTACAGCCTGCAGCCACGGCTTCCAAAGCACCTGGTATCTGGTTTACAGGTCATAAGTCAATTCCGCCCTACGCTGCGCGGGCGCCCGGCGACAACTTCTTCTGCCAATTTTTCTACACTTCCAGTCAGCCCCAGGCTCCCTAGGCTGCTACCCCATTCTCATTCCTTTTGAGTGAGCCTGCTCTGAAACAGCGCGCATACCTGGCCCCGAGCAACTACAGGTATAGCCCCTGCTGCCCAACAGCCTTACTTACAACTTTCAATAACCCATGATCCGGCTGCTCGCATAGGCTCTGCAGCTTTTGGTGCCCTTTACAAGCTGTAAAGCGGCTGATGCTTTCTGTCGCTGTCTTAATGGCCGTCAGGGAACAATTGATCCTATTATCCTCAAAACAAAATTTATTATACCTCACAAATGAACAGCATCGCAATTTTTGCCTTCATAGGAAGCCTGGGAGGCGCAGAAGTAACCATTATTATATTTGCCATCCTGCTACTGTTTGGCGCAAAACGCATACCTGAACTTGCCCGCGGCATGGGCCGTGGTATCCGGGAGTTTAAGGACGCGACAAACGAGATCAAGAGCGAGCTCGACAAGTCTGTCCACGACAAGGGTGAAAAGAAATAAGGGGTAAGCCCGGCACGAATAGCTCCTTATTGGATGGATATCATTTATTATGTGGCAGATTTTATTCTGCACATTGACCAGCACCTGGTGCAGTTGGTGCAGGAGTACCAGCAGTGGATCTACATGATCCTGTTTCTCATCATGTTCTGCGAAACAGGCCTGGTAGTTACGCCCTTCTTACCGGGCGATTCGCTGCTGTTTGCGCTCGGCGCACTGGCTGCTATACCTGCTTCAGGCCTTAACCTGTTGCTGTTGATGGGGCTGCTGATCGTGGCAGCCATACTGGGTGACTCATTCAATTATTTTGCAGGAAGCAAAATCGGAAGTCGCATTTACCTGCGTGACTTCTGGTTTATGCGTCGGTCGCACCTGGACCAGACACAGCGATTCTTCGAAAAGTATGGCGGGCGCACTATCATTTATGCGCGCTTTGTGCCTATCATTCGCACCTTTGCTCCTTTTGTGGCAGGTATTGCCAACATGAATTACAGGCGCTTCTTCAGCTTCAACGTGGTTGGAGCCATCGTATGGGTGGTATTTTTTATGGTGACAGGCTACCTGTTTGGTAACCTGCCGGCCGTAAAGCGGCATTTCTCGCTGCTTATTCTGGCCATCATCGTGTTATCCATGGCTCCTCCCATCGTTGCCGCCCTCAAAAACCGGCTGTCGAAGAGTAGTACCCCGCAGATTTAAAATTTACTAAAGCATTAGACCAATTAAATTTATGAACAAGGCCTATTTGCCTCTGGCTACGCTGCTGTGCATTACCATAGCCGCCATTCTCACTTTGCTTCAGCAGTATGAAGTGATCGCACTGCCTGCCGAAGCACTCACTGCCATCCGCTGGACCGGCACGGCTGTGCTGCTGCTCTACGGTTTGCAAAAGCGTAACCTCACTACCTGGATCCTGATCAGCATGGTGGTCGGTGCCCAGATCGGCTATGATTTTCCGCAGGTAGCCCAGCACCTGAACGTGCTGAGTAAGGTCTTCCTGAAGCTCATCAAGACGATCATCGCGCCTTTGATTTTCGCCACACTGGTGGTAGGTATAGCTGGCCACGCCAACCTGAAGCAGATCGGCAGTATGGGCTGGAAAGCGATCCTGTACTTTGAAATCGTGACCACGCTGGCCTTGTTCATCGGTCTGGCTGCCATCAACATCAGCAAAGCCGGCGAAGGCATCAACATAGCAGGTATAGCCGAGACCGAAGAGATTCAGGCCCCTGCCAAACAAACCTGGTCCGACATCATCCTGCACGTGTTTCCGGAGAACGTTGCCAAGTCCGTTGCCGAAGGGCAGGTACTGCAGATCGTGGTGTTCAGCGTGATCTTCGCCATCGGTCTGGCCATGGTAACGGAGAAGAAGCGCAAGCCCATGCTCGACTTCTGCGAGAGCCTTTCTGAGACCATGTTCAAGTTCACCAACATCATCATGTACTTCGCCCCGATTGGGGTGGGTGCTGCCATTGCCTATACCGTGGGTCACATGGGCTTTGGTATCCTGGTGAATTTGTTCCAGCTCCTGGCGACGCTGTATGTGGCGCTGCTGGCTTTTGTGCTGTTGGTGCTCCTGCCCGTTGCCCTCATCGCCCGCATCCCGATCGTGCGTTTCCTGAAAGCCATATCGGGGCCGGTGTCAATTGCCTTTGCCACCACCAGCTCGGAGGCGGCTCTGCCACGTGCCATGGAAGAGATGGAGAAGCTGGGTGTGCCGCGACGCATCGTGGCTTTTGTAATGCCGACCGGCTACAGTTTTAACCTCGACGGCACCACGCTATACCTGGCCCTGGCCGCGGTGTTTGTGGCGCAGGCCGCAGGTATAGACCTGAGCTGGGAGCAGCAGCTGCTGATGGTGTTTACGCTGATGCTCACCAGCAAGGGCGTGGCCGGTGTGCCGCGTGCCTCACTCGTGATCCTGCTCGGTACAGTCGCTTCCTTCAACCTGCCTGTGTGGCCGCTGTTTGCCATCCTGGGTATAGACGAGCTCATGGACATGGCCCGCACCTCCATCAACGTGACCGGCAACTGTCTGGCCACCGCCGTGGTAGCACGCTGGGAAGGTGAGTTTGATTTGCAGCCGGAAACAGGTCTGGTGGAGACAACCAATCCGGAGCTTTTAGAAAAGAAGCAGGAAGAAGTACCTGCATAGCGTCTTCATTCACAAACACAACACCCTCATTTTTTATAAATCACGTTTTTTCAGATGACAAAGACGCAAAAAAAGAGGCCGCACCTGGCCCCTGTTCAGCCTTATAAATTCAGGAAGCGCTACAATCAGTTTGACATCATCTTTCAGAAAGAGAAGAAGTTCCTCTATTTTATCGCCTTCTCGCTTGTGATGGCAGGCATGGTCTATCCTTATCCGCACATTGCCATGTGGGTGGGCTTTGCCTTCGCCGGCTACTCTGCCATCGCCAACGACAGCATCCAGACCATCGGTACGTTTATCGTATCCAACGAAGACAAAAAATGGTACTGGCAGTGGCTGTTCATGGGGCTTATCTTTCTGGGCACGGTAACTTACAGTTGGTTTGCTTTCGACGGTGACGTGACCTACCAGCGCCTGACTACACCGGGACTCGAAAAGGCTCCCGAAAGCTTCGTATACCTGCAGCTGGCCTCTCCTATCGTGCTGCTGCTCCTGACCAGGTTCCGGATCCCGGTATCGACTACTTTTATGCTGCTCAGCGTGTTCACCGCCACGAGTGCCACGGTACTCGGGATGATCAACAAAAGTCTGGCAGGCTACGTGTTGGCCTTTATTTCGGCCCTGGTTATTTACCTTTTGCTTTCGAAGGTGATCAAGCGCTTTATCAAAGGTGAAGCGCACGTGCTCTGGACGGTGGCACAATGGCTGATCAGCGGCTTTTTGTGGTATATTTGGCTCGTGCAGGACCTGGCGAACATCGCCGTATACCTCCCGCGTCAGCTGGGAGGCATGGAGTTTCTGGCTTTCTCTGGCTTCATCTTCCTGGGGCTTGGTTTCCTGTTCTACATGAAAGGCGACAAAATCCAGCACATCATCAACGAAAAATCAGAAGTGCGGGATGTGCGAAGTGCTACGATCATTGACCTGGTGTACGCCTTGATTCTCTACTATTTCAAGGAACTGAACAACATGCCGATGAGTACCACCTGGGTATTTGTGGGCTTGCTGGCAGGTCGTGAACTGGGCATGCGCATCCGGGCACAGGATTCCAGGGCGGCAATCGGTAAAACAATCAAACTGATCGGTAAAGATGTATTGTCCGTTACCATCGGGTTAATTATCTCCGTGATTCTGGCGGTGGCCATCAATCCGGTGATGCAGCAGGAACTCCTGGACTTCTTCTTTAAATAAAACGCTGCGCATTTATTCTTAGTGAATCACTTATGCTTGAAATACTTATTTATACCTTCCTGCTTAGCATCTCCCCTTTTGGGGAGGCGCGGGCCGGTATACCCTATGCGGTGCTCAACAACATGCCTCTACTCTGGGCTTTTGTAGTCGGTCTGGTCGCCAATCTGCTTATTTTCCCTATACTCGCCTGGCTCATCGAGACCTTTAGCCGAAAACTCTGGCCAAACAGGACTTACAAGAAAGGAGTTATCAAGCTGGGCAGAAGAGCCAAAAAGGGCGTTGGTGCTGACATACAAAAGTATGGTTTCTGGGGGCTGATGGTTTTTGTGATGATCCCTTTGCCTGGCACAGGTGCCTACATGGGCACACTGGCGGCTTACTTTCTGAAGATCGAGCGCAACAAAGCACTGTTGTCTGTGAGCATTGGGGTGTTTATCTCCTGTTTGATCATGGCCGCCGGCTCCTACCTGGGTAATATGGGACTGAAGTCTTTTCCATAAATTACTTTACCTTCGTATCCTTCAACCATCACACAAAAGGTAAGACCTGTTACAATCCAATGCTGAACATACTTCTTTTACTGGCAGGCTTCGTCGCCCTGATCTTTGGAGCCGACAAGCTTGTAGACGCCGCCTCCAGTCTGGCAAAAAAACTGGGTATACCTAATATTGTGATCGGCCTCACCATTGTGGCCTTCGGTACATCGGCGCCGGAACTGGTAGTGAACGTATTTGCGTCCATCAACAACAACATCGAAATGGTGCTCGGCAACGTGCTGGGAAGTAACATTTTTAACGTGCTGGCCATCCTGGGCATTTCCTCGGTCATCTACCCGCTGACGGTAAAGCGCAACACCACCTGGCTCGAGATACCACTCAGTTTGCTGGCGGCGGTGGCGGTGCTTTTTGTCGCCAACGACGTGTTCCTCGACAGTGCCGAGGCTAACCTGATCTCCCGTTCCGACGGACTCCTGCTGTTACTCTTCTTCTGTATTTTCCTGGTCTACAACCTGATGATCGCGAAAGGCGGAAATGAAGACGATGAAGAAAGCGAAACGAAGGACTATACCTATCTGAAGGCGATCTTCTTTATTGCGCTCGGATTGGGCGGCTTAATTTTGGGCGGCAGACTGATCGTAACCAGTGCGGTAGGTATAGCGCAGGCCTTCGGTTTGTCGGAGCGCATCATCGGCCTTACGATCGTGTCGGTAGGTACTTCCCTGCCCGAGCTGGCCACATCGGTGGTAGCGGTTCGCAAAAAGAATGTGGACATCGCCATCGGCAACGTGGTGGGCTCCAATATCTTCAATATTTTCCTGATCCTGGGTGTATCCACGGTCGTTACGCCGCTGCAGGTGAGCACCGCTTCATTCACCGACATCATCTTCAACATCGGTGCTGGTCTGCTGCTGTTCATCTTCATCTTCACAGGCAGAGGCCGACAGCTTGCCCGTTGGGAGGGAGTTGTGTTCCTGCTGCTATACCTGGGGTATCTGGGCTTGCTGGTGAGTCAGGAGTAGTATACCACAGCTCTACTATACAGGCTTTTCATACATCAATGAAAAAAACGCCTGCTTCTTAATGGAGGCAGGCGTTTTTTTGTAGGTTAGCTTTTACTTCACGCTTCGCGGCAAACCTATAGGTCGTTTTCTCAACCGACCCTATATTATAAACTCTTCAGCAGTTTTAGTAATTAACCACCGCTGCCCCTCCAGAGAAAAAGCGGTAGTTAAATCCGATAGGTATAGCGCCCTTATTTAGAAAGTTCTTCAATGAGTCTACGCTTCACGCCGCGCTCTATTTCGCGCTCCACGTTTATCGTATCAACCGCACCGATCTTGTTCGCCAGCGAGTCGATGCCGGTGTAGCGTTCCAGTTCTTTATTGGCAGTGTGGTGCAGCGAGTCAAGGGCCATGCTGGCACCGGATTCCGCTATATTGTAAAGGGTGTCTTCCAGGTTATTTTCTGAGGAGCAGGCTGTAGCGCTTAAAGCGATCGCCACGTAAAGTAATTTCTTCATGATAATAAGGTGATTTCAGGTCTAAGGTACAACTAATACCGGCAGGTATCATACCACTCCTGCATGGAGGGCCCACTGCAAACCCCCGATTCACACATACGACTGCAGCAGCAACCTATAAAGCGTGTATAGCTGGTCAGAAGCACTACCATCAAAACCCCACCTGAACCCATTGGGAGTATAGCGACTTTTGCATACCTTGCATCCCTAATTCGCTTCAAATGAGCACTCCCAGATTCAGGTCTCGCAGTATGCGGACCATGGCGCTCCTGCTGACAGGTATAGCCCTGTGCGCAGGTATAAGTTCCTGTGACAAGGAGCCAGAGTTCAACCTCCCGCCTGTCACGCAAAACGGCAGCAACACATTAGGTTTCAAGGCTAACGGCAAGGTATGGGTCAACTACGGCCAGATCTGTAACTTCTTCGTTTGTGAAGACAACTTCGTAGAAGGCCGGCTGCACAAAAACACCGACGGCACCTATACGCTGGTTGTGCGGGCCGAATACAATTACAAATTCAAGGACGAGAAAAAATACATCTCACAGGATTTCATGTTCAGCGCATACGATGTGGACGGCCCCGGCACCTATACCCTTACGCCGGACCACGAGGACATGGCATCACTGACGATCGACATGACCCAAAACGATTTTTACCACCTGGTACAGGATTCCAGATTGACCTTGCACCTCACCCGCCTTGACACGGTCAGCCACATCGTATCCGGCCAGTTTGAGGGCAAACTAAACCACTATACCGACGCTTCCAAGATCATGCACATTACCGACGGCCGCTTCGACACGAAGCTGACCTACAGCTGGTGATCATTCGTTCAGAAAAGTTATAAGACATATAAAATAGCAGAGGGCCAGTTGGCTGAGGCATTACCGAATTACGGTTTACCTTCACCAACTGGCCCTCCTGTTTGCGGCCTGCCTGCTGCTTCAGGGTTATACCTGCACAGCCTGCAGCTTCGCCATATTTTGCTGGATGATGCTGCTCCATTTCTCGGCCAGCTGCAGCTCGCCACTAAGCATCATGCTACCCTCGCGATTATAGAACGGCAGGTATAGCTCAGGTGCTTTAGGTCCGTGCAGGGCTACACGCAGCACGATCATGTCGATGATGCGGTTCCCGTTCACATCGCGGTGCATGTTGTCGATAGAGGTTCTGCGGACGGAGCTCAGGTCAATGATGATCTCCTGCAGGTCTGCTTCATCGTTGTGCCAGTAAAAGATCCTGCCTTGTGCTTCGTCCAGCCCGATACCGTAGCGCTCGTTCCAGAAATCATGCTGCCCGATGTTGAGTCCCTGTGCGGAGGCAGCTTCCAGGAAAGCTTTCTTTGCTTTGTTGGCTTCCCCTTTTTGTTTGCGTTGAATGAAAAAGATAGGCACCAGAAATACTGCTGTTGCCAAAATACCTAATACGATTGCTTCTAAATCCATTTTATTTAATCCATTAAAATCTGATAATACATAAGGCAGGTATAGCCCTTGGGTGCATACCGGTGCCTATACCTGTTTCCGGATGGTAGGCGTGCTGTTACACCCTCACCAAAAAGGAAAGGGATTTACCAGAAATAATGGAATGGAAAGATGATGTCGCTGACGGCAAGGCCAGGACTGATGTGCCTGATCCGCTGCAGGTAGTGTGCTATCAGCAGTTGCAGCCTGAACTCCTGCAGCTTAGCGGCAAGTGCCGGCGAACCGTGTGAGGCCTGCTTAGAGGAATGGTTTGGCCTGAACTGCCAGCTGCCAGCTTGATCCTCGGCCTGCAAAACCGCCACGGACGGGGCTTGTAGCCTGTCGAGCTCCCTCAGCTCTCCCTGCGCAGCCACCTGCTGCGTAGCTGCAGCCTGCAACTCCACAGCCGCCCCGTATTGCAGACTGAAGAATGCAAACAGGAATGTGAACGAGAGCAATATGTTTTTGACGGCGTAAGGCACGATGCAATTTACGTTTAAAATCAACACATAAGTATACTGTCCCCAAATAATTTGCAGTGCCGCCACCCTGCAAAGTCCTATCAATAAAAATCACCCAATAGCCATACCTCCCGCCATGCCCGATGCAACATACGAGCCGACACAACCTATATCAACTTAGAGCTGTACCCATATATTATAAAAGCTATGAGACGACCTTACAAACATTACCGGAACAGTTTTGGACAGCGCTACTGTACCCTGCGCTACCTGGCCGACCGCAAGATGCTCCACATCATCTGGAAAGGAACTGCGACGGAAGAGAGCATTGAGGAGGTAGAAAAAGGCATTCTGAAAATGATCCGGCAATTTCCCTGTCGTTCGATCCTGAACGATGTGCAGGACTTTTTTCAGGCACCCGCCGCCTACCTGGCCTACCTGAGCTGGAGCGAATGGGACTCGAAAGTGAAAGAAACCTCGGAGGTACGCTGCATTGCCAATGTACTGCCCGTTGATGCCCCGGTACCACAGTTGGAGGGGCTGCATCCCGACTCGCTGGAGATCAAATACTTCGTACATCTCATGGACGCCATGGAGTGGCTCAATCAAAAGAAACTGACCTGATCGCCCCCTCTCCCGACTACTGTTTCATCCTTTCAACAATCGTCTCTGTAACACCGTATTAAGCACAGCACCTCCCGTCGCTTTGGTGGCAGGCCCAGGTGACCGAGCTAAAACTATGAAAAAATAAAAAAGCAACATGGCTGAAATACGAATTGAGAAAAAGAAAAAACCTGTGTGGCCCTGGATCCTGCTGGTCGTGATCCTGCTCCTGCTGGGATGGGCCATCTATGAACTGGTTCTCAAAGACGGACAAACGCAGGCATTGGCCGCTGTTTTCCCGCTGGCGCACATACCAGCACCTGACCTGATTCCTGATATACAAAGAACTTAATCTGACCGTAATGAATGACAATGATTTAAGAAATGAAAGGCTGGTACCTTTGGGCGAGCTCAAGGACTACCAGGTAGCCAAAGACAATACCGACGTCAGGGGCTGGCGAGTGGTGGGTGCCGACGGCGAAAAAATAGGCGATGTAAAAGACCTGATCGTGGACATGCAGGCCATGAAAGTGCGCTACCTCTCTGTGTTGGGCGAGCACCGCTTTTTCGACCGCGACCGCGACACCTTTCTGCTGGTGCCCATCGGAGCGGCCGCGCTCGACCGCAAGGGCAAAAACATCTTTCTCTCTTCTGTAGATTCCAGCAGCATCAGCCGCTACCCGGTGTACCCGGGCGGGCCGATCTCGACTGACTATGAGTATGCCGTGCGGGATAACTTCCGGCGGGCCCACCGCGATACCATCGATGAGCGTTCAGACTATAAAGCTGAGTTTGACGAGGCCGTTCAGGAGCAGCCGGCAGGCACGCACCGCATCAGCGATGACTTTTACAACGACGAGTCGTTCAGCGAAGACCGCTTTTACGCATCCAACGTATCGACCCACGATCTGAACCGCAGGGACACACTTGTGACAGATCACCCGGACACCACAAGCCGGGAGCCGCGCATCAAGCCCGTTGAAGAATCCATTTCCACCATCGAGCGCCTGGAGGAATTGCGCGAAAGGGGCTCCATTACCGAAGAGGAGTTCATTCTGCTCAAGAAAAGAGCCCTGGACTCCTAGCCCGCAAAGCTATGTGACTGCTATACCTGCAAGGCCGCCTTATAACAGAGCGCGGCCTTGTTGTTAGGGGGCTAAGCGAACCTATTCAAAACAATCCAGTACTAGAATGATTATACTGTCAATACCGACCACAAAACAGATAACACTATGAAATTATCCAGACTCCTCGTTCTTTCTGCTCTAGGTATGGCAACCATGGGGGCCTCCTGCAGCGAGGACACGACCACTCAGCAGAACAATGACCAGCAAGAGCCTGTTGCCGCCCAGGAAGACTGTCAGCCAGTTGAAACGGGCCAGGCGAATACTCCTGATCAGAAGCCTACTTTCGAAGGGCAGACCCGTGTCTGCGGGATCAAGTCTGAAACTCAGTTTGATGTGCAGGTGCTCACTAAAAACCTCCAGAAGCCATGGGCAGTGGAGCCACTTCCGGACGGGAATCTGCTCGTTACGGAAAAGTCCGGCAACATGCGCATCGTATCAGCATCCGGACAGATCGGCAATCCGATAACGGGTGTGCCCAAAGTGGATGCCCGCGGACAAGGTGGTTTGCTGGACGTGGCCCTCAGCCCCGACTTCGGCTCGGATCGCATGATCTACTGGAGCTTTTCTGAGCCTCGCAAAGGGGGTAATGCCACCAGCGTGGCCAGGGCAAGGCTGAGTGATGACCGCAGCCGCCTCGAAAACGTGGAGGTGATCTTCCAGGCGCAGCCAACTTATAACGGCACCCTCCACTACGGTTCCCGCTTAGCTTTCGGGCCGGATGGCATGCTGTACATCACCCTTGGTGAGCGATCTGATATAGAAGTTCGTCCGCAGGCACAGCAGATGAACAGCCACATGGGCAAGATCATCCGCATAGCGCCGGACGGAAAAGTGCCGGACGACAATCCTTTTGTAAACCAGAACAACACGCTGCCTGAGATCTGGACAGCCGGTCACCGCAACGTGCAGGCGGCTGCATTTAATGATGCAGGCGAGCTTTGGATAGTGGACCATGGCCCGCAGGGTGGTGATGAAGTGAACAAAATAGAGAAAGGCAAAAACTACGGCTGGCCAGTGGTTACCTTCGGAGAGGAGTACTCTGGTGCACCAATACCTAACGCAGTCACGACCAAGGAAGGCTACGTGGACCCGGTCTACTACTGGGATCCGGTGATTGCGCCTTCGGGAGCGCAGTTCTATACCGGCAGTGCTTTTCCGGAGTGGAAGGGTAACCTGTTCGTAGGCGGTCTCCGCGCACAAGCGCTGGTGCGCCTGCGCATCGAGAACAACCGCGTAACTGGCGAGGAGCACCTGCTCACCGACCGCAAGCAGCGTATACGCGATGTGCGCCAGGGGCCGGACGGAGCACTATACGTGGTCACCGACCAGGAGAACGGCGAACTGTGGAAGATCACGCCGAGGTAAGCTACAACAGAACAGAAAACAGAAAAGGACAGGTATAGGCCTGTCCTTTTCTGTTTTTTATGCGGGTAGATTTTACTGCTGCGAAACAGGAATAACAACACGGAGCATATCCCAGGTGATCTGGATGCTGCCAGCGCCACTATCTGCCGAAATGATTTCATAGCGAAGTCGTTCCTGCTTTACAGGAGCTATTTCGGGCTGCACAGTGAAGCGCAGCACATCTTCTGACTCTGCGTAGTCATCGGCCAGGTGCTGGTCCCAGTTTTTGTTGATGATGATGGTCCACTCCTGCTCGCCCGGTATGGTGAATAGCGCATACTTGCCCGCTGGCAGCGGCTTCCCTCCTATGGTGATGTCCTTGTCAGTCATCAGGCTGGTTGCCGTGTGTGCTCCTGTTACCCATACCTGGTTGTAAGCTACTAATCCGCCCCAGATCTGTCGTCCGCGCACGGCGGGCGAGTGATAGGCGATGGTCAGGTGTGCGTCGCCTATCATGCCGTGGGCCTCGGCTTTCAGGCTGCCTTTCAAGGTATCCGGCTCTGCCTGTGCGCCGATGATGGTCGCTCCTTCGCTGGCTTGCATGTTGTGACCGGCGTGGCTTTCCTGCGTGTCAGTGGATGCTTCCTGGTTTTGCTCAGGCTGGTTGCAGTATGTCAGGGATGTGGCGAGCAGTACGCCAAGTGCAAGTTGGGTATAGCGTTTTATTAGCATAGTTTTAGGTATATGGTTTACAGAATTTACGATTTTGAAGCGCTCAAGCTACACATTATATCGCAATAAGACGGCATCCGCATGCTGCCGAACGAAAAACCAGATCAGAGAGTATAAGAAAACACAGCAAAATGCAGCATCCATTTACTCTAAGTTTAAGACCAACATGAACGACAACAGCTACGATACCCTGTCCCAGGCACTGAACGATTTGAAGAAGCGCGGCTATACCGAAGACTTCAACCTGAAAGAGAACTGCATTGTCTGCACCACAAAACCGATGGAGCTGAAACCCGAGGAGTTCGAAGTCGATGAAGTGCACCGATTCGAAGGCATGAGCAACCCCGACGACAATTCGGTGGTGTACGCTATTTCGTCATCGCGAGGTGTAAAAGGCGTGCTGGTGGACGCCTACGGTGCCTACGCTGATGCGATTACCCCTGAAATGGCACAGAAGCTAAGAGCTTAAAAAGGCTAAAGCCATGGACCACGACCATCATCACCATCAGGGAAATCAGCAGCAGGCCAGACAGCAAAAGGACCGGATAACAGAAGGGTTAGAAGAGAAGACGCTGCACGGGCACGAGCATGCCATGCACAAAAACACCAGCGGGCACCCGCCACATGGGGAGCATGGCCACGACCATCACCGCATGATGATCGAGGACTTTAAAAAGCGCTTCTGGATCTCACTTGCGCTCTCCATACCTGTGATCATCCTGAGCCCAATGGTGCAACATATTTTGGGCTTTTCGCTAAATGTGCCCTATGGTATGTACATCGCTTTCGTGCTCTCCTCTATCATCTATTTCTATGGCGGCTGGCCCTTCCTGACTGGTCTGGCCGAGGAGGTAAAGAAAGGCGCACCGGGTATGATGACACTGATCGGCGTGGCCATCACGGTGGCCTGCCTTTACAGCACCGCCATCGTGTTTGGGCTGGAGGGTATGGACTTTTTCTGGGAACTGGCCACTCTGATCGTGATCATGCTGCTGGGGCACTGGATCGAGATGCGCTCCGTGCTCGGCGCCTCCAAAGCGCTGGAATTGCTGGTGAGCATGATGCCCGCCGAAGCCATGCTGATAAAGGATGGGGAGACGGTGCGGGTACGCATTGAGGAACTGCAGAAAGGCGACCTGATCCTGGTGAAGCCCGGCGAGAAAGTACCCGCCGATGGCGTGGTGGAAGACGGTGAAAGTCACCTGAACGAGAGCATGCTCACAGGCGAGAGCAAACCAGTAAAGAAAACCAAAGAAGACAGGGTGATTGGCGGCTCCATCAACGGCAACGGCGCACTGCGGGTGAGGGTGGAGTTTACCGGCAAAGAAAGCTACCTCAACAAGGTGATCAAGCTGGTGCAGGATGCCCAGAAAACGAAATCGGAGACACAGCGGCTGGCCGATCGTGCCGCCAAATGGCTAACTTACATTGCTCTTTTCGCTGGCTTTGGCACGCTGTCCGTTTGGCTGCTGCTCGGGCAGGAATTTGCTTTTGCTCTCGAGCGTATGGTGACGGTCATGGTAATATCCTGTCCGCACGCCCTGGGGTTAGCCGTTCCGCTGGTGGTGGCGATCTCTACGGCAGTATCGGCTAACAATGGCCTGCTTATCCGCAACCGTACGGCTTTTGAAAACTCCCGCCTCATCACAACCATCATCTTCGACAAAACCGGCACCCTCACCCAGGGCTCGCACGAAATTGCCTCAGTCGTGACGTTCAACAATGAAATAGACAAACGGGAAATGCTGCGGCTGGCTGCCGGTGTGGAACAGAACTCCGAACATTTCATCGCTCAGAGCATACTCCGCAAAGTAAAAGAAGAAGGTATAGCCGTGCCTCCCTCCCAGTCATTCAACTACCTGCCCGGCAAAGGACTGGAAGGTGTAGTCGAGGGCCGGAACGTGAAAGTGGTGGGGCCGAACTATATGAGAGAATATAATATAGCCGTGCCGTCCAGTGAAGCCGAAGAAGGCGTGGAAACAGTTGTCTACACACTGGTAGAAGGTAATCCGGTTGGTTACATCACCATGCGCGACCAGATACGGGAAGAGTCTGCCGAAGCTATAAGAATTCTGAAAGAGAACGGTATCAAGAACCTGCTGCTGACCGGCGACAACGAACGGGTGGCGAAGAGTGTGAGCGACAAACTGAAAATGGATGGCTATCTGGCCAATGTGCTGCCGCACCAGAAACAGGAGAAGGTGAAAGAGTTGCAGGACAAAGGGGAGTTTGTGGCCATGACCGGCGACGGTGTGAACGACGCCCCTGCCCTGGCGCAGGCCGATGTAGGTATAGCCGTGGGTTCCGGAACTGACGTAGCCGCCGAAACGGCTGACATCATCCTGGTCAACAGCAATCCGCAGGACATCGCCTCGCTCATCCTTTTCGGCAAAGCCACTTATCGCAAAATGATACAGAACCTGATCTGGGCAACTGGATACAACGTCATCGCGCTGCCCCTGGCTGCTGGCGTACTCTATAACCAGGGAATAATGGTGTCGCCTGCCGTGGGTGCGGCTTTAATGAGTTTAAGCACTGTGATTGTGGCAATCAATGCGCAATTGCTGCGCCGGCAGATCAGGTAGATGCACAAGTATAGAAAATAGCTAAATTACAGGCTACTCCTTTTAGATGGAGTGATCTATCAAAACCAAAAATATAAAACCATGAAAAACGCATTACTTCCCCTCTTGGCCCTCCTCCTGATCAGTGCGAGCAGCTGCCAGCGATCAGACAATGTACAGGAAATACTGCGTGATGAAGAGGAACGACACCAGGTATACAACGCCATACTGGAAGACGAGCAGATGCGTAACGAAATGATGGTGTACATGCGGGACAAAAATATGGGAGCCGGTATGATGCGGGGTGACATGATGCAGGGCGGCATGATTGGCGATACGGCTGGAATGGTTTCCCTGCACCGCCAGCAAATGCAGCAGCACATGAAACAGATGATGACTCTCTGCGATGCTGACACCGCAGCCTGCAATGAAATGAGTCGCCTGATGCTGCAGCACCAGGGTATGATGAGCAGCATGATGCAACGCATGCAAAAGCAGGGAATAGTCGACTCCAGCCACGTAAACCGGATGCGCCAGCGTATGAACCGCTGATGAAAGCCTTTCCACCAGGGCAGCCTTCATTCTTGTGTATTTTATTTCCCATCATTCATGCAGCTACTCTACGCGATAGCAGGTATAATCCTCATCCTATTTGTATTCAAAGACTTGATCACGACCACCTTGTCCTTTCAGGGAGGTGGGCGTCTGACAAATTTCCTGTCAGAAAAAACATGGCGCATGTGCCTGAAAATGGCAGGTAATGACGGCAAAAAGAAAATGCTTGAGCGGGTCGGTCATATGCTGCTGGTCCTTATCATTCTTACTTGGGTGGCAGGTATGTGGCTGGGGTCTTTTCTGCTGCTCCTCTCCGATCCGGCCTCGGTCCTGAACAGCAGCACGGACGAGATCACTACCGCCTGGGAGAAGCTTTACTTTGCCGGCTATACCTTATCAACCATGGGTAACGGCGATTACAAGCCCAGCTCTTATGTATGGGACATCGTTACCAACCTGCTTGCTTTCAGCGGACTCGCTTTCATCACCATTTCCATTACCTACATCATGCCGGTACTTTCAGCGGTTATCCTGCAGGTGAAGCTCAGCGTATTCCTCAACAGCCTCGGCAATTCCCCCCAGCAAGTGCTGCTGAATAGCTGGAACGGTGAGAACTTTGAACGCCTGCTCAGGCACGACGGCGACCTGGCCGACATGATCACACAGCACAGCCAGAACCACAAAGCCTACCCGATCATCCATTACTTCCACAGCGTTGAACAGCGGCAATCCGTCATCCTCAACCTGACGATCTTCGACGAGGCCATCAATTTTCTGCAGTTTGGTGTGCAGGACGAGGCCAGGCCTTCCGATGCAGACCTGCTCACCATCAGGGGAGCGCAGGATTACTACCTGTTTGTGCTGGAACGACATCAGAAAAACGAAGAGCAGGAGCCATATTCTTTTCCGGAAATGAACTGGGATGCCCTGATTGAAGCGGGTATACCACTTAAAACAGACCGCCTAAGAGAATTTAACTCCACCGAAACCTACAAAAAGCGCCGCGAGATATTGACTTACCTCCTCTACCAGGATGGCTGGCAGTGGAAAGATATTTATCGTCCGAATCCGGTATAGGCTGTATCTCAAAAAAATCTGCTCTTTCATTTTGAAATGCCGATTACAAATCGCAATTTTACGATAATAAAATTCACCTATGGGCTTATCCAAGACAGAACAATTTACAGAAGAAGAAATCCTGATCGCCCGCTTTGCTAAAGCTTTGGGTCATCCGGCCCGCATTGCCATTCTGCGTGTGCTGCTGGAGCGCAAGGCCTGCATCTGCGGCGATATAGTGGATGAACTGCCGCTGTCGCAGTCCACGGTATCGCAACACCTGAAAGAGCTGAAGGAAGCCGGCCTTATTCAGGGGGACATTGACGGCAAAAAAGTGTGCTATTGCATCAACGAGCAGGTATGGAAACAGGCGCAGGAGACGCTGGCCGTGTTGTTCCAAAGCTACACGTCTTGTGACAGCAGCTGTTGCTAAAAAAATTTGTTTCAATCCATCGTAATTTACCGATAAACTAAAGCTAAAAACTATGAACAAGGCAGAAGAACTCAAGAAAATAGTGCGCGACAAGTACAGTGAGATCGCACTGCAAAGCAAAGAGCAAAATGCAGCCTCATGCTGCGGCGCCACAGGCTGCGGCACCGTGGACTATGCCATTTTTGCGGATAATTACACCGAGCTGGAAGGCTACAACCCGGATGCAGACCTTGGGCTGGGCTGCGGCGTACCAACCGAGTTTGCCCAGATCAGCAAAGGTAATACAGTAGTTGACCTGGGCTCCGGTGCTGGCAACGACTGCTTTGTGGCGCGTGCGCTGGTAGGCGAAAGCGGCAAGGTGATCGGCGTTGATATGACCGAGGCCATGATTGCCAAGGCCCGTGAAAATGCTGATAAGCTGGGCTTCAACAATGTGGAGTTCCGTCAGGGTGAGATCGAAGCACTTCCGATTGCAGCCAACCGTGCCGACGTGGTGATCAGTAATTGCGTACTCAACCTGGTGCCGGACAAGCGGCAGGCCTTTGCCGAGACTTTCCGGGTACTGAAGCCGGGTGGTCATTTCAGCATTTCGGATGTGGTGCTGGTAGGCGACCTGCCGGAAGGCATCGTGCAGGCCAGCGAAATGTATGCCGGATGTGTTTCGGGAGCGATTCAGAAAGAGGAGTACCTTCAAATAATCAAGGAAGTTGGTTTCGAGAACATCACGGTGCAGAAAGAAAAAGCAATTCATGTGCCAGACGATATCCTGCAGGACTACCTGGATGCGGAAGGTATAAAAGCCTTCAGAGAAAGTAACACCGGCATCTACAGCATCACGGTTTACGGCAGCAAGCCAATAGAGAACCTGGCCTGTACACCTGGCAGTGGCTGCTGCTAAGGTTTAATTATTAAGCTATACAGAACGACTGCCACCTGCAGGTAGGGCAGGTAGTCCTTTCATGCAAAAAACCATCCGAAGGGAGGAGCAGCTCTCCTTCGGATGGTTTTTTTAATATAGTAACTATGCTTTATCATTTACCCAACGAAGCGATAACGAGCAAAAGTAAAGATAGTTGAATGCCCGTCGCTATACCTGCCCCTGCCAGGGCCTTATTCTTTTTCTTGCGGTGCGCCTGCTCTTTATAACCGCTCACAAAGCTTTGCTCTGACAGCAAACGCGCGTCCGACACTTTGGTAGCAGTAATTTTCGGTGGCGTACCCGCAATGATAGCGCTCCCGGCCAGTCCGAGCGGAAACATGACCATAGCGCTGGCTGCAGAGCCCCACATGGCACCATTTCCTTTGTAAAACCTATCAGCTTCCTGTCTGCCCAGCGCATAGAGCTGATCCGGTGACATAGTGCCTCCCGCATAGATCAGGCTATCAGTCAGATGCTGTTCAAAGACCTCTTTCGTCCCATTCTCAAACTTCACCATACACACCTCGGCTTTTGGCAGCCGCCACGTCACACCTTGCAAAGAGTCCGGATGCTGATACAGCACATCGAGGAGAGTGATTTCCAACACGCGGGCAGGCAACTCCTCTCCCGAAACTTTGACAATGATATCCTGTGCCAGCAGCACCTGCTGCATTCCCAGAAATACTATGAGCAGTAGAAACTTCTTCATCACCTGACCTGCTTAGTACTTGCGGGAATTGAAGCCGAAGAGCAGACTGAAACGAGCGCCGTCCCTGGAGGGTGCCACCGCAAAGTTGACCGGGAAGTTAATTCCCTGGCTCTGGAAATTGGTGCCAACCGCCAGCACGATTCCCGCACCGCCAAGCGACACGTTCGGACCGAGACCAAACTCCAGCCCCTTCGCCCCTCTTATACCTACCAGCGCACTCAGGCTCGGCAGAAACTTGCCCTGCTCCAGGCCACCTATCAAAGGCACAAACTCAAACAAACCGGAGGTACCGTTTTCCAGCGTAAACACCCGTGTTTCAAACTGCCAGCCAAACTGCGTCATAAACGCATTCACATTAGTATCGAAGTCATTGCTGATGTGGTCGATGTACTTTTGGCTGAGGACAGTGAAACCCAATCGGGGACCGCCAAGCTTCAGATTCTCCTGCGGATAACCCGTGCGTTGAGCGTATACCGGCTGTTGCACGGCAGGTCGCATCTCGTTCATGGTCACCTTAGTGCCATTTTCATACTTGATCATAAATACATCCGCTTTGGCGATTGAAATAATGGGTCCCTCCAGGTTATCGAAGCGCTTGTATTTGACAGCCTCCAGGTCAATCTCGAGCACCTTAACTTCCAGCTCGTCGCCGTTGCGTTTGATGAGGATGTCCTGCGCCTGACCGGTAAAGTAAACAAGGCAGGCAATGAATGTGAACAGTAGATTTTTCATGGTCGATGTGTGTTATGGTTTATTTATTTTTCCTGATTCTGATGGATCAAACCTACAACACACCCACAGGTATAGAAAGCCAGCAAATTAACTTTAAGGACTTTTAAAATTTAATGAACATCATCGTATACAACTAGCTAACAATTACTTATATTCACAACTTAAGACTTTTACAATTTAATAGGTAGCTAATTATAGCTACTAAAAAATCATTCAACAGATACTTTGGGCTATTAGAAATAATGCATCTCCATGTCATTGACCACGACCTCCATAACTAACGCACGATGGACGATCTTAAGATAACGATGGAAACACTCGGTGAGGAAGACCGCCGGGAGCTTGGCATTTTCATTCAGCGACAGAAAAAGAAGAAGAGCCGCAAAGACCTGGCACTCTACAAGCTACTGCTGCAGGAGAAGCCTTATACACCCGAACAACTAATCTCCCGGCTGTACCCTGATGATCCGAACCCGGTGGCCTACTATGCGCTCCGTAAGCGCCTGACCCGTCACCTCACCGACTTCATTATGCTCAAGCGAATGGAGGAGGACAGCACAGCGGCCTCCACAATCATGGGCTTGCTCTCCCTGGCCCGCTACCTGTTCGATGCGCGGGTAGAACGACTGGCCTGGCACTACCTGCTCAAAGCCGAAAAACTAGCTGCCGCCAACGAACAGTACGACCTCCTCAACACAATTTACAACTTGCAGATCGAAAAAGCAGACAGTGAGTTTGCCGAAGACCTGGACCAGATCATAGCCAGGCGCAATCAAAACAAATTAGCAGCTGATGAAGTCGAAAGAGCCAACATTGCCAGCAGCATCATCAACCAGCGCCTGCAGGCTGTCCGGCGACAGGGCAGTGACCTGCACTTCGACCGGATCATACAAGAGGTGCTCGCCAGTTATAACCTGACGGAGGCCGTGAGCAAGCGTCCCCTGCTGCTTTACAAGCTGATGTCCATCGCCCGCAGTGCCGTACTGGCCCGGAAAGATTTCCTGACCTTTGAGCCTTTCATCATCAGCCAGTACCAGGAAACGGAGCAGAAATACGGTTTCATCAAGGCGCACCAGTACTACAAGCTCAGCCTGCTTTACATGATCGCGCACGTGCTATACCGGAACAAGAAATTTGTGGAGTCGATTAATTACCTGGCCCTTCTGCACAACAGCATGAGCGGCGATGGGAAGAACCACTATGCAACCTTTTACCCGCGCTACATTTTTTTGATGGTAGCTAACCTGGTCTTTCTTCGCAACAACGAAGAGGCCATCGGGCTGATGGAGAAACTGCTTTACAAAAGCAAGGTGCACCTGAGTCAGCGTGACCAATTGACTGCCCTGTTAGGCTTGAGCTTCAACTATTTCGCGCAGGGTGCTTTCGGTAAAGCAAACCGCGTGTTGCTGGGCATCAAGCGATCTGACAAATGGCTGGAGCAGACCATGGGGCGTGAATGGGTGCTGAAGAAAAAAATGGGCGAACTGATTCTGCAGTATGAGCTGGGCAACGAGGACCTGGTGCTGAACAAGATCAGGTCATTCGAGCGCACCTTCAAAGACCTGCTGCTACAGCCGGCTTACTACAATGTGAAGCAGTACCTGCAACTGATCAAGCACATGGTGGACCAACCGGCGCTTGTCGCCAGTGAAGCATTTTTTCAGCAGGTAGAACAGAGTCTGGAGTTTGAGTCGTTTGAGAATACTGACATTCAGGCCATGAGCTTTTACGCCTGGCTCAAAGCCAAAATGCTGCGCCGCCCTTACTATGATGTGCTGCTGGAACTGGCGCAGAGTGATTTGTAACGTAAGCGTTCAGGGTCCGATCAACACAAAAAATTGCGGTGCGCGTATGGGCTAGTATTGAAGACTAAAAGGCAGAAGACCATGGCATCAGACAAGTATACCGTACCGGCGCAGACCCGCATCGGGCATGTGCACCTCAAGGTTGCAGACCTCGATCGGGCCCTGGCTTTTTACCGCGACCTGCTGGGCTTTGAGTTGGTGATGATGTACGGACCGGATGCAGCTTTTGTCTCAGCGGGTGGTTACCATCATCATATCGGGCTGAACACCTGGTACAGCAAAGGAGGTACACCACCTCCGCCACGCAGCACAGGCCTTTTCCATACCGCCATCCTCTACCCTACCCGCAAAGACCTGGCTGCCATTCTGAAGCGGATCCGGGACGCTGGCTACCGCCTCGATGGTGCTTCCGATCATGGCGTTTCGGAAGCGCTATACCTGTCGGACCCTGATGGCAACGGCGTAGAGTTGTACTGGGACAGGCCACAGGAAAAATGGCCCCGCGACGAAGAGGGCTCCATCACCATGTATACCCAGCCGCTCGACCTACAGGACCTGCTCAACGAACTCGAAAAATAAGCTTCACCCATAACCACAGCACCCATGCCCCACATCGTCCTTATTTCCTCGAGCATACGCACCGGCCGCAAAAGCCACCGCGTCGTGCTATACCTGAAAAAGTACCTGGAAGAGCACCAGCTCGCCACTACGGAGATTGTCGACCTGAAAGCATATGACTTCCCGGTATTTCATGAACGATACAGTCGCCAATCAGAACCAACGATCGCCATGCAGGAGTTCAGGGGGAAAATTCTGGGTGCGGATGGCATTATCATCGTGACACCGGAGTACAACGGCGGCTATCCGGCCAGTCTCAAAAACGTAGTGGACCTGCTTTATGATGAGTGGCACCGCAAGCCGGTAGCGATCTCAACAGTTTCGGGAGGAGCCTTTGGCGGTACGCAGGTGATCACGTCGCTGCAGTTCACACTCTGGAAAATGCGCGCCTGGACCGTTCCCGCCATGTTCCCCGTACCCAAGGTGCAGGACAACTACGACGAAGAAGGCAACGCCACAGACAAAGAAGCTACTGACAAGCGGGCCGATCACTTTCTGCAGGAACTGCTCTGGTGTATAGAAGCGAAAAGCAAAATGGAGCAGGAAGCCGTTAAGTCCTGATACCCGGGATTCTACACTTAAGCCATCCGCTGTCATTTCGACTGGGGGTAGGGGCCCTCTATTAGGGAGAAATCTGAGGCATTTACAACTGAATCGGCCACAACACCCTCGCCAGAGGCAAGCGAGGGCAGTGGACCGAAGCCTCCTAGAAAGCAGTCCTATCGACTATCAAGGCTAAGACTAAGATTGAGACTTAACCCTACCCTTCCAGCTCTACATAGTCAGCGCTGCGCGGCAGCTCCATGAAGTGCTGCGCCAGTTCTTCAGGAAGCTCGGTTAGTTTGCGCTTGAGCACATCCATCCAGGCGCCTTCCACTTTGATCACCGCCGCTTTCACGCCATCCTCCTTGAACAGTTCGTGTCGCAGGGCCCAACGGGAGCCGTCCTTACGGCTAGCTGTCAGCTCCGTCTTAATGGTCACCTCCTCGTTTATTCCTACTTCCCGCAGATAGGTGGTTTCTTCTCTAAACAGGATTGGGCCAATGTGCAGGCGCTGAAAGGTTTTCAGATCCATCCCCAGTTCTTCCAGGGCTTCGATACGGGCCTGCGCCGCAAAATCGGCATAAGCGGAGTGGCGCATGTGCATGTTCGCATCCAGGTGCGACCACATTACTTTGTTGGTGTAGGTATGGGGCATATAAGTTTATTTTTAGATCGAAGTGATAACGGTAATGAGGCTGCAAAGTTAAGTCCTGCAGGTATAATACAGGTCGTTTTTTTAAAACTTACTCTGGTAAATAAGCCAATATAAAGCTATGTTTATATTCTAATTGCTAGTCTTACAGACTTATACTCCTATTTAAAAATTGTTATCGAGTGCCTATGAGAACAACTTTACTATTGTTAGTCATTTTACTTGCCGCCACTACCTATTCCCGAGCTCAGATTGCCAACTTTGATCTTTACCAAAAAGTAGGGATAACGGTAGGTCTGGAGGAGGACATTGCAGTTGACTCCGAGGGAAACATGTACCTACCTCATCAAAAGTTGCAAAAGTTTACCCCTGAAGGCAAGGTTATTCATAAGGACCCCTTATGCGACATAGATTTCAGGGGTTATAATAGCTATAGAATAGCTTTCGACGCAAAAGGCAATCTATATGCACTCAGCTATTCCGTCTCAAAACTTTCTAAATACAACAAAGACGGGGAGCTGCTTTTTGAGATCGGAACAAGGGGGAAAGGTCCGGGTCAATTCAGCTATCCGAATAATATTAAAGTAAACTCCAAGGAAGAAATTTTTGTAGCTGACAGCGGAAATGGCCGAATTCAAAAGTTTGACAAGGAGGGGAATTTCCTGCAGGAAATAACGCTTGTTACCGGCAGCATTAGCCTGGATGCACACGACAATTTATTCGCGCTTGACGTTCCAAATAAAAGAATCATCAAGTACTCTCCCCAGGGTGAGCAGTTACTGGTATTTGGTCACAGCGAGGATGCCGGCACCAGGCTGAATGGTCCGGTTCAGCTTGATGTAGACAAGAAAACGGGGCAAGTGTATGTGTTTGACAACCTAATAAATGGTTATGGTTACAAAGGCTTCCTTGTATTTGACGCGAACGGAAACTATGAAAGTAAATCTATTCTGGATTCAGGACCCGGACGCTTAATGGGATCAAGCCATTTGATAGCCGTTAACCACGAAGGCAATATCCTGATAGTTGATCAAAGCCATCAAATCGGCAACAGTCAAATATTTCTTTACGATAAAAAAGGGCAATACCTCGACTCGTGGGGAAGGAAATGGTCACCAAAGGAAATTACACTGGATGAAGATGACAACATTTACATTATAAACTCTTCCGGTAAGGTAACGAAGTTCGATCATGAGGGTGAGGTTGTCATGGAATTTGGATACGCAGGGTCGGGTTTGAGCATCTTAGCTCCCAGTGCCATATCCGTTGACATTTTTGGAAATATCTATGTCCTCAATAGTTCTAAAAACTCGTACTCTGGCAATGCCATCTTCAAGTTTAATAGCAAAGGGCAATTTCAGCAGCGCTTCACTGATTTTGGTGATGATGTTTCGGATAACTATTTTACTGACCTTGCGCATGACGCTGCAGGGAATATGTATGTGACAGACTATTACAGCGGAGTAGTCCGCAAAATAAGCCCCCAGGGAAATTTCATCACAAAAATTGGCAGTTGGGGTCCAAATCCAGGACAACTTTGGGTACCCCAGGCTGTCGCTGTCGACCTGCTTGGAATTATTCATGTACTCGATTACAAGGGAACACGCATTCAGCAATTTGATGCCAACGGTAAATTCATCCGTGAGTTTGGTAAGTACAGTTCTAGCTATATATCATGGGATGTGGACAGTGATCTTGCACTGGATGGCAAAGGTAACATCTACGTAGCTTCTAACATTTCAGAGCTTTTTCAAATTTTTAATGCTAAAGGGGAGCTTCTGCATGAGGAGAAAAGAAGTTTGGATTATGTTTCGGCTAACAGAAGTGGTTCCCGGCTGATTTTGGGAGGTCGTTATGCTAACACTTTTTCTATTTATCAATCACCTGATTATCAGGAACCTAAAAGCCTTATCACAGGATTTGTGTACCATGACACAAACAGCAATTGTACCCTGGATACATCTGAACAGACGCTTGCTGGTATTGTGGTGCAAGCCATGCCAGGCCCGGTTTATGGGATAACGCGTGCGGATGGCAGCTACCAACTTAAAGTTGATCCGGGCAATTACTCACTTCAGACGATCCTGCCAGACCAGATTGGCAGAAAAATAAGCGCTACCTGTCCGCAGCCTGGGGAACTTAAGAATGTAGCTATTACCAGAGCAGGCGAAATCATCGATGCCATCAACTTCGGCAACCGTGCTATCCTCTCCCCCTACCTTTCCGTGAGCGTATCCTCCACCCGGCGGCGGCGCTGCTTTGAGAGCACCACCACCGTGCGCTACGTAAACTCCGGCTTCGCCCCGGCCCCCGACGCCAGGGTGTACCTGCAGCTGCCCAAGGAGGTGGAGCTCCTCTCGGCCGACAGGCCCTATACCCGCCTGCAGGACGGCACCTACGAATTCAGGGTGGGCGACCTGGCCGCCGGGCAGTCTGGCACCATCACCGTCGAGGACCTGGTGACCTGCGGAGACGAGTCGGTGCGGGGCCTCACGGTCTGCACCCGCGCCTGGATCACCCCCTCCAACAACGCGCCGGCTGAGCCCACGCCGACCGTCTCCATCACCGGCCGCTGCAACGCAGCAACAGGTATGATCCGCTTCGTGGTGCGCAACACCGGCACGGCTGACATGACAGACCCCGGTCTCTTCCGCAAGTACGCCAATGGAGAGTTGGCCTCCGTGGAGCAGTTCCGCCTGGCCGCCGGCGACAGCCTCGTGCTGTGGGTGCCCTCCCTGGGCTACACCTGGCGCCTGGAGGCAGACCAGCCCCGGGGCAACGGCGACAACACCACGGCCAGCGTCACCATCGAGGGCTGCCCGGGCACGGAGGCGAGCTCGGTGAGCCGCGGGCAGGTCAACCTGCTTCCCGCCGATGACGAGGAGGCAGAGAGGTCCGCGGAATGCATGCTGATCACCGACTCCTACGACCCCAACGACAAGCTCGTCACGCCCGCGGGCCGCACAGAGGAGTTCTACACCCCCACCAACACGGCCCTCAAGTACAAGATCCGCTTCCAGAACACGGGCACCGACGTGGCCTACCGCGTGGTGGTGGTTGACACCCTTTCCGAGCACCTGGACCTGAGCACGCTGCAATTGGGTGCTACCTCCCACCCGAGTCGTGTGGAGGTTACAGGCAAGGGACGCCCCGTGCTCACCTGGACCTTCGACAACATCATGCTGCCCGACTCCACGGCAGACGAGCCCGGTAGTCATGGCTATATTCAGTTCAGCATCAAACCGAAGGCGGACCTTGCCGAGAAGACGCTGGTGGAGAACCTGGCCGACATCTTCTTCGACTTCAACTCCCCCATTCGCACCAACATTACCCAGAACCGCATCTACGACATGCCGCCGGTGATAAACGAGAGTGTGCGGGTGAACCTGGAGGATGTGCTGGCCACGCCAGGCATCGCAGGCTTTGAACCGGCCGCCGGGAGGTTCGGCTCGGAGGTCACCATCACAGGACAGCGCTTTGCCACAGCCCCTGCCGACAACAAGGTATACCTCAACGGCAGGGCGGCCACGGTGGTGAGCGCCTCGGCTACCGAGCTGAAAGTACTGGTGCCGGCGGGCGCCACCACGGGCGCCCTGCAGGTGATCACCCCGGACGGCGGGGCGGCCTCCTCTGGTAAGTTCCAGGTGTACCAGCCGCCCGTGCTCGCCTCCTTCAGCCCCGTAGAGGGCATGGTGGGCCAGACGGTGACGCTCTCCGGCGAGCACCTGCAACCAGCGCTGATCGAAGTAATAAAACTCGGCAACCTCGATTGTGAGATTATCGGGCATAATGGCAACTCAGTCACGGTGCGGGTGCCTGGGAACGCCGCAACGGGCGCTTTCCGGATCAGCACCAAAGGCGGCGAGGCTGTGAGCGGCTCGGCCTACACCGTGTGGTACGCCCCCACGATCACGGCCCTGAACAAAGAAACAGACATTGTGGGGGCGAGCCTGACCATCACGGGTGAGAACTTCTCAAGTGACAAAGCGCGTAACAAAGTTCTTTTCGGGCAGGCACTGGCCCAGGTGCTGGAGGCAAGCCCGCAACAATTAGTCGTGCGGGTGCCGGAAGGGGCCGCCTCTGGCTTCATCTCCCTGGAGACGCCCGGCGGAAAGGCCACAGCCGCCACGGCCTTCGAGGTGATCCCGGCCCCGAAATTCACGGCCATGCAGCCGGCCAAGGGCGCGGTGGGCACGGTGGTGGAGATCACCGGCGGGCACTTCGGCATCATGGGTCAGCAGGACAGGATTACCTTCAACGGACGGGAGGCGCTGGTGCTGGAAGCCTCCGGCGACAGGTACAAGGTAAGAGTGCCACGGGGCGCCTCTACCGGCAAGGTGACCATCACCGGCTACGGCGGCCAGGCCCACAGCAGCGCCGACTTTGTGGTAGAGGAGCTGACTCCGGCCGAGGCCATCACCATATACCCCAACCCGAACTCGGGCCAGTTCACCCTCAGCCTGCGCCACGCCGACTTCGACGTGCAGCTGGTCGAGGTGTACGATGCACTGGGCAAGCGCCTGCACCAGACCCGCATCACCGGGCCGAGGCCCGAGGCGGTGGAGATAAACCTGCCGACTGCCAAAGCCGGCCTGTACTTTCTGCAGATTCAGACGGAACAAGGCTTGATCGTCAAGAAGATAACTGTGCTGTAAATTTCTTGTCCATTTAAGGCTATTACAGCATTGTCAGCTTGTTATAAATACTAAGCAGCCTCACGTTGTTCGTCTTCTAAAGATTTGATAGCGTCGTAAAGTGCAGGGCTGTTATCGCGCAGCTTTTCTATAACATTGGCTAGGTTATAGAACCGTTCGGGCTCGACTACGGAGCTGTTTGCGAAGGCCTTTAAAAGCGTATGAAGGATTTGGGTATAGTTTTCTTCAAATTCGTCTGGGTTCATAAGTAAATGGCTAAAAGTTGACGTATCAACAGGATACAAACTATACCTTAAAATAATTCGATTGTAGCAAAAAAAAGCGTCGTACATTCCTGCACGGCGCTTTTTTGTCCTTTGTCAAAAATTTCTTTTTCTAAGGCAAGCTTACAGCTTCTTCAAACCCTTCTGCTCCTGCTTGCTTCCCTCCTTCACGCTCACGGCCACACCGCCACCCGGGGCCAGCTGCTGCTTGAGCACGCTCTTAGAGTTCACCAGCACCTTGCGGATTTCATACTTCTGCGGGTTCTTGTTCCAGCTGGCATCTTTCGCATCAGCGTAGATGGTCGCGATATAGGTTTTGCCTTTTGGCAGGTAGTCGAAACGCACGTTGGCAGTGCGGGTATTTTCATCCGTAATACCGCCGATATACCACTCGTTTTTGCCTTTCGCTTTACGGGCAATCGTAACGTAATCACCCGGCTCGGCTTCCAGCACCCAGGTGTCATCCCAGTCCACGGCTACGTCTTTGATGAACTGAAACGCATCGGGGAAGCGGGTATAGTTATCCGGTATGTCAGCCGCCATCTGCAGCGGGCTGTACATGGTCACGTAGTAAGCCAGCTGCTTCACCAGCGTCGTGTTCACGCGCTGCTCACCACCGTGGTAGTACGACAGGTCCGTCTGGAAAATACCCGGCGTGTAGTCCATCGGGCCACCCATCAGGCGGGTGAATGGCAGAATAGTCGTATGGTCGGGTGCCAAACCGCCCATCGCCTCAAATTCGGTACCGCGGGCAGATTCCTGCGCCAGCCAGTTCGGGAAAGTACGGTGCAAACCTGTCGGGCGAACCGCCTCGTGGCTGTTGATCATGATCTTGTATTTGGCCGCCGTGCGGGCCACGTGGTTGTAGTGATTCACCATCCACTGTCCGTCGTGGTGCTCGCCGCGCGGGATGATCTTGCCTACATAGCCTGTCTTCACGGAATTATAACCATGGTCCTGCATGAACTGGAAGGCCTCATGCAGACGGCGCTCGTAGTTGGTGGCAGCTCCTGAAGTTTCGTGGTGCATCATCACACGCACACCTTTCGACTCCGCGTATTTCTGCACTTCCTTCACATCAAAATCAGGGTAAGCGGTCACAAAATCGAACACCTCCTCTTTCCAGTTACCGAACCAGTCTTCCCAGCCTATGTTCCAGCCCTCTATCAGCACCGCGTCAATGCCGTGTTCGGCTGCGAAGTCGATGTGCTTTTTGGCATTTTCAGTCGTGGCACCGTGACGACCATTAGGCGTCAGTTTCGAAAAGTCGTCGGTCAGCTTCACATTCGTTTCCTTACCATAGGCCCAGGTGCTCTTGCCAGCCACAAAGTACTCCCACCAGATGCCGATGTACTTCATCGGTTTGATCCACGACACGTCTTCGTATGCAGTCGGTTCGTTCAGGTTCAGGATCAGTTTAGAAGCCAGAATATCGGTAGCTTTGTCGCTCACCACAATGGTTCGCCAGGGTGTCTGCGCATCGGTTTGCATATAGCCTTTGTTACCAACCGCATCTGGCACCAGGTGCGAGCTAAATTTAAAAGTCTTCGGATCCACGTTCAGCTGCATAGCCGGGTAGTTGAGCAGCGCCGCTTCGTGAATGTTGATGTACAATCCGTCGGATGACTTCATCATAGAGGGCGTCTGCACAGCCAACGTTTTGATCGGGTGCTGGGCATGCACATCGTGTATGGCCTTCTCCATCAGGTTCGGGATCTGGGAGATCTGCGATGTGTTATAGTGGTACTCATTGGTGTCGTAGTCGCCCGGAATCCAGAAGATCTTGTGATCGCCGGTCAAGTTGAACTCCGTGTGCTCTTCTTTGATGATGAAGTACTTCAGCTCCGGCTGCTGCGGGAACTCGTAGCGGAAACCCAGGCCGTCGTTGAACAGACGGAAGCGGATGCGGATATGGCGGTCCTTGTGCTCCTTCTGGTTAAGTGTTACCAGCAACTCGTTGTAGTGGTTGCGAATCGTTTTCTGCTCACCCCAAACCGGCTCCCAGGTATCGTTCACGCTGTTCTGCTCGGTATTGGCAACTGTAAACCCGTTCATCATAGAAGGAACATCCTGCATCTCAAAGCCCATCTTACTTTGTGTGATCACCGGCTTCTTTTTGTAGGTCAGCTGGTAAGTAGGCACCCCATTGGCTGCCAGTTCAAAGGTCATCGACAGGTTTTTGTCCGGGGAGGTGATGGTCTGCGCCTGCACCAGCACGGTAATCAGGAACAGGAAAAGGAAAAGTGACAGCCGCCGTGAGATGCGACCGATCAGGTTAGTGTTTTGTTGCATAGTGTAGAAATGATACATGTAATGTAGAAACCGCTGATTGTACTCCGCTAGCCTCCTACAGGTTTTGAATGATGCATGCAAATTACACTAAAAATCGCTTTATCCCGAGGAGGCCTTTCTAACACCTTCTCCCACAGTCCGTATACCTGTTCCAAACACTACTATAATCCCATGGAAATTATTCACGACGAAGAAGACACCCGCTTTTATATTATCCTCGAAGGTGGTGAGGCCGAGCTCACCTACACCATCACAGACCAGGGACATATGGACTTCGACCATACCTATGTGCCCGAGCAACACCGCGGTCAGGGTATAGCCGACAAACTGGTAAAAGGAGGGCTGGATCATGCCAGGGCGTGCAAATGCCAGATTGTACCTTCCTGCCCCGTTGTGGAAGCTTATGTGAAACGCCACAAAGAATACGACGACATCGTGTGTTGGGAGTAGCTTATACCTGCTGCTTTGTATTTTGCGGCCGGAGCAACATCCAGATGATCAGCCCGACCGGCCATACCATGAACAGGACCATCAGGGCCACCAGCCAGGGGGATTTGCCTCTGCGGCGGGCATCGCTATAGGACCAGATCACACTCCACACCACAAATACCAATAGCACGATACCGATCAGGATACCTATCAGACCCAAGCCTGTGAAGAATGATGAAAAACTGTGCTCCATAATTTACTTTATCAACTATTTATAACGAATGCGTTCCGCCGTGGTTGAAAAAATGGCGCGAGCGTCCTCCCTCGTGTCTACTATAGAGGGGCCTCTGGCTTATTCACGCTGCACATGTTACAAATTGTTCAGGATGATAGCTGTCCAACACTTATCGCTTGTTTAGCCAATCTTCGCCGGTATAGGCTCTTTCGGATTAGCAAACTGCATTGTTCACGAGCTAGAATTGACGTAGTAAATATTGTCATGATGTCTCGCCATACCTATCTGTATCTGTCATCCCGACGACAGGAGAGATCTGATGTTTAAAGCCCATTGGCTCCAGATTTCTCACTAGCGTTCGAAATGACAGCTTTATACAGGCTCTTTAATATTATGTCAGTGCCCCAACTCAGCCATACCCTCCAAAGAGTTTCCCGTACATGAGACATTATTTCTATCTAGTACTGGCCTGAGGCCAATTCACAAACCGACAAAAATGAAAGACGAGAATCAGAAATACCTGTGGTGGCAGGAAGGCGTAATATATCAGATCTACCCACGCTCGTACCAGGACAGCAACGGCGACGGCGTGGGCGACCTACAGGGCATTATCCAACGACTCGATCACATCCAGTCGCTGGGCATCAAAGCCATCTGGATCTCCCCTATCTTCTCTTCTCCCATGGCCGATTTTGGCTACGATATTTCTGATTACTGTGGCATACACCCGCTGTTCGGGACGATGGAGGATTTTGACGAGCTGTTGCAGGCGGTACACGACCGGGGCATGAAGCTGATCCTGGACCTGGTGCCCAACCATACCTCCAACGAACACCCCTGGTTCAAAGAGTCCTGCTCTTCCAAAGACAATCCAAAGCGCGACTGGTACATTTGGGAGGATGCCAATGAAGACGGCTCCGAGCCTAATAACTGGCTTAGTGTGTTCGGGGGCAGTGCCTGGGAGTGGGACGAGAAAACAGAACAATATTATTACCATGCCTTCCTGAAAGAGCAGCCCGACCTGAACTGGCGCAATCGGGAGGTGCAGGAGGCGATGATGGACGTGATGCGCTTCTGGCTCGACAAGGGGGTGGACGGCTTCCGGGTGGACGTGATGTGGCACATGATCAAAGACGATCAGCTGCGCGACAATCCCACGAATCCGGACTATAAATCGCACCAGGCCACTTACGAAAAGCTGATTCCGGCCTACTCCACCGACCAGCCCGAGGTGCACGATATCGTGCGTAAAATGCGTGCCGTGCTCGACGTGTACGATGAGCGCATGATGATCGGTGAGATCTACCTGCCCATCCACAAGCTGATGACCTATTACGGGACCGACCTTAAAGGAGCGCACCTGCCTTTCAACTTTCTGCTGCTCTCCACCGACTGGGATGCAGGAGAAATCGCCTCCAACATCAACCAGTACGAGGCTGCACTGCCGGAAGGTGGCTGGCCAAACTGGGTACTCGGCAACCACGACCAGTCACGCATCTCCAGCAGGGTTGGTCAGGACCAGGCACGGGTAGCGGCGATGCTCCTGCTCACACTGCGCGGTACACCTACTATCTATTATGGAGATGAGATAGGCATGCGCGATGTGCCTATACCTGAGGAGGAGGTGCAGGATCCGCAGGGTCTCAACATGCCCGGGCTCAACCTGAGCCGGGACCCGCAGCGTACGCCCATGCAGTGGGACGACAGCGAAAATGCAGGCTTCAGCCCCTCTAAGCCGTGGTTGCCATTGCCAGCAGACTACCGTCGGGTGAATGTAAAGGCACAGTCTGACGACCACTGCTCCATGCTGGCACTGCACCGGCGGTTACTGAACCTCCGTCAGAAAGAAGACGCCCTGCGCATCGGGCACTACAAGCCCATGGAGGCTCAGAAACCGCTGCTGGCTTATATGCGCTATACCGCTGATACGCGCTTTCTGATACTCCTGAATCTCAGTCACAAAACCTGCCATTTCCACCCGGAGCACTTCCAGTTTGAGGGAGCCATTGAAATAGACACGCTGCCAGAGCGTGAAGGCACTGAGGTGAAAAATCGGGTAAGCCTGAGCGGCGACGAAGGGATGGTGATCAGGTTAAAGCATCTGTAAGACCAATAACATCTACAACACCGTATTTATGATAATGAGTAGTAACAGAAATACATTAATGGAATCGTTAACGAAAAATGCAGCACCTGGCAAGTGAGTTCACCTCTATATTCCTCCGCGATATAGATAAATTCGCAGCAGAGATCCGGGCTTTTGAGCAGGAGGAAAACCTTTGGAAAACAAAAGGCCACACATCCAACTCAGCTGGAAATCTCTGTCTGCACCTGGTCGGCAACCTGAGCACTTATATCGGAGCTATATTGGGCGAGAGCGGCTATGTGCGGGATCGGGAAGCGGAATTCAGCCTACGACACATACCCAAAGAAAAGCTACTGGAACAGATTGCGGAGGTGAAGCAAATAGTCGCTTCTACGTTGGAGCGTCTCTCCGCAGAACAGCTGCAACAGCTTTATCCGCAGCAGGTGCTTGGCTATGAAATGACCGTCAGCTATTTCCTGATACACCTCTACGGCCATTTAAACTATCACCTCGGCCAGATTAACTACCTGCGACGCATCCTGGAATAGGTATGTATTGGGGGGAGAATAAATTCAGAAAATTTAGTTCTGTAAATTATGAACTAATGAAACTAAGTTATACCTTTGTTCCGTTATAGCTAAAGAATAACAAAAGCAAAGATATGACTCTTAGCGAAAAACAGCGCGAACTGATCGAACAAATCGGGATTTATCACGAAAACAACGGCTTTCAACCGGCGGTAGCCCGGGTGGTAGGCCTACTGTTGGTGTGCGATAAACCTGAATTAACTTTTGAGGAGATCAGTGAAGCGCTCAATATCAGCAAAAGCGCTACCAGCAATGCGCTTAACATGCTCCTGAACACAGGACATATTGAGTACACTACCTTTTCGGGTGACCGGAAGCGTTATTTCCGCATCAAATCGTCTAATTGGCGTGAGATGTTTGCCAAGAAGATGGAAGATCTGAGTCACCTCAACTCACTTTTAAAACGGGTACTGGAAGTCAGAAAACGTGAAAATCCAATTTATGATACGAAGCTAAATGACTTTATCAGCTTTTTGGACTACATGAAAGCACAAATGCCCCGCCTGATCGACGAGTGGGAAAAAAGTAGAGCATAATTTTTTTAGTTTTTAAGTTCACAATTTTCAGAACTAACTACTTATATCTAAACATAATAAACAAAAACGTGAAAATCAAATATTTAGTAGTCGGATTGGCCATGCTTTTCGTGAAGCCGGTTGTAGCGCAGGAGAAGCCCGATGTGCAGACGCTGAGTCTGCAGGAGGCCATCACGTATGCGCTGGAGCATAACGAAGACATGCAAAAGGCATCCTACGACCAGCTGAGCGCCAAGTACATGGTCAAAGAGGCCAAGAGCAACGGACTGCCGCAGGTGAACGGATTTGGTAATTTCAATATGTATCCGGCTATACCGGTGCAGGTGATCCCGAACGTGTTTGAGGGCAAGCCTGATGAAATGATTCCGGTGCAGTTCGGTACCAAGTACAATGCATCGGCAGGTATACAGCTTCAGCAGTTGCTGTTCAACCAGTCGTACTTTGTAGGCCTGAAAGCAGCCAGGACCAGCGAGGACCTGTACCGTCTGCGCAAGGCCATGACAGAAGAAGAAGTAATGTATAACGTGAGCTCTTCTTATTTCCAGATCCTGCAGACGAAAGAGCAGTTTGAGATCATCAACGCCAACCTGGCCCGACTGGATCAGCTGGGCAAGATCCTGCAGCTGCAGTATGAAAACGACCTGGCCCGCAAAGTGGATGTGAACCGCATCAAGGTGAACAAGACTAACCTGGAGACCCAGCTGCAAACGCTGACCAGTGCGCTTGACCAGCAGATGAATATCCTGAAGTTCTTTATGGGTATGCCGCTGGAAGAAGGCATCGCATTGACAGACGCCACTATTACACTCGATACCGGAGCAGCGGCTTTCAACAGCAGCAAGGACCTGGTGCAGGGACAGACGCAACTGCAGTTGCTGAACAAGCAGACCGAGCTGACGGAACTCCAAAAGCAGAACATCAAGGCGGGCTACTACCCTACCCTTTCAGCCACGGGTACATTCCAGTACAATGCCATGCGCAAGGAGTTTAACTTCTTCGATAATAATCAGCCATGGTTCAGCACAGGCATTATTGGGCTGCAGCTCAACATCCCGATCTTTGACGGTATGCGCAAGCACTCGCAGGTGAAGCAGACAGAGTACACGCTGAAGTCTTTGGAAGCTGACCGCCAGAAACTGACCAAGAACCTGGAAGTGGCGCTGGAGAACTCTATCAGCCAGTTGCAAAACAGCTCAGCCTCCATTGGGGCGCAGGAGCAGAATGTGGCGCTGGCACAAGAGGTATACGACACCACCAATGATCTTTATAAAGAAGGCATCTCGCCGCTGACCGACCTGCTCGAAGCTGAAGTGAGTCTGCGCGAAGCCAAAACAAATCTGAACAACGAAATGCTGAAGTACCAGCTGGCCCAACTTGGCTACCTGAAAGCTACCGGCGACCTAAACACATTAATTAAATAAGCATCACAAAGAACAAAATGAAAAAGCTGATTTATATCGTAGTCGTTATCGTGATTTTGGGCGCTATAGGCTTTAAGCTGATGAGCAACAAAGAGCAAATGGCAGCCAACGCCGCCGTAGCCTCCATCAAGAGCGATGCTATACCTGTGACCATTACCGAAGTGGCTTCTGCCAAGCTGGACAAGTCCTTTACGGCACAGGGCAATTTCGCCCCAATCCAGAGCCTGACACTGCTATCTGAAACACAAGGCCAGATTAAAAGCGTGCTCAAGCGCAAAGGTGACAAAGTGAAGGCAGGCGAACTGCTGGTACAGGTAGAGAGCAACACCATGGCCGCCGACCTGGCCACTGCGCAAACCAACGCTGAGAAAGCCAAGCGTGACCTGGAGCGTTTCGAGAACCTGGCAGCAGGCGATGCCATCACCAAGCGTCAACTGGAAGATGCCCGTTTAGCTGCTAAGTCTACTGAGGGACAATTGGTAGCTGCCCGCCAGCGCCTGAACAAGACCCGCATCACCGCCCCTATTAGTGGCGAGATCAACGAAATTTATGTAGAAGTAGGCTCATACCTGAACGCTGGTACAAAACTGTACGACATCGTGAACGTGGACAAGCTGAAGCTGAAAGTAAAAGCTTCTGAAAGTGAGGTACTGCTGATCAACAAAGGTGACAAGGTAAAGGTGAAAGCTGATGCCGGTTCAGGTCAGGAGTATGAAGGCACTGTGACAGCCATTGCTGCCCAGGCTGATGCAACCCTGAAGTTTGACGTGGAGGTGGAAGTGAAAAATGCCGCTAACAACAACCTGCGTGCCGGTATGTATGGCACCGCTTTCTTCGATGTAGCCGATCAGCGCGAAGCCATGCTGTTGCCACGTGAAGCGATTGTGGGTAGCATCCAGAACCCCCTTGTGTATGTGGTGAAAGACGGTCAGGCCAGCCAGCGTCCGGTACGTGTGGGCGTAGTAACGCAGGACCAGGTAGAAATCCTGGACGGCGTAAAGCCAGGCGAGCAAGTGGTTCGCAGTGGCCAGATCAACCTCCGCGAAGGCATGAAGGTAACGGTGCTGAAGTAACAGACAAACTTCTTTCTCAAGAAAATTTAGAAATGAACATAACCAAAATATCTATACAGCGCTCAACTTTGGTGGTAGTGGTCTTCACGGTCCTCACACTGCTAGGTGTTGCGAGTTATAGCGCACTAAACTACGAGCTTCTTCCGAAGTTCAACCCGCCGGTACTGACCATCTCTACCATCTATCCGGGTGCCTCTCCTAACGAGGTAGAGAACTCAGTGACAAAAGAGATCGAGGAAGCCCTGTCGGCACTCGAAAACGTGAAAACGATGCGTGGCACCTCCCTGGAGAGTTTCTCCATTATTGTGGTGGAGTTGAACCAGGGAACCAACGTTGACCTGGCCCTGCAGGACGCACAGCGAAAGATTAACACTATCCTGGCCAACCTGCCGGATGATGCGGAGTCGCCAACGCTCAACAAATTCGACCTCGATGACCTCCCGATCATCAAGATGGGTGCCACAGCCAACATGTCGCCGACCGAATTCTATGACCTGATTGACAAGAAAATCAAGCCGGAGCTGTCGCGCATACCAGGTATGGCCGCCATCAAAATTCTGGGTGGTCAGGAGCGTGAGATCAAGGTAAACATCGATGCCAACAAACTGGAGGCTTACAACCTCTCTATCCTGCAGGTACAGCAGAAGATACGCAACTCCAACCTTGACTTCCCTACGGGTAAAATCAAGCAGGAAAGCGGACAGACACAGATTCGTTTGGCTGGTAAGTTCCAGTCTCTGGACCAGTTGCGTGGCCTAATCATACGTGAAGACCAGAACGGTATTGTGCGCCTGGCTGATGTAGCCGAAGTGCAGGATACGCAGAAGGACATCGAAGTAATGACACGTGTGAACAGCAACCCATCGGTTGGTATCACCATCCAGAAGCAGTCAGATGCCAACGCCGTGGAGGTAAGCCGTTTAACGAAGGAAGCCCTGGGCGAACTGGAGAAAACCTACGCTGATGTTGGACTAAACTTCAACATCGCCAACGACTCCTCTGACTTTACGCTCGAGGCTGCCGATTCGGTACTGCATGACTTGATGATTGCGGTAATTCTGGTGGCGGTCGTGATGTTGCTTTTCCTGCACTCCTTCCGAAACGCGGTGATTGTGATGATCTCTATACCTGCCTCCCTGGTAGCGACCTTCATCTTCATGTACCTGTTTGGCTACTCGCTTAACCTGATGTCCCTACTGGCACTCTCGCTCGTGGTAGGTATCCTGGTGGATGACGCCATTGTGGTGATTGAGAACATTCACCGCCACATGGAAATGGGCAAAAAGCCTGCGCAGGCCGCATACGACGGTATCCGGGAGATTATGGCGACGGTAACTTCCATCACACTGGTAATAACGGTTGTGTTTATACCGATTGCCCTTTCATCGGGTCTGGTGTCAGACATCCTGCGTCAGTTCGCGGTGGTAGTGGCCGTTTCAACGATGATTTCGCTCTTCGTAGCCTTTACCCTGATTCCACTATTAGCGAGCCGCTTCTCCCGTTTGGAGCATATTTCGGATAAGAACATTTTCGGACGCTTCATCCTGGCTTTTGAGCGCTTCCTGGACCGCATCATCGACGGTTTCACGGCAGCACTGAAGTGGGCCTTTAACCACAAGTTTATAACGTTGGGCGTGACCATGATTTTGCTGGTTGCATCGTTTGCGCTGGTACCACTCGGCTTTATCGGTTCGGCATTTATTCCTGCTGGTGACCGTGGTGAAGTAAGCTTGCAGCTGGAGTTGCCTAAAAACTCTACCGTAGAGCAGACCAACTTTGCAACACGCCAGGTAGAACAGTACTTAGAGGCTTTCCCGGAGGTATCGAAAGTATTTACCACCGTAGGTACTACTTCTTCCGCACAGCAAGGCCAGAACACAGCTTACAAAGCAGAGGTATCGGTTACGCTGGTGGATGTGAAGGAGCGTACTTTCAGCACCGATCAGTTCAGCCGTCAGGCCAAAGCCGATATCGAGAGCAAACTTCCGAACGTGGAAGTGACGCCAGTGCCGGTAGGTCTGGTGGGTAACTCACAGGCCCCTATTCAGCTGATTATCTCGGGTTCTAACCTGGATAGCGTAATGGCTTTCTCACAGCAGGTAATGGGTGTGGTAGAAGGCGTGTCAGGTACAGCCGACGTGGAAATGTCAGTGGAAGGCGGTAACCCGGAGATTGAAGTAGTAGTGGACCGTGATAAGATGGCCAATGTAGGCCTGTCGCTGGAGAACGTGGGTGCAAGCATGCAGCTGGCCTTCAGTGGTAACTCCGACGTTACCTTCCGCTCCGGAACCGAAGACTACGACATCAACATCCGCCTCGACGAGTTCGACCGCCGTAGCGTGACCGACATTGCCAACCTGTCTTTCGTGAACAACCAGGGACAGCTGGTGCGCCTGGGTCAGTTTGCCGACATCCGCCAGTCTACTGGTCCGTCGCAGTTGGAGCGCTACAACCGCGTGACTTCCGTGAACGTGAACTCACAGGTAATCGGTCGTCCGTCTGGTTCGATCGGTGCAGAGATTCAGGAGAAGCTGGCAGCAGTAGAAGCGCCAAAAGGTGTAAGCTACGAATTCGGTGGCGACATGAAAAACCAGAGCGAAGGTTTCGGTACGCTGGGTATCGCCCTGCTGGCCTCGATCATCTTCGTGTACCTGATCATGGTGGCCCTGTACGACTCTTATGTATACCCGCTGGTGGTTCTGTTCTCTATACCTTTGGCAATCATTGGTGCCTTGCTGGCCCTTGCGCTGGCACAACAGGCGCTAAGTATCTTCTCCATCCTGGGTATCATCATGATGATTGGTCTGGTAGCCAAGAACGCCATTATGGTGGTGGACTTCACGAACAAGCTGAAGGACGAGGGCGTGGAAGTGAAAGAGGCCCTGACCGAAGCGGTACGAATTCGTTTCCGTCCGATCCTGATGACGACGCTGGCGATGGTGATAGGTATGTTGCCAATCGCATTGGCAGGTGGCTCAGTGGCCGCGACCAAAAACGGTCTGGCATGGGCTTTGATCGGTGGTTTGAGTTCTTCCATGTTCCTGACCCTGATCGTGGTGCCGATCATCTACTATGGTTTCGACCGCATCCTGGCCAAGTTCGGCCTGGATAAGAAAACGGTGATCCACCTGGAAGAGAAGTCGCTGGAAGAATTGGAGCACGAAACAAAGGAGCTCGAAGAAAGAAAGATGGCGCACGAGTTTGCGCACTAAGATATTCCCCCTCCTCCTGCCCGATGTAAGGCAGGAGGAGCCTGGTGGAAAGCGTGAAATGAATTACCCTTTATTTTAGAACATATGGCAGATCCTAGAACTACCTTATACAAAGAGGTAATTAATCTGGTAAGCAGATTAAAAGCAATCGCCCCACATAAACTTTCCGGCCCCAAAGGACTTTGGGAAAATGGAATGGATATAGTTGACGTTGTAGATATTATACTGGCAGTAGAGAAAAAGTTTGATGTCGTGATCCCGGACGAAGTACCGGTGTATTCGATTGACGATCTGGTAAACTACCTGCAGTTAAGAAAGGCGAGTTAGCCAAAAGAATTTCCCATTTGATACAAGCCAAAAAGGTGCAGGACTTTATCCTGCACCTTTTTTTATGCTGTAACAGTTGCGGGCAAAGCCCGCGAACTGAAAACACAAACAGTATTATTTCCCCTTATACCTGGTAGCGGTCATACTTTTGATAGCGGTAGTACTTTTGGTTCTTTCGCTCCTCTTTGCCATACATGTAGTACAACAGGTAGCCTACTGCATAAATTGACAGTACTGTTAAGATGATGAATACCTCCATAACCTGATGCTTTTTTATCCAAGTTGCCTTATATACGAAAGTTAATAGGTTCTGGCTAATTGTCAATAGTTTAAAGAAAAATCCTGATAAAAATTCATTTAATCGCTCCTGCTGATCCTAATTCAGCTTAATTATTACCGGCTTCGACCCTAGTTTAAGATGATTATAAGTAAAACTATACTTTTTTTTATTTAAAAACTCAACCTTTATAAAAAAACTAAGTTACAATATAAATATTAATCATAATTACACGCTCCCGTTATACGCACCCTACCTCCCGAACAGCTTAACATTCATACTATACAGGAACTGAAACTTTATGCAGTCGAGAACCCAAGGAAAGCTATACCTCACAAGTCCCGCGTTTTCGCAGGGGGAGCGAATTCCTATCCGCTATACCTGTGACGGTGAGAATATCAGTCCGCCGCTCGAAATCAGGAACTTACCAAAGTACACGGAAAGTCTGGTAGTCATTGTGGAGGACCCCGATGCACCACGGGGCATCTGGACACATTGGCTGGTCTGGAATGTGCCCCCTTCCAACCTGATCGAGGAAGGGGTTGTGCCAGGAATACAGGGGACCAATGATTTTGGAAGGCTGCATTATGGAGGTCCCTGCCCGCCGCAGGGGCTGCACCACTACTATTATAGAATTTACGCCCTGGATGTGATGCTCAACATCAAAGAAGGCACCGGCCGCCAGGCACTGCTCCGCGTGATAGGCCCGCATGTGCTCGCCATGGGCGAACTGATGGGCGTGTACAGTCGCTACAATGTTATGATGGCGTAACAGGATGCCACTGCGCCATGTGATGGGCGTGGGTGTGCAGGTAGGCACCGGGTTGATAGAACTTGTCATAAAAAGCCAGATCCAGATGATGCGCCTGTAGGTAGGTGCAGATAAACATAGACGGCACCGTGCCCGGGAACTTGCCGAAGGTATCGAACACATACTGTGCCTGCAGCGCCACGCACTCCCGGAATGCCTCATCGTGTACCTGAGCTGCTCCCCTCACCTTGGCACTCTCCCGCCAGGGCCCGGGTGTTGCCGGATCGAAAGGGCCTCCTCCTCCAAATTTTCGCTCACACACGGCCTCCACGGCAGCCCGCATACCCGGATAGTGAGGCGGACAGTAGCCTTCCATTATACCTGACAGCCCGGTCGGGTTGGGGTACGGCCAGCGCTCATCGGTATCGTAGCGGAAGCCGAGCCCTTCCACACCGGCCATACCGCTTGCCCCCAGCACACTGAAGGGGTCTATGCCATCATACATCCAGCCACCCAACCCCATGGCTTGCAGCAGCAGCGCCCCTGCATAGCAGGAAGTCGCCATTTCCGCGCATACCTCGGCAAGTGACAGCTGCTCTACAAAAGTGATGGGCCAGACATTCTTCACATCCACCAGGTTTTTGAATTGCGCTATACCTGGTACCGCCCGCTTGTGGATGTCATCAAACAGCACGAGTCCGTTTTGCAGCATATAGCAGAGTGCCAGCAGCACGTGCTGGGCGAGGTCGGCCACGGGTATCACCAGCAGCGTACCTGGCTTATTGGTCACCCAGGTATTATGCGCTTCCACAAAAGGCACTTCTGAGGGAAGTTTCAGGCGGCCGTCCTGCAGCTTTCTGATGCGGCTTTGCAGGGCCTGCACCACTTCATCCAGATCCAGGGAACCGTCCGCCGCCCTGTCTGCCGAGGCTGGCGCATCCCGGTTGTCTACGACATACACCCCGGAGTCGTCGGTGAAGAAAGTCATGGAGGTATGGAAGCCGGCAGCTGAGGGAAAAGTACGCCCTCCTGCCGCAGCCGCATAGTTGGACAGATGCGGGGCATAGCGCTGTGCCCGGTAGATCATGTTATGCCAGCCCGTGTTGCCGGCACAGGCCGTCACCACGAGCAGTTTCTCCAGCTCAGAGAGGGGCACCGGCTCCTTCGCCGATTTGTAGGCAAAAACGCCATCAGGGATTTCTGCCCCCATAAAAAAACGACGGGAGCGTCGGCCCAGCAAAGCCTCTACCAACCCGAAACCCAACATATCCTTCAAACCCGGAGGTATAGCAGACTCGTCCATGGCCGTACACAAAAAAACCAACGTTTTATTGTACTCAAACAGCAGTCAGTTGTTTGGCTTTTAACTACTCACATCACACCACTTGCTAAATATACCTATCTGCCTCCCGCCAGGGTCCTAAACAATAGCTGTCACATCCTTGTAACCTTACTATGGCGTACCAGGGCATGTGCCATAGTCATTAGTAAAAAATTCTATCCTTGTTAGCAATCTTTCGTAAAGTCAAACAGTAAAACCTAATTCCATATCGCATCAGCTAAACATATCGGAAAAACCATTGCCAAAGTGATACTCTGGTTCCTTGCCATTGTAGTGGGCCTGCTATTGCTCATCATCATCGCTTTGCAAATCCCGAAAGTGCAGAATTTCGCAGCCCAGAAAGGAGCTTCATACCTGGCGGGCATGCTGGACACCCGCGTAGAGATCGGCCGTTTTAAAACAGACTGGCGCAATGCCATTGTGTTGGAGGACGTATACCTGGAAGACCAGCAACAGGACACGCTCTGGTACAGCCAGCGCCTTGGGGTGGACATTAAACTATGGTCGTTGCTGAGTGGTGAACTGAATATCAGTAAAGTAGACCTGCAGCGGGCTACCCTCAACCTGCACATCCGCCCCGATTCCTCCTCCAATTTTGATTTCCTGGCGGAGGCATTCGCGACCGATACCACCGCAGCACAACCCGCAGACACTACAGGAGGAATGCAGATAGACCTGGGCCTGATCAATCTGGAGAATGTGTATGTCAATTTCAATGACGAGGCGGGCGGCAATCACATCAGGGCCAGGGTGGGCCAACTCACCACCACCATGGAAGAGCTCAAGCTGGAAGAGGAGATCTACCGGCTGGATAATATTGAGTTGCGAAACACAGGTATAAACTATGTACAAACCAAGCTACCGCCTGACGAACCCTCGGAGCCCATCACCTTTGACTTCGGCCTGAACGGTGTGGAAGTGGAAAACTTTGCGCTGAACTATGCAAGTATACCGGCCGACCAACGCATTGAACTGAAGCTAGGCAGATCGGAACTGGCAGTAGACGATATTGACCTGCCCAACGCCCGGATCAACCTGCGCAGCTTTGATCTGCACGACTCAAAGGTGCTTTATGTGCAGCAGAAATTGAAACCGACTGACTCCCTGGCAGTGAACCCAGCCGAAACGGTACGGAAACTGGACGAGTCGGTAGAAAAAACACAGGGGCAGCCCATGAGCTGGGTGGTGAACCTGGGTAAGCTGAATGTAAGTGGTCTGGAGGCAGGTATGGACAATGCTGATGCGCCACGCCAGGCTCGCGGTATGGACTACAACCACCTGCGCTTCTCCAACATCGAAATGGAGGCCGAGGATATCAGGTATAGCCTGAACCAGATGGGCATGCAGCTCAACCAGCTCAAGCTCGAAGAACAGAGCGGCTTCCGGGTCAACAATTTTCAGTCGGATATTACACTCGACTCCACCCACGCCCGGCTGGCTAACCTCGACCTGCAGACCGGCCACAGCCGTATCAGCAAGGACCTGGCCCTACGCTATACCTCCTGGGCTGACCTGACCGATAACCTGGACGCTGTTCGGCTGGACTTAGACATCGACAACTCACGCATCGGCATGCAGGATGCCCTGTACTTTGCACCTGACCTTGCCGATAACCCATCGTTCCGCAAAATTGCGAATTCTACGATACGCCTTGACGGTCGTGCGCAGGGGCGTCTGGACAACATCAACATACAGCAGCTGCAGGTCGCTGGTCTGCAGGGCACTGCCGTAAATGTGAGCGGCAATATGCGCAATGCGATGGACCCGGACCGGCTGGCCATGGACATCGACATCAACCGCATGGCGACCACCCGTACCGACATCCTGGCCCTCGCTCCTCCGGGTACCATTCCGCCGGAGATCCGAATCCCGAACAACCTGAGCATGACGGGCAGGTATAGCGGCACTCTCACAAACTTTGATTTAAATGCAGCAATCAGCAGTTCCTTTGGCAACCTGAACGCCGTGGTAGATATGGACCAGGGTCCGGCCGGAGCCGAGCCTTTCAGGGCTACGGTCAGAACGTCAGGCTTTGACCTGGGGCAGCTCTTCACAGAAGATTATGGCGTGGGGCGTGTGGCTTTTGAGGCTACCGCAAGAGGTACAGGATTAACTCCCGAAACCATGCGTGCTGACGTGCAGGCCCGCATTAAAGAAGCGAACTATAATAACTACGCCTACAACAATGTCGATGTGGATGCCCGCATCGACCGCAACCTGTACCATGTCGCAGCCCGTGCCCGCGACGAAAACCTGAACTTCGACCTGAAAGGCGACTTTAACCTGCGCAATTCGGAGCGGGGTGAGTATGTATTTGACCTGGACCTGAAAGGCGTAGACCTGAAAGCACTCAATTTTTATGAAGAGGACCTTGGCATCAGGGGACAGCTTCGTGGTCGATTTGCCGGTAACGATGCCAGTGACATCAGCGGCACATTGGAAGGCGATAACGTGCGGGTGCGACTCGAAGGGGTCTCCTACCCGATCGATTCGCTGCACCTGACGCTGCAGCAGAATATGCCGGGTACAGCCATTGCGCTTAACTCCAGCATAGCGGATGCTGATATGCGCTTCACCAACGACCTGGCTGAGCTGCCCACCGCACTAGCCAAGCACTTTTCGGCTTACTTCGATCTCCAGCCCGACCCGCCTTTCCCGGCGAACCTGAACCTGGGCGACTTTGAGGCTGAAGTACAATTGCGCCGTCCGGATATCATTGCCTCCTTTGTACCTGACCTGGAGCAATTACAGGTCAGTGGTCCGATTACGGCCTCCTACAACGGGGAAACGCAGGAATTTGCCATGGATGCCAACGTGGGGCAGGTGGTCTATACCGACTACAACATACAGGACGTGGCCCTGCAGGTGCGGGGTAACCGGGAGCAGATGGGGTACAGCCTCGGGGTGCGTGAGATCCGCTCGCCTTCGCTGCTGATCAACAATGTAAGCCTGAACGGAGCAGCCCGCGACAATGACATGACCCTGCGACTGGCCATGGCTGACCTCGACAGCGTGGAGCAGTTTGTGATCGGCGGTGTGCTCAACAGCCTGGGCCCAGGCTACCGCTTTGCCTTTGACCCGGAGCAACTGGTGATCAACGGGGACCCCTGGTCTGTGCCGCAGGACAACTACCTGCAATTTGACACGGACCTGCTATACGCCCAAAACATCCGGCTGGAGCGCAACGGCAATTACCTGCTTCTCAATAGTACCGGTCCCGTTGGTCCGAATGCTCCTTTGCAGGTGGAGTTTGGCAATTTTGAGATCGGCTATATCATGGAGTCTTTCCAACAGCAGGACAGCGTGATGACCGGTGTGCTGAACGGAACGGCCACAGTTACTGATCTGATGGCCGGCAACCCGGGCTTCACGGCCGACATGATGCTCTCCAACTTTGCCTATACAGGTATACCGGTAGGAGATATTGCCCTGAAAGCAAACACAGCCGGAGAAAACCGCTACAACCTGGACCTGGCACTTACCGGCAACGGCAACCAGGTGCTGGTGACTGGCTTTTATGAAATGCAGCCCGATGCCAGCCTGCTCAACCTGGATGCCAATGTGGCCAATCTGAACCTGGCCTCGTTCGGGGGTTTCACGCAAGGTATGGTAGACGACCTGGACGGCAGTGCCTCCGGCAAAATGCGTATTACCGGCACATTGGAGCAACCAAACATTCGCGGGGCGCTCGACTTTAACCAGGCACAGTTCAACCTGACGATGCTCAACACCCCCTATACCCTTCAAAATGAGCGACTGGAGTTTACAGAGCAGGGCATCAGCATGCGTGACTTTACCCTCACCGATTCGCTGGGCAACACCCTCGACATCAACGGCCGCATCCTGACGCAGAACTATACCGACTATACCTTCGACCTGCGTGCGCAGACAGATCGCTTTTTGGCCATGAATTCCACCGCCAATGACAACGACCTGTTCTACGGCAACGTGCAAATGGCCCTGAAGGCAAATATCACCGGCAGCATGATGGAGCCGAATATCGAAGTATTTGTGACAGTACTGGACAACTCCACTTTCACCACCGTGATTCCTGCCGATGATGTAGCGGCAGCGGAGCGGGAAGGTGTGGTAGAATTTGTAAATCTCAACGACTCCCTCAACGCCATTATCGGAAAGGTGATCGAGGAAAGCACGACTGCCGGTTTTGTGGGTGCCAACGTTGATGCGCAGATTACGGTGACCGATGCCTCGACCATCACGATTGTGATAGACCCGACCACAGGCGACAATCTGGTCGTGCGTGGCAGTGCCTCTCCCCTTTACATTGGCATTACGCCAAGCGGGCAGATCAGCATGAGTGGTCGCTACGAGATCACCGAGGGCAGATATAGCATGGACTTCTATGACCTGGTATCCCGGCAACTCGACATTACGCAAGGCAGTTACATCAACTGGACAGGCGACCCTATGATGGCCGACATGCAGATCACGGCGATCTACCGGGTGCAGACTGCCCCGATGGAGCTTCTCGCGGCCCAGACAGGGAGTATGGAACAGGCAGATAGCCGCTTCCGTAACCAGTTGCCTTTTGAAGTGTATGTGAACCTGACAGGCGAAATGCTGAAGCCGGAGATCGGCTTTGACATTCAGCTGGAAGAAGAGGAACGCGGCGCCATGGATGGCAGCGTAGAAAGCATGCTCGGCACGCTGCGCCAGGATGAGTCGGAGATGAATAAGCAGGTATTTGCGCTGTTGGTGCTGGGGCGTTTCCTGGCCCCTGATCCATTGGCCAGTTCCGGCGGCGGCCTGGCAGCGACTGCCCGTAATTCATTGAGCCAGGTGATGTCGGATCAGCTGAACCAGCTTACCAACCGCTATGCCGGCGGTCTTGGTCTGGAGCTGGGCGTGAGCTCTTATGAAGACTATTCGTCCGGTTCTGCCGAAGGACGCACCGACCTGAACGTGGCCATGCGCCAGCAGTTCCTTGACGACCGTCTGACTGTGCGCGTCGGTACCGACATAGGCCTGGAGGGGCAGCGGGAGCCGCAGCAGCGCAACATGAGCGGCTTCGGCGGCGACGTGTCCGTGGAGTATTCCATCACCAAAGACGGCAGGCTGCGGGTCCGAGGCTTCCAGCGCAACCAGTACGAGGGCTTTTTGGAAGGCGACGTACGGGCAACCGGACTTGCCCTGATCTTTGTGCGCGACTACGATAATTTCTCCGACCTGTTCCGCAGCCTGGAGAGCCGTCAGGCCCGAAAAGAGGAGCGCCGTATGGAGGAAGCCATCAAATTCAATGAGCGGGAGAAGCGCAAAGAAGAGCAGGAAGCCGAAGAAAAAGTAGAAGAAGTCATCAAAGAAGAATAAGAACAAACCCTATATGACAGCAGCTTTACGCTATACCCTGTTTGCTTTATGTCTGGCGCTGAGCTGGGTATTGCCCGGTTGCAGCAGTACCAAGACAGTACCAGACGGGGATGCCCTTTTTGCAGGATTTGAAGTTAAAATAAATGATGAGAAGGACAGCAGCAACCGCAGCGGCGAACTGGCGACCGAACTGAGTGCCACGGTACGCCCACAGCCCAATGCTTCTATACTCGGCATGCGCCCTAAACTGTGGATCTACAATGCCTTTTACACTGAAAAGGAGAAAGGGCTGAAAAACTGGATTCAGAACAAGATCGGCGAACCGCCTGTGCTACTTTCGGAGGTGGATACCACCAGTATCAACGAGGTGATGCATGCCCGCCTGCACAACCGGGGCTATTTTTTCAACTCCGTGCAGAGTGACACCACCATCAAAAAGAAAAAAGCCTCCATCACCTGGACCGCCACCTTGCACGAGCCTTACCGCATCCGCAACATTTCTTATACCGCCAGCGACTCGCTGCCTATACATGCGGAGATCAGGCGGATGCAGGAAAACTCTGTCCTCAAAAAAGGAGAACCTTACGATCTGGATAAGATGATAGCGGAGCGTGCCCGCATCGACCAGGCTCTGAAGAACAGGGGCTATTACTTCTTTGCGCCCAATATGCTCATCTTCAGTGCCGACACCACGGTAGGCAACAAGGAGGTGGATGTGCTTCTGCGCCTGAAACAGGATACCCCTTCCCAGTCGCTTCGTCCATACCGGATCGATGATATTTTCATCAACTCCAACTTCACCATCAACGACAGCCTTTCGGTGAGCGACACCCTTCGTTTCGATGCTTACAACTACATCCCGAACGAAAACTATGTGCGGGCGAAGCATGTGGTGCCGGGTCTGTTTGTAGCGAAGGACAGCGTATACAGCCGACGCAACCACCTGCTTACTGTGAGCAGACTCTCTGGCCTGAGCGCCTATAAGTTTGTCAACCTGCGGTACGAGCTCGATACACTGAAAGAAGACCGCCTGGATGCATTTATTTTCATGACCCCCGCGCTGAAGAAGTCGCTGCGGGCGGAGGCACAAATGGTCAGCAAATCCAACAACCTGGCCGGACCGGGCGTCACAGTCTCGTTCCGCAACCGCAATGCGTTCAAGGGATCTGAAACGCTCACACTGGACCTGACCGGTCGCTTCGAGAACCAAGTAGGCGGCAGACGGGTGGTCAGCAGTTCCGAAGAAAATCCTGAGAATCCGGTCGGGCTGAACTCCTACGAACTTGGAGCACAGGCCTCCCTCACCTTCCCCCGGCTGGTGGCGCCTTTCAACCTGCCCAACCTGCGATCGGCCTTTGTGCCCAAGACGCGAATTACGCTGGGCTACAATTTCCTGAACCGGGTGCAGTTCTTCCAGATGAACTCCTTCAACGCCTCCTACGGGTATAACTGGCGTCCGAAGCAGACCATCACGCATGACTTCACCCCGATCAACCTGCAGTATGTGCGCCTGGGACGGCAGACAGAGGAGTTTCAGACCCTTTTGGAACGCAACCCTTTTCTGCGCAGCAGCTTTGAGGAGCAGTTCATCATCGGCTCCATTTACCAGCATACCTTCAGCACTCTGGCCCTTGAGCGGAAAACCCACCAATTCTTCAACGCCACTACGCTGGACGTATCGGGCAACCTGGTAAGTGCGGTGCAGTCGCTGCTGGGCAATGAAAAACGGGACGATGCAGTGGACCCGCCTGTGCCTCCCCGCACTATTTTTAACCAGCCTTACTCGCAGTATACCCGCATCGACAACGATTTCCGCTACTATCTCAACTTTAGCGAGCAGAGTCAACTGGCCACCCGACTGATCGCCGGGGTGGGTTACCCTTATGGTAACTCCCGCACCATGCCCTATGTGAAGCAGTTTTCGATCGGCGGACCGAACAGCATCAGGGCCTTCCGGGCACGCAGCATCGGGCCGGGCACCTACAACGTACCGGACGAGCAGGCCTTCTCCTTCTTTGATCAGGTGGGGGATATCAAACTGGAGGCTAACGCCGAGTACCGCTTTCCGATCTTCGGCTTTTTCAGAGGAGCTGTGTTTGTGGATGCCGGTAATATCTGGCTGATCAACGAGACCTATGACCAGGATGGGAATCTGGACAAGCCCAAATTCCAGGCGGGCAATCTTATCCAGGAGCTGGCGGTGGGCACCGGCTTCGGCCTGCGGATTGATATCGAGTTCTTCGTGATCCGCTTTGACCTGGGTGTACCGGTGCGCGTGCCCTACCTGCCGCAGGGCGAACGTTTCGTTCTTGATGATTTCAAGTTCGGCTTCAACCCCGGTCCCGGCGAGCATGGCGTCGTGCTGAACATCGCCATCGGCTATCCGTTCTAAGGCAGGCAGCAGGTATAGCAACAGGTATGAGGTATAGCCGCTATACCTTATACCTGTCAACTAGTTGTTAAAGAATGTCGAGTACTTTTTCAGGTGGTCTTCCGATAGCTGCTTTGTCACCTTTCACCACGATAGGGCGCTCGATCAGGATCGGATTTTCGGCCATGATCTGCAGCCACTCCTCGTCGGCATAACTTTTACCAGCGTACTGCTCCTTGTATACCTGTTCGCCTTTGCGCAGCACCTGCTCCGGTTTCAGGCCCAGCTTCTGCAGCACCGCTTTCAGTTCCTGTGCGGAAGGTGTGTCTTTCAGGTATTCCACCACCTGGAGCTCCTCTCCTTTTTCGCGCAGCAGCTCCAGCGTCTGGCGGCTCTTGCTGCATCTGTTGTTATGATAGATCGTAACCATCTCTAAAACTTGATTTGTTCAAAGATACGTAAAAGCAAAACAAGGCTAAAGCAGCCCTTTTACCTTCATTTCGCCAAAAAGCTTAACTTTGCAAAAAAGAGAGCCCGGCCGGGGCATCCGTTTTTATTTCACTTTTGTAACCAACCTTTCTATTTCCTAATAAACCATTATGAAAAAGACAACATTCTTCGCAGCGCTGGTAGCTATGTTTGCCTTCGCTTCCTGTTCATCGGATAACAACCAGCAGCAGGCTGATGCTACAGAGGAGCATGACCACGAGCACCATGATGGCATGGCGCACGGTGATAACATGCCTGCCGCAGGAACTGTAGTAGTGGAAACGCCCACTTTTGATTCGGTAGCCGAGCCTATGACACGTAATCTGTCCCAGATGCTGGACGAGTACATCGTGCTGAAAGACGCCATGGTAGAGTCTGACCCGGAGGCGGCCAAAGAAGCAGCCAATGCCGTGCTGACCTCAGCGAACGCAATGCCTGTAGCGACACTGCAGGTACCTGAGCAGAAAGAATTTGCCGAAGAGCATATTGAAAAAGTACGCAATGCCGCCGCTGCCATTGCCGGCACCAACGACCTGGGCGAGCAGCGCAACCAGCTGGAAGACCTGTCAGAAGCTGTGTTCTCACTGACCAAAGCCTTTGGCGCCACCGACCAGAAAGTATACTACCAGCATTGCCCGATGGTAAACAACAACCAGGGCGCCTACTGGGTGAGCACCAAACCAGAAATCCGCAACCCATACTTCGGCAGCAGCATGCTCAAGTGCGGCAGCAACGAGGAAGTGTTCAATTAAAAATAACAGTCTATCCAATCGAGGATGATGTGGATGACGAGACCCAAGCCGATGAGTCGGGTTTTAGGTATAAGGGCCAGGACTACATAAACAGGTATAAGCCAGTACTGATGCAGTAAATGGAAACCTACGCTGCAGCGCCAGGGGTCAAGAATTGGTCTGACGAGCAAATGGTCTGCGTCAATAGCCAGGCCCGCCAGCATCAAAAGAGAAGCCCTTTTGAACTGATCTCTGTAGAACAGAGCTGCTACTGCCAGTGGAACTGCTACATGCAGGAACATGTGAAGGGCAAATGAGAGTGATATCGTCATACAGCACAGTACTGCATGAGCCCTGTATAGGTTACCTCCGTCAGAGAGCATAAAAAAGCCCTTCGCCAGCGTTTAGCGAAGGGCTTTTTCTATAGCTATGGGAATTAACTATTTCAGAGTATCTAAAAGCATTCTGGACTTCACACGCAGCGCAAACCACTCGTATGTGTTTTTGAGACGCTCAAAATTGAAACCTTCCACGATACCGTTCAGACTTGCCTCCTGTAGGGCTGTCGCCAATACGTTGTTCTCGATCTGGAAATTGTCGTAGACCAGTCCCTCCTTTATAAAAGAACACTCTACCTTCTTTTCACGGTCTTTCAATACAAGGGTGTTGCTGTGCCGAAGCGCCTTCTGGATTCTCTCAAGCTCTTTCATAGTAATGTATGTGCAAAGGATTATAGATTAATAGCAATTTCATTACATGAACTCCTCTCAAAAAGTTCAGGAATATTTCAGGATAATCATGAATTCTTTCAAAAAAAATCAAAAGTTTTACCCCTTATCACCTTTTTACCCAGTAAATTCTTACTTACACCCAACGGTGAAGTTGATTTACCATTATTTCAGGTGATCCGCAGATTTTGCTAGGAAGCGTAACGGAATAAGCCCTCATCCGGATCACTTGAGGCTACCAGCCACTGTTGGGCAGTACATGGGTCGGCGAAGTGCGCTATCTGCACTTTGTTATTGGACATGCTCATTAAGCTGTAACTTACTTTCTCCACCACAACCTCCAGGAAAAGGTCGTCAGGGAGCACAAGCGCCAGTTTACGGAGTTTAGTGTGGGGTAAACTATGGCTTAGCAGTTCTATGGTCCAGTTCTGATCCCGCATCGTGGGGCTCGTCATACGGCTAAAGTCCACCAGCCAGGCCAGGGCATTACTCTTATACAACTGCTGGCAAATGTTTACCAGCGCCTGCCGATACTCAGCACTGTCTACAACCCGCAGCCATTGGCTCGAAATCAGGCCCTGCTCCGGATCATAATGCACTTGAAGGTAAGATGGTGACTTCATATCTGCATAACAGTCTATTATTTACTGCTATAATCATATAACGTGGAAACCTTTAGGCTGTTGTTAGTATTATGTAAAAACTACATTTCTGCTACCCCAACTTACTATATTTGAATGTAAACGGAACCCATAGCGCTTTTTCTGCCTTTCAATCTGTAGCATCCACATTTTCATAAACCGTTGATTTTTAAAATGATAAATGTCATTTTATCTCTGCATATCAACTGGTAGCTTTAAGCTTTAAACATGAGAATATGCATATAATAATAGCATAATTAAAATATACAGGCGGTAGAAATGGACAATTTGAGAAGAGCACTGGTCGAAGTAACGGGTACAGAAGTACAGAAAGGAAGCGTGCGAAAATGCTTTTTTAAGGTCTATAGTTACCTCCTCTACCAGGATACTGCCAGTCTGTTGGAAACGCTGGACTACCGAAAATCACTTGACCAGGAAGAGCGTAAGCGGGAACGCTATTTTGTATTCCGCTATATGCTGCGTCTGATCAAGAGAAAACACCCTAAGCAATATAACTGCCTTTGTCCGCTAGCGAATTAAGGTATAATATAGTTACAAGCTAGTTTGCCCACTATCATCACCTAATTACCCTGGTGGGTAGTCAGGTGATTTTTTTACCCCGCTAAAAAATTGTGGTGCACCAGAGCAACCATGGCCCTCCAACAGACATCTATAGCAAAGCCAATACGCGGAGTACCCCCATCTGCCTTCATCGAAATTTCGCTGATATGAATTTCGTTCGTCTGATTTTTCGAGCTGTTAACGGATAATTTCAGGTGATTCATATAATATATCAAACAGTACCTTGCATAACAAAGTACTATACATTAGCTTTGCATCATCCAATTACATTACACGCTAACGAAATAATACTATGAAAAAGTTATTACATTTTTTCTTCCTGCTTATCCTGACAGCACTGGCACACAATGCATTAGCTCAAAACGAAGGCTGGTTAACAGGTACCGTGCTTGACGAGAAGGGCGAAGGCCTGGGGTTCGTAAACGTAGCTGTACTATCCTCTTCTACTGACGCAGTTGTCACAGGAGCCATTGCGGAGATGGATGGCACCTTCCGCATCAAAACCCCGGCAAAGGGAAGCTACAAGCTTAAATTAAGCGGCCTGGGCTACCTGCCCCTGACCACAGAGGTGTTTGAAGTAACAGGTCCTGACTTCAGCCGTGACTTTGGCAAACTGCAGGTGAAACCTGATGTGAAAACGCTGAAGGAAGTAACGATCCAGACCATGCGCCCTACCATTACCAACGATGCCGAGAAGATGGTAGTGAGTGTGGAAGGGACAGGACTGGCACAGGGCAGCACAGCCTACGAGGTGCTCGAAAAGTCACCGGGTGTATGGATTGACCAGGATGGCAACATTACGCTCAATGGTAAGCCAGGTGTCATGGTGATGATCAATGGCAAGCAGTCTTTTCTCTCTGGCAAGCAGTTGCAAAACCTGCTGCAGGGCATGTCTGCCGAAAATCTGAAAGACCTCGAAATCATCACCAACCCTTCGTCGAAGTATGATGCGGAAGGCACCTCGGGCATCATCAACATCAACCTTAAAAAGAACGAAGCTTTCGGCATGAGTGGTAGCGTGTACGGAGGCTATCAGTACAATCGTCTGAGCACTTACAATGGTGGTGCGGAGATCAACCACAAAGCCGGCAAATGGAGCACCATGGCTAGTGTGGACATGGCCCGCCGCACCCGCTTCCGCGACATGGAAATGGAACGCAGGCTGCCAGGAGCCGAAGGTGTAAGCTTTCTCGACCAGGAAGGCTACGAAGAGTCTACACGCCTGGTGCCTTCGCTGCGCCTGAACACAGACTATGACCTGAACGACAGACACAGTGTTGGTTTTATGACAAACCTGATGTACTCCAGCAATGACAACCGGTTCCACACCGATTCTTATCTGCGCACGCCTAATCCTGAGCAGAGCCGCTTCCTGCAGTCTGTAAACCGTATTGACGACAGCTATAAGAACGGAACCTTTAACCTGCATTACAGCGGCAAGCTGGACTCCACTGGCACTACCCTCTCTGCCGACCTGGACTATGCCCGTATCGTTGATAATACCAACTTCACGTTCAGCAACAACAAATATTTTCTGCAATCACGTGAGCTGGCGGAAGAGGAGCTGCTCACGAGCGACAACCCTACCAGCTACGACATCTTCTCAGCCAAGGTCGACTTCGCCAAAACGCTGGGAAAAACCAAACTGGAACTAGGTGCCAAAGCAAGCCGTGTGGTGTCAGACAACGAGCTGTTGTTCTATGAAGTATCAGATGGACGCAACATCCTGGACCCTGAGCGCACCAGCCACTTTGTGTATGAAGAGAACATCTACGCCGGTTACGCCTCCTTCGCCACTTCGTTTGGCAAGGTATGGCAGGTGAAAGGTGGACTGAGAGCCGAGCAGACAGTTTCCCAGGGCAACTCCCTGACACTTAACAAAGTGACTGACAGAAACTACCTGGACCTCTTCCCGAGCGTGTTTGTGCAGCAAAAGGTAAGCGAAAACTACCAGTTGGGCTATAAATACAGCCGTCGCATCAACCGACCTTATTACGAGCAGTTGAACCCGTTCATCTTCTACATCGACCCCTATACCTGGGCTACCGGTAACCCTTACCTGCGCCCGCAGTACACGAACTCATTTGAGGTGACGCAGACTCTGAAGCAGCGCTATAACCTGGTGATGACCTACTCTGTGACTGACAACTTCATAGCGGAAGTACCAAGGTATAACAACGAGGACAACACCACTGTGTTTGAGCGTCAGAACGTGCGATCGCACCGCAACATAGGTGCCACGCTGGTAGCACCGGTGAAGATCTCCAACAAATGGGACATGAACAACACGGCTACTGTGGCCCACCAGCGCTATCAGAATCAGTTCAACGATCAGACTATTGTGCTGGAGCAGCTGTTCTTCTTTGCGCAGTCGAACCATAACATACAGCTGCCTAAGGACATACGCCTGGAACTGAATGCCGGCTACCAGGGTCCCGCAGTGTACGGCATGTTCGAGATAAAAGACATGTGGTGGGTTGACGCCGGTCTGAAGCGCTCCTTCCTGGACGACAAACTGGCACTTAGCCTCAACGTGACTGATATTTTCAAATCACGCCACTTGAACCTGACGACCAGCCAGGATGGTAATTTCAACCGCATCAACCAATACCACGGCGCCCAGAGTGTACGCATTAACCTGCGCTACCGCTTCGCTAAAGGAAAGGATTTCGAAGCGAAAAAGCGCAACATCAACCTGGACGAGATCAACCGTACCGGAAATTAAAATTCATAGGATATACTTCCTGAAGAATTCATCAGGAAGTATATCCTATGATAGGCAATCATCATGAAAAATATTTACAACCAGTAAATATCAATCAGACAGACTCAGTAAATGAAAATTCAAATAGTATTGCTCATATACCTTCTTTCATTCGCAGGGTGTAGAAGTCCTGTAGTAAGATCGGAAAATATAGCAGATGACCCAATTCAACTTTCGATGGACAGGAATGCAGATTCACTGCTTCTGGATTCTAAAATAAATTCTGTTTCAATCGGAATTTATAAAGACGGTAAAAAATACACATCCCATTACGGCGAACTGGATAAAGGAAAAGGCAACCGACCAAGTGACAATACAATTTATGAAATTGCATCCGTCAGCAAAACCTTTACTGGAATCCTCGTTGCAGAAGCAGTGCTGGACAAAAAAATAATGCTCGAAGACGATATCAGAAATTACCTGAAAGAGGATTACCCAAATTTTGAATATGGAAACGAGCCAATAAGAATCAAGCATCTTCTAACACACACCAGTCGGATGCCAACATTTTTGCCCAACAGTATCAGTGATTTGCTTACCGACTTTAATGAAAGTCTTCCATTCAGGTTTTATGAAATCCAGAAAGATTACAGCAAAAAGGATTTCTTCAAAGACCTGCATAACGTGAGACTGGATACTGTTCCAGGAACAAAGTACCAATACTCGAATGTGGGCACCGAACTTATGGCAGCAATATTAGAAAATGTCTATCATCAGCCGTTCGATGAAATTTTGAGAGCGTATTTTGAGAAAGCTGCTCAAATGGAAGACACGAGAATAATTCTTCCAAAGGAGAAAGAAAAGAACCTGGCAAATGGGTATGGGATGAACAACAATCCGGTACCGCACGAGGTTGTGATGTTCGGAGCAGCAGGTGGTGTAAAAACAACAATGCCAGATTTAGTAAGTTATATGGCCTTACAACTGGATACCAGTAACAGTACGGTAGCCGAAGCACAAAGGACGCTGTACGCGAGTGGGAACCGAGAAATGGCTTACTATTGGCCAGTTAGGAACAGTGAAGAATACGGGAAGTATTTTAGCATACACGGCGGAGCATTTGGAAGTCAGAATTGGTTCTTCATTCTCCCAAAATACAATTTAGGAATTTCTGTAATAACAAATCAAAGCGACCTTGAGACGGCAGATAAGCTGATGATAACAGTCAGAGGTTTAATTGAAGACCTTAAATAATTCCTTTGACAACAGCGCATTGGGCTTGTAACTGGCAATCAATTAAACCAAAGGTATAGACGCCTTTTCGAGGACTGACAGTTTTCTGAATGGTGGGCGTGCTGCACCAGAAGATTTTTACTTTTTATACGCCTCAAGCCAAATTCAGGACCGCTAATTCTCTCAGCCTCCGCACGTTGCAGTGTGGAGGCTGTTCATTTTAAGGCGGGATTTACCCCCTGCCCTATCCTGATGCCGCCCCTGCACGTAGTTATACAATCAATAAAAAACTGACCATGCAAGAAGAGAACACAGAATATAAAAAACTGAGAATAGCAGCTGTGGGAGACATACACGTGCAGGAGCAGGACGCTGGCAAATGGACGGATTTTTTCAGGCAGGTATCGGAGGAGGCAGATGTGCTGCTGCTCTGCGGCGACCTGACCGATACGGGCCGTGAGACGGAAGCTGAGGTGCTGGCCGAGGAACTGAAGGCCTGCACTATACCTGTGCTGGCCGTACTGGGCAACCACGACTACGACCACGACCAGGTGAAAAAACTGCGCAAAGTGTTTGCCCCAACCAACCTCAAACTGCTCGACGGCGATTTCACTGTGATCGGGCATGTCGGCTTTGCGGGTGTGAAGGGTTTTGGCGGCGGCTTCGATACGTATATGCTGGGCATGTTTGGCGAAAAGCTCAACAAGGATTTTGTGCAGGAGACCGTGACAGAGGCGCTGAAGCTCGACGCGGCCCTGTCGCAGCTCGACAGCGAGCAGAGTGACCTCAAAAAGGTCGTGCTACTGCACTACGCCCCCATCAAAGCGACCATAGAAGGAGAGCCGGACGCGATCCACCCTTTCCTGGGCTGCTCCAGACTCGAGGAGCCGCTCAACCGCAGAGATGTAACAGCCGCCTTTCATGGTCATGCGCACGTGGGCACCCTCGAAGGTGAAACATCCACGGGCGTAAAAGTATTTAACGTATCCAAACCCGTGCTGCAGAAGTCCGGTTACGAAAAGCCTTTTTTTCTGTACGAGGTATAAGCCAACAGGAGCTTTCTTTTCAAAAAACCTCTGCTTATACCTTATAAGCCATCTTAAAGAAAGGTATACCCTAGCCGGTGCAAGTAGCCCAAAGCTCCCTGCACCGGCTTAAGTGTTTTAGCCGATTTTAGAAATAAGGTCGGCAGACCTGTTGGAGTAACCTACTTCGTTGTCGTACCAGCCGACCACTTTCGCGAGAGTCCCGTTTGCCGAGGTCATCTCCGCGTCGAAAATACAGGAGTGTTTATTGCCCACTATATCAATGGATACGATCGGGTCTTCTGTATACTCCAGGATTCCTTTCAGAGAACTTTCTGCGGCATCTTTCATGGCGGCGTTTATCTCTTCTTTTGTAGCAGGCCTTTTCAAAACACAGGTAAGGTCTGTCAGGGAGCCGGCAGGTATAGGCACCCGTATGGCGACACCATCCAGCTTGCCTTTCAATTGGGGCATGACCAGGCCAATCGCTTTGGCCGCCCCTGTTGTGGTGGGAATAATGGAGTAGGCGGCTGCCCGGGCCCTTCGCAGATCCTTGTGCGGCGCATCCTGAAGGTTTTGATCTGCAGTATAAGCGTGCACGGTGGTCATGTAACCTTTCTCAATACCAAAGGCATCGTCGAGCACTTTAGCCATCGGCGCCAGGCAATTTGAGGTGCAGGACGCGTTTGAGATGATTCTTTCATCACCTGTCAGGATGTTCTCGTTCACACCCAGTACGACCGTCGGTATATTGCCTTTTGCAGGGGCTGAGATGACCACCTTTCGCGCACCGGCTTCCAGGTGCCCGGAGGCGCCTGCCTCGTCCACGAAACGGCCAGTGGACTCGAGCACAACATCCACACCTAGTCTTTCCCAGGGCAGGTTTTTGGGCTCCCGTTCAGCCGTCACGCTGATCTCCTGCCCGTCTACGATTAAACCGTTTTCGGTTGCCTGCACGATGCCGTTAAAGCGGCCGTGCACGGAATCATACTTCAGCAGGTGGGCCAGTGTTTTGGTATCGGTCAGGTCGTTTATGGCCACAACATCTACATTTTCTTTCCGGAGCAGGGCTTTAAACGTGAGCCTGCCGATACGGCCAAAGCCATTGATTGCAACTTTTATCTTCGCCATAGTTTTCAGATTTATTTAAGTGTGTGATACATAATTTCAGTTCTCGGGCTCGCCTGGGAGCTATACTATAAGTATACTCCTAAACCGCCAGGGTAGTCACCTAAAACCTGTATAGCTATAAATTTCGAGACCGAATCAGTTTAAAATACTAAGGAGGCAAAAGCCCCCTTAGTATTTTCTTCAGATGCCTATACCTTAGGCCAGCTTATCCGAAAGCACGGCATAGTGCGGATCTTCCATGATGTTGACCTCAATAAAGCTATCGGCATTGGCCAACAGACGACGGCAGTCCTCGCTTAGGTGGCGCAGGTGCAAACTGCCAGCCAGCGCGGCAAATCAAAACTGACTGACCACAGTTTTTGCATTTCAACGGATTATTAGTACTTTTGCATCCTCAAATGTACGCCCTTATCATACATAGCGTCCCTACTCCCCCCTGATCATCTATTTACCCTTCCCGGGTAAACAGCTATACTATTTCATTTTTCACTTAAAGATCCTTCGGGATCAGCTTTAATTCAGGCTTCATGGTTTCAGACGAAATCCTGCGCAGACGCACGTTTGCCATTATCAGCCACCCCGATGCCGGTAAGACAACCCTTACCGAAAAACTGCTCTTGTTCGGGGGTGCTATCAATACGGCGGGTGCTGTCAAGAGCAACAAAATCACCAAATCCGCCACCTCCGACTTTCTCGAGATCGAGAAGCAAAGGGGTATTTCCGTTGCCACGTCGGTGATGGGTTTTGACTACGCCGGTCATAAGATCAACATCCTGGACACACCCGGTCACAAGGACTTTGCCGAAGACACTTACCGCACCCTTTCGGCCGTAGACAGTGTGATCCTGGTGGTGGATTGCGTAAAGGGCGTGGAGGAACAGACCCGCAACCTGATGCAGGTATGCCGCATGCGCAACACACCGGTGATCGTGTTCATCAACAAGATGGACCGCGAGGGACGTGACCCTTACGAGCTGCTGGACGAGCTGGAGCGGGAGCTCAACATCCACGTGCGCCCGCTGAGCTGGCCGATCGGTATGGGCTCCACCTTCAAGGGGGTGTATAACCTCTACGACAAGGACCTCCGTCTTTTCACGGCCAACAAGCAGCAACTTACAAAGGATGTCATCGCCATAGAGGACATCAGGAATACCGAACTGGACGAGATCATTGGAAAGCAGTCTGCTGACACACTCCGGTCTGACACTGATTTCCTGAACGAGTTTTACGAAGACTTCGACCTTGACCTGTACAAAGAGGGCTACCTGGCACCTGTGTTCTTCGGCAGCGCCATCTATAACTTTGGCGTGGGCGAACTGCTGGACACATTCGTCAAGATCGCTCCTTCCCCACAGGCTGTACAGGCTTCTCAACGGGAAGTGCGGCCAGAGGAGAATGCCTTTACCGGCTTTATCTTCAAGATACACGCCAACCTCGACCCGAACCACCGCGACCGCATTGCCTTTTGCAGGATTTGCTCCGGCAAGTTCGAGCGCAACAAGCTCTACTACCATACCCGACTCGATAAGCGCATCCGCTTCTCCAGCCCCACCAGTTTTATGGCCAACGAAAAGAGTCTGCTGGAAGAGGCGTGGCCCGGCGATGTGGTCGGCCTGTACGATACCGGTTCGTTCAAGATCGGCGACACGCTGACGGAAGGCGAACTGCTGCAGTACAAAGGTATTCCGAGCTTCTCACCTGAGATATTCAAGGAGGTGGTAAACAAGGACCCCTTCAAGACAAAGCAGCTGGAGAAAGGTATACGCCAGCTCACAGACGAGGGTGTAGCGCAGCTGTTTGTGCAACAGCCGGGTAGTCGCAAGATCATTGGTACGGTGGGTGAGCTGCAGTTCGATGTGATCAAGTTCCGACTCAAACAGGAATACGGCGCTACCTGCGACCTGTACCACCTCAACTACTACAAAGCCTGCTGGATCACATCAGATGACAAAGAGGCGTTGGCCCGGTTTATTGGAATCAAGGGCAGCCACATTGCCTACGACAAAGATGAGAACCCGGTATTCTTCGCCGACACGGCCTGGGTGCTGCGCTCGGTCCAGGAGCACTATCCGAAGCTGAACTTCCACTTTACCTCCGACTTCAAGTTTGAGGCGGCAAGACAGGGATAAAGATTGGCTATATGCTCAGGAGCTCAGGAAATAGAAGCGAAGCCACTTGCCCCTTGTGCGCTGACTGGCAACAACCAGAGAGGTTGCAGGGGCCAAATGACCGCACCCTATACCTGTGCCAGAGGTGCATGCTTCTATTTTCTGCCAGACAGGATTTGCCCTCAGCTGAACTTGAAAAAGCGCATTACCTAAAACACGAGAATAAGATCAGTAACGCTGGCTATGTGCAATTTCTGAACAGAGCCATTATACCCGCGCTCACCTATCTGCACGTAGGTATGCGCGGCCTGGACTACGGCTGCGGCCCCGGCCCTACCCTGTCGGTGTTGCTGCGAGACAAGGGCTATGTTGTGGATGACTACGACCCCTACTTTTTTCCGGAACTGAAAGCAGAGCAAATCTATGATTTCATTTTCGCGACGGAGTGTTTTGAACACTTTTTTACTCCGGGTGCCGAAATGCAGCAACTGAGCCACCTGCTCAAACCAGGTGGCTTCCTGATCGTGATGACGGAGCAATGGCAGCACCTGAGCGACCTGCCAGCCTGGTACTACGCCAGAGACCCGACGCATGTGGTGTTTTACCACCGCCATACCTTCGACTGGATCGCGAGGTACTATGGTTTTGAAATAGTTTATGCGGACAACAACAGAGTGATCATTTTAAGAAAACATAAACCCAAAAATCAGAGCAAACTATGAAAGACTGAGTTTTACCTGAAGCAGAAACAATACGCAGTATACCACCTTATACACCTTATCCTATTTCGTAACAAAAGACACTTTTATGAATCAAAATTCATTACCCGATCAGAAAAGAATCAACGACGGGTTTTTCTCTCATGTCAAGACTGACCTTCCTGCCGGTCTGGTAGTATTCCTGATTGCGCTTCCGCTCTGCCTTGGCATTTCGCTTGCCTCTGGTGCGCCCCTTTTCTCGGGCATCATCGCCGGTATAGTGGGCGGTATCGTGGTGGGCTTTCTGAGCGGCTCCAAAGTAAACGTAAGCGGACCGGCCGCTTCGGTGGCGCTGGTAGTGCTCATGGCTATTCAGTCGCTGGGCTCGTTTCAGGCGGTGCTGGCGGCCACTATGATAGCGGGTGTGCTGCAGATCATCCTGGGCTTCCTGCGGGCAGGTACTATTGCCTACTTCTTCCCAAGCTCGATGATCAAGGGCATCCTGGCTTCTATCGGCCTTATCCTCATCATCAACCAGATACCGCACGCCTTCGGGTATGCGGGCAAAGAGCTCTTCGGCAGCATGGAAGACGGCCTTAGCACCAACCTGTTTGCCGGTGTGCTGGACCAGATCAGCCTGGGCGCCACTATCATCACGGTGCTCTCGCTCATCATCATCTTTGCCTGGGACCAACCGGCGCTCAAGCGCTTTACCTTCTTTAAGTTCGTGCCCTCTGCCCTTATTGCAGTAGTTGTGAGCGTACTTGTGAACCAGCTATTCGCAGCTTATTTTCCACACCTGGCCCTCAGCGGAAACCGACTGGTGCAACTTCCGGCAGCTGATGGCATCGGTGAGTTTTTCTCGTTTTTCACTTTCCCGGATTTCTCCCAACTCACTAATCCGGAGCTCTATACCGTGGCCCTGAGCATTGCCTTTATCGCATCGCTGGAGTCTTTGCTGAGCACTGAGGCAGGCGATAAGCTGGACCCCTACAAGCGTAAATCATCCACTAACCGCGAACTCAAAGCCCAAGGAATAGGCAACATAGTATCGGGCTTTATCGGTGGTCTGCCGGTGACGGCCGTGATCGTGCGTACTTCTGCGAACGTATCTTCAGGTGGCCGTACGCCACTGGCAACCATCACACACGGTACCGTCATGCTGATCTGTGTCATGGCTATACCTAGAGTCCTCAACATGATTCCGCTGGCTTCGCTTTCGGCGGTGCTCTTTGTGGTGGGTTATAAACTGACGTCGGTGGCCCTGTTCCGCCGCATGTGGAAGGCTGGCAAGCGCCAGTTTGTGCCGTTCTTTGTGACCATCGTGGCCGTGATGCTGACCGACCTGATCACAGGTATCATGATCGGTGGTGCCGTGTCGGTGTTCATGATCCTGCGCGACAATTACCGCACGCCGTTCTTTATTGATAAGAAAGCACATTATGAGGGCGAACGTGTGGAGCTGGTTCTTTCGGAGGAGGTTACTTTCCTGAACAAGGCAAGTGTCATGCTCACGCTGGACCACGTAGCACCTAATTCCACGGTGGTAATCGATGCTTCCCGTTCTGTAAATATAGACGACGACGTGCTCGAGATCATCGAAGAATTTAAAGCCACGGCAGCCTATAAGAATATTAAAATAGAACAAATAGGCCTTGACAAGTTCTTTGCCCAGCGTAAACTAGCTTAAATCAGGACAATTTAGCAAGAACAATCCTATAAGTTAATCAGTATATAGAATCAGATTGATTTATAATACTGATGATAGATTACGACCGGCTACACACTACTCCTACTCCCCCGTGAATGGCATCCTTTGTTGCCCAGGGGGAGTAGTTTTTTTTTACTCCTGAAATTCTCACTCAAGTTTGAAAATAATCCGTAAACCACCTCTGGTTAGCTGCAGCGTCTCTATTTACTCACCGCCCATACCTATAACTACAACAGGCAATGTTTGCCATAAGCCATTGCTGCCTACCCTGGATTACCATGAAAATACTTTATAAAAGGATCATAAACCGGCTGAAAAAGATTACTGGACGCTTTGTGTCTCACAACATCCGCTACAGGCCACAAAGTATATACTACCTGAATGCAGATAATGCACAAACTCAGCTTGAAGTAACGCTATACCCTGTTTATCCCGCTTTGCGCACCACCCTGGACATCCCGGAGGCTCTCTTCGAAGCCTGTTCAGCCTACTGGAAACCGCAGCGGGAAGTCACCACTGACTATGTGGTGGTAGAAGCCCCCAATGGCAGAATCTACACCGACAACGACAGCACCGTAGCGATCATCAGCAAATACAACCGCCTGATCGAGAATGTGTCCCTGAGTATGAAAGAGGGGAAAGTGACGGAAAGCGGGTATAACAATATTTTTGAACAGCGCTATTTTTCCAGACCCAAAAGGATTGAGGGCACAGTGTTCTCCTTGCTCACAGGAGGTGCGGGGCTTAATAACATCAGCCACTGGTTTGTGGATGTGCTGCCACGCCTGCATTTGCTCAAAGAGAGCGGACTCTACGATAAAGTGGATTGGTTCCTGGTGCCCAGCCTGCGCTATAGCTACCAGCTCGAAACACTGCGACTACTCGGGATACCGGATGGAAAACTGATTGCCAGTGACGAGCATCCGCACATCATGGCCGATTGCATCATCGCCTCCACTGCTCCCCGTGGCAATCACACGCTGGTACCGCATTGGCTCTGCAATTACATACAGGCCGCTTTTGTACCCCTTGCCGCACAAGAAACCGAAACAAAACAACAGGACTTAAAACTATACATCAGCCGCAGCGACTCCAAACTGAGACAGGTCGAGAACGAAGCAGAGCTGGTGGAGGCCCTGAAACCTTACGGCTACCGCCCGGTGGTGCTGAGCCAATTATCCATGCTGGAGCGGATCAGGCTGTTCTCAAGGGCAAGCTCGGTCGTATCGGCCACGGGAGCGGGTTTGGTAAGCATAATGTTCTGCAAGCCGGGCACTCAGGTGATTGAGCTGTTTCACGAAGGTTTTGTAATAGAGCCTTTCTACGACATTGCCACCAAAATGGGCATGGACTACAGCTACATCATCTGCAAGAGCGACAGTCTGGTAAAAGATGCCGGACAAGGCCAGCACGAGAACCTGAAAGTAGACCTGCCGGAGCTCGTTGACCTGATCCGGGCTGAGAAGAAAAACAAAAGACAGGGGCAGCCAAATCAACAAACTAACCTAAGGTATGGCTGATAGCCGTGTGGCGACATCGCGCAACTGAACTTAAACTGAAAACAATGGAAGAAGATAAAAAGAAGTACCTCGAAGCTTTGCGCAAAAACAACGGAAAGCTGGACGAAAGAGCCCTTGGCGAGAGCCTTGGCTTCAGCAAGGAGTACACAGACGAACTCATTGAAGGGCTACTGTCTGACGAGAAAATAGAATACAGCGCAGGTCAGAACTGTAGCTACAAAGTGAAGGAATAATCAGTCGATCGGGCAGTCTGCCCTGATTTGCAGGACCATTGGGTGCAGGTATCTACCAGAATGCACCCAATGTTTTTTTGCGGCAGGCACTACACCTTCCGGGAAGAGAATTCAGCCCGGTGCTATACCTGTTCTAGGTATAGCACCGGGCTGTGTCTTTATGGGGGCTATTCAGTTAAATGCGTAGGTATAGGTCGCTTGCTTTATACTTTCAAATGAATATATTTACATATCATAAAAAGCAAAATCTCCTCACCTTCAAAAATCACAGCATAAGGGTATGATGAAAGAATTTAAAGAGTTTGCCATGCGCGGCAACGTGATGGATTTGGCCATTGGTATCATCATTGGTGCCGCCTTCAGTGGTTTGGTTAATTCTGTTGTCAACGACCTCATCATGCCGCTGGTCGGTAAGGCGATTGGTGATATGGACTTCTCAAACCTGTATGTACCACTCTCTGATGCCGTACCGCAGGGCCTGGCTTTAGAGGAGGCTCGTAAACTGGGTGCCGTGTTTGCCTGGGGTAACTTTATTACGGTATTGATCAACTTCCTGATCCTGGCCTTCATCATCTTCCTGATCGTAAAAGCCATGAACCGCATGATGCGTAAAAAGGCCGCCGCCCCGGCAGTGCCGCCTGCTCCAACCAAAGAAGAAGTGCTGCTCACCGAAATGCGCGACGCCCTGCGCACTATTGCAGCAAAGTAAGCACTGCCCATACCTGAAAAGCCCTGCTGCACTTAAGCGAATACGCCAGTGCAGCAGGGCTTTTTTTATCCAATAATTGCCCGTATCAGGATTTCAACTCCCAAACTCCTAAACTCTCCTATACCTGTCCTTTGGGTCCACTTGGCTGAGTTCGATCAGCAGTTGGGCGATGTTCTGGGTGGTGGCTTCGAAGAAGGCTTTTCCTTTGGCGGGTGTGGCGGCGGCCGGGTTGCCGATGCCGGTGTCGTCGCTTACCTGCGACCAGAGGCGTTCTGACCAGGCCCAGCCTTCGCGTATACCTGTGAGGCGGGACTTGTGCTCCTTGCCCTCCCCTGCTTCACTCAGCGGCAGCACCAGGTCGGGGCGCAGGTGCTGCATGATGCTGGTCTCCATCTCGTCGGCATGGTCACCGGGACTGTCGAAGAAGGCTTTGCGGTCAGCGGCCAGGAACCAGTTGCAGGTCAGCAGGAACATATCCGGAAACTGCAGGCCGAGCTCGCGCAATATCGGTTTGAAATCGTTGCCGCCGTGGCTGTTGAGCAGCAGCAGCTTCTGTATACCCTGGCGGTTAAGCACTGTAACGATGTCGCGCAGGATGGCCAGTTGGGTGCTGGGGTTCAGGTTAATGTCGAGCGTGATGTCGGCCTGGCCGGTGTTTACGCCAAAAGGTATAACCGGCAGCACCATCACCTTCGCCCCTGTTTCCCAGGCCAGCCGGGCAGCCTCAGCCGCCACCGACTCTGCCTCCATGTTGTCGGTACCATAAGGCAGGTGGTAGTTGTGGGCCTCAGTGGCACCCCAGGGTAGTATAGCTACTTCAACCTGCTGGTCTTTGATCGCTTTCCAGTTCGTTTCGGCAAGTATGTAAGGACGCATGGGAGTTTGAGAGTTTAGGAGTTAATGATTTAGAATCTGGGATTTAGAAAGTTGGAAAACTATCGTATACGAAGTAACTGAGTTAGTTTGGAGTGAATTTCTGTCTAGCCATATACCTAGGCTTTTTATAAATTAGTCCTGGTTCCTAAGTTTCTAAACTCTCAAATTCCCAAACTACCAAACTCTCTGATTCCTCAACTCTCTATAAGCCATTCAATCGCTTCTCCCATGCTATCGAAGCTGCGATACGTGATGGATCCGACGACCAGGGCTGCGGCGTTGCTGGAAATGGTTTCGCGATCAGGGTCAGCGGTCTTGAGCTTGGCAAACTTTTGCAGCCGGGTAGTGGCCAACTGCATAGCCAGGTTGTTTATGATCCCGGCATACTCCTCCATCGGCACCGTCACTTTCGACTGGCGCGTGTCGGTGAGGATACGCTTGATGTCGTAGCTGCGCACCGTTTCTACCACCTCGTTGATGATATACGATACCTCCGGCAAAGTATAGTTGTGCATATTAGGCCACTCTACCAACAGGATGTCTGTTGTGGGGTTATAGTCCAGCTTCAGGAATTTATTTGGAATGATCATGTAAGTTTTTTGGGTACAGCGCTACTTATACGCGACACGGGACAAAAGTAAGGCATTTAGATGATCATCCAAGTATCCAGTTTCGGGCCTCTCCATACTCCTCAAATTCTCTGAAGCCATAAGGAAGGGTGTTATGGTCTATATATTTGAACATGTTTTCGCAGCTGATCCGTGCTGAGATGTCAGTGGAGCGTACGCGGGCCATTTTCTCCAACTGGAGTGTTTGCGGGTAAAAAAGCGGCGCCCACTCCTCCTTCGTCCACTGCTGGTCTGACAGACGCACCACACGAGCCTGGCGGTAGTCATCAAGCCAGCGCTTCACTTCGTAGTTTTTGAGTATCTGAATGTACTGCAGCATCGCTTCCCGGTACTCAGCGCTTGCCGCGTAAGCCGACCAGGTGATCTCCAGTAATTGCTCAGCCTCGTAATAGGCAATGCTTATATAGTTTTTTTTGTATATTATCATTGCGATACAGTCTGTATAGCAGATTCAAGCACCTGGGGCAGCAAAACAATCGTTTCCGTGTTTATGTCACCAGGATGCTCCTATCCATATATTTCGACAAGGGTTTGCAATAAACAGTTTCCAGTTTTAAAATCAAAACCACAGCATAATTTTAGTATAAATTATTGACCTGTCCCTAATTTAGCTTGACCGTTCAGGGGCTGCTTTGTAACTTGTGCCGATTCACCCCTAAGTCATCTTAGCATTCATCACGACCCATGATTCTTTTGCAAAACAGCATATTGCGACTGGAGTACAATCCGGCCACCGACATACTGCAGGTGCGCTACCCAGACCTGCAGCGCTATCATTTGTCAGAGATCAGGCATAGCCTGCATATCATGGTGGAGACGATCCGGAACTATGATGTGCGCAAGCTCCTGCTCGACGCCCGCACCACGGCAGTCGAAATAGATGAGGAAGAGAACAGGCAGCTGACCATGGAGCTGGCGGCGATGCTGGCCAAAACACGACTGATAAAAGTGGCCCGCGTACAGCCTTTCAATCCTGAAGATGAGGCCCGCGCCCAGCGCAACATCGAAGCAGCCCGACAGTCTGGTACGCTCACATATGAAGTAGCGACCTTTGCAACACCGGACGATGCCCTCGCCTGGCTCAAAAGCTAAGGTATAGGTACAAAAAAAGCGGCCCCGGTCGTTCACCCCCGGAGCCGCTCTTATCATTCACAAAATGAGCTTTCGCTAAGCTGCCTATATATACGCCTACCTATATTAGAAAGTTGTTATCTTTTTGGAAATATTTTTCGGAGGAGCTTTTGCATCACAGCTGCCGGAGTTTAAGGTATATTTCCCCTGAACTTGCGGCAACTTCTAAACCCGTGAGCGTCTGACTGATCGGCTTTGCGAAGTTGGGCCTAGGTATGTCAGGGCTGTTGCTGGAGACACTCGCGGGAGCTGCACACACCGCCAGTTCTGGGGCGGGCGATTCTTCATCCTCTTGCGACATAACAAATGCCGTACTATTAAAAGCTTCCGGCTTTAATTTTTAATCGCCCCTACCTTAGTACAATTTCCTCCTAAGCAAACATCTTTATTATCCTATTTTATACCTGAGCAAGCACTTTGTCAACCAAGGCAGAAACAGTATAGCAGAGAGCAATATTAAGCCCAATATTGGACATTAAATAGTCATTATGCTACAATTAGAACAAGTTAATAAATTTTGGCATACAATTGAACCCATATTGCCTAATTACAATTACATTCAGGAAGTTTTTAGCCACTACACCTTTATGAAGGTAAATTTTACGCCACCAGAAGAGCTGGTCCTTACACCAGATTTCTATAGTTCTATTGTACGTCACGGGTCTGAGCTCATCACGGTACTCAACTGTGATGGGATCTATCAATATATTTCTGACTCTGTAGGCACCGAACTTGGCTACAGTCCTGAAGATCTGCTGGGCACCCATGTGTTTGACCTGATACACCCGGACGATATACCTTCTCTCGAGCAGGAGCTCTATAACCTGACCATTGGCGGCACTAAGCAAGTAAACCTTCCACCTGTTCGCTTCAAAGCTAAAAACGGTGACTGGCACTGGCTCAGCTGTATGTCAACCAACATGCTGGACAACCCGCATGTACGGGGGCTGGTGACCAACTCCAGGGACATTACCCCTCAGATGGAGGCGCTGCAACAGCAAAAGATAAGCCAGGCCTATTATAAAGCGCTCTTCTTCAACAACCCCGACCTGGTATTCACTATGAGCACAAGCGGGGAAGTACAGGCCTGTAACGATGCCGTGGTGAAGTTGTCTGGTTACACGCGTGAAGAATTTCCGAAAAGCCATTTTGCCGACTTTGTATTGCCGGATAGCCGTGAAGAAACCTCTAAGGCCTTCTCCACAGCGCTTACGGGGCAGCCCTGCAACTTCGAGACCTGCATCCGGCACCGCGATGGCAGCAAGCGCTATTTGTCGGCCACACTCGTACCTGTCGTGCTGGAGGGCCGGGTGCTCGCCATACAATGCATTGCCAAAGATAGCACCAGCGAAAAAGAGGCGAACCTGCTTGTAAAAGCACAGGCGAAAAAGCTGCACAAAATTTTGGAAGGGATGTCAGAAGGCTTTTTTGCCCTGGACAAAGAGTGGCGCTACAGCTTCGGCAACACTGTCTTCGCAAATTTCCTAAATCGGAATCTCGATGACTTAATGGATCGCTGCATTTGGGAGGAATACCCGATGCTGGAGAACACCCTTTTCAAGCAGAAATGCCTTGAAGTAGCTGAAACAAAAAAAGCAGTACAGTTCGAAGAGCAATTCTGCGTTTTGGGCGCTTTTCTGCGGTTTACCATCAGCCCCTTCGAAGGCGGTATCCTCATAGCCTTTGCTGACATCACAGCACAGGTAGTTGCGCAGGAAGAACTGCGGAAGCTTTCGCTTGTTGCCAGCAAAACAACAAACGGCGTGATCATCACCAACGGCGATCTTGAGATAGAGTGGGTCAATGAGGCTTTCTGTAACGTGACCGGCTATACCATGGAGGAAGTAGCGGGCAAGCGCCCCAGCGATATCCTAACCACTTCGGACACGGACCCACGCGAGATTCTGTGGGTAAGAGAACAGCTGGCAAAAGGTATCCCGATGCGCAAGGAACTGCGCAGCTATAAGAAAAACGGCGACCTGATCTGGGCTGATGTCACCATCTCCCCTATTGCCAATGAGCAGGGACAGGTAGTAAAGCACATCTATATCCACACCGATATCACTGAACGCAAGCTCGATCAGGAGCAGTTGCTCAAAACGACCGAGCACCTGTACCATCAGAATCAGGACCTGCAGCAGTTCAACTACATTGTATCGCACAACCTGCGTGCGCCCGTCGCTAACCTGGTAGGGCTGTCGTCCGTGCTACAGAAGCTTGACCGCGACAGCAGCCGCTTTGCCCAAGGCTTGCAAAACCTGGAAACCTCCGCCCGTCGGCTTGATGATGTGATCAGTGACCTGAACAAAATACTGGCTGTGCGTTCCTCTGACCTGCAGGCAGCCCATGAAATGGTCCGGTTGAGCGAAGTGACGGCAGAAGTGGTGCACAGCCTGCAGCATCTGCTGAGCCAGGCCAATGGCCGGATCGTGCTGGATCTGAAGGAGGATGACCTGCTCTGGGCCAACCGGGCTTACGTCTACAGCATACTGCACAACCTGATCTCAAACGCGATCAAGTATAAATCACCGCACCGCGACTTACTTATCGAGGTAAATAGCGTAAGGGAAGATAACGGCCTGCAACTACGTGTAAAAGACAATGGCAGCGGAATGGACCTGGACTTAGTGAAGCCGCACCTGTTCCAGCTGTACAAGCGCTTCCATACAGGACCTGATGGCAAAGGTATAGGGCTATACCTGGTGAAAATGCAAATGAACGCCATTGGAGGCAAGATAGACGTAGAAAGTAAGCCCGAAGCAGGCACAACTTTCACATTACAGTTTGAGCTCCCAGCCTATGGCCAGCAAGGTTTACATAATTGATGATGATGACATCAGCATATACCTGACCTCCCTGATGCTGGAGGAAGCAGGCTTTGCCGATGAGATTCATACCTATAGCTCTGCAGATGATGCCCTGGCTGATCTGTCCTTTACTGACACTGCTCCCCTGCCGGATGTGATCCTGCTTGACCTGAACATGCCTGTCAAAAGCGGCTGGGATTTTCTGGAAGTGCTGCGCCCCTATGAAGAAAAACTAAAAGGAAAACTGGATGTGTTCATCCTCACCTCATCCATCGCTGCCAGCGACAAGGATCTTTCCCGTAATTACCCGCTTGTGCGCGGATTTCTGCACAAGCCACTTGACGATGAAAGTCTGAACTACATAAAGCGCACACGCAACGGCCGCGCCTAAGCGGTATAGAGCGGCAACCTGACTACAAAGCGGGTGCCCTCATGCTCCCGGCTGTGCACACTGATGTGGCCACCATGCAGCCTCACCAGCTCATATACAATGGAAAGGCCCAGCCCGCGCGACTTCTCCCCTTTCAGTCCCGGTCTTCCGACTTTGGCCTTTCGCTCAAATAACTTCGCCTGCAGATTCTCAGGTATACCAATGCCTGTGTCGCTGTGCTCAATTACGACTTCATCCTCCTCCTGGTAGGCACGGATAGTGATGCTGCCCGTGCTCGGGGTAAACTTGATGGAATTAGAGATCAGGTTGTTCAGCACCTGGGACATCTTAATCTGGTCCAGGTCCAGCACGAGCGGCTCCTGCGGCAGCTCCAGTACCAGCGCCTGCTGCACAATCTGACTTTTCTGGTAGGACTCAACTATGGTGCTAATCAGCTTGTTCAGGTCAACGCGTGTTCTGGTCACTGAGATTTCCGGCGACACCAGATGCTCCTCGCTGAGCAGGTCCCGAATCAGATCCGTGCACTGTATGCAGGCGTTTTCAATTATGGTGGTGTATTGCGCCACTTCCTCAAGCCGGTTATCCGCTGTGTCTTTGCGCAGCAGAGCGGCCACACTCCGAACTACTGCCAATGGCCCGTGCAGGTCATGCAGTACCATTTCGAGCGCACTGTTCTTGCGATGTCCGAACTCGGTGAGGTAGTTTACAAACTCCTGCTGACGACTTATATCCTCGGCCATACCTGCCACTGCCACAATTTGCTGCGCTGCATCGCGAATAGGATAAACACTGCAGCGAACGTGACGCAGTCTGCCGTTTCGGATGATGCGTATGCTTTTCTCAACAGGTTCGCCCTGCAGCAGTTTATACCAGCAGTCGAGCGCGGCGGAGCGGTCTTCTTCCAGCACAGTATCGAGCAGGAGTTGGGGTTGCTGCTGGAACCGCTCCGGTTCCCATAAATCACGAAAAGCAGCTGACAGAAAATTGAATTTATTTTGAGTCAGATCAAACTGAAACAAAATTTTATTGCTCTGTTGGCTGATCTGGTTTATTGTATTGAGATTGTCCATTGTACGAGGTGAGGAATAGCATCGCTTTAAATACGAAGCCACTAAAGGTATGTTAGTAAAGGGTGTATAATTCTATTTTCATGGTATCTTCGTAAGATGCGACAACAGCACGCTGCCAACACACCACGAGCCCGGAAATACAGGAGCCACTGCCTGCTCTGTCTGCTCATGCTCCTGCCGGGACTCTTCTGCCCGGCAAAGCTGGCCGCGCAGCAAAAAGAGGTGCAGCACAACGAGCAGCTCTGGTTTGGCTACATGACCTCGGCCCGGGTTTCAGAGCGATTTTCCATCTGGAACGACTTTCATTACATACCGGAGGGTTTTGGGGTGATCCGCACCGGCCTGACCACACACTTCCCAAACCGCATAGATGTGACGGCGGGCTATGCGCATGTGCGGCTCCCGGTGGGCGGTGAGCTCAGGCGGCGGGAGCACCGCCCCTGGGCGCAGGTCGTGATACCGACCCCACTTGGAGGCAACTTTGCCCTGCAGCACCGGCTACGCTGGGACTTGCGCTACCGCCAGCGACTGTCGGCCGGTGAACTGGCGGAAGGCTATACCTTTAACCACCGCGCCCGCATACAGACCGTGCTGCGGCGCAATTTCCCCGCCCTTACTTTTGGAGGTATATTGCCCAGCCTGGTCGTATCCAACGAATTGCTGATGAACCTGGGCGAAGAAGCCACCGCTCCCTTTGACCAGAACCGTATCTCACTGATGGCCGCCGCCCGGTACAAAGGGCTGATGCTGCAGGCTGGCTACATGAACCGCTACGTGCAGGCAGCCACACCGGGCCGCTTTACCAGCAACCATACCCTGGTTGTGTGGCTGTTTCATACCATAGACTGGCGCAGGCAGGAAGTACAGCCATGAAGTGCTTGGAAGCCTGATACTGATCAGAAGGTAAAGATCAGGGTGGCCCGGTTAAAGGTATAGCCTATGCGCAGGTCTGGTTGGGGTTTGCTGGCATAGCGCAGCCCTTCATTATACACATGGATCGCCTGGTGCTCCCGTTTCATTCTGGCACCTGCAAAGGGTATACTTAAGGTCAGCAGACTGGCCCCCGCACCGGAGATCAGCCAGTTAGGCTGGTTGCCGGACAGCTGCCGACTCATTGGGTACGTCATCAGGAGCCCGCCTGCGTAGGAAAGCACAGAAGCCGGAAGTGAGTTGCGGTTAGCTTTCTGAAGCTCTTGTCTTGCCTCCGGATGTTGATCCAAAATATGCAAAAGCTGTTTTTTACTGATTTGCCTGCCATACTGATAGTAAGCAAATCCAAACCCTTTTTTCTGTACAATTATTTCATCGTCATGCTGTGCAAAGGAGCGGTTATACATACTGCTCAAAACAAGCAGTAACATTATCAAGTAAGTTTTCATAGGTATAAGGTGAGACTCAGGAACAAAATAGCAAAATTGCACTTTATCTCAAAGTGCAATTTTTATATACGCATATTTTTGCATTAAAGTATAGACCCATTACACTTCACACCTACTGACATTCAGCAAAATACATCTGAATCAACACAAAAAAGCAGCAGACCAATGGCCTGCTGCTTCGACTTAGAATAACACCTTATTATTATAGGCAGGATTATTATAGGCAGGTTTCCAGGCTAGCTTCCCAGTTGCTCTTCCAGCTCTTCGGCTTCCAGCATCAGGCTCTCCCACTTCTGGTTTACAGCATCCAGCTCTTTCTGCACCGTTTCAAACTTCTGGGATGTTTCCTGGAGTACGTTCGGGTTACCGTATACCTTTGGGTCAGCCAACTCCGTTTCGTATCTGGCGAGCTCCTGCTCCAGAATCTGCACCTGTTTCTCTACCTCGCTGATCTGGCGGTTGACCTGCTTCAGTTGGTTGTTCAGGGCATTGAATTCACTGTTGTCGCGCTTCTGCTTCGGTTCGTCTTTTTTAGGAGCCGGCGCGGCAGCGGCATCGCGTTTATTTTCTTTCTCGCGCTTCTCCTGGAACGCTTCATATTCGTGGTAAGTGCCCGGGTATTCTTTCAGCTGGTAATCATCGATGTACCAGATCTTGGTCGCCACGTTCTCCACAAAGTAGCGGTCGTGCGAGATCACAATAAAGGTACCCTCATACTGCTCCAGCGCCTGGATCAGGATATTCACTGACATCATGTCGAGGTGGTTGGTCGGCTCGTCGAGCATCAGGAAGTTGGCCTCTGAGATCAGCGTTTTGGCCAGTGCCACGCGGCTCTTCTCCCCTCCTGACAGTACTTTGATCTTCTTGAATACATCGTCGCCGGTGAAGAGGAATGAGCCCAGCAGCGTGCGCAGTTCTACCTCAGTTTTGCCGGAGCCAGCCTGCTGCAGTTCCTGCAGTATTTCGTTTTCCACGTTCAGGGCCTCCAGCTGGTGCTGGGCATAGAAGGACATGATCACATTGTGCCCCATTTCGCGTTTGCCCTGGATCGGCTCGGTGCCGGCAATGATGCGCAGCAGCGTGGACTTACCTTTGCCGTTAGCACCGATGAGCGCGATCTTGTCGCCCCGCTCAATGTGCACGTTGGTATCCCGGAAAATCAGTTTGCTGCCAAAGCTCTTGCTCATGTGCTCGAGCCGGAAGATATGCCGGCCCGGCTGCACGTTGAAGCGGAAACTGAAGTTCACCTTGGCCGCCTCCGGTGCCACCTCCTCAATGCGCTCCATGCGCTCGAGCTGCTTCATGCGGCTCTGGGCCTGCTTGGCCTTGGTCGCTTTGGCCTTGAACCGCTCGATAAAACGCTCCGTCTGCCGGATCTGGGCCTGCTGATTTTCGTAGGCGCCTTTCTGTATTTCGTTGCGCAGGGCTTTCTCCTCTACATAAAAACTGTAATTGCCCGGGTACAGGTTCAGCTTGGCCCCCGATACCTCCACCGTAATATTGGTGGTTTTGTCCAGGAACTCCCGGTCGTGCGACACAATCACCACGGCCCCTTCAAAGCGGTCCAGGTATGATTCGAGCCACTTGATTGAGGGCAGGTCCAGGTGGTTGGTTGGTTCGTCGAGCAGCAGCAGCGATGGCTTCTGCAACAGGATCTTGGCCAGCATCACGCGCATGCGCCAGCCACCCGAGAAAGAGGCCAGTGGTTGCTTCAGCTCCTCCGTTGTAAAGCCAAGCCCCTCCAGGATCGACTCCGCCTCAGCCTGCATGGTATAGCCACCCAGGGCCTCAAAGCGCTCCTGCAGCGAAGCCAGCTTATCGACCAGCTTGTCATGAAAGTTGTTTTCAAACTCCACCAGTATCTGATCGATCTCCTGCTGTAGCGAGATAGCTTCTTCAAAGGCCTGCATGGCCACCGACAGGATACTCTCGTGGGTTTCGTAGCTGAGCAGGTCCTGGTTCAGGAAACCGATGGTGGTTTCCTTGCTCATTTGTATGCTGCCACCGTCAGGCTTGTACTCGCCCACGATAATGCGCAGCAGTGTAGACTTGCCGGTACCGTTGAGCCCGATCAGGCCAATCTTGTCTTTGGGTTTGATGTGCAGGTTGGCATCCTCGTACATGGGGCGGCTGCCAAAATGAAAGCTAAGGTTATTAATTGAGATCATAGATTCAGAAAGCTGAGATACAAAGGTACTTATTTTGGGAAACATCCCCAGTGCAAAGGTCCACAGACCAAAAGTCACCTCATACGTAGAAATAAAAGATGCCTGCTGCAAAAAGCCCCGGCCAGGTAAACATTATCACATGCGCCTCGTTCTATAGCTTTATGCTTTTGGAAAATGTGTGTGCGATACGTTGAGAACAGCAATAAAATATAGCCTTTTATGATCGCAGTTACATCCCTGCTCGACCCATCTCATTCTGCGCGTGTATCTGAACTGACTGAGCTGCTTGATGAGAAATTTGGGCTCAATGAGGTGAAGATGACACCATACCCGCACCTGACCCTGCTTACAGCCGAAATACCGGACATGGAAGAGCTCCAGCAATACCTGGCGGAAACCAGTCGTGAAACCGAGCCCTTCACTATCCGCACCACCGGTCTGGGCGTGTTCCCGGGCGAAAAACCGGTGATCTACATCCCGGTGCTGCGCACAGCGCCGCTCAACCAGCTGCACGCCCGCCTGCACCGCGACATATCCGAGATGAGCAGCGAGATGGGCATCTACTACAACCCCAACATGTGGCTCCCTCACATTTCCCTGGCCCTTGGCGACACCTCTCCCGAAGTACTGGGACCAGTACTCACCTTTCTGTTCAACTACAATTTCAACTGGGAGATCAGGATCGACAACCTGACCATACTGCAAAAGTGCGGTGATTATTATTTAAAGGAAGACGAGTATACCTTCGGGCGTAAGGAGCTGACGTTATAGGTTTGCTCCTCTTTACCCTTCCGTTTTATCCCAGAATTTTCCAAGCACAGCCCTTACTCAAACCTGTCTGTAGATGCACTACAGCTGATATACCTGTGCCTGTTATAGAGAAAGTATTATTTTAATTTCATTTTAATCACGTTTTGTTTCACTTTTTCTTAACCCCTTAAAATTCATCCCCGTATTCTTGAATTGATTTAATCACACAAAGTCAAAAGCATATCCAATACACACATCTCAAAAACAAACATGACTATGGAAGAGAAAGACAACAAACAGCCTAAGCCTACCGAGGTAAATGAGGACAGCAAAAACAAGCAGCTGGAGCATTTCCGGAAGGATGACGATGGCCAATACATGACCACCGACCAGGGGGTTAGGATCAACCACACAGATGATTCCCTAAAAGCAGGACAGCGTGGTCCTACCCTGATGGAGGACTTTCACTTCCGCGAAAAAATGACGCACCTGGACCACGAGTCCATACCGGAGCGTGTAGTACATGCCCGTGGTTCCGGAGCACATGGCTACTTTCAGCCCTACGACGATTCTTTGAAAAAATTCACCAAGGCGAAGTTTCTCACCGACCCTAGTACCAAAACCCCCGTATTTGTGCGCTTCTCCACAGTAGTGGGCTCCCGCGGCTCGGCTGACACGGTGCGTGACGTGCGCGGTTTTGCCACTAAGTTTTATACCGCAGAGGGCAACTACGACCTGGTGGCCAACAACATGCCACCCTTCTTTATACAGGATGGCAATAAATTCCCTGACCTGGTACACGCCCTCAAGCCGGAAGCAGACAATGAAATTCCGCAGGCCTCAGCCGCCCACGATACCTTTTGGGATTTCGCCTCACTGATGCCGGAAACCACGCATATGCTCATGTGGGTGCTCTCTGACCGGGCCATTCCGCGCAGCTTCCGCATGATGGAAGGCTTTGGTGTGCATACCTTCCGCCTGATCAACGAGGCTGGGAAGGCCACTTTTGTGAAATTCCACTGGCGCCCTACGCTGGGTACACACTCCCTGGTATGGGATGAGGCGCAAAAGCTTGCCGGTAAAGACTCCGACTGGCTGCGTCGCGACCTGTGGGATGCCATTGAAATGGGTGACTATCCAGAGTTTGAGCTGGCGGTGCAGCTGATTCCGGAAGAAGATGAATTTAAGTATGATTTCGACCTGCTCGATGCAACCAAGATTGTGCCTGAGGAGCTTGTGCCCCTGAAAAAGGTAGGCAAGATGGTGCTCAACCGTAACCCGGATAACTTCTTTGCAGAAACAGAGCAGGTAGCATTCCACCCGGGTAACCTGGTGCCAGGCATTGACGTGACCAATGACCCGCTGCTGCAGGCTCGCCTCTTCTCATACCTTGACACGCAGCTAAACCGCTTTACGAGTGTCAACTTCACGGAGGTGCCGATCAACAGACCGGTGGCTCCGGTGCATAACAACCATGGAGCGGGCTTTATGAAAATGTCCATTGGCAAAGGTAAAGCCAACTACTGGCCAAACTCCATTGGCAACGGTTGCCCCATGATGGCACCTGAAAATATGGGCGCCTACGTGCATTACATGGAGAAAGTAGAAGGTCACAAAATACGGGCCCGCAGCGAAAGCTTTAACGACCACTACAGCCAGGCTACCTTGTTCTGGAATTCGCTTACCGAACCGGAGAAAGAGCACCTGGTATCAGCGGCGCATTTCGAGTTGGGCAAAGTAGGAAACAAAGAGATCCGAAGAAGACAGGTTGCCAACTTCTACAAAGTGGATCCGCAATTCGCCGCTCTGGTAGCTGCCGGCATTGGCATTGAGATGCCGATCGACCAGGATTCTGAACCGACCGGCAATTTCATAAAAGATGAAGCCTCTGAAAAAATCAAAAAAGGCAAGTCTGTGAAGGAGTCCGCCGCGATCAGCATGGAGAAAAACAAGATCGAAACGGCTAAGTCCAGACAAGTGGCCATCCTGATTGAAGACGGCTTTGACTACAACGAAGTGATGCAGGTGAAGGAAGCCCTGGAGGCGGCTGGCGCTCATCCGAAGATCATTTCGAAGCTGCTGGGTAAGCGTGTTTCCAGCACAGGACAGGAAGTTGAAGTGGACAAGCACCACGTGGCAGCCGGCTCTATTATGTTCGACGCGGTATATATCCCGGACGGCGAGAAGAGCGTGCGCAAGATGATGGGTCTGGGTGATGCGCTGCATTTTGTGGCTGAGGCCTTCAAGCACTGCAAACCGATCGCCACCTCTGGCTTCGGTATTAATCTGCTCGAAAAGGCCTTCGTGGTAGGCGTTAGTTTCGCTGAGAAAGATTCTGGTAAGGTGATGTCACATTCCGGCGTAGTAACTGCCGGCTCCGACGCCGACGCAGGTGAGTTCGCCGATAAATTTATCGATGCGATCAAAAAGCATCGCCACTGGGATCGGGAGCGACACATGACCCCGGCTTAAGTAAGTTGTTTGTTATTGATTGTTTGTTTGGAGCAAGAGCCGCGAATTTCGCGGCTTTTGCTTCTTATTGCAAAGATGAAAAAGATTGAGGCTATCGTCAGGATGGGCAAACTGGATGCACTGCGCGACCTGTTTGCTGAGAAAGGCATTGAATACATGACCGCCTATGATGTGCGGGGTTTTGGTAAAGAGGCTGCCACTGCGCAGGTATACCGGGGTGAATCGCACCAGGCCGATTTTATTCCGCGCATCAAAATAGAGATCGTCGTTCCGGACCAACGTGTGGATGAAGTGCTGCAATGCATCATCTCGCAGTCCCGAACCGGCAAGATCGGAGACGGCAGGATCTTTATCTCGGATGTAAGCCAGGCCATCCGTATTCGCGATGGTGCAACAGGAGACGAAATCCTCTAAAAATGTCGCAGGAAATATTTGTCATCAACAACGCCTGGATTCTACTCTGCACTTTTCTGGTGTTCATTACGCACCTGGGTTTCGCAACCCTGGAGTCCGGCCTGGTCCGGTCGAAGAACACAGTGAACATCCTTTTCAAAAACACCCTGATTGTGCCGATCGGCATCATCACCTATACCTTCTGGGGCTTCTCCCTGATGTTCCCGGGGGAGGCTTATGCCGGTATGTTCATCGGCTTTAACGAGTTTGGGCTGCCGGAGCCGGACAGCAGCGAAAGCGCCATCTATAAGGAAGGCTATATGCACTGGTCGGATTTCCTTTTCAACGCCATGCTGGCTGCCACCTCCGCCACGATCGTGTCAGGTGCCGTGGCAGAACGGGTCAAGCTCAACAGTTTCCTGATCTTCTCGGTGCTGTACGTCGGCTTCTGCTACCCGATTGTGGGCATGTGGAAGTGGGGCGGCGGCTTTCTGGATACACTCGACACACCTTTCTATGACTTTGGGGGAGCCACCCTCATCCACACCGTGGGCGGCTGGGGCGGACTGGCAGGAGCACTGCTGCTTGGCGCCCGGATCGGGAAGTTTAAGAATGGTAAAACCAAGCCCATGCCCGGACACAGCATGCCGCTTGCCACCATCGGGATATTTCTCCTTTGGATGGGCTGGTTTGGTTTCAGCGGCGCCTCTGTGGAGTCAGCCGCCCCTGAGCAGATATCGGAGGCAGTGGTGATGACTGCCCTATCGGCTTCGGCGGGTGCCATAGGTGCCTACTTTTTCTCTGTCCTGCTCTTCAAGACCAACGACCTGACTATGATTCTGAACGGCATTCTGGCCGGTCTGGTAGCCATCACAGCCGGTGCAGACCAGATGCACCTTATGGACTCCCTGCTCATCGGGTTTGTGGCCGGGTGCCTGGTGGTACTGGGGGTAAAGATCTATAACCTGCTGCGGGTAGATGATCCGGTTGGAGCTCTCTCCGCCCACCTGATCTGCGGCATCTGGGGCACGCTGGCGGTGGGTATCTTCGGTGACCTTGCCGGCTGGGACCAGTTTATAAGTCAGCTACTGGGTGTGGCAGTGGTCGGGGGTTTTAGCTTCACGTTTGCTGTGGCCGTTTGGTATGGCCTGAAGAAAACAATGGGTATTCGTCCGACGGAGGAAGAAGAGTTGGAGGGGCTGGATATCTCGGAGCACAAGATGCACGCCTATCCTGAGATAAATGCCTTTAAAAAGGACTGAGTATCGCGGGTCTATAGTTTAAATCGTGAGACATTTCGCTTCCTGCCGGAGATGCTTATCTTTACTTTCAAGACAAAGCATTTTCATGAAAAGCAATTTCGCCTCCTCTTATAAAGCAGGTATGGTAGCCCTGGCACTTTTCGCCGGCACATCCTGCAGCACCCGCGTCGCACAGTCACCCGCATTACCCGTTGAAACGGGCGTGTCCAGAACCCTGGCTGAACACCGCAACCAGACGCTACGCAATGTGCAGTATGACATAAAGCTGCAGATCCCCACTGGCAAGGACGCGCCTATACCTGCCTCTGAAACCATTTCGTTCAACCTGCTCACCAGGGAGCAGGCCCTGCAAATCGATTTTAAGGAGCAGCCGGACCACCTGCACGCTGTGCGGGTAAACGGGAAGCAAATACCGATCGTGTTCCAGAACGAGCATATTGTGATCGAGCCGCGCTACCTGAAGGAAGGGCCGAACCAGGTGCAGATCGACTTCACGGCCGGCAACCTTTCACTCAACCGCAACGAGGACTACCTCTATACCTTGCTTGTACCGGACCGTGCCCGCACCGTGTTTCCCTGCTTCGATCAGCCGGATCTGAAGGCGGTGTTCAAACTCACCCTCACACTGCCGCAGGACTGGAAAGCCCTGGCAAACGCCCCGCTGCAGGACTCCGTGCTGACCGGCGCTACCAAGACCTATACCTACCTGCCTTCGGATACCATTCCGACCTACCTCTTCTCGTTTGTGGCCGGCGATTTCCGGAAGGTGAGCAACAGCGACCGGGGCCGCACCATGCATTTTTACCACCGCGAAACCGATCCGGACAAGCTGAAAAGTATAGATCCTATCTTCAGCATACACCGCGATGCGCTGGCTTTTATGGAGGACTATACCCGGATCCCCTACCCTTTCCAGAAGTTTGACTTCGTGGCTATACCTGACTTCCAGTATGGCGGCATGGAGCACGTAGGCGCAGTCGACTATAAGGCCTCTACACTCTTCCTGGACGAAGGCGCTACGAAAGACCAACTGGTGGCACGCTCTAACCTGATCGCGCATGAAACGGCGCACATGTGGTTTGGCGACCTGGTGACAATGCGCTGGTTCAACGACGTGTGGATGAAGGAGGTCTTTGCCAACTTCATGGCTGATAAGATTTCGAAGACGACAGTGAAGAACAGCAACTACGACCTCAAGTTCCTGATCGACCACTTCCCGGCCGCCTACAGTGTGGACCGCACGGCCGGTGCCAACCCGATTCGGCAGGACCTGGCTAACCTGCAGGATGCAGGCTCGCTGTACGGGCACATCATCTACCACAAGGCGCCTATCATGATGCGACAACTGGAGCGGCTGATGGGCGAGGCAGCTTTTCAGGAGGGTCTGCAGGTATACCTAAAGACTTATGCCAACAGCAATGCCACCTGGCCGCAATTGATCGAAATTCTGGACGCCCGCACACCGGCAGACCTGCAGGCCTGGAACCAGGTATGGGTGAATGAACCTGGCCGTCCGGTATTCGACTACGACCTACAAGTGGCAGACGGTCAGATCAGCTCGTTTACGATCAGTCAGAAAGCTGAAGACGGCTCCGGCCGCCTCTGGCCGCAGCTCTTTGAGGTGGCGCTGGTGTATGCTGACAGTGTGCAGGAATTGACTGTAAATATGGACAAAGCCTCTGTACAGTTGAGCGAAGCTATCGGCAAGCGCATGCCGCTCACCGTCCTCTTCAACTCCTCCGGGCAGGGCTATGGCGTGTTCCCGGTCGATCTGCGTTACCGGGCCGGCATTAGCCAAATCAATCCGGTGATGCGGGCTTCTGTGTACATCAACCTTTACGAGAACATGCTCAACGGCAGAACGGTGACGCCAGACCTGCTACTGCCCATCACGCTGCTGGAGTCAGGTGTGGAAACAGATGAACTCAACCTGAAGCTGTTGACCGGCTACCTGAGCGATACCTACTGGAAGTTTACCACACCAGCCAGAAGAGCTGAGATAGCCCCTGCTTTTGAAAAGAACCTGTGGGACGCCATGGAGAAGCAAAAGTCAGGCAATGCGAAAAAGCTCCTGTTCAAGACCTACCAGAATATTGCCCTCACCAAAGAGGCACAGGGTCGTCTGCACCAGGTATGGGAGGCACAGAAGGCCCCGGCTGGCGTTACGCTCAATGAAGACGACTATACCTCGCTGGCTCTGTCACTGGCCGTGCGTGACTATGCCAACTCAGCAGGTACACTGCGCCAGCAGCTGGCCCGCATCAAGAACCCGGACCGTCAGAAGCGCCTGCAGTTCCTGATGCCAGCCCTGTCAGGTGACGAGCAGGTACGCGATGCCTTCTTTGCCTCGCTCAAGTCGCGCAGCAACCGCGACAAGGAAGCCTGGGTTGGATCAGCCCTCTCCTATCTGCACCACCCGCTGCGTGCTGCCTCGTCAGAAAAGTACCTGCGCGAGAGCCTGGAGTTGGTAGAGGAAATTCAGCTGACCGGCGACATCTTCTTCCCGACCAATTGGCTACAATCGACCTTCAGCCACTACCAAACCCCTACTGCAGCGGCGACTATACGTGCCTTCCTGGCTGAGCACCCGGATTATAACCCGAGGCTCAAAGGCAAGATCCTGCAGGCTGCGGATCATGTGTTCAGGGCGGAGAAACTGGCGAAATAAGATTGGAAAGTTAAAACAAGAAGCCCGCTACTAACGCAGCGGGCTTCTCTATTATACCTCAAAAATCCTTTGTCTTTTTATGCAATAGTCTTTTGTCTAAAAAAATTACATATCCAGCACCAGCGCGAAGATCAGCGGAGCCACGATAGTGGCGTCTGACTCGATCATGAACTTTGGTGTGTCTTTGCCGAGTTTACCCCAGGTGATCTTCTCGTTTGGCACAGCACCTGAGTAAGAACCGTAGCTGGTGGTAGAGTCAGAAATCTGGGCGAAGTAGCCCCACAGCGGAACACCGTCGCGCTGCAAGTCCTGGTGCAGCATCGGCACTACGCAGATAGGGAAGTCACCGGCTATACCGCCACCGATCTGGAAGAAACCGATCGTAGACTCTTCTTTGGCAGTCTCAGTATACCAGTCGGCAAGGTACATCATGTACTGTATACCTGTTTTCATGGTATGCACATTCTTGATGTCGCCGCTGATCACGTGACCGGCGTAGATGTTACCCAGCGTGGAATCTTCCCAGCCCGGGCAAATGATCGGCAGATTTTTCTTGGCAGCTTCCAGCATCCAGCTATTCTTCGGGTCGATCTGGTAGTACTGCTCCAGCTCGCCACTCAATAGGATCTGGTAGAAAAACTCGTGCGGGAAATAAGCTTCGCCCGCCTTGTCCGCTTTTTCCCAGTACTTCAATACCACATGCTCCAGACGACGCATAGCCTCTTCCTCAGGTATACAGGTATCCGTTACGCGGTTAAGGTGACGGCTCAGCAGCTCCTCTTCATCAGCGGCAGACAGTTCGCGGTAATGCGGTACGCGCTCGTAAAAATCGTGCGCCACCAGGTTGAAGATATCTTCTTCCAAATTGGCACCTGTACAGGAGATCGCGTGGATTTTGTCCTGGCGGATCATCTCAGCCAGAATAATGCCCAGCTCAGCCGTAGACATGGCACCAGCCAGCGTCACCAGCATTTTACCGCCGTTGTCCAGGTGTGTCTTATATCCTTCGGCTGCGTCGATGAGCGAAGCTGCGTTGAAGTGCTTGTAGTGCTTTCTTAAAAAATTAGATACTTCCATTTTCCTTGTGTTTATACTTTGTACTAATTCGTGTTTATACTCCTGCAACCCGATATGAGTTAAAAAAAGATCTTGTCCCGCAAAGATATACTTTAATACAATATGCCTCTTCGCTTACTTCGAAACCAGCTTCAGTCCAATAATGGAGCAGATGAGCAGGAAGATGAAGAACAGCCGCCAAATGTCGGCAGACTCCCTGTAAAGCAGCATCCCAACCAGCACCGTACCCACCGCGCCTATACCTGTCCAAACGGCGTAGGCAGTGCCCATCGGGATAGTTTGAATGGCTTTGTTGAGCAAAAAGAAGCTCACGGAAATGCACAGGAAAAACCCAACTGACCACTTCATCACGCTGAAGTTGTTCGATAGCTTGAGACAGGTGGTAAACCCGATCTCAAACATTCCCGCCATGATGAGGTATATCCAGCCCATTTTCTTTTTTTACAAAGGTCGGGACTCCGGACCGGAAGAAATTTAACAAATGTTAAAAAATCACCTGACCTCCGCCCGGATGCGGCTGAGGGTGACCTGCGTGACACCCAGGTAAGAGGCGATCTGGTTGAGGGGCACGCGCTGGATCAGGGCGGGGTTCTGCTGCAGCAGAGCTTTGTAGCGTTCGGTGGCCGACTGAAACTGAAAAACCATGAACCGCTCCTCTGTTTTGATGAGTTCGTACTCGGCCAGCTTGCGGCCCCAATTTGCCAGTTCGATGTTGGTCAGGTACAGCTCCTGCAATTGGGCAAGGTCCATGGCCTGCACCACCGAATTTTCTAGCAGCTCCACGGTTTCGTAGCCGGGCTTGTTGGCCACATAGCTGTAGTAGGAAAACACCAGATCGCTTTCGGCGCCAAACCAGAAGGTCACCTCCTGGTCGTTGCGGTAGCAGAAGGCACGTGCGATGCCCCGCTCAATAAAGAAAACCTTGTTGCTCACCTGCCCTTCCCGGAAAAGGATATGCCCTTTGGGCAACTCCTGCCGCTGCATCAGCGCCGTGAGCTGCTCAAAGGATCTATCCGAAATAGGGTATAACTGCCGGATGGCCTGTTCGATGGTCTGCACCATTTGCTTTATGCAAAAAAGTTATTTTGCTGGTTTCTCGATCACGAGGTTATGGTTGGTGTAAATGCAGATGTCGGCGGCAATGTTGAGGCTTTCGCGCACCATATCCTCGGCCGAGAGGTGTGGAGCGTGCTTCTTCAAAGCCAGGGCCGCTGCGTGTGCAAACATACTGCCCGAGCCGATAGCGGCGATTTGGTTGTCTGGCTCCAGTACGTCGCCCGTACCAGAGATGATCAGGAGCTCTTCTTTGTTGGCGACCACCATCATGGCCTCCAGTTTGCGCAGGTACTGGTCTTTGCGCCAGTCTTTGGCCAGCTCGATGGCAGCACGCTTCATGTTGCTCTGGTAGGCGTTCAGCTTCTCCTCGAAGCGCTCGAGCAGCGTGAAGGCATCGGCAGTGGAACCGGCAAAGCCTGTCACGATCTTGCCGTCGAGCAGCTTACGGATCTTTTTGACATTGCTCTTGGCCACGTGCTTGTCCATGGTAGCCTGTCCGTCGGCGCCTACACATACTTCACCGTTGTGGTATATACCTACTACTGTAGTTGATCTTATTTTTGCCATCTCTGTGTTTTGGTTTATGTGAAAGGTATACGGCTATACCTTAAAAAGCTTTAGCTAAAGCCAGTACTTCTGCAAACAAAAAGCCAAAGGTATAGCAGCCGACAAATTGTCTGTATATCTAGGCCCTTTAAAATCAGCCGTGCAACATATACTGACGAAATCACTATATTCGTTTTGCTATATAAACGAAATACATTGTATGAGATCTATCGTTATCGCACTGGCACTGTTGACCGTGCCGTTGTTTTTGTGTGCTCAAAAGAATGACAAACTACCGCGCCTATTCGGTGAAGCCCTTGTTCTGGATACTTCCTCTACCGTTATGATTCCTACGCGCTACAATGCAGAGCTGCTATCCTCCAATAAAATAGCGCTATGGAATGACTTTTACGCCAACGTGGTTTTTTATGACCTGCATACTGACAGCTACCGGAAGCTCTTCGAGAGCGATACTTTCATCAGGCCGTTTACCAAAGAGAGGACACAGTATAGCCGCTATGAAAACGAAAAACCCGGCTTGCAGAACATGAGTAAGCAGTGGTTGTTTTACTTTGTGAAGGCAGGCGACTATAACAACAGTGGTAGAATTGACAGCGATGACCCTGCCGTTTTATTTGTTTCAGACAAAACCGGTCAACAGCTCAAAGCCCTGACCCCCGAAAATGAGAATGCCGTCTCGATGGAGATCTTTGACAAACAGGGGTATGCGCTTGTCAAAATGCAGCGGGACAGCGACAGGAATAAGCGTTTCGATGCCAAAGACAAAGATCACTATTACATCAGGCTTGACCTGAACACACTTACTTTCGGAAAGAAAATCGAGATAAACTGATAAGAGCAGAATGGCCACAAGCGCCATGCTTTTGTTTTGCGAAGGCCGCCGAAAACTTTAATTTTGTGAATTAACACGAAGAGATATGAGCAAAGCAAACTGGGTAACAGTTAAAGAATACGAGGACATCACCTACAAGAAATGCAATGGCGTGGCCCGCATTGCCTTTAACCGGCCGAACGTACGTAATGCCTTCCGCCCGAAAACGGTGGGCGAACTGTTTGAGGCTTTTTTGGACGCCCGTGAAGACACCTCGATTGGGGTGGTGTTATTCTCCGCCGAGGGGCCTTCTACCAAGGACGGGGTATACTCTTTCTGCAGCGGTGGCGACCAGAACGCCCGTGGCCACCAGGGTTATGTAGACGAGGCAGGTATGCCGCGCCTGAACATTCTGGAAGTGCAGCGCCTGATCCGCTTTATGCCGAAGGTCGTGATTGCCGTGGTACCGGGCTGGGCCGTGGGTGGCGGACACTCGCTGCACGTGGTATGCGACCTGACGCTGGCCAGCAAAGAGCACGCAATCTTCAAGCAAACCGATGCCGACGTGACCAGCTTCGATGGTGGTTACGGTTCGGCTTACCTGGCCAAGATGGTGGGTCAGAAACGTGCCCGTGAGATCTTCTTCCTGGGCCGCAACTACTCAGCACAGGACGCCTACGACATGGGTATGGTGAACGCTGTGGTTCCACATGCCGAACTGGAAGACACCGCTTATGAGTGGGCGCAGGAGATCCTGGCCAAGTCCCCTACATCGATCAAAATGCTCAAGTTCGCCTTCAACCTGACCGACGACGGCATGGTGGGCCAGCAAGTGTTTGCCGGCGAAGCCACCCGCCTCGCCTACATGACCGACGAAGCCAAAGAGGGTCGCAATGCCTTCCTGGAGAAGCGTAAGCCTGACTTCTCGGACATCAAGTGGATTCCGTAAGGTATAGCTCATAGGTATAGAATCGACAAAGCCGTTCCAAATGGAGCGGCTTTTTTTATTGAATTTTACCTTGGCCCTTCTCCATGTAAGGCTGCCAGTTAACGATCAGTACCTTCTCGTCGGGCAGCAGCAGGTAGCCGTAGTCGTAGCAGAAGTGGTAGGTGTTGCTCTGCTTGGTGCGGTAGAGGTGGGTGAAGTGCCGGAAGTCGAAGCCGGCCATTTGCAGCACCTCCCGCCTGAGGGTGGTTTTGCCCTCGGGGCTGTGGCGCTGCAGCACAAAGCGGTTGTGGCGCAGTTTGGAGTTAATCTCCTTCATCAGGCGTTCGCCCGCGTTCTGGGTCTTTCGGCTGTTTTTGGCTATCGACCTGCACTGGTCGCTGCAGTAGCGCTTGTCGATTCTGCCTGTGAGTTTTGCTTTACAGTTTTCACATGTTCTCTCCTGCATACATTGTTCGTTTTTATTGGGCTATACCCGGGTAAAACCGGTTTAACCGGGTATAGCCGGACTTATCCGGGTATTTTACGACTGTCTTTGATTTAGGTGCTTATTTGCGGTTGAAAAATCTATGCATGATGCAATACCCATCTAATCAGCCTGTTATTTACCTGAACGCCCTGGAGCATGAAGGCGTCAAATACATCCGCCTGTGGCACAAGCCCAACCCTTTCATAGTCAAGCGGCTGAAGGAGGCTGGCTGGATCAAGTACAGCAAGACCTACAAGTGCTTTGTGATGCACCACCGGCCACAGAGCCTGGAAATGACCTTCACGCACTTTCAGGGACTGGCGAAAGTGAGCACACAGTACCTCTACCGGCCCAAGAGGCTCAAACCCAGCAAGCTGGTGCCTGTACTGGCCGCAGGGCAGCAGGGCGAGCCGCTCCAAAAGCTGCCCGACATGCCGGTGGTGAAGCTGCAGCCGATGCTGGTGGAGGAAAACGAAACCGTCATAAGCGTTACCTTCCGCCACAGCCAGCAGGTATACGAGACACTCAAGTACAGCAGGCTGGCCACCTGGCAGCGGGAGCCCAAGTGCTTCGCCATACCTGAGGGCGGGCAGTACATACAGGCCCTGGCTGAGGAACTGGAGGGCGTGGGCTGGCTGTGGCTGAGCCAGGAGCTGGTGGTGCGGGACGTGGTGCTGCTGCGCCGGCTCTGGGAGCAGACCTACAGCAAAGGCGCAGACTATATTACCTGCCCGATCGACTACCTGGAGAAGCTCTTTCTCCTCAACTACTCCATGAACACGATCCGCACCTACCACTCGCTGCTGCTGCGCTTCCTCAACAGCCACCAAGACAAGGGCCTGGAGCAGGTGAATGTCTTTACAGAGGAGGACATCAACCACTACCACCGGCAGATGGTGCAGGCCGGGGCCTACTCCTGCTCTTTCATCAACCAGTCAATCAATGCCGTCAAGTTCTACTTCCAGCGGGTGCTCGGTCGCCACGAGGTGCAGCTGGGCAATGTGGAGCGCCCGGAGAAGCCCGACAGGCTGCCCACCGTGCTCAGCAAGGAGGAGGTGAAGAAAATACTCACGGCCACCGACAACCTCAAGCACCGCTGCATGCTGCAGCTGCTCTACGCGGGCGGGCTTCGTATCGGCGAGGTAATCAACCTGAAGCTCACCGACGTGAAGTCTGACCGCAATCTCGTGTTGATTCGGGGCGGCAAGGGCAAGAAGGATCGCACCACCGTGCTCTCGCAGAAGCTGCTGGAGAGCCTGAGGGCTTATTACAGGGAGTACAAACCGAAAGAATGGCTTTTTGAGGGGCAGTTCGGGGGGCAGTACACGGCAGACAGCCTGCGCAACGTGTTTCAGGCCTGCCGCAAAAAGGCAGGTGTGAAGACCAACGCCACCCCGCACACGCTCAGGCACTCTTTCGCCACACATTTGCTGGAGCAGGGCACGGATCTTAGGTACATCCAGACCCTGCTCGGGCACAGAAGCAGCAAGACCACGGAGGTGTACACCCATGTGACCACCTACGCACTGGATAAAATCGTGAGCCCGCTTGACAATCTGTAGAAAAGAACTATATTAGTGTTGCGCTATGAAGAAGATGGAAAAGAAGGACTGCTTTGAGTATAGAGTTAGTGAAAAGGATGCTAAATCAACTCCACACATAGTGCAGATAGTAGGAGTAGGTACTCCTGCTAGCAGATAGTTGGCGGTAACTTTAACTATAGAAAAAATTAAAGGGAAAGTTTCTTAAATGGGATGGACAGTAATTTTAGAAGACTACAGGGGAAATGAAATAAAGAAGCTCTCCAAAGAGTTTACACCTACTTCATTTGCTCATCTTGAATCTGAAAAGTTCAAGACTCTAAGGTATATTGACCCTTATGACGATACCACATTCAACTCCATCATGTGCAAGGAGTTAGTTTATGACCTTGAAGAACTGTGGAAGGACGAGTCAGCAGATGTAAGAAAACAGATAGAAGAGATACTTGAGTTAACATCTGCATGTATGGACGAGCCCCATACCTATGTGAAATTCTATGGCGATTAAGAATAGCTTCCGCCAACAATGTACACAAGTTACTCTCGGCTTCGCCTCAATCACCTTATGTACCAGCCGTTACGGGAAATAAGGAATCATAAGAAAGAATATTTTTTTATAGATTATAGTAACTTTTAAGTTACATTTACTGTTGAAAATACAGCAGATGGAGAAAATCAGAGAAATCATTGCTTACAAAAACTACTTTGAAGATTTCTTGAAGGAGCAGCCCGTTAAGGTGCAGGACAAGATATTCAAGATTTTGGAAGCGATAGAAACACTTGAGCGAGTGCCTCAGAATTACCTGAAGCACTTGACAGGCACAGACGGATTATATGAAGCACGTGTACAACTTGCTTCGAACATTTGGCGGGTGTTCTGTTTTTTCGACGAAGGCAAGCTGGTCATCTTGCTGAACGGCTTTCAAAAGAAAACACAAAAGACACCAAAGAAAGAAATTGACAAGGCACTACAATTAATGGCTGAATATTATGAAGGGAAAAGATAAAGAAAGAGAAGTTAGCTCTTGGGCAGACATCAAGAACAGAGTATACGGGGTGAAGGGAACTGAGAGACGGGATAACCTTGACAGGGAGTTTGAATCTTTTAAAATTGGACTTGAATTGAAAAAGGCCCGTGAAGCCAGGCACCTTACCCAGCAGGAATTAGGGGAAATCATTGACAAGAAAAGAACCTACATATCCAGAGTTGAAAATGACGGGAGTAATCTGACACTCAAAACCTTATTCGATATTGTTGAGAAAGGCTTGGGTGGAAAAGTTAAAATCTCAATTGAGCTTTAAAAGAAGAATTACTACCCCGTAACCCGGTGCAGCCGAAGCCCTTTGCTATGCTAAGGGCTTCGGCTGCACAACCCGGTTACAGGTAATTTTATAGAAAAGCTTTACGTGTAAATGTAAGATTTACAATGAATCAGGATTTAACATCATACTATAAGGAAAGGGCAAAAGAATACGACAGGGTCTATCTGATTCCTGAAGAGCAGAATGACTTGGTTAAAGCGACAGAGATATTTCAAAAACTGTTTTTAAGAAAGAAAGTTCTGGAAATTGCTTGCGGCACAGGTTATTGGACAGAACAAATAGCAAAATCTGCTACATCAGTATTTGCGACAGATGTCAACGAAAGCGTTATTGAGATTGCAAGAAGCAGGAATTTATCCAAAAACATAGTTTTTGAAGTGGCAGACATGTATTCTCTGATACCAGAGGCCAAATATGACGGACTGTTTGGTGGTTTTATATGGAGTCATATCCTGCTTCAGGATCTTGATAATTTTCTTCAAAGAATCACGGGTTTTTTAAAACCAAACGCGACAGTTGCATTCATAGACAGCAAACAAGTGGAAGGCAGTAGCCACAGCATGAAGAGTATAACTAAGACAGATGAACAAGGCAATACATACCAGACGAGAAGCCTTGAGAATGGCTCGACCCATTTAGTTTTAAAGAATTTTCCCTCACAAGAATTCCTTTTTCAGAAACTGAAAAGTTTTTCAAAAAGCATTGACTATATTGACTTAGAGCATTATTGGATTGTGTGTTATAAATTGGATCACCAGGGATTGTAAAAAGCTGCCTGTAACCACAGCTTTACATTAGCTGCGCTACGGCAAAGCTCAATCCGTTAGTATCTACCTCACCCATCAACTACACGGATACTCTGGGTTTCTAAAGAAGCAACGCAACTACTGACACCCCATGGAAAACGAAAAAGCATTTGTAAGGCATTTCTTTCAGGCAGGGGTTCCTCAATCTGAGAAACTGGATAGCATTGCCCAGCACTTTCACGAGAAGCTGATTGACAAGCATGCGCATCTCCTGAGCGAAGGAAAAATCAGTCAGGAATACTTGCTGCTCGAAAGTGGTTTTATGCGTGCCTATTCACTCGATACAGAAGGCAACGAAGTGACCACCGCCTTCTATGGGGCGGGGCAGCCTGTGTTTGATGGGGCTTCTTTTTTTATGCGCATGCCTGCCAAAGAGAGTATTCAGGCCCTTGCTCCTTGCCGCGGCTGGGTTATTTCTTTTGAAGACCTGAACAAGCTCTTTCATAGCATACCGGAGTTCAGAGAAGTCGGCAGGGGGATCTTAGTCAAAGGGTATGCCTCCCTCAAACTGCGCATGCAATCCATGATTACGGAGACGGCTGAAACGCGCTATGCCATGCTGCTGCAGTCGAACCCCGAAATATTCAGGCAGGCCCCTCTCAAACACATTGCCTCTTACCTGGGCATCACCGACAGCTCGCTAAGCCGCATCCGGCGAGAAATAAGCAAGCAGCATAAGTAAAATTTTTTCCTGCCTGCAGCACTTCTTGCCAAATGGCAAGTGTATTGGCAGGCCTGTGCGTTTTCTTTGAATCGTTAATAATTAAACGCAGAGCATCATGGAAACATTACCGTTTTACATCTACAGCACCTTTGTACCGACGGTACTTGCTGCCACTTACTTTTTCTCAAAAGCCTCGCATACCCGCTGGCTCTTTTACGTCCTGCTCAGTTGGATGGCACTGACAGGTGCACTGGCATGGAGTGGCTTCTTTGCGGTGACAGATACTTTGCCTCCCCGCTTTCTGGTAGCCGTGTTGCCCCCGCTACTGGGTCTTATTGCTGTTTTTTGTTCACCTAAGGGTAGAGCCTGGCTCGACGCATTTAACCTGAAGACGCTTACGCTCCTGCAGGTCATGCGCATACCAGTGGAGCTGGTCTTGCTCTGGCTCTTCCTGCACCAGCTCACACCCGAACTCATGACCTTTCAGGGAAGGAACCTGGATATTATTTCCGGCATCACAGCCCCGCTGGTATACTACCTGACTTTCGTGAGAAACAAGTGGCGCCCCGAGCTGCTGACAGTCTGGAACATAGTCGCACTTGGCCTGTTGGTCTTCACGGTAAGCAATGGCGTACTCTCTGCCCCCTCCCCTTTTCAGCAGTTTGCCTTCGATCAACCCAATGTGGCCGTGCTCCTCTTTCCTTATATCTGGCTGCCGGCAGTGGTAGTGCCCATCGCTTATTCCGCCCATATTATCTCCATCAGACAACTGTGGAAGGCATTTAGTAGGAATAGGAAATTTATATATAATTTAGGGTCAGTTAAGTAAATCTAAAAGCCACCTCATGCACCCACAAGTAAACGACTACATCAACACCTCCGAAAAACATAAGGAAACCCTTGAGGCACTACGCCAGCTCGTGCACGACACTGTTCCGGGCGTGACCGAAGAGTTTAAGTGGAGCCGCCCCGTTTTCCGATCTGACAAAGACTTTGCTTACCTCAAAACTGCCAAGGCCTACGTGACGCTGGGCTTCTTCCAGTTCGATAAACTCAACGACCCGAAGGGCCTGCTGGAAGGAACCGGCAAAGACATGCGCCACATTAAGATCAAAAGCGTGCAGGACATCGATCGCGGCCTCCTGACGGAGTGGTTTAATGCCGCAGCGGTATAGCCACACCAATCTGCTCACGTATACCCGCCTATGAAAACCGAGAAAGAGAAAATGCTGGCAGGAGAATTGTACGACCCGCTGGACAAGCAGATTTCGGACGAGCGCCTGCAGACGCGCCTGCTCCTGAAAGAACTCAACGACAGCCGTGAAGACCAGGTAGAAGAGCGAAGACGTACCCTGAAAGCACTTATCCCAAACGCCGGGGAAGGCCTTTGGCTGCAGCCACCCTTCTACTGCGACTATGGCTACAACATGATCGTGGGTGAAAGAGTGTTCTTTAACTTCAACTGCGTGGTGCTTGATGTAATGGAGGTGCGTATTGGCAGTCGCACCCTCTTCGGCCCTAATGTGCAGGTATACACCGCCACCCATCCCATGAATTACCGGGAACGAGCCTCCGGTGTGGAGTATGCCAAACCCATCAGCATCGGTGAAGACGTATGGATTGGCGGCAGCGCCGTAATCTGCCCCGGCGTATCGATCGGTGACCGCAGCGTGATAGGTGCAGGAAGTGTGGTGACTAAAGACATACCTGCCGATGTGTTTGCAGCGGGTAATCCGTGCAAAGTAATCCGTGAGTTAGAAAAGGGTTAAGCTCTGTCCTGCTGGCACAAACCAGCCGCCAGCCTATGCAGGTATCAAGTTCATTAAACAAAAAAGCCGGGCTAATCGCCCGGCTTTTTCCGTATCACAACCGTCTGGAATTAGTTGTTGATTTTGATATCTACTTTTTTCGTTTTAAGTGAACCCCCTTCAGGGCCCAGCTCAATGGACGTCCCCTTTTCCTGTTCTACAACTACTTTTGTTGCTGGCACGGGAGCTGGCTTTTCTACTTCAACAACTTTTACTGTTTCTTTTTCTACAACTTTTACTTGTTCTTCTTGTGGTTGATTATTACAGCCAAATGTGAACGTCAGTGCAAGCGCACTCAATAAATAAATGAATTTCATATAATGAAAGTCTGGAACTGGTGATGGCAAACAAAAATGGCTATTTCTTCAAAATCCTGTTGATTTACTGAAAAGCACTTTCTTACCTAATAACATGTACGTGCTCTAAATGAAAATAGCTAAGTAATATCAATATATATAAATTACAACATAACAAGGCGCCTTATAGCATCCTTCCCATCTCCCGGATTTAATAAATCAAAGGGCCTCTCCGTTTCCGAAGAGGCCCTTTTCAATTTATAACTTCAAAAGTCTTTTGTCCTTTGTCAAAAAATCATTTATCAAGAAACTACACCAGTATTCTCACCGGATTCTCGAGCAGGTTCTTGAAGGTCTGCAGGAAGGCAGAACCAACAGCGCCGTCTACTACACGGTGATCGCAAGATAGCGTAACTTTCATCACGTTACCAATCTTGATCTGTCCGTCACGTACAACCGGAGTCTGCTTGATGCCACCCACGGCCATGATGCAGGCATCCGGCGGGTTGATGATGGCAGTAAACTCTTCGATGCCGAACATACCCAGGTTCGAGATGGTGAAGGTGTTACCTTCCCAGTCAGATGGCTGCAGCTTCTTGCTCTTCGCCTTGCCACCCAGGTCTTTCACTTCAGCGGCGATAGTTGACAGCGACTTGTAGTCGGCGTTGCGTACCACTGGTACCAGCAGGCCTTCCTCTACTGCCACAGCTACACCAATGTTGATGTGCTTGTTGTAACGGATCTTGTCGCCCAGCCAGGATGAGTTTACAGCAGGGTGCTGACGAAGCGCCGCAGCGGCAGCTTTGATCACCAGGTCGTTGAACGATACTTTCACCGGAGACACCTCGTTGATCGATACACGGGCTTCCATTGCCTTGTCCATGTCAATTTCCATGGTCAGGTAGAAGTGCGGTGCCGTGAACTTGCTCTCAGCCAGACGACGGGCAATCACTTTGCGCATCTGTGACACGTTCACCTCTTCGTAAGAATCAGCCGGAGCGCCAGGTATAGCCTGCGCAGCCGGAGCGGCGGCAGGAGCCTTGGCAGCTTCTTTCTGTGGCGCAGCGGCAGATGGCGTGAAGTTCTCCACGTCGCGCAGCACGATGCGTCCACCCTCACCTGTACCTTTGATCTGGCTCAGGTTGAAGCCTTTTTCTTTGGCTACTTTCTTAGCAAGCGGAGAAGCCTTGATACGACCGTTTCCTTCAGCGGCTACCTGCTCTGTTTCGCCGGCAGGCACTTTCGTATCCTGTACTTTATCTTCCGTAGTTTCTTCAGTACGGGCTTCTATGTTTTCGTCAGACTTGGCGTTCTCTTCGCGGGAGCGCTCTTCTACGCCACCTTCTGCATCGAGCAGGGCCTGATAGTCAGCACCTTTCTCACCGATGATGGCGATAATGGCATCGATCGCTACAGAATCACCTTCGTTAACGCCTGTATAAAGCAGCGTGCCGTCTTCGTATGACTCCAGCTCCATGGTCGCCTTGTCGGTCTCCACTTCAGCCAGTACGTCGCCAGCGCTCACCTTGTCTCCTACTTTCTTCAGCCACGATACCAGCACACCTTCCGTCATAGTGTCGCTCATCTTCGGCATGCGGATCACATTGGCCTTGATGCTGGACGTATCCACGGAGGTTTTAGCGGCAGGAGCTTCAGCCTTGGCAGGAGCGGCTTCTTTTTTCTCTTCTTTCTTCTCGGCCTTCGGCTCTTCCTTGGCTGCAGGCTTCTCACCGTTTCCGGCACCGCTCAGCAGGTCAGAGATATCTTCGCCTTCTTTGCCGATGATTGCTATTACAGCATCAACAGGTACAGAATCGCCCTTCTGCGGACCAATGTGCAACAGGGTGCCATCTTCGTATGATTCCAGTTCCATGGTTGCCTTATCGGTTTCCACCTCGGCCAGTATATCGCCAGCGCTAACCTTGTCACCTACTTTCTTAAGCCAAGATGCAATCACCCCCTCCGTCATCGTGTCGCTCATCTTAGGCATTCGTATCACTTCAGCCATAATTTATCGTCTTGTTTGTTCGCCTATTTCGTCTAATCAATAAGTCCCAAAATTAGACCTAAAAATATTTTATTCAAACTATACTTTCTATTTTGTTCAGGAGCTTAAATTATACCTGTACATCCTGCAAATGGGCCACGTCACAGTACTTCTTCACAGTGAACATACTGCCTGTGAAGTCGAGCTGGTAGAGGCACAGGTTCTGGTGCTCGAACTGATCCATACAACGCAACGGGTAGCGCAGCAGCTGGCTCAGCAAGATGCGCATGGCACGGCCGTGCATGCAGATCAGCACGTTTTCCTCTTCCGGTCTGCTCAGGATCAGGTCCACTACGGGCTTCTGCCGGGCGGCCACCAGATCAGGGCTCTCCCCTCCTTCTATGCACATGTTCGTCTCGCCTTCATTCCAGGTCTGCAGCATGCGGTGGTAGTAGGCATCCTCCTCGGGCGTGATGCGGGTGCCTTCGCGGGTGCCCCAGTTGATCTCGTTGAGACCGGCGTGGCGCTCGTGCGGTATACCTTTATCAATGAAGCTCTGCACCGACTGTACAGCGCGCTGCAGCGTGGAGGTATAAACCTTGTCAAACGGAATGTGCTGGTACTGCTGGAAAAAAGCAGCCGCCTGTCTAAGGCCCAGCTCGTTGAGCGACGCATCCACGCCGCTGCCTTGCACAATGCCCTGCAGGTTAAAATCGGTCTGCCCGTGGCGGATCAGGTATATTTTCTTAATACTCAAAATTGTTCTTAATTTTGCCTCTTTACAGATACGAGAATGCGAAGTTAGCATTCAAAGCCAATACAAAATGGATTCTACGTTAGAAAAGCTGCAGGAGTGGAGTAAAAACACGATGGTGGAGCACCTCGGCATCGAATTAACCTCTTATAAGGATGGCGTTCTGATTGCGAAGATGCCGGTTGACCGCCGCACCCACCAACCGATGGGTCTGCTGCACGGCGGCGCCTCTGTGGCTTTGGCTGAAACGCTGGGCAGCATCGGAGCCGCTCTTTCGGTGGATCTGAGCCAGAAAGCCTGCGTCGGTCTGGAGATAAATGCCAATCACATCCGGAGCGTGCGTGAAGGTTGGGTATATGGCGAGGCCAAAGCCCTGCACCAGGGCCGCAGCACGCAGGTATGGGAAATAAAGATCACCTCCGAAACTGGCAATCTGGTATGTCTCAGCCGCATGACCGTAGCCGTAATTGATAAGAAATAAAAGATGGAGCAGGCAGCTGGTATGAGAGAGGAAAATACGCAAAGTTATACCCTGGAACAGGTACTATCGGCGGCGCTCGTGCAGCAGCAGGCGATTGCCGTTTGGCGACTGCCTTTGCAGACCGAAGTGCAGGCCTGCATCTCTTTTGATACGCAAACTACCTCCGCTATACCTGAGCTGGAGCCTAGTCCGGTAGGTTTTCTCTTCTGTCCTTTTGTGACAGATGGAGCTGAGGGACATATTTTCCTGAAAGCCGACATCCGCTACAGCTCGCTCAACAGGCAGCTCAGCACCGCTCCTGATGCCCCTGCTAAGCAGGTTGATCAGTTCCTGGAAGCGATCCGGGAAATCCATCATCGCATGCCTGCCGCATGGCCTGTACCTGATGATTCTGCACGCCCCTCCGAACGCAACGAGGAAACCTTTAAAGCTGCCGTGAGTCTGGCTGTTGATGTGATCCGGGCGGAGGCAATGGAAAAAGTAGTGCTCTCCCGAAGCAGCACCTCTCACCTTCCCGAGGCCTTCAGCCTGCACAAGGCCTTTGAGAAAATGGCTTCGGCCTATCCTAATGCTTTCGTGTCGCTGGTGGCTATACCTGGTGTGGGCACCTGGCTGGGCGCCTCGCCGGAAATACTCGTGAGCGTGGACCAGCAACAGCTGTTCAAAACGGTGGCACTAGCCGGTACACAACCCCTTTGCGAAGACGGCTCTACGGCCAATGCCATCTGGAGGCAAAAGGAAATTGAAGAGCAGGGCATGGTGGAGCGCTACATTCTGAGCTGTTTCAAAAAACTGCGTCTGCGCGAATATACCGAAGTGGGTCCTCGCACGGTGATTGCCGGCAACCTGATGCACCTGCGCACCGACTTCAAAGTAGACCTGAAGGAAGTGGACTTCCCCACCCTCGGCACCGATATGCTGCGCTTGCTGCACCCTACTTCCGCCGTTTGCGGACTTCCCAAAGAACCGGCCTTACGCTTCATCCTGAACCACGAAGGCTACGACCGCAGCTACTACAGCGGCTTTTTAGGACCTGTGAACAGTGATGCAGGCACGCACCTTTTCGTGAACCTGCGCTGCATGCAGCTATTACAGCACGAGGCCGTATTATATGCGGGAGCCGGCATAACCGGCGAGTCCTCCCCCGAAAAGGAGTGGCAGGAAACAGAGCATAAACTCCAGACGATGTTTAAAATTCTTGCTGAATTTTAAACATCGTCTGGAGTTTGAATGAGTGAATGAGTGAATGAGTGAGTGAGTTTTTGATTTAGCGAGTTGTGAATGAGTGGTTGCGTGATTATTTATATCTGAATTATTAATGTATAATTGAATATTATAGCCTAATCAAAACTCCACTGAAGACCTACTTAAACACGATCAAACAACTTAACCATTCAACAATTTAACAATTCACCCATCCTCTTAATCACTAAATCAAAAATGATAAAAGCGCCTGTTGCCAATATAGCTGAGATATGTGCCCGCAAGGGGGTGGAAAATGTGGTGTTGTCGCCGGGGTCGCGCTGTGCGCCGCTGACGATCGCATTTGCCCGTCACCCGAAGCTGACGGTGCGCACGGTGAGTGACGAACGGGCAGCGGCCTTTATTGCACTGGGTATGGCGCAGACAACAGGCAGACCGACGGTACTCATTTGCACTTCAGGTACAGCAGCCTTGAATTACGCTCCGGCTGTGGCAGAGGCTTTTTTTCTGCAGGTGCCGCTGCTAGTCCTTACCGCCGACCGTCCGCCGGAGTGGATCGACCAGCTAGACGGACAGACCATCCGCCAGCAACAGGTATACGGACAGCACATTAAGCGCAGTTTTGATTTTCCGGTGGCCCTGGAGCACCCTGATGCGGTATGGCACACGGAACGCATGGTGTCGGAGGCGCTGAACGAAGCGGTCGCCTTCCCTGCTGGTCCAGTGCACATCAATGTGCCGCTGCGGGAGCCTTTTTATCCGGCTGAAGGCGAGAAAATAGAGTTTGACGAGCAGGTAAAAGTGATTGAAGAAGATCACAACGCCTTTGATCTGAACCCGATGCAGGCCCTCAGGCTGGAGCAGGAACTGCTATATTTTAAGCGGGTGCTGATCGTAGCCGGCCAGGGAAACCAGGACCCGAAGCTGTTGCATGCCCTCCAGACGTTTATGAGCTCCACAGGCGCCGTAGCAGTAGGCGATATCATCAGCAACACACAGCAACTAGCAGGCGTAGTGCGCCATCACGATGCGGTACTGGCCTGTCCTGATCCGGAGAAAATGCAGGCCCTGCAGCCGGATTTACTCATCACCTTTGGCAAGTCTATCATCTCTAAAAGCCTGAAGCTATACCTGCGCCAGTACAAGCCCAGGGCGCACTGGCACATACAACCAGCCGGTCAAGTGGCCGATACTTTCCAGTCGCTCACCAAGATCATCCGCTGCACCCCGGGCAGCTTTTTCCGCAGCATGGCCGGCAGCACCCGCGAAGACGCAGGCTATATCAAATCATGGGCAGGTATAGAGGTCAAGGCTACTCAGTTCCTGAAGGATTTTACCCAAACAGCTCCCTACAGTGAATTAACTGCCATCAGCCGCGTGCTAAACAGTCTGCCACAGCAGAGCAATCTGCACCTGGCCAACAGCATGGCGGTGCGCTATGCCAACATACTGGCCCTTCAGCCGGAGCAGGAAGTACAGGTATATGCCAATCGCGGCACCAGCGGCATTGACGGCAGCACCAGCACCACCGTCGGCTGTGCCCTCAGCAGCAAGCGCATCACCACGCTCCTCACTGGCGACATGGCTTTCTTCTACGACCGCAACGGTCTCTGGCACAATTACCTGCCAGCCAATTTGCGCATCATCATCATCAACAACCACGCTGGCGGCATCTTCAGACTGATCGACGGTCCGCGACGACAGCCGGAACTGGAGGAGTTCTTCGAAACAAGGCAACAACTCGACGCCCGCAATACCGCGCAGGATTTTGGTCTGGGCTATACAGCTTGTGCTTCGCTGGAGGAATTGGAGCAGGCACTCCCTGCATTTTTTGCTCCCAATGTCGGAGCAGGTATACTGGAGATCTTCACCGACAGCAAAGCAAACGCAGCAGAGTTTGCCGCCTATAAGCAGGCGCTGCTGAAGGCTTTGTAGGGTATGGCTTGTCTGAATCTTTATATAGGGCCCCTACCCCAAGGATTTACAGGATTAAAGGACTTTCAGGATTCTCTCGGAGCCGGGTCCAACCACCACTGCCCCTCAGAGCTACGCTCGAACTCTCGTTCTCCGTAGTCCAATGAGGGGAACCCTTGAATACTGCCACTCTTTGGGGGTACTGATCTGTAAATTCTGTCTTTCGTGCTCTAGTCAAATGAAACGACCCTACTACCCTCGAGAGCAGGGTCGTTTCATTTTATTTTTGTCATCCTGAATGGATCTTGGTAGCCAGTAGCATCGGCTTAACCTCCCTTCAACCAAGTTTCTTTACAGAATGACAGTAGGGTTTGAACGTGTATACTAAGGATGAAACGACCCTGCTCTAGAGAGGGGAGTTTCTGCTTCAACCTCTCCATAGGTATAAGTATTGTAGGTGCAGGTGCAGCTGCAGCTCGCTCCCTTGGCAGGTGTAACAAGACATCCTTGCCCCTGCAACTACGAAGCAAATCACCTTGCCAGGTGCACCAACTGACAACCCACTGTTCGAGCGTTCAGCGAGTGGGGGTAGGGGCCCTCGATTTGGGGAGTCTTGATTTTTTTGCTTACTGGGGGTAGGGGCCCTCTATTTTTTTATCAAGAAAAAAAGTGAGTGCCCGCCGCACAGGCGAAGCTATAAGACAGTATAGTTTGCTACACCTGCAAAACCGTAATTCGCTAGTTACAAACTGCCGCCATGTGCCACCACAAGTTGCGCTAACGCTAAACTTGCGGTATGAAAAAGAAATAGTAAACTCGCTGGACCTATAGCTATACCTATACCTGACAAGGGGGCCAGAGGCTCCACCATATTAGACACGAGCGTGGACGCTCGCGCCATAGGAATTTGCCAGCCAGGGCAAGCTATACAGCAATACCAGTCGTTATACCTGCAATCACCCCCAGCTATACCCACTCCCCCGGCTAGGCAGGCGAAAACCCCAACCATACGATATATCCCTTATTACATTGTCCGTTTCACGGTATAATTCGTTTAAATAATTGTATACAAATTTCTTAAACCTAAAATCATACAGCCATGAACTTAACGCAAGACATGCACCGGATCGAGCACTGGGCAGATGCACACCATCCGGTTTGGGTAGACTTCGTGCGCATGGCGCTGGGTATCTTTTTATTCGTGAAAGGAGTCATGTTTATTCAGGATACGGCAGCTCTGCAGAGCATCATGCGCAACAGCCAGTTTCAGTGGGTGTCGTTCGGGATGGCTCATTATGTGGCCTTTGCGCACCTGGTAGGCGGGTTGCTTATCGCCATGGGCCTGATTACACGCATCGCTATTCTCTTCCAGCTTCCTATTCTGCTGGGTGCTGTGTTTTTTATCAATCCGCAGCGGGGCTTTTACTCCGAGAACACTGAACTCTGGTCATCTCTTATTGTCCTGATCCTGCTCATAGTTTTTCTGGTTTTGGGCTCTGGCCGTTTATCGGTAGACAACCTGATTCGCCGACCGGAAAGGGATGTGCTTTATTAAGCCTTCAAGACTGGCCCTGAGGCAATCCTGACCATTGCAGACGCTTCCACAAAATGCAAGCTCTAAGTGAAGCGAAGTCCGGCAGCCTGAAATCATTTTACGATGAGCTCCCGCTATCCTTTCTGAGGAGAGTGGGAGCACTTTATCTTTACACCCCCCTGCAAAAAAGCAGGTGCCTAAACAAATGGTGCCTTTAGCAAAATTATACCTGGCCTTATTTAGGTCTTATACCTGAATATCGTAATTTTGGGCAAAATTTAGGGCGGCTATACCTTAGAAGAAAGTATTGGGAATAGCCGGGCAGCACCCTGGCTGCGTATGGTACAAACAACACAAACGAGCTGAGGCTATACCTGTCAGGCTCCTCAAATAAAACGATTAAACATGCGGCGAGGCAGCCCAAAGGCTTTCCTTGCTTGTAATACTGAGACACTCCATGACGCAAAGGTTCCTGACCCTGAACGGTAACAAGTTTTATTACGACGAGATAGCGGCCTACTCTTTTCGCAACAGCGTACCGCTCAATGGCTACGAAGCTAAAACCCTCGAATTTTGTCGTGACTGGCTCAATGGTGTGCAGGAATTTCCGATCCACACTTCCGGCTCAACGGGTACGCCTAAGCTGATCACTCTCTCCCGCCTGCAAATGGAGATCAGCGCACGCCGCACTGTTAGGTTACTCGGTCTGAAAGCCGGTGAGCATATGCTCGTGTGCCTCAACACAGAGTACATAGCCGGCATGATGATGCTGGTGCGCGGGCTGCTGACAGATATGCAAATGACCATCGTGGAGCCTGTCGGAAACCCGCTTACGCTTGCTCCTGTTGACGAAGTGTATCATTTCGCCTCTTTTGTGCCGATGCAGTTGCAGACGATTCTGCAGGAAAATAGTGGTGCTACGGAGCGGCTTGACAAAATGAAGGCCATCCTGGTAGGAGGCGCTCCGGTAAACTTTTCACTGCAACGTGAGCTACAGCAACTGCAGGTACCGGTATACCACACCTATGGCATGACTGAGACCGCCTCGCACATTGCCCTGCGCCTGCTCAACGGACCTGATGCTGCCGATTATTATGAAACCCTTGAGGGGGTTACCATCGGGCAGGACAACCGGGGCTGCCTGACCATCACGGCTGATCTGACTGAAAACGAAACGCTGGTGACCAATGATATTGTGGAGATCCTGACTCCTACCCGCTTCCGCTGGATTGGACGTGCCGACAATACCATTAATACGGGTGGTGTGAAAGTGCAGACCGAAGTGGTGGAGGTAGCCGTGTCAGAAGCTTTGGCAGAACTGGAGCAGGCGCCGCGCTTCTTTGTGGCCTCACAACCCGACGAACTGCTGGGTGAGAAAGTGATTCTGGTGCTGGAAGGCAAACAGCTGGCAGATGAGGATGAGCAGCGGGTAATGGATAAAATGCGAAGCATTTTGCGCAAGTTTGAAATGCCAAAAGACATTTACTACAGTCCTGCCTTCTCTGAAACACCTACCGGTAAGGTGTCTCGTTTGCGCACCATGCAGAAGCTCGGACTCGAGACAGATTAAAACAGGCAGGGCGCTATCGCGTAGTAGGGTAAAACAACAGACCTGACTATGCGACCATTATCTTTCCTTAGCCTCATCATACTGACCGCACTTACCCTGCAAGGCTGCAGCGGCGGACTCTTTTCATCAAGAGCCCCTGTGACACTGACCGAAGCATGGGCCACTGACAACACCCTGCGCACACCGGAGTCGGTGGTATTCGACCGTGAGCGCAACGTCCTCTATGTCTCCAATATCAACCAGGTCAGCAAAGACCGGAAAGACGGCGATGGCTTCATCTCACGCCTCAACCCGAATGGCGATGTAGACCAACTGTACTGGGTATCGGGCCTGAACGACCCCAAGGGCTTAGCGCTGCACAACAATATACTCTATGTGGCCGATATGGACGAGATCATCGCCATCGCCACGCAAACAGGTGCCATACTTGCACGCCATAAGGCTGACAAAGCCCAGATGCTCAACGACGTGACAGTTGACAATGCCGGCAATGTATACGTGTCGGATTCTCAGCGTGGCGCCATCTACCTGTTCCGCAATGGTCGCGTGAGCCAGTGGCTCGATACAAAGCGCGAACGTCCCAATGGCTTGTTGTATGACAACAACCGACTAATCGTGGCCTCCCACAACACCGGCAAGGTTCGCTTCCTGGATATCGAGCGGCAAGACTTCACAGACTGGACCGACAAGATTCCGTCGGCAGATGGGATAACCCGGGTAGGCACAGATGGCACACTGGTATCGAACTGGAACGGAGAGATTTACTACGTCGACATCAATGGCCGGAACTGGAAAATACTTGACACCAAGAACAAAAAAATCAACGCCGCAGATATTTTCTATTCTGAAGAGCAGGGCCTGCTTTACGTACCTACTTTCTATGACAACCGCGTAGTGGCTTACCGGGTAGCCTTCTAAAAAAATTGCACTGTTTTTTTTAGAAATATCCTAAGCCTGCTAAAATCTGGCTCAGATTATGCATATATCGCCGTATACGTAATCTGTACTGGATATAATTATGAAGATGAAACAAACGTATTTGCTGGCCGGCGCAGTGCTACTGGCTGGTTATAGCGCCATGGCGCAGGATAGCTCAACGCAGCTTCCACCCGCAGAGCAGAAACAACTCAAAGTTGCTAAATCTGACACCCTCGCCCGCATGGAAACACTGTCGGGCATCTTTCTGAACCCCACTAAGAAAGGCACATTTGTGCTGGACTTCAACCAGGTGCTAACTGAAAACGCACGGCTGGAAGTGAAAAACAAAGCTGGTAAAATAGTCTATAAGAAGCCTGTCAGCGTAGCCAAAAAAGAAACCGCCTGGCGCTTTGACCTGGGCAAGCTAAGACCAGACACGTACCAGGTAGAAGTAATAACCCCCGACACGACCTATTGGACAAAGTTCAAGATCGGTAAATAAGGCAAGTTGAGGAGTTTGAGAGTTTTGGAGTTGAGAATTAGTATGGAATTAAATTTGAATCAGTTTTTGCGAATTTTTCCCTCTTAACCTCTTTAACTCTTAAATTCACAAACTCCTCAACTCAATTATATCTGACTCCATTGCTGTACCACATGGTATAGCAGCGAAGCGCCCAGTTTTGCCGTTCGGTTATCGATATCCAGTGCCGGATTCAGCTCCACTACATCCAAGGCCAGCATTTTGCCGCTGCCGATGATCTCCTGCAGCAAAATCAGCGCAATTTCCGGGTGAATACCCAGCGCAGCAGGTGCACTCACGCCCGGCGCATAAGCCGCCGCAAACACATCCAGATCAATGCTGACGTAGAGCACATCCACCATGCCTATAAACTGCTGTAGTTTCTCCCGTAGCTGCTCGTAATTGTATACCTGCATGGCGGGTGCAAACACGTAATCAGCGCCATAGTCTTTGGCCGTGCTGAAGAGCTTTTGGGTATTGCCGTACTGCTGTATACCGAGACACAGGTAATTGAACTCCCGGTTATCGGCCAGCAGGTCGTCAGCTATCTGCAGAAAAGGAGAGCCCGAGCTGGACTGCTTTTCATAGCTGCGCAGGTCGAAGTGAGCGTCGAAGTTAATAATACCAAGCTGTTTATCCTGCGGCAGTAACTGTTTTATACCCAAATAATGTCCATAGGCTGTTTCGTGTCCACCGCCCAGTACAATGGTCTTGTAGGTATGGGCAAGCAGGGCGTGTACCTTTTTGCCCAGCTGTTTCTGCGCCTCCTCCAGGTTCTGGTTGGTGCAGTACACATCACCTGCATCAAACAGGGCAGTATCATCTTCCAGATGCCATGCAAAGGAAGCCATGGCCTGCCGAAGCGCCACCGGTCCCTGCACCGCCCCTTCCCTGCCCTGGTTGCGCCGAACTCCTTCGTCGCAGCAAAAGCCCAGGAAAGCGATTGCCTGATCTGCATTGGCAGAAGCTGTTTCCTCGGTCAGGTTGAGGAGCTCTATTCCCTGGTGCCAGCGCTTGCCTTCCGCTCCGTCAGTAGCGTCTACTCTGCCTTTCCAGGTGCCGGGTGCTGTGGGTTTGTACATGTATTTAATTGCTGATGGTTAAATCGTTGATTGTTGTTCGGGGAGTGATTGTTACACACTTGTAACATAAACAGCCGCTACATCTCCCGCCCCCGCTTCCATACCTGCGTTGGCTTCAGTTTGCCTTGCAGGTAGAGGATTTCTCTGTAATTATCAGTCGGGAAGGCGATCATGTCGGCTAGCTTGCCTTTCTCAAGGGTGCCACGGTCAGACAGGTTCAGGGCTTTTGCGGCGCGAACGGTGATGCCAGCCAGCGTTTCGGCACAGGTCAGTTTCTCAGCGGCTCCGATCAGTGCAGCCTGCAACAACAAGTCACCCATCGGCGCAGAACCCGGATTCCAGTCAGTCGCGATAGCCACACAAAGACCGCCGTCGAGCATTTTGCGGGCCGGAGCGTAGTGCATACCTAAGCCTAAAGATGCGCCGGGCAGTACCGTGGCTACCACGCCAGCGGCTCGCATCAGTCCTATTTCCTCCTCTCCACTAGCTTCAAGATGGTCAGCGCTCAGGGCTCCGACTTCGGCGGCAATCCTGCTACCTCCCGTGCTGAACTGGTCAGCATGCACGGTAATATCAAAGCCCATGTCCTTCGCTGCCAGCAGGTACTCCAGCGAATCCTCTTCGTTGAAGGCGGTATCCTCGATAAAAATATCCACCCGGTTCGCCAAGCCCTGCTCTTTGATCTGCGGCAGAAGTTCGGTCACCACTTCCTGCAGGTATAGCCGCGAGTCGGTGTGCTCCGGCGGACGCATGTGGGCGGCCAGACAGGTAGGTACAAGCTCCAGCGCATGGTGCTTGTTAACCAGCTGAATTGCCTCCAGCATTTTTAGTTCTTCTTCTGTGGTCAGGCCATACCCGCTTTTAACTTCGCAGGTCGTCACCCCCTCGTGCAGGTGGCGGTCGCAGCGCTTCCTGAGCAAGTCCACCAGCTCCACCACGGTGGCCTCACGGGTTCTGCGCACGCTGTCGAGTATACCGCCTCCGCTGCGGGCGATCTCCAGGTATGATTTTCCGGCCACCCGCATGGCATAGTCGTTTGCTCTTGAACCTGCAAAGCAAATATGGGTATGGGAGTCGATCAGACCCGGCAACAGCACCATGGGCTGGTCAATTTTGTGCAGCAGGTACTTCTTGTCAGCAGCAATTTGCAGCAGCTTGTCGTAATGGCCTACTTGTGTGATCTGCCCCTCGTACACCAGTACGCCGGCATTTTCCAGCACCTGCAGCTGTTCGTCAGCGATGGGGCCCGACTCCGGCAAATCAGCCATCGTGAGTACCTGGCTAAATGGGCCGATTAAAATATGTGAAGTTTCTACTTTCATAGTTTTATGGATTGCTGTTTATGGGTAAACGGCTATTCAGAGTGACTGTCATCTCAAACACGCCCGAGACGAAAGTCGAAAGGCGCACGTGCAGTCAGGAGAAATCCGGATCTCGTGCACACGTTCTCCAGATTTCTCACTAGCAATCTAAAAGACGGTATAGCCATTTGAATCTGAACAACAGTAGCTTATAGTTTCAACCCAAACTTCTCCGCATTTGCCTGAGCCGTTTCGTAACCGGCGTCGGCGTGTCGGAAAATGCCCATGGCCGGGTCGTTGTGCAGCACACGGCTCAGGCAGCGGTCGGCACGCTCGGTACCGTCTGCCAGGATCACCATACCCGCATGCTGCGAGTAGCCTATACCTACACCGCCTCCATGGTGGAACGATACCCAGGTAGCACCGCCCGCCGTGTTGGACATCAGGTTGAGCAGTGGCCAATCTGATACAGCGTCTGATCCATCCAGCATACCTTCTGTTTCGCGGTATGGTGAGGCCACGGAGCCGCAGTCGAGGTGGTCGCGGCCGATGACGATCGGGGCTTTTACTTTGCCATCGCGCACCAACTGGTTGAACATAAGGCCAGCCTTCTCGCGCTCGCCCATACCCAGCCAGCAGATGCGGCAAGGCAGTCCCTGGAAAGCCACTTTTTCTTCTGCTTCGTTTAGCCACTTGATCATGTGCGTGTTCTCCGGGAAGAGTTGCTTCAATGCCTCGTCGGTCACGCGGATATCTTCCGGATCACCGGAGAGAGCCGCCCAGCGGAAAGGACCTTTGCCTTCGCAGAAGAGCGGACGCATGTACTCCGGCACAAAACCTGGTATTTTGAAGGCGTTCGGCTCGCCGCCCTGCTGCGCGAACTCACGCAGGTTGTTGCCATAGTCAAATGTGCGGCTGCCGCGGCGTTGCAGCTCCAGCATAAAGCCCACGTGGCGGGCCATGCTCCTGAGCGAGCGGGCTTTGTACTCCTGCGGATCGCTTTCTCGCAGTGACTTGGCTTCCTCCAGCGTCAATCCGTTCGGCACGTAGCCGTTGATCGGATCGTGGGCCGAAGTTTGGTCAGTCAGGATTTCCGGGGTGATATTATCCTGAATCAGTTTCTCGAGCACATCACCGATGTCGCCTACCAGCCCGATGGAGATAGCCTCGCCTTTTTCCTTGGCTTCCAGTGCCCAGCGCTTCGCCTCTTCGTAGTCGTGAGTCATTTTGTCGATGTAACGGGTCTCATGACGCTTTTTGATGCGCTCCGGATCCACATCCACACCCAGAAAGGTTGCACCCGCAATAGTTGCGGCCAGCGGCTGCGCCCCGCCCATGCCGCCCAGACCGCCCGTTACGAGCAGTTTGTGGCGCAGGTCGTCGTTAAAGTGTATTCTGCCGCAAGCTGCAAAGGTCTCGTAAGTGCCTTGTAAGATGCCCTGCGTACCAATGTAGATCCAGCTACCGGCCGTCATCTGTCCGTACATCATCAGGCCTCGGGCACGCAGCTCGTTGAAGTGCTCCCAGGTCGCCCAGTGCGGCACCAGGTTGGAGTTGGCGATCAGCACACGCGGCGCCTCAGCATGCGTGCGTACCTTGCCCACAGGCTTACCGGACTGAACCAGCAAACTTTCGTCTTCTTCCAACGTCAACAGCACCTCGATAATCTTCTGCGCATCGGCCACAGTGCGGGCCGCCTGCCCGATGCCGCCGTATACCACCAGCCGGCTCGGGTCCTCGGCCACTTCGTCGGTAAGGTTGTTAAGGAACATGCGCAGGGCCGCCTCACATTGCCAGTTTTTGGCATTCAGTTCAGGTCCGGTCGGCGGGATGTAAGTTGGATGGTTAGCGTATTTTTGGATAAACTCGCTCACAGACAGGCCAGAGCGTTTCACAGTTTCGGTTGCAGTTGCGTTATTCATAGGGGCTATAGTCGATTATTGCTGTTCAATATTCTTAAAAAAAGAGCAAAAAGGATAGAAAAATCATGCTTAATTTCAGCCTCGTACGCATTGTATCACCATTGTCTGAACAACAGTAGCTATGTTTCACATCCCGCTCACTTCCCTCCGCGCCCAGTTCGGCGACATCGATATCTACCTCTTCGATCAATTGCTGAAAGGCCGCATCCAGAAAGGTATGCGATTGTTGGATGCCGGCTGTGGTACCGGACGAAATATTGCCTACCTGATGCAGGCCGGCGTACAGGTATACGGTGCAGATATTTCGGTGGAAGCAATTGAAAAAACGCGTCAGCTAGCATCTGAGTTGGCTCCTACTCTGCCTGCCAGAAATTTTGTGGTCGCTGATCTGGATGAGCTGCCGTTTGCCGATGCACAATTTGATGTAGTACTCTGCAGTGCTGTATTACATTTCGCCCGAAGCGAGGAACATTTCAAGGGCATTGTACGGGAGTTGTGGCGAGTGCTCAAACCGGGCGGTATGCTCTTCGCCCGCTTCAGCACCACGATAGGGCTGGAAAACAAACTGCAGCAGGTGGAGGGGAGGTATTACCGGATGTCGCACGGGCCGGTTTGGTTTTTGGCGGATGAAGGGATGATTGTAGCGTTGGAAAAGGGTTTAGGAGCTGAGCGTATGGAACCTTTGAAGACGGTGCTGGTGGAGCAGGAACGCGCCATGACGACGTGGGTGGTGCGGAAGTTTGTCTGAATCTTTATATAGGACCCCTACCCCAAGGATTTACAGGATTTAGAAAGATTTTCAGAATTGATAATGTCGGAGTGTACGATTGTCATCCTCCTGTCCCTCTTCTTAGTCGATGGCCGCTGCCCACCAGAGGGGAATTAGCTATTGCCATTCTACAGGTATAGCGCCGTAGCTATTGCAAATCTTTAGCAATATCGGGTCAATCCACCCTGCCCCTCCTTATCCAAGTAGGGGGGCTTCTGCTATTGCCACCTTCTAGGTATAAACGTTGTAGTACAAACCGCTAGCACGCATTGAAAAGGTAACTTGCCCCTGAAGCTATAAAACAGATCGCATTGGCCAGGTGCACCCTTTGGCGCTCCACTGTTTGAGCGTTCAGCGAGTGGGGGTAGGGGCCCTCGATTTGGAGCGTCTTGACTTTTTTGCTTACTTTTTGTGTCAAGACAAAAAGTAAGGCCCACCCGGCCAGGGCAAGCTACAAAGCAAAACAGCATGCTATAAATGCAACAGCAGTTGCTCCACGAGCATGCCTAAGCGGCCAAAGGCCTATCGATAGTAATCACGAGCTTGGACGCTCGCGGCATCAACGGTATGCCAACCACAATTAAAAAAGTAGGAAGAAGCAATTACTTCTTCCTACTCTTCAGCAAAAGAAGAACCAATTACCTCTCACTCAACAAGCCCATCGACTTCACCAGATTGACAAACTCAACCCGGTACCCCTCTTCATCCTTGCCACGGGCATTCTTCGCTAGCTCCAGCACCATCGGGTACGAGGCGTTGCCTTTGTGCTCCGAGTCACGGAGGAGCATGCCGCAGGCAGCCACGGCGGCTGAAAAGCGGAAATTATCTGAGGTTTGCGCGGCAGGTATAGCCTGACTACTCACCGTTGTAGTTATTAGTCTGCTGGTCACACCATTCGGCTCTTTGTAACGCAGCTTCATGGTGAGCATTTCGTCAGTTCTTTTGGCTTTCGGATCGACAGTTGTTTTCTGGTATTTCAGTTCATCCACAAGTCCCGCTTGTGTTTCGGATGAAGCCCCTACTGGTATGATCTCGTAGAGGGCGGTGACGGTGTGGCCGGAGCCCATATCGCCGGCATCTTTCTTATCATCGTTGAATTCTTCGTTGGCCAATGCGCGGTTTTCGTAGCCGATCAGGCGGTAGGCTTTTACTTTGGCAGGGTTGAACTCCAGCTGCAGTTTCACGTCTTTGGCAATGGTGAAGAGGGTGCCACCGAACTCGTTTACGAACACTTTCTGCGCTTCCCGAATGTTATCGATGTAAGCATAGTTGCCATTTCCTTTGTTGGCCAATTGCTCCATACGGGAGTCTTTCAGGTTGCCAGTGCCGAAGCCCAGCACGGTGAGGAACACACCGGTTTCACGTTTCTTCTCGATCAGGCGCTGCAGTTCGCTGTCGCTGCTTACGCCTACATTGAAGTCACCATCTGATGCCAGAATAACCCGGTTATTTCCACCTTTCACGAAATTCTCCTCGGCTACTTTGTAGGCCAGGTTTATACCTGCGCCACCGGCAGTTGAACCACCTGCTTCGAGCTTATCCAAAGCTGCGATGATCTTTTTCTTCTCTTTCCCGGATGTGGAAGGCAGTACCAGTCCCGCCGCACCGGCATAGACCACCATCGACACCTGATCCTGCGGACGGAGCTCCTCCACCAGCAGCTTCAGACCGGCTTTTACGAGCGGGAGCTTATCAGGCGAGTACATGGACCCGGATACGTCGATCAGGAATACCAGATTGGAAGGCGGCAGTTTGTCCGTAGCAACACGCTTGCCCTGCAGACCGATGTGCAGCAGTTGGTTTTGTTTGTTCCAGGGGCAGGCGGATAACTCCGTAGTCACTGAAAAGGGCGCATCACCGGTTGGCTGTGGGTAGTCATAGTTGAAGTAGTTCACCATCTCCTCAATGCGCACGGCATCAGCAGGGGGACGCTGGCCCTGATTCAGGAAGCGGCGAACGTTGCTATAGGAGGCATTGTCTACATCGATGGAGAAAGTGGAGAGCGGATTCTTCTGAGCGTCCAGAAAGGAATTCTCTTTGATGAAGTCATAATTCTCGGTGCTATGTACCAGCGGTGCGGCATCAAAAATAGGTGCAGGTGCATATACTTCACTCTCTGCTAGATTTCTTCCCTGGAAAACACCCGCCACTTTACCAGCCAGCACTCTGCCCACGCTTTGTTTTGTCACAACGACCTCACAGAGCTGTCGACCGTCGATTTGCAGTTTCACGTCCAATACTTCCCGCTTGCCTACTTTTATTTCCTGTGTCATGTAGCCAATGAATCGGAATACGAGTGTAGCGTTATCATCAGGTATAGACAGGCTATACTTACCGTGCTTGTCGGTGGCGGCGCCCTTAGTGGAGCCCTTAATAGTAATGCTTACACCGGGTAGCGGATTGCCGTCGTTGGCGTCGGTTACGGTGCCGGTGATGGTGCGGCTTTGCGCGTTTGCAGTCAGCCCGAACAGCATCAGGGCGAAGAGCAGGAAGAGGTTCTTTTTCATGGCTATTATGTTTTGGTTTCCGACATGATGACACCTCCACAGGCTTTCCATAAAATTTTCAGAATATTTTTCTTTTCTTTAGAAATTCAATTCCGGCACATGCTCCCTTTCTTCATCAAGCTTTTCACCAATGCCAAGCCGCCTCCCGATGATCAGGAGCTGGTGCGCCTCTATAAAGAGACCGGCGATCTGGAGCATCTGGGGGAATTGTTTCAGCGCCACTCCAAGCTGGTATACCTGGTCTGCCAGAAATACCTGCAGGACCCGGAAGAAAGCAAAGACGCTACTATGCAGTTGTTTGAGCACGTGTCGAAAGCACTGCTGCAGCACGAGGTAAGCAATTTCAAGAGCTGGCTGCATGTCACCACCCGTAACTTCTGCCTGATGCAGCTGCGGGCCAACAAGCACAAAAAATCGGTGCCTCTTTCGGATAATACCCCGCCCGTTATGGAAAATACGGAGCCCCTGCATCCTTCTGAAGCGGAGGAATCTGAGAAAATGGAGCAGGCTTTGCACGCGGCCTTAAAGGAGTTGCCACCGCAGCAGCGGGAATGTGTGGAGCTGTTTTACCTGCAGCAGAAGAGTTACAAAGAGATCAGCGCCCTGACGGGCTGCGATCTGAATAAAGTAAAAAGCTACATCCAGAACGGAAAGCGAAACCTGAAAATCATCATGGAGAAAAACCATGCAGCCAGATAAGCGACATATACTATGGGACCGGGGCGACCACCCCTCCGTGGAACTGCTGGAGCAGTACCATGAAGGTACTTTGCCCGAAGCCCTGCACCACCAATTGGAGCGCCACCTGTTGGACTGCGACCTGTGCTCGGATGTGCTGGAGGGGCTGGCTGTGTCTGATGCTGCCCAAACCGTAAGCCATGTGCGGGACATCAACCGCCACATCGCTGCCAAAAGCCGCCGCCAGAAGCGCAAACCTGTGCCGCTATACCTGACCGACTGGAAAGTAGCTGCTGCTCTGGCCATGGTGCTACTTTCCACTATTGTGGTATTCTACTACAACTACCAACAGGTGAGCGAACAGCAAGGCATAGCCGCCCGGCAGGAAAGAGCAATTCAGGAGGCAATGGATCTGGGCGAAAAAGCCGAGGTGCCGGTTATACCTGAAACTTTAGCAGATGCCAAGCCCGACACAGTGCGTCCAAGCCAGCTAGCCGCTGTCACACAACCCAGAGCGCTCCTTGCACCTCGGGCACGTAAAAATACACCTGTTCGGGAAGAAGCTTCTGTAATAGATGACCTTGAAGAGGTAGAAGTTGAAATTGATGTAGCCGATCTGACAGAATCTATACCTGAGCGAATTGTAACTGCACAACCTGAAAAACAACTGGCGGAGGTGACGGTACCGCCACCTCCGCAGCGCAACACAATGCTACCGGAAAGCACCTCCGTGGCCAAAGCCCTGCAGGCAAGAGTAGCGGGTGTGCAGGTACAGCGCAACAAGCAGCTCGGTCCGAATCAGGTGCAGGGCAAAGTTATCGATCAGGATGGTACGCCGTTGCCCGGTGTGTCGGTTGTGGTGAAAGGCACTTCCCAAGCCGTAGCGACTGATGTACAGGGAAATTTCGTATTGACCTTGCCGGATGAGAAGGCAACACTGGTTTTCAGGTACATTGGCTATCAAACTAGGGAGAAGGGAGTGTATGCAGGTACGGATCCGATTACCATGGATCTGCAGGTAGACAACCGCGCCTTGAGCGAAGTAGTGGTAACGCGCCAACACACCGCTAATCCAGCTCCTGTTGTGGCTGCAAAACCAGCTGTAGGCCATAAAGCTTATCGTCAGTACATGGAGGAGAACCTGCGCTATACCTCAGAGATGACGAGAGGTCGTGTCGTGATTAAGGCAACTGTCACCACCACTGGCTCCCTTGAAAACCTGGAAGTTATCCGTAGCCTATGTCCGCCTTGCGATGATGAAGCCATGCGCCTTGTTGCACAGGGTCCGAAGTGGGAATCAGCTACGCAGGATGGGCATAAAATAGAGCAGCGGGTTCGGATCGTCGTGCGCTTCAGACCTGGTAAGTAATAAAGATGAACGATTCTGTGAAATCAACATGGGAAGCACTTTGCCGCAGGTATACCTCAGATGACGCACTAATCAGGCAGCTGTGGCATGAACTGCAAAAGGCTTATACCGCTGGGGACAGGCATTACCACAACCTCGACCATCTCGCCTACATGCTGGAGCTGGCCGACAGGTATAAGTCGGAGTCGCCGCAGCAGGACATGTTACGCTTCGCCATTTTTTACCACGACATCGTGTACAAGGCGACCCGGTCTGACAATGAAGAGCAAAGTGCCGCCCTCGCTGAAGAGCGCCTGCGCAGACTCGGTATACCTGAGGCTGATATACTGCAGGTGAAAGAAATGATCATCGCCACCAAGGTCCATCAGACAAATATACATAAGCTGATCAACCTGCTACTCGACCTGGATCTCGCCATACTGGGCGCAGACCAGGAGTGCTATGACAGGTATAGCCAGGGGGTGCGGAAAGAGTATAGCATCTACCCCGACCTGATCTTCAAACCTGGCAGACGCAAAGTGTTGCAGCATTTTCTGGCCCAAGAACATATTTTTAAGACCCCAGTCTTTCAGGAGGCATTTGAAGAAAAGGCAAGAGCGAATCTACAGCGGGAGTTAGAGGGATTAAATTAGAAAAGGCTCTCCCAAAGATAGGAGAGCCTTTTTAATGGCGCGAGCGTCCTAGCTCATCAGTACCTACTGCAAACTCGCCATATCGATCACAAAGCGGTACTTCACATCACTGCGCAGCATGCGTTCATACGCCTCGTTGATGTCTTCCATATTGATCAGCTCGATGTCGGACATGATGTTGTGCTCGGCGCAGAAGTCCAGCATTTCCTGTGTCTCCGGTATACCGCCGATCATAGAGCCAGCCAGGCGCTTGCGGCGGGCGATCAGGCTAAAGCCTGCTACTGTTGACGGCTCTGGTGGCGCTCCCAGCAGGATCATCGTGCCGTCACGTTTCAGCATAGACAGGTATAGGTTGTAGTCGTGCGGAGCCGATACCGTGTCAATGATAAAGTCAAACGAGTTACGCAGCTGTTTGAGCGTCGCCTCGTCTTTTGTCACAGCGAAGTTGTGCGCGCCCAGGTCCAGGGCATCCTGTTTCTTATTAGGCGAAGTACTCAGCACCGTCACGTCGGCACCTTTGGCAGCAGCGATCTTCACGGCCATATGCCCCAGTCCCCCGAGGCCTACGATGCCTACGCGGTGCCCCTCCCCGATCTTCCACTGCATGATAGGCGAATAGGTGGTGATACCGGCGCAAAGCAGCGGCGCTGTACGGGCCAGGTCCAGGTTCTCCGGCACCTTCAGGGTATAGTTCTCGTCCACTACGATCTGGCTGGAGTAGCCGCCATACGTAATGGTTTTCCCGTCACGCTCAAAGCTGTTGTAGGTGCCCACATTCTGCACTTCGCAGTACTGCTCCAGGCCTTCCTTGCAGCTGTGGCACTCGCGGCACGAGTCGACAAAACAGCCGACACCGGCCAGATCGCCTTCTTTGAATTTCTTCACGGCAGATCCTACCTTGCTCACTACCCCCACGATCTCGTGACCGGGTACCAGCGGGTACATGGCCCCGCCCCATTCGTTGCGGACCTGGTGCAGGTCCGAGTGGCACACGCCACAGTATTTGATATCGATCAGCACGTCATGCTCCCCCACCTCGCGGCGCTCCAGGCTGAAGGGCCCGAGCGGACTGGTAGGATCGAATGCGGCATAAGCTTTAGCTGGAATCATAGTTTAGTTAAGATTTTTAAATTAATAGTCTATTAGGTATAGCACCTTGTACAATGAAAATTTCTACCGCACAGGGACTAATTCACAGCACCTGAAATTGGCTTAAATCTTACAGCCGACTCAGGAAAAAGTTCGCAGGAACCCCTTTGGCATCTGGTTTCAGGGCAAATATACCGCCGCTCTTCGGATATTGCTGCAACTGATCATCATCCAAACCATTGCGGGCGGTGGTGATATAGAGTGTGTCAAGGCGCTCGCCACCGAAGGCGCAGGAAGTAGTATGCGGAGCCGGTACTTTTACCTTGAGGAGCAACTCGCCTGTTTCCGTGTCCCAGCAGCCTACGCCGCCGCCGCCGTAGAGCGCGATCCAAAGCCTTCCTTTTTCATCGATGGTCATCCCGTCTGGCTTTCCTTCATGCTCTGGTATTGCAAACACGTCCCGCTCCTTCCGGATGGTGCCTGTATCATGGTCATAAGAGAAGGACTGCACCTGGCGGGTGGGTGTGTCAATGAAGTACATGCGACTTTTGTCTGCCGTCCAGACCAGGCCGTTTGAAACAGTCAGATCGTCCAGCACTTGCGCCATCTGCCCGTCGTGCTCCATGCGGTAAAGCACCGCAGCCCCTTCACGGGAGTCAAGTGCCATGGTGCCTACCCAAAACCTGCCAGCCGGATCACATTTTCCGTCATTGAACCGGATATCATCCTGTTCGAGCGGATTGGCAACCAGTGTCAGTTCGCCGGTTTCAGTATTGATAAAATGCACGCCATTCTGCAGGGCAACCAATGCACCACCATTCACCAGGGGTACCACCGTACCAACCCGTTCTCCTACCGGCCAGACGGTGTCCTCGTCCGTGGTAGGGTCGAACAGGTGCAGTTTGCGGCCTTCTATATCCACCCAGTAAAGGCGCTTCTCAGACGGATGCCAGATGGCTCCCTCCCCAAGCGTGGCCTTGGCGTCGAGCACCAGTTCCGCTTCCAGTTCACTGTAATTTTTGGCTCTGCTCATGCGTGTTGGCTTGCTGTGGTTAAGGTATAAAAAAGCTGTCCCCATACCTGTCCGGGTACCGGAGGACAGCTTTCAGGATCATGCTATTGGCGAAGTGACAGGATGTAACGTGCCATCTCCTTGGCATCGGCTTCGCTCATGTTCGGGTGCGGCGGCATTGGGATCTGCCCCCAGGCTCCGGATCCGCCCTGGATGATTTTGCTCGATAGATAATCTACGTTTTTGTCGTTGAATTCGTATTTTTCGGCCACTTCCTGGTATGACGGCCCCACCACTTTCTGGTCCACTTTGTGGCAGGCAAGGCAGTCAGAACTGGCGATCAGCTTCTCCCCTTTGGCGTACTGCCCGGCCAGTGCCTCTTTTTGCTGGGGAGCTCCCTCCGTTGCTCCCGGACCAGTCTCCGTGCCGGCCGGTGTGGTCTGTACATCCTGCGTGGCTCCTCCTGCAGGTGGTGTGGTGGCAGGGCGCGGCGGTTGCGGACGAGAAGCTACTGCCGTGGTGTCAGGCTGGTAATCACTGTCGTAGTAGCGTTCGTACTCCGATTTCTGCTCATTGCCGCAGGCTGTCAGCAGCGCAAAGGCCGAAATAGCCATCAGTATCTTTTTCATAGTGAAAGGTTTTGTTTGTTCTAAATCGTGCTCTGAGAGCGCTCAGAGAATATGTACTCCCCTGAGCGCTTAAGGTTTTCAGATTTAAGGCAGCCTCTCGTTCAATTCAGTTTAAGCTATATTTTCAGGATTCTATTTTCAAAATGCGTAACTTAAGCCTGCATACCCTATCTTATTCTATACCTTAAACCATGAAATTAACTCTTAAAAACGGGCTTCTGCTCCTTCTTCTGCTTCCGCTGCTTGCCTTTGGGAGCGCCCAGGCACAGCACCTCCCCAGCATCAGTTCCAAAACTGCGGGGATGAAAAAATTCCCCGGTTTCTATACCTTCTACTGGGACGAAAACAACGGTAAGATCTGGCTGGAGATCGATAAGTTCGGGCAGGATTTTCTGTATGTGAACTCGCTGCCGGGCGGACTCGGCTCCAACGACATTGGCCTCGATCGTGGCCAGCTGGGCGGCCAACGCATTGTTTCCTTTAAAAAGATCGGTCCGAAGGTGCTGCTCGTGCAGCCAAACCTGCGCTACAGAGCCATCACGGACAATCAGAACGAAGCCCGCGCCGTGGAAGAATCTTTCGCCCAATCGGTGCTCTGGGGATTTAAGGCCGAGGCGGCGGATGGGCCGCGGGTGCTGGTAGATGCCACTGACTTTCTGCTGCGCGATGCACACGATGTGATCGGCAGCATACGGCGCTCCAACCAGGGCACCTACCGCCTCGACGCCAGTCGCTCGGCGCTATACCTGCCTCGCACCAAGAACTTTCCGAAAAACACTGAGTTTGAGTCGACCCTTACTTTCACCAGTGACAATGGCGGCTTTATTGTGCGCAGCGTAGCTCCTGATGAGCAAGCCGTTACCCTGCGCCAGCACCACTCCTTCATCGAGCTGCCTGACAATAACTACACACCGCGTGAAGCTGATCCGCGAGCCGGTTATTTCGGTATCTCCTATTTCGACTACGCCACACCTGTCAACGAAAAAATCGAGAAGCGCTACATTGCCCGTCACCGTCTGCAGAAAAAGAACCCTTCTGCCAAGGTATCGGAAGCTGTTAAGCCGATCGTGTACTACGTGGACAATGGGGCGCCGGAGCCGATCCGCTCTGCTCTGCTGGACGGTGCCCGCTGGTGGAACCAGGCTTTTGAGGCGGCTGGTTATAAAGATGCCTTCCGGGCAGAGGTGCTGCCCGATACGGCTGACCCGATGGATGTGCGCTACAACATGATCCAGTGGGTGCACCGCAGCACACGAGGATGGTCTTACGGCGCTTCTGTGATGGATCCGCGCACAGGCGAGATCATCAAAGGACATGTGTCGCTGGGCTCTTTGCGTGTGCGCCAGGACTATCTGATTGCGGAGGGACTGTTGGCACCTTATGAAGATGGCAAGCCCGAAAATAAGGCGATGATGGAAATGGCACTAGCCCGCATCAGGCAATTGTCAGCGCACGAACTGGGCCATACCCTGGGCATCATGCACAACTACGACGCCAACAACAATGCCTCGGTGATGGACTATCCGCACCCGCAGGTACAACTGGACAGAGCCGGCAACATCAACATCAGCAATGCCTACGGCACAGGTATAGGCGAGTGGGACAAGCTGGCCGTGACTTATGGCTACCAGGACTTCCCGCAGGGAACTGACGAGAAGAAAGCTCTGGACGAGCTGCTGGCACAGGGTCGTACCCGAGGCCTTACTTTTATCTCTGACACGGATGCCCGTGCTCCCGGCGGTGCCCACCCGACTGCTCACCTGTGGGACAACGGCACCAATGCGGCGGATGAGCTGACGCGGGTGCTGGATGTTCGCAAAAAAGCACTGCAGAATTTCTCTGAGAAAAACATTAAGCCAGGTACGGCTATGAGTACACTGGAAGATGTGCTGGTGCCCATTTATAACTTCCACCGCTACCAGACTGAGGCGGCGGCCAAGCTGATCGGGGGCATGCGCTATACCTATGCCCTGCGTGGCGATAAGCAGCTGGTAACCGAAGTGCTTGACAAAAGAGAGCAGCAAAAGGGCCTCGATGCCATGCTTCAGACGATTTCGCCGGAAGTGCTTACCCTGCCAGAGAACGTCATCGCCCTGATTCCGCCCCGTGCACCGGGCCTGGGAAACAATCGTGAGCTCTTTGCGAAAAGAACCGGGCTCACGTTTGATCCACTGGCCGCAGCGCAGGCCTCTGCTGACTTCTCAATTTCTTTCCTGCTGCACCCGGAGCGCGCCTCACGCCTCGTGGAATTCGGAGCCCGTCATAACTCACTCAGTCTGCAGGATGTAACCAGTCAGTTGATTGACCAAACCTGGAAAAGCAGACGCCAGAGTGGACTGGCCGGTCAGGTACAGCTACAAACCGAACAGGTCGTACTGACCCACCTGATGGCACTGGCACAAAACGAGAATGCCTCTTACCAGGCACGTGCCGTTGCCGCCAGCGCACTGGCCGACATTAAGCAGCATGCCACCAGTCAGACCAAACGCACACGCGACACGGGCTACAAAGCACATCTGGATTTCGCGCTGGCCCGTATGGAGAAACCAGAGGAAGTGAAACCAACCAAACAGCTCAGTCTGCCTCCTGGCGCGCCTATTGGTGACGGCGTATTTGGTTGTGAATAGCCTTGGCAGGATGTAAAGTTTGGAAAAGTCTGATCGCTTTAAGATAAATTTGCAGTTGGACGCTTATGTTTGAGCAATGAAGAAAGAATTGAAGAACCCGTTTGGCCGCGTATACCTTACCATAGAGGTAAATGCGAAGAACAAATGGGTGCATGTGAACTGGATGGGTTATCTAACAGAAGAGAATATCAAGACTGGTGCTCAAGCTTACACCGAAGCGCTGGCCGAGGCAGGTTTTAACTGTGTGCTGAATGACACGCGGCTGATCATCGGTGGATGGGACCACTCCCTCAGCTGGGTGCTCAATGAATGGAGCCCTCGCGCTGCCAGAGCCGGACTAAAGTATTTTGCCATGATCACTACTCCGGAAACCTTTGCTGAATCAACTGCCGCCAGCTTTTACAACAATCTGAAAGCTTTCACGGCAAAGGTATTTGATGACAAGAATTCAGCAGAGGAATGGCTCCGACAGTATTCTCTTAAAAAGTAAGTAACCCTTGCTGACATAAAAACCCCGTCTGCGGTAGGTATACCTACTACAGACGGGGTTTTGCATTTTCATTGTCAGTAATGTCTTGCTAGGATAGCGTGCTGATCAGCTGCCGGATATCTATTTCATCCGCATAGGGCTCCAGCACTGCCATGGCACTGGCTGTTTGCTTAAAGGTACTCACAACCTCCGCCTCTGTGCCCGTCCATACCTCCACAAATGTGTGCCCCAAAGTGTACAATAAGATTGTATACCCGTTCACCTGACGGCGTGCAATGAGTGTGCCCTCCTTTTTCAGGGCTTCGCGCTGGCTCCGGTAAGGGAGCCTTTCGAACATGGAATATTCCAGCATAATCGGATATTGCTTCGGGTGATTGCTTATATAAGGCTGGCAAGGGAAAAATGGTTTCAAACAAAATCAGCGAAGGTATAGCAGCTCGTTTAAAGAGAAAATTAAAGCTCACATACTCAACTACTTCTTCATCAGAATAAATTTTCCGCAAACAGGATAGCTAAGAATTAATTACCAGTTTAATTCAATTCTCTTTATCTACTTAGATGGCTTCATAAAGCTCACCTGATGATGGTAACAGTGCCTTTCAGAGTGCCGGAGCAGTCGTGTGTGGCTACCCAATGATACACAGCTTCGGGAAGGCCATTGCCACTCCAGTCATTATTATAGTTACTGCTTTCGTACACTTTGCTTCCCCACCTGCTGTATACCTGTAGTTTAGCTCCCGCCAATGCAGGGTCAAGCACAAAATACTCGTTTTTGCCGTCTCCGTTTGGAGTGATCACATTGTAGGTTTTGTACGCGCTGCCCGCTAGAGCGCTTTTGGCACTGCAGGGATCAAACTTCACCAGAAAACCATTGATTTCTCCCTTCGCGTTCCAGGAAAGGTATTCAGCCTTGAGAGGTCCCCAAAACTGTCCCGAGATATAGAAGGCACCGTTTGCAGCGAGCGTAATATTATCGGCAACCCCACCAGCGTTCAGGCTAATGCGCTCTCCCGGGTTTCCCGCAGCATCAAAATACTGCACAAAAGGCTTGAAGTCCCAGGCCCCTGCCAGAACGAGTCCTCCGGAGGGCAGCAGTTTTAAGTCCTTGGCTAGGTCATGCCCCTCTCCTGCATAGCTTCTGGCCCAGATCACAGCACCGTTCTCAGTCAGACTGGCCAGAAAAATATCTGCTGGCACTCCCGGAAACTCAACCATGCCTGTTTCTTCGAGCGCAATGCCATCGAAATCAATTCTGCCCTTAAAGTAGCCTGCCAGGTATATGTTTTTAGTTTTGGGATCAATTTCCAGACTCTCTCCGGCACTACTCAGCAGGCCGACAGCATTGTTAAAGCCCTTGAGCCAGAGCGTGCGCCCCTGTTTGTCAAACTTTGCAATGAAAATATCATCATGGGATTCAGGGCCTGTCGCGATACTGTGATTTGCTATTTTGTACGTACCGATGTAAGCCCCTGTCATGTACACATTCCCAACCGCATCCAGCTTTACTTCGCGGGGATAGACACTGCCATCGTGGAAGGATCGGCTGACAAACGATACCTGGCCTTCTGAAGTTAATTTGACTAGCAGCAGATCATTCCCTCTCGGATTCTGACTTTTGTACTGCTGGTTTTCAAGCTGAACTGTACCCCAGAACTGTACCGGTAACACCACCTCTCCTTCCGGGCTGGCTGTGATGACGCCCATCAACGTAGCCGAGGCGTAGCGCTCCCTGGTGAGCACTCCCTTGGACCATAGTAGCTGACCGTTCGTATCAAATTTGCCGATGAAAGTGTTAAATACACCTTCTCCCTTCAATACAACTTTGCCATCTATAAGCAGTTCCTCTATAAATACGCCGCCCACATAGATGTTACCATACTTATCTGTAGCCACGCCAATGGCGCCCCCATTTTGAGGGCCGCCCAATGTTTTCGCCCAAAGCACCTGCCCCGCTGGGTTTGCTTTGTACATAAACATGTCAATATTCTCCAGGCTGGTGAGGGTATGGTTGCCAATGGTGATGGTTCCCTCATAATGTCCCACTGAAATGATGTTGCCGTCTTTATCAACGATGTGGTTCTCAACAGCATTCATCCCCGTTGACCCAACCTGATGTCCCCATTGGATCTGAGCCTGCAGGTTTAGCGAAAAGAACCAAAATAAAAGCAGTAGTAGAGGTTTATTCATGGAAGTGTAAGAAGTATGATGAAGTCTGTATGTAGATGATATCGCTCCATCACATATAGCATTAGCAATATAAGCTAATATTCAGATCTCTTTCGTGTTTAATGATCACAATAATAGTCAGCCCACTCTTCTTACTAAACACAAGATAAATGTAGGATTTTGACGAGTTGGATATTTACTTGCAGTTAGATTCAATACATCCTCTCACTGAGCATAAAATATTGTGAAAGCAGGAACACTCTCTTTTAAAGAAACATTTTTCATTGGCTTAATGCTATTTGCCATTTTCTTTGGCGCAGGCAATCTTATTTTTCCTTTGTCTCTGGGACAGGCAGCCGGCACTGAACTTACACCCGCTATTGTCGGCTTTTTGATGACGGGCGTGGGGCTTCCGCTGCTCGGTGTTATCGCGATAGGCATGTCTAAAAATGAAGATGTGCAGTCCATTTCGGCCAGGGTGCACCCACTGTTTGGGCTGTTGTTCCCGGTTATCATCTACCTGACCATCGGGCCGCTGTTTGCCGTGCCCCGAACCGGCACAGTATCTTATGAAATCGGTATTGCACCCTTTCTGTCAGAGGGACTAAAAACATCGGGATGGGGTATGCTGCTGTATTCTGTGGTTTTCTTTACTGTTACGTACCTGCTGGCCTTAAACCCGGGTAAGGTCGTGGACCGCATCGGCAAAATTCTCACCCCAGTGCTGCTGCTTATCCTCACCGCCCTGCTGCTCCAGAACATTGTTTCGCCGCTAGGTGAGATCACAACTCCGCTGGCAGCATACGAGGCTGCTCCGTTCTTCAAAGGCTTCCAGGAAGGCTACCTGACCATGGACACCATTGGTTCTTTTGTGTTCGGTCTGATTGTGATCAATGCCATACGCTCCAAGGGGGTTGACAGCCCAAAGCAAATCGCTAAAGTCTGCACTACAGCCGGCCTGATAGCGGCAGCCGGTCTTGGCCTGGTGTATGTCGGACTGGCTTATTCAGGAGCCACGAGCGTTCAGGCGATCGGGCATCTGGAAAACGGCGGCCTGATCATAAGCCAGATCTCCAGCCTGCAGTTCGGACTCTCCGGCAGCCTGATTCTGAGCGTAGCCATCACCTTTGCCTGCCTCACCACCAGCATCGGCCTGATCGTGGCCTGCTCCAGCTATTTTAACAAGCTGCGCCCTTCGGTATCTTATAAGCAATATGTGTTAGGACTGACGCTGGTGAGCGCCTTGATCTCGAACGTGGGCCTGACGCAGATCATCTCTTTCTCTATACCTGTGCTGGTGGCGATTTACCCGATCGTAATCGTCCTGATTACCCTGACGCTGTTTGGCTCCCTGCTCCGCAACCGAAATGCGATCTATACCTGGTCGGTGCTGCTGACAGGTATCGTGAGTGTGGTAGAAGGTCTGGGCGCCGCAGGATTTGAGTTGGGCATCAGTGACGTATTTGCACGTTACCTGCCGCTGTATAGCCTGGGTATGGGCTGGATTGTGCCGGCACTGGTTGGTTGCGTGATCGGCTTTACTATTTCTATGCGGCAGACATCTTACGCACTTGAAAACGAGTAGTCTTGTTTGTTCGGAGCGGTGCTAAATCTTTCAGTTGAGGCAAAGCTTAGGTAAAGCTATATTTTCCCGTAATTTTGCTTCTTCTTACAGGATTGGCGTAGAATATGGTGCTGACTTACTGCAACAGGAACGCCACGAACAACATGGAACCAAAAAGACTGAATAAATTCATCAGCGACTCGGGCTTTTGCTCCCGTCGCGATGCAGACGAACTGATAGAGCAGGGCCGTGTGACGGTGAACGGAAAAATACCGACCGACCCCGGCATGAAAGTAACGCCGAAAGACAAGGTGCGCATCGACGACGAGATGCTGCGCGTGAAACAGGAACAGCCCGTATACCTGATCTTCAACAAACCGGCCAACATGTCGGCCACCTCGGATATGGCGGTGCGCGACAATGTGGTGCGGGCCATCAATTTCCCGGCTACGCTGGAGCCAACTGCCATGCTGGAGCGTGAAGCGGAAGGCATCATCTTCCTGAGCAACGACGGCGACTTTGTACGTGGCGTGAAGCGGGCGGACAATAAGTTCGAAAAGGAGTATGTGGTGTCGGTCGACAAGACGATCACGGCTGATTTCCTGCACAAAATGAGCGGTGGCGGAGAACCAATACCCGGAGAAGAGCGCGTTAATAATTCTGTGTCTAAAGAAAATCAGACAAGATTCCGAATCACCCTAAAGCCGGGCACGGATCACTACCTGAAGCGCATGTGCGAAAGCCTTGGCTATAAGGTGGTGCACCTGCAACGTGTTCGTTTCGGTGAGTTTTCTCTGGCCAAACTGCCATCCGGTCACTGGCGCGTTTTGACGCCACAGGAGGTGAACAGCCTGACCAGCCTTGTACCTAGCGGTAAGGGAGCGAGCAGCCGAAAGACTTCAGAAAGTAGCTATGACAGACCGGCACGAGGTGAACGTTCTGGAGCAAGAGGCGGCGCAAGAAGCGCTTCATCCAGAGGTGGTGCCTCGGGTGCGGATGCCAGAACTGGTGCGGGCCACGGTGCGGCAAGAGGAGGCAGACCGGGATCATCAACTACCAGATCATCAACCAAAGGAAGCGATGGTGCCAGAAGAGCAGACGCATCTAAGGATGGCTTCAAAAGGACAAGTACTTCCAGAGATGGCGCCGGCAGTGCAGGCAAGAGCTCACGGGGCAGTAGCTTTAAAGGCTCACCTAAAGCAGCGCCCGGCAGAAGCGCAGCACCGAAAGGCGGAAGCAAACGTGGTGATGCTTCAAAAGGTGGCGGCCCAAAGCGCGGCAGATAAGGTTTGATGCCAAGAAATTAGCGGATGCTATAGATTAAAAAAAGCTCTCCTTCCCGAGTGGGAAGGAGAGCTTTTTTATAGTGGCGTGGCTAGTTAAATTGAATGTATGATTGCATCAGTTCTTTCGCGATGCCGTCAACCTAAGCTTTCCCCTGTCATTTCGACCATTAGGAGAAATCTGAGGTCTTGCCATTGCTTCCAGAGATTCCAGATCTCTGGAAGCATTCAAGATGACAAATTAATCGCACCACGACGTTACATTGTAACGTCGCTGCAATCTAACTCTCAAACTCACTAATTCCAGGTTCCCATTTTACCCATTTGGTAGTCGCGGAAGGCCTGGTGAATTTCCTCTTCGGTGTTCATCACAAATGGACCGTGTGATACAACGGGCTCGTTGAACGGCTGAGCATGGCCGAAGAGGATGTAAGCGTCCTCCGTCGCCTCGACTTTCACCTCTTTGCCTTCGTTGTCAAATTCTACCAAAGTCAGCTTTTCAGCCGCCTGGCCGTTTACCTTGACAGAACCACGCACTACATAGAAGAAGATGTTGCGTTCCGATGGGATGTTGTAGACGAACTCTCCGCCCTTATGCATCTCAATGCTCACCATGTGAATGTCGCTCAGGTTCTGGATGGGCGCCTGCACCTCCCCCCAACTGCCGGAAATCACGTTTACCCGCACTTTGCCATCATTCAGCTCCACTACCGGAATCTTATCTTTCTGAAGACCAATGTACTTCGGCGCAGTCATTTTGTGCTGGGCAGGTAGGTTGAACCACAGCTGCAGAATCTCCAGCGGCCCTCCCTCCTGCTTGAATTTATCTGACGACACCTCCGCATGGATCAGGCCGCTACCGGCTGTCATCCACTGCACACCTCCAGCCTCAATGATATCCTTGCCACCGCCCGTATCCTGGTGCATGATGTCGCCGTCGAGTATAAAGGTCAGTGTTTCGAACCCGCGATGCGGGTGCGGGCCGAATGGCAGTCCCCTGTTGCCGGGCTTGTATACCTGCGGACCGTGGTGGTTCAGGAAAAGGAAGGGGTCGATGTACTCCACTTCGCGCGTAGGTATAGCCCGGTAGGTTACCAGGTCATCCATGGGTGCGTATACCGCTTTATGTAACTTCTTTATCTTTCGCATAAGGTTAAATCTAGATCGACTGCAAAATAATGTATATACATCAATTACCCTAACACCTATCGGATTGTTTCAGATAGATTGACTGGCCCTCTTTATTTAACATAAAAATCCCACCGTTTCCAAAACAGGATTGGGTGGGATCTTCACGCTACACTGATGCTAAGGTATACGGGAAATGAGCGGATTAAGACGCCTTCTCCTTTGTAAGCATTTTGAGCAGTGTTTCTGCCGCTGGTTCTGAGGAAGCCGGATTCTGCCCTGTGATCAGCAACCCGTCAGTCACCACATAGGGCTGCCAATCATCCGCTTTAGAGTAATCTCCGCCCAGTTCCTTCAGCCTGTCCTCCACCAGGAAAGGCACAATATTCGTCAGCTGCACGGCCTCCTCTTCGGTATTGGTGAAGCCAGCTACTTTCTTGCCTTTCACCAGCGGCTCACCATTCGGCGCCTTGGCTTCGGCCAGTACGGCCGGACCGTGACATACGGCCGCCACTGGTTTCCGCTGCTTCGTAAACTCCTCAATCAGGCGGATGGAATCGCGGTCGTTTGCCAGGTCCCACAGTGGTCCGTGCCCACCCGGGTAAAATACGGCATCGTAGTCCTCAGCATGTACGTCGCTAAGCTTCCTGGTGCGGGAGAGTTTATGTTGCAGGTCATCGTCTTCGTAAAAACGCCTGGTCGCCTCCGTCTGTGCATCGGGCTCCGTGCTTTTCGGGTCGATTGGCGGCTGTCCGCCTTTCGGGGAGACCAGATCAACCTGCACGCCGGCGTCGACCAGGGTATAATAGGGCGCGGCAAACTCCTCTATCCAGAAACCGGTCTTCTTACCGGTGTCACCCAGTTGGTCGTGTGAGGTCAGAACAAATAGTACTTTCATAGCTTTATGGTTTAAATTGTTTATTGCTGATTGTTGTCTATCGGTTAACGAGTGCTGTTCGTTGATTGTTGATTGGTTAAATGGTTGAAGGTTGTTTGCGCACAATCCGGGGATATAATTGCCGGTGCACGATTCGTACAGGTTGCGATCTGTCCCTACAGGAAGACGCAAATTCCACCAGCACCACGACGTTACGTATAACGCCGCTACGTTCCAACTTTTTACCTTCCAAACTTCCAGCCTTTCTAACTTCCAAATCTCCGTATCTTTGCTCCTATGCAGACGCCTATCCGCAAGATCATTCACATCGACATGGACGCTTTTTTTGCTTCCGTGGAGCAGCGCGATAACCCGGAGCTGCGCGGCAAACCCGTGGCGGTGGGCGGTTCGCGTGCACGTGGTGTGGTGGCAGCGGCCAGTTACGAGGCCCGTAGGTATGGCGTGCATTCTGCCCTTGCCTCCAAGATCGCGGCGCTGCGTTGTCCGCAGCTGATCTTTGTGAAGCCCCGCTTTGAGGTATACAGCGCCGTGTCGCGCCAGATACGAGAGATATTTTACTCCTATACCGATCTGGTAGAGCCACTCTCCCTGGACGAAGCCTACCTCGACGTGACCGAAAATAAGATCGGCATGCCTTCCGCTACGATCATCGCCAACGAGATCAGAGCCAAAATTCAGGAGGAAACCGGCCTCACTGCTTCGGCTGGGGTATCTTTTAATAAGTTTCTGGCCAAGATCGCCTCGGACATGAACAAGCCCAATGGCTTTACACTTATCACGCCTGACAAAGCAGAGGAAATAGTGGCTGCTCTGGCGATCGAGAAATTCTATGGCATCGGGAAAGTGACGGCGGCCAAATTGCAAAGCATGGGCATCCTTACTGGGGCCGACCTGCGGGAGCGATCAGAGGAGGAATTGGTGCGGCACTTCGGCAAAACGGGGCGCTACTATTACCGCATTGCCCGGGCGCAGGACGACCGGGAGGTACAGCCGCACCGCATCCGGAAGTCCATCGGTTCGGAACGCACTTTTGAAGTGGATCTGACCGAGGAGGAAGTGATGCTGCCGGAGCTCGAAAGGCTGGCGAAGGAAGTAGCACACGATATGGAGCGGTTGCAGGCCACGGCTAAGACCATCACGGTCAAGATCAAGTATTTCGACTTTAACCAAACCACCCGCAGCAAGACTTTTTTGGGCGAGATCAAGTCAGCTGACGCCATCTTCACCATCGCACGCGACCTGCTGCGCACGCCTCAGTTGCCGGCGTACCCGGTCCGGTTATTAGGTATAACCGCCTCCTCCCTCCTCTACCAGCACGACAAAATGGAGGGTTACCAGCTGACCCTGGAGTTCTAGCCTGCCTTACTTCTTAGCAGCGTACTTTTTGGCCAGCACCCAGCTTTCGCGGTCGCCATCAGCTTCAGGAGAGATTTCCAGTAGTTCTAAATAGTAGCTCTTCGCCTTTTGCTTGTCTTTGGATTTTTCAGCAGCAAGAGCTGCTCCGTAGAGACTGTTATACCTTTTGGGAGATACCTTCAAACTGGCTTCATAGGCCTGCATCGCTTCCGCTGGCTTTTTGCTCAACAAAAGCATATCTCCCAGCAGCTCGCGGGCCGGTAAGATGGCTCCAGGCGTCACGGGGTGTTTGTCCAGCGCATCCTCCTTGTCAGCTGCTTCCCGCATCATGACCAGCGCCTTGTTCTTATCCCCTTTCTTAAACTCCAGCCACGCCTGCACAGCCAGGTGTTGCGCTTCGGCCTGCACAGCCCAATAAGCATCCCCCGAGCCGCTCAGCTGTGTCCGCAGCTTATCCAATGCTACCAGGGCCTCTTCTGCCACCGTGATATTGCCTGAACGGGCACCTCCTATACCTTTGGCGAAGTGGGTAATCGCTTCAGCACCGGGATAATTATACCAGGTGAAGTTTTGAGGAGACCGGACAGGCAAAGCAGCAGCTTCAGCCCATTTGCCCCTTTCCAAGGCATGACGCGCAGGTATAGCCGCCAAAGCATAAGCAGTCGCGAACGTAGGTGTATAGCCGGAAACAGCCTGCATTTTCTCTACCACCTCATGCGCTTTTTTGTCACGGCCCTGTTGCAGGTAACCATAGGCCATGTAATCCAGCGCATGCGGATAGTGCATGGAAACGGCCTCTTTAGAAGACTGCCGGAGCGCGGCATCTGCTGAGCGTATGTTCCAGTCCACGGCGTCAGTCCACTGACCCAGTCGAATAAAAATGTGGCTTGGCATGTGCAGGGCGTGCGGCACGTCAGGGGCTATACGCTCATATTCTCTCGAAACTTTCACGGCTTTGTTTGCCAGCAAGGGATTGTCATAGGCATGGATGATGTAATGAAACAGCCCCGGATGGTCTGGGTTCCTGTCATGCAACTGCTCCAGCAAAGCGCCCGCTTCTTTCTGTTTGGCAAAGGTTTTATCAGTCTTCGGGGCGGTGCCAAGCTGACCCAGCGCATAAAAAGCGGCTGCTTCTACTTCATCCGGGAAAGCCTGATGCACCTGCTTATACCCATTCTCGAAAGCTTTCAGTTGATCTGCATAGCTGGTATTCTCCCAGTTTTCATAGAACCCGGATACGGCCTTAATATAAGCTTTTTCTTTATCAGTCAGATTCTCTTGCTGCTGGGCATTCTCCACGGCTGCCTTCCCTTTCCGGAGATTGTCATCAGAGGGCCGTTCGCCCCAAAGCGGGTGGATATAGCTCATGGCGATACCCCACTGCGCCATGCCGCAATCCGGAGCGGCCTCTGCTGCGGCGGCAAACTCCTGCTCCGCCTGCTCATACATCATGTGGTGCATGAGTGCCAGGCCAGTGTCAAAACGCTGCTGCGCCTCCTCACTGCAGGAGGTTTGCAGGTTCACGGTACCGTGTTTGGTCGCATGCCCCTGTGCAATCGCCTGGTAAGCCTGCGTGTAAAAAACGGTGCACCATGCGATAACTATAACAAAAGATGTTCGCATGCTGTTGATGTTAATTTTTGATTAGTGATGATTACCAAGAGCAAGGACGATACACGTCGGATTTAAGCTGTGAAACGCTTAATGGTCAGGGAGCCGGTCAGGCCATACAAGAGGCATGGCCTATCTTATTTTTCTACTCATTCTGCTGTGATATGTTTATCTTTTATAGTATTGTTCTGATGCAAACAGCTAAATTTAAAGATGCGGGACGATACGATTAAACCATTCTTTTGCGGACTAGTCTTTCATCAAATATCTGAAACAGGTATATTGTAAAACACTAATCCAAATCTAACCTAATCTTTCACCCTATTATGAGCAAAAATGTACGCTATGCCCGGCTGGCTACACTGCTTCTGGCTGGTGCGCTTGTAGCACCTCCCGCCTTTGCCCAAAGCAAGGAAAAGAAGAAGAACAAGAAAAAAGCCAAGCAGGAAGTAACCACGACACAGTCCACCCCGGCAGCTAAAAAAGACGACAACGGTGTAAAACCATATGCCAGCGTCATCACACCGAATGCCGTAACCGACGAAGGTCTGTTCAAGGTACACCGCATCGACGAGAAGTACTTCTACGAAATTCCGGATACGCTCCTGAACCGCGACATGCTGATGGTGAGCCGTATCGCCAAGACAGCCACTAACCTCGGCTACGGTGGCGAGGAACTCAACCGCCAGATGCTGCGCTGGGAGAAGAAAGGCAACCGCATCCTGCTGCGCCTGATGTCTTACCAGAACGTGGCCAGCGACACGTTGGAGATCTTCCACTCTGTGCAGAACTCTAACCTGGCTCCAGTGATCCAGGCTTTCGACGTAAAGGCCTACAACAATGGCGCTTCTGTAGTCGAAGTGACTGACTTCTTCTCGAAAGACGTGCAGGCGCTCGGTCTGAACAAGCGCCAGCGTGAAACGCACAAAGTAAAGAAACTGGACGACAAGCGCTCTTTTGTGGAGGGCATCAAGAGTTTCCCGCTCAATATTGAGGCACGCTCATTGATGACCTACGAGGCAACTGATCCGCCTGCCAACTCCAATGCTGGTACAATTACAGTAGAGTTGAATCACTCCATGCTCCTGCTTCCGAAGGTGCCGATGCCTGCCCGTCGTTTTGACGAGCGTGTGGGATACTTTACCCTTTCGCAGACTGACTACGGCACAGACGAGCAGCGTGCTGCCAAGCGCCGCTACATTGTGCGCTGGAGACTCGAGCCGAAAGACAAAGAGGCTTATGCCCGCGGTGAGCTGGTAGAGCCGGTAAAGCCGATCGTTTATTACATCGACCCGGCTACGCCTATGAAATGGCGCCCATACCTGAAGCAAGGCGTGGAAGACTGGAACAAGGCCTTCGAGGCGGCTGGCTTCAAAAATGCCATCATCGCAAAAGACGCTCCTACCCCGGAAGAAGATCCGGAGTTCAGCACCGAAGATGCCCGTTACTCTGTGATCCGCTACTTCTCTTCTGAGACGCAGAATGCCTACGGACCGAATGTGCACGACCCGCGCTCCGGCGAGATCCTGGAAAGCCACATCGGCTGGTACCACAACGTAATGAACCTGCTCCGCAACTGGTACTTTGTGCAGACGGCAGCCATTAACCCGGATGCCCGCAGCATTAAGTTCAAAGACGAAGTGATGGGTGAACTGATTCGTTTCGTGTCCGCACACGAAGTTGGCCATACCCTGGGTCTGCCGCACAACATGGGCTCCAGCGCCGCCTATCCGGTGGAAAAACTGCGCGATGCGAAATTTACGCAGGAAATGGGCACTGCCCCTTCTATCATGGACTATGCCCGCTTTAACTATGTGGCGCAACCGGAAGACAAGGGGGTTGCCCTGATGCCAGGCATCGGTGTGTACGACAAACATGCGGTAAGATGGGGCTATACCTACTTCCCGGAGATGAACGGATTTGATAACGTAGCCAAGCTGTCGAAGTGGATTCTTGAGAAAGAAAACGACCCGATGTACCGCTTCGGCCGCCAGCAGGGCAACCCGGTTGACCCGTCTTCGCAAACCGAGGACCTGGGTGATGACGCCATGCTGGCCAGCCACTACGGCATCCTGAACCTGAAGCGCATCATGCCAAACCTGATGGAGTGGACGAAGGAGGAGAACAAAAACTACGACGACCTCCAGGAGATGTATACCCAGGTGCTGGGTCAGTGGAACCGTTATATGGGCCACGTAACGGCTAACATCGGCGGGGTGTACGAGAACTACAAGACCTACGACCAGAAAGGCGACGTGTACGCTGCCGTACCGAAAGAGAAGCAGCAGCGTGCCATGAAGTTCCTCAACGAGCAGGGCTTCTCCACTCCTGCCTGGATGCTGGACCAGAACATTCTGCGTAAGATCGAGTCGGCAGGGGCTGTGGAACGTATCCGCACGGCACAGGTAAACATCCTGAACAATGTGCTGGAGCCGGGCCGCATGCAGCGTCTGCTGGAGTCACAGGCAGCATTGGGCAGCAAGACCTATACCTTGCCGGAGATGATGGCCGACCTGCGCAACGGCGTGTGGTCTGAGATCGGAAGCGGCAAAACAGTGGACATGTACCGCCGTAACCTGCAGCGCGGCTACCTGGATCGTATGGAGTACCTGATGAAGGAAGAGCAGCGCTCCGTACCGAGTGGTGCACGTGCCTTCATGGGCTTCACACAGGTGAACGTGTCGCAGTCGGATATCCGTCCAATGGTGCGCGGCGAGCTGACGGCCCTGCGCAACCAGATCAAAGCCTCTCTGCCGAAGACGCAGGATAGCATGACCAAGTACCACCTGCAGGACGCCTTGGTGCGTATCGACAACATCCTGAACCCGAAAAGTTAATTTTCCTGATATTGTATGATACAGAAAGCCCCGGCCTTTTGGCTGGGGCTTTTTATTTATAGTATTTGTTGAATGTTAAGAAAGATATCCTATGCAAACGACAGAACAATGGGACATCGTACCACAAAATCAAATATATCTTGTACCTTTGTAGCCCATAAAGTTTAACCTAACTTATGGCTGCTAAATATATTTTTGTTACAGGAGGCGTTACCTCCTCTCTTGGTAAAGGTATCATCTCCGCTTCTCTTGCTAAGTTGCTGCAGGCAAGGGGCTTCTCTGTAACAATCCAGAAATTCGACCCTTATATCAACATCGACCCGGGCACGCTCAACCCCTACGAGCATGGTGAATGTTTCGTGACCGAAGACGGCGCGGAGACTGACCTGGACCTGGGCCACTACGAGCGTTTCCTGAATGTACCTACTTCGCAGGCGAATAATGTGACTACCGGTCGCATTTATTACAATGTGATCACGCAGGAGCGCGAAGGTGCTTACCTGGGCAAAACGGTACAAGTAATTCCACACATCACAGACGAGATCAAGCGCCGCATGCTGCTGCTGGGCGAGTCCGGTGAATATGACATCGTGATCACGGAGATCGGCGGTTGCGTGGGCGATATCGAGTCATTGCCATTTATTGAAGCCGTACGTCAGCTGCGCTGGGAATTGGGAGTAAATGAAACCTGCGTGATTCATCTGACCCTGGTACCCTACCTGAAGGCAGCCGGTGAACTGAAGACAAAACCAACACAGCATTCGGTGCGTGACCTCTCCGAGGCCGGTGTGCAGCCAGACATCCTGGTTTGCCGTTCCGAGCATCATATACCTACTGATCTGCGCAAAAAGATCGCGCTGTTCTGTAACGTGAAGCAAAACTCCGTGATCGAGTCAATCGATGCGGAAACAATATACGACGTGCCGCTGCTTATGCGCAAGGAGAAGCTGGACGAGCGCGTGATCGCCAAACTCAAGCTGCCGCACAAAAGTGAGCCGGAACTCGAAACCTGGAAAGAATTCTTGGGCCGACTCAAGAACCCTACCGCAGAAGTTAAAATTGGTCTGGTGGGCAAGTATGTGGAACTGCCGGATGCCTACAAGTCCATTGTGGAGTCTTTCGTGCATGCTGGTGCAGCCAACGAGTGCAAGGTGAGCATCAAGTGGTTCCAGTCAGAGAATATCAACGATGAGAACGTAGCCGGCCTGCTGCAGGGTATGGACGGTGTGCTGGTGGCCCCTGGCTTTGGTGAGCGCGGCTTTAAAGGCAAACTGGAGGCGATCCGCTTTGTGCGGGAAGCAGGTATACCGTTCCTGGGCATCTGCCTGGGCATGCAATGTGCCGCCGTGGAGTTCGCCCGCAACGTGCTGGGTCTGGAAGGCGCTGCCTCCACTGAGATGGATCCGAACACGCCATTCCCGGTGATCGACATGATGGAAGACCAGAAGCAGATCACACAAAAGGGCGGTACCATGCGATTGGGTGCCTATACCTGTGAACTAAAAAAGGGCACAAAAGCATTTTCTATTTATGGCAAGACCAAAATATCGGAGCGCCACCGCCACCGTTACGAGTTCAACAACAAGTTCTTAGCCGATTTTGAGAACGCCGGCATGGTAGCTTCGGGCATAAACCCGGACACAGGCCTTGTAGAAGTGATCGAGTTGCAAAATCACCCGTGGTTTGTGGCAGCACAGTACCACCCGGAGTTGAAGAGTACCGTCCTGAATCCGCACCCGCTTTTCGTGAAGTTTGTGAAAGCGGCTATGAATTACACTAAATCTAAATAAGCATTAACCAACACTCATTATTATTTTATTAGATGGATAGAAATCAAGCTATTGGCTTTGGACTGATTGCCGTGCTCCTGCTGGCTTACTCCTTCTTCTTCTCGGGAACGAACGAAGAGGCCAACACTCCGGCATTTGACCAGACAGCCAAGGTAGAGCAGGTGCAGACGGGACCCGCTCCTGTAGCCGAGGACGACTCGCTGGCACAGGTGCGCCGCGCCGCCGCGCTGGGCACTTTCAGTGCAGCCGCTACCGGTGAAGCCAGCACCACCACGCTCGAGAACCAAAACATGGTGGTGACCTTCAACAGCAAAGGTGGTCAGGTAGAAGAAGTGGTCCTTAAGAATTACAAAGACTACAGAGGCAATACCCTGGTACTGTTTGACCGCGAAAGCAGCCAGACTGATGTGCAGTTCACCACAAACGATGGCAAGAACATCCGCCTGTCCGACCTGTTCTTCACACCGTCTGAAGTGCAGACTGTGACCGTAGGCGAAGTTCCTGCTCAGACTATCACCTACCGTGCTGACCTGGGCAATGGACAGACCATTGATCAGATCTATACCTTGTTCGACAACAGCTTTCAGGTAGGTTACAAGCTGGATTTCAAAGGCCTTGATAACCAGATCAGCGGCAACAACGTGACCATGATCTGGAACGATAACCTGAAGCAGCTGGAGAAGGACATCACACAGAACCGTGCCAAGTCTACTATTAACTACTACACAGCTGACGAGAGCTTCGACTATCTGTCTATCTCAGAAGGTACGGAGACAGAGACGATCACAGAGCCGATGAAGTGGGTGGCTAACAAGCAGAACTTCTTCACAGCCGGTATTATCGCTGCCAACACCTTCTCTGGTGCCAAGCTGGAGGCTGTGACCAACCCGGCTGACACGACTGTTGTAAAGACACTGAACTCCCAGATCCTGATCCCGACGGCTGACCTGCTGAGCGGCAAAGGCGAGTTTACCTACTACTTCGGTCCGAACGACTATAAGATCTTGAAGCACATGGGCAACGAGTTCAACAAGAACCTCGACCTGGGCTGGGGCATTTTCTCGTGGGTGAACAAGTGGATCATCATCCCGGCTTTTGACTTCCTCGAAAACTACTTCGGCAACTACGGCATCATCATTATCCTGCTGGTGCTGTACATCAAGCTGATCCTGTTCCCGCTGACCTACAAGTCCTTCCTGTCAATGGCGAAAATGAAGGTGCTGAAGCCGGAGATCGATGCCATTAAGGAGCGTAACGACGGCGACATGCAGAAGACGCAGATGGAGACCATGAAGCTGTACGGCGAAATGGGCGTGAACCCGCTGAGCGGCTGTATCCCGATGCTCTTGCAGATCCCGATCCTGTTTGCGATGTTCAACTTCTTCCCGAACTCGATCGAGCTGCGCCAGGAGGCATTCCTGTGGGCTGATGACCTTTCAACCTATGACGTGTTTGCCAGATTGCCGTTCACTATACCTTTCTATGGCGACCACGTGAGTATGTTCACGCTGTTGATGACGGCTTCGACGATCCTCTATACCTGGTCTAACAACCAGATGAACACGATGCAGGGTCCGATGAAGATGTATACCTACCTGATGCCGATCATCTTCATGTTCGTGCTGAACTCCTTCCCGGCAGGTCTTTCTTTCTACTACTTCGTGTCGAACATGGTGACTTTCGGTCAGCAGGCGCTTATCCGCAAGTTTGTGGATGAAGGCAAGATCAGAGCGAAACTGGAAGAGAACAGAGACAAGCGCAAGGAGAAGAAGAAAACCGGCGGTCCCTCCTTTACAGAGCGTATGCAGGAGGCCATGCGTGCCGCAGCCGACAAAGAGCAGCAGCGTCGCAACAACCCGAAACTCAAGAAATAAGCATTCATATGCTATACCTTACAGGAAGCCCCGAAGCAGTTCGGGGCTTTTTTGTTGACCATATTCGCTGCTTTGCGTATAGCCCTATACCTATATTAGAAACATGCGAAAGAATACACTACCCTACCTCCTACTGCCACTGTCATTTGTGGCCATACTAGGAGCTGCCTGTCAGCAACAGACTGACGAAGAGAAGACCATTGCCAGCACACACCCGAAGCTGGAAGAGCACCTGCAACGTGATACGGTGCGCATGCCCATCACATCAGAAGAGAACCCGGAACTATACCAGCGCTACCGCCTGCGTATGGAGGCTTATCAGAGCGACGAGGCATTTCGGGTGCAGGAGACTTACCAGGGCCGCTTAGCCCCTTTAGATGAAGCTAGCCATGCTGATGCCCGACAATACCGCTCAGCCCTGCAGGAAGGTCTGAAACAAGGCATAAACTTTGCCGGCAGGTATACTGTGGTCACCGTTGGCTGTGGCACTACCTGCCAGGAGCATTATGTAGTTGACCGGCAGGACGGAAAAGTGCTTGACAAGGTGCAGAGCAGTACGGGCGCACAATTTAGTCCGGACAGCCGTATATTTATAGTTAATCCGCCTGACTCTTCGCACAATTACATAGATTGCCCTTACTGCGAACCTGCTGCCTATGTACTGGAACAGGGCAAGTTTCGTAAACTGCCCCAGGGGCAATAATGATAACTAACTGCCATGCACACACTACTCTTTCTGCTGAAATTAGGTCTTGGACTGGGACTGATCCTGGTGGCAGGCTGCAGTACTGCTCAGAAAAGTAGTGCGCAAGCACTGGACGCCCCGCTGCTGCATTTCCAGAAAACACCCTGCCTTGGCACCTGCCCCTCCTATGAGGCAACCATTCTGGCGAATGGCAGCATACGCTATATCGGGTATAGCCATGTGCCTGTTACGGATACAGTGACCTTTACTCTGTCGCCCCAACAACTGGAGGAGATACGTCAGGAAATAGCAAAGCTAAACTATGCATCGCTGCAGGACATGTACCTGACTAACTGGAGCGATATGCCCTCCACCATCACCACATTCTATGAAGCGGGCAAAGAAGTAAAGCGGGTACAACAGGAAGAAGGTGGCCCGAAGCCCTTGTTGGACTTCCAGGAGAGCGTACATACCCTGCTCATGAAGATGGCGGATGAGGAAGCGAAACGAAGGCTACCTGTAAGGTAACGCCAGGCTATCCAGAATTCTACCTCTGCTTCCTTCAAAAAATTTACTCTAGCCTGTTTTCACTGAAGCTGCTTCGCAATATTGGCCTCTCCTAATGCTATCCCCTTTTTCTGCACTTGCATCTCAATAACACTAGGTTCAAATATAGGATTGAGCCTTCCTGTAATTTTGAAATACCAATAACCAATCCTAACTGAGGCCGTAAAAAAATAGAGGGCCATCTCAGAGCAGGTTATTTGGAAATTTATATTTATATATAATATATTTTCCAAATTTCGATTACCAGGCTATGAGAAATATTAATTCAATTTAAGCTATATAAAAAAGTATCCTTGTCCTTGTGCTTCACTATCTGGAAGCTCTTATTGGAATATTTTGCAGGAAGAGTACTTATTGACCGACAGGCACAAGGTTCTGCTGTGGCCTTGATTTTAAAGAACTAAATGGGAACATAATTTCCCACTGAGCATACTAACTAACCACATTGACCGGGTGGTGGAGTCCCCGGGCCACTAAGACGGCATAAGTACCCCTAATATTAAACATAACGCACACATAACTATGGAACGACAAACTGTAATAGGCATTTTTAAAGAAGGTATAGACGCACAGGCTGCGGTGCAAAAGCTAGAGAGCACGCACCATATTGGCCGTGACAAAGTAGATATAGCAAACCCTGCTTCTGCTTCAGCGAGGCAAGTAGGCAGCACCAGAGACAAAGACAATGATGGTGTAAGCGGTTTCTTTGGATCGCTATTTGGCACAAATGATGAAGCCAACAAACATACACAGGCTGCCCGCAGAGGCTGGGTAGTGACGGTACACGCCGACTCCCGCCAGCAGGCAGAGAAAGCTGCTGAAGTACTGGACTCATGTGGCGCAGTGGATGTAGACGAGCATGTGGCACAAAACAATCCACAGGCCGGTACAGCCAGACCACCACAGGGCACGAACCAGACCAACACCGGGCGAACAGGCGACTCTAGCCAGTCTATTCCGATTATGGAGGAGCGTATGAACGTAGGTAAACGTGAAGTAGAGCGTGGCGGTGTGCGCATGAGAAGCCGCATTGTGGAGCGCCCTGTAGAAGAGCATCTGCGTCTGCGTGAAGAACATGTGGATGTAGAGCGTAACAAAGTAAACCGACCTGCAACAGACCGCGACTTTCAGAACTTCAAGGAAGGAGAGATCAACATTACGGAACGCGCTGAGGTGCCTGTAGTTAACAAGGAGGCCCGCGTAGTAGAAGAAGTGAAGATCAACAAGCACACAGAACAGCGAGACGAAACTGTAAGGGATACCGTACGCAAGACTGATGTGGACATTGACAAACTAGACAGAGACAAAGACCTTCGCAACCCGGGTAACAAACCCGGCAACCCTCGCAATATATAGGGAAAGATTTTGTAGATAAGGCAAGAGGCAGTCATGATGTGGCTGCCTCTTGCTGTTTTACTGAAGGAATACAGTAAAACAACCTCCGTAAAGCCATGAACCATCCCCTGCACTGCCCGTACAATCTGACTACCAAATCGATAGTAGCCTATTCCCCTTCACCACATATAGCACCAAACCATGAGCAAGAAATCAGACAAACTTAAATCAGAATTTGACGAGAAGCTACGCGAGAGTCGCACCACCCCACTGGAAGAGCGGGACATACAGGATGAGTATGGCCGTGACGAGCGGGAGAAACTGGACGTTGACATTGAGTACAGTAAGACGATACCTGTGATTGAAGAGCAGGTGCGGGTAGACACTGAAGTCAGAGAGACAGGCAATGTGCACATTGCTAAAGAAGTGCACCGGGAAGATGTGGACCTGGACCTGCCGATCATACATGAAGAGGCAGAAATAGAACGCGTCGAAGTAAACCAGTATGTTGACACCCCCCCACCGCCGGTACGCTATGAAGGCGATAAGATGATTATACCTGTGCTGAAAGAAGTTCTGGTAGTGGAGAAGCGCCTGCTGGTGGTAGAGGAGATACACGTTACGAAGCGGCGCACTGAAGAGCACGATACACAGCATGTGGAGCTGCGCCGGGAAGAGATCAGGGTCGAGCGGAAAAGAAACAATCCAAACGAACCACAAGGCTGAACCCTGCTGCGGTCTGGGGTATAAAACAGGGCCGGTCCAAAATAAATAGTTCCACGCGGCGTTGTTATATAAACGAACCACCGAAGCAAGCGGGTCCGGCAGCTACAAGAGCAGTCGGACCCGCTTGCTTTTATGGCCTTAAAATGCACGTATCCTATGGCTAGCCGCTTAAGGAACACCCTGGTACGGAATGTGGATAACCCCCAAAATCGTGGATAAAAATATACGCCGCTGCGCGTGGAACATCATACGTTCTGCGCAAAAAACTGTATCTTTGTAAAAGTTCTATACCCAATTCGGGCTAACAGATTAAAAAATGCAAACTATGGAAATAACGTATTACGGACAGTCCTGCTTTCTTTTCAAAATCGGTGAGCACCGCATTCTATTCGACCCGTTTATCTCTCCGAACGAGCTGGCCAAGGACATCGACGTGGACAGCATCAAGGCTGATTACATTCTGCTCTCGCACGGTCATCAGGACCACGTGCATGATGCGGAGCGTATCGCAAAAAAAAACGGTGCCACCATTGTAGCCAATTTTGAGATCGCGAGCTGGTATGAGGGGAAAGGTATAGAAAAGACCCACCCGATGAACACCGGCGGTAAGGTAACATTGCCATTTGGCACTGTGAAAATGGTGAACGCCGTGCATTCCAGCTCCCTGCCAGATGGCACTTACGCTGGTGTAGCAGCCGGATTTGTGGTGGAAACAGAGAATCAGACATTTTATTTTGCCGGCGATACGGCCCTCACCTACGACATGAAACTCATACCTGAGCAGTATGATGTGGACTTTGCCCTGATGCCGATCGGCGATAACTTTACCATGGACATCCACGATGCCCTGGTAGCGGCCGATTTTGTGCAGGTAGACAAGGTGATCGGCATGCATTACGACACCTTCCCTTACATCAAAATAGACCATGAAGAAGTGAAGGAAGTGGCGCAGATGGCCGGCAAGGAACTAATATTGATGGAGATAGGTCAGACTATAAACCTATAATTTTTAGATGGGAAAAATAATAGCGGTTGCAAACCAAAAAGGTGGCGTAGGCAAGACCACCACAGCCATAAACCTGGCTGCGAGCCTGGCAGCCCTCGAATTTAAGACATTACTCGTTGACGCAGACCCGCAGGCCAACGCCACATCGGGCCTCGGCTTCGACCCCGCCAGCATCAGCAGCAATATCTACGAGTGCATGGTAGGGGAAGCGAATATAGAAGACATTATCCTGAAATCCCCTAACCTGGAGTCCCTGGATTTGATCCCCTCGCACATCGACCTGGTGGGCGCTGAGGTGGAGATGATCAACATTCCGAACAGGGAGGAGAGGATGCGCGAAGCGCTGGCTCCGCTCAAGGAGGTGTACGACTTCATCATTATCGACTGTTCGCCTTCACTGGGCCTTATCACGGTAAACTCGCTTACGGCGGCCGACTCGGTGGTGATACCTGTTCAGTGTGAGTATTTTGCGTTGGAAGGTTTGGGCAAACTGCTCAACACGATAAAAATTATCACGACGCGCCTGAATACGGAGCTTGCCATTGAGGGCATCCTGCTAACGATGTATGATGTGCGTCTGCGCCTGAGCAACCAGGTGGTGGAGGAGGTGAAAACGCACTTCCAGCAAATGGTGTTTGATACGATCATCCCGAGAAATGTGAAGTTGAGCGAGTCTCCGGGTTATGGTATACCTGCCATTCTGTACGATGCAGAAAGCAAGGGTGCCATGAGCTACCTGAACCTGGCCCGTGAGATAGCAGAGAAGAACAGCGTTGCGCTGGCGAAATAACCTTACGATTACATGTCCGACAACAAGAAACCAGTACCAACACGCAAGGGAGGCCTTGGCAGAGGCCTTGGCTCTCTTCTGGAGGGTAACAAGTACACTGGCAAAACAGCCGAATCTACCACCGTTAACGAAGTCAATACCATCGCAGATATAGCTATTGAACACATCCAGACGAATCCTTACCAGCCCCGTACGCATTTTGATCAGACGGCGCTGGAAGAACTGGCTGAGTCTATCAGGATACAAGGCATTATTCAGCCAATCACGGTTCGTCAGCTTGACCAGAACAGCTACCAGCTGATATCAGGTGAGCGTCGCTACCAGGCCGCCAAAATGGCTGGTCTGACCGAAATTCCGGCTTACATCCGCAAGGCCGACGACCAGCAGATGCTGGAGATGGCCCTGATCGAGAACATTCAGCGTGAAAACCTGAACGCGATCGAGATTGCCCTCTCCTACCAGCGCCTGCTCACGGAGTGTAGCCTGAAGCAGGAGGAACTGGGCGACCGCGTAGGCAAGAAACGCACGACGGTAACCAACTACCTGCGCCTGCTTAAACTGCCGCCAGACATCCAGATCGCCCTGCGCGACAATGTGATCAGCATGGGCCATGCCAGAGCGCTGATTAACATCGATACGATCGACAAGCAGCTGGAGATCTTCCGCAAGGTAGTGGCTGAGGAGCTGTCGGTGCGCAAGGTGGAGGAACTGGTACGTAATGTGCAGAATGCCAGTAAAAAGCCGGATCCGCAACAAAAACTGGTCTTCAACAGGTATGATGAAGAGTTGAAGGGAGTCGAAAAAAAGCTTTCTTCGCAATTTGGCACCAAGATTTTGGTGAAGGCCAATAACGATGGCAAAGGTGAGATCAAGATCCCTTTTGTATCGGTGGACGAGCTGAACCGTATATTGGAGATTCTGAACTACTAAGAGAACAGCATGAGGTTAGCGCCTGGTATAGCATTATTTGTGGCATTACTCTTTTCGCAGCTGCTGCCGTCGCAGGCCAGGGCGCAAGTTGTCACATCCGGACCGGACTCGGTTTTGGTGCTAACTTCCGAAGCTGACACCGCCCAGCAAAAGCAGTTTTTCCTGAGCGGCTTCAAAAACCTGGGCCGTCCTGGACGCGCAGCTCTTTTTTCGGCCATCATACCCGGAGCAGGTCAGGTATACAACGGTGCCTGGTGGAAGGTGCCCATCATTTATGCTACTGGCGGTGTGCTGGGTTACTTTATTATCGACAACAACAACAAGTACCAGGAGTTCAGGGCGGCGCTCAATGCCCGTACAGGACGCAGCGATAACTTTTACCAGGTATACGACGCCTACTACAATGACCCTGTTTATGGTGCTGATGTGCAAAACGGAACCCAGAACCTGCGTGTGAGCCGCGATTTTTACCGTCGCAACCGTGACCTGACCATCATCATATCAGTGCTGGCTTACGGCATGCAAATAGCGGAAGCTTACGTGCACGGCCACCTGCGCGAGTTTGACGTGAGTGACAACCTGAGCCTGCGTGTGCAGCCCGACGTATTCCGCACACCTGCCACCAACGGCGTTACGCCCGGTCTTACCCTTACTTTATACACCCGAACTAAATGAGAATCCTATTGATAGGCTATGGCAAGATGGGGAAAACCATTGAGCAGATGGCCCTTGCCAAAGGTTACCAGATAGCTGGCACCATTGACCATACCAATGCTGAAACACTGAGCAGCTACACGCCTGAAAACACGGATGTAGCCATAGAGTTTACCCATCCGGAAGCTGCCTTTGGCAATATTTCTTACTGCCTGACGCAAGGTATACCAGTGGTTTCAGGCTCTACAGGCTGGCTGGACAGGTATAGCGAAGCTGTAGCTTTGTGCCAGGAAAACAAGGGCGCATTCTTCTACGCTTCTAATTATAGCGTGGGCGTTAATTTGTTTTTCCATTTTAACGAATATATTGCCAGTAAAATGCAGGCTTATAAGGAGTACAGTGTCTCTATCCGGGAGATTCACCACCTCCATAAGGTCGACAAGCCAAGCGGCACAGGGATAACCACGGCCGAAGGTATACTGGCCAGCTTCCCTGACCTGCAGGGCTGGGCGGCTGATGACGATTCAGATAAGTCTAAGCTCAATATTATTTCGGAGCGTGAGCCGGATGTGGTAGGCACCCACATCGTGACCTACGAATCGGATGTAGACAAAATAGAACTGGGCCACATTGCCCATAGCCGTGCCGGATTTGCCGAAGGTGCCCTGATGGCAGCTGAGTGGCTCAAAGACCGCCAGGGAGTATACGGCATGAAAGACATGCTCAACCTGTAGAAACAAAACGCTTTATAGATGAAAGTAAAGTTTTGGGAAAAGAAGCCCGCTAACAAGGCGCCTAAAAAGAAAAAGAGCTTTGCACGTGAGTGGGGCGACGCCATCTTATTTGCCGTTATCGCGGCCAGTTTGATCCGCTGGGCTACTTTTGAGGCCTATACCATCCCGACACCCTCTATGGAGAAGTCGCTGCTGGTGGGTGACTTCTTGTTTGTGAGCAAGCTGCACTACGGTCCACGCACCCCGATCACCCCGCTGCAGGTACCGCTCACGCACCAGACCATCTGGGGGACGAACATTCCCTCTTACTCCGACGCGATTCAGCTGAAATCATACCGCTTGCCAGGTTTCTCAGAGGTACAGCGCAATGATGTGGTAGTGTTCAACTATCCTCCGGAAGAGCATCACCCGGCCGACCTGCGCACCAATTACATCAAGCGTTGTATCGGTATTGCCGGCGACTCCATCGAGATCCGCAACATGCAGGTATACATCAACGGTCAGATGGCTGAGAATCCGGATAAAATGCAGTATAAGTACTTTCTCTCTACGGAGCAGCGCCTGGCAGAGAAGTTCTTCCTGGAGCGTGACATTACGGATGTGATTCAGTGGCAGGGCGGTTATATTGTAGATACTTCTCCTGAGAAAGCCAAGGCCCTCGCTCAGCTTGATTTCATCAAAGAGGCAACGCTCCTGATGGACGAAGCGGGTAAAGGTGATGCGGAAGTATTCCCGCATGTGCCGAGCAAGTACGAATGGAACAAAGACAACTTCGGTCCTCTTTACATCCCGAAAGAAGGCGCTACCGTAGCGATTACACCGGAAACGCTGCCTTTTTACGAGAAGGTGATCCTTGGCTACGAGCGTAACGAAAACGCGGAGGTACGTGACGGCAAGCTATACCTGGACGGTGCAGAAGCCACGAGCTATACCTTTAAGCAGGATTACTACTTCATGATGGGTGACAACCGTCACAACTCCCTCGACTCCCGCTACTGGGGCTTCGTACCAGCCGACCACATTGTAGGCAAAGCCGTGATGATCTGGATGTCCTCCGACCCATACGGCAGTTTCCTCAACAAAATCAGATGGAGTAGATTGTTTAAGACGATTGAGTAAGGTAAATATAGATGAAATGAAGCCGCCAGTTCTGAGAGGAGCTGGCGGTTTTTTGTTTTGGAGATTGTGAGAGTGGTTGTTGAAATATTGTATATTTGGTATAGCTTATAAAGAGTTTTAGCTTATGAATATAGGTATGGCTCTTTATAAAATGCAGATAGTGGGAGTAAGTACTCCTGTTAGCTGGTAGTTACAACATATTGAAAGCATGAATTACGATTACATTAAAAAGTTTGTAGACATCTCAATTCAGAACATGTCTAGTCCTGAGTTTGACTCCTTCTATGTAAGCAAGTCAACGATCATTGACAATTTCTTGGTTGATGAATCCAGACCAGTACAAGGAGATATGATTCCGTGGAAACCATCTGATAGCTTGATCAACGACTCAGAAATTGAGGCTTTGGAATCAGAAATTAAACACCCGTTACCAGATTCCTTCAAACAGTATTTAAAGTATAAGAGCTTCTATGAACTTGCTCCAATAAGTAATGTGTGGATGTTTACTCAACTTTTACCGAAAGAATGGAAAAGGGTAATGCTTGAAAATGTGTTTAATGGTTGGCCAAAAGAGTACCTTTATAACAAAGGAATGATACCCTTTGCAAACTACTCTGACTGGGGAATGCTGTGTTTTGATACAAACACTAAAGGTAAGAATGGAGAGTACCAAATTATCAGATGGGACCACGAGAATGAAGAAGAATATGAAGTATTTGCTAATGACTTTGCGGACTTAATGAAAGCCATAGTTCAAAACTATGAAGAAGGCATCAAAAACGGTGAAGTTGTTTTTTATTAATCAACAGGTTGTAACCCGGCACAGGCTTCATATTCGGCTGCGCCTCATTCGCAGCCTGTACAATCCGTTACTTAACTATCCTTTTCATAGGAACAAAATGACAGAATTCTGGGAATCAAGCTTTCGGGACAAACAAACTATGTGGGGATTTGAGCCTGCTGATTCTGCTATGGCAACCCTAGCGTTGTTTCAGAAGCACGGCTTAAAAGACATCTTAATTCCAGGGTTCGGCTACGGTAGAAATGCCAAAATCTTTACTGATCATGGTTTAAACGTAACCGGAATTGAAATATCAGAAACTGCTATTGCTTTAGCCAAAAGCCATTTTGGAGAAAGCTTACAGGTATGCCACGGCTCTGTCAGCGATATGCCGTTCGACCAGAAGTCTTATGACGGTATTTTCTGCTATGCATTAATCCACCTGCTGGATGCAAAAGAACGGGAGAAGCTGATCCGTGATTGCTATCAGCAGCTCAGACCAAACGGCTACATGGTTTTTGTTGCCATTTCCAAAAACACCCCTACTTATGGGGAAGGCAGGGAATTGAGTAAGGACAGGTTTGAAACCAGACATGGCGTCAACCTTTTCTATTATGATCAGGTGTCAGTTGAGCAGGAATTTGGTCCATATGGATTGATTGAGGCGACTGAGATAGATGAGCCGGCAAAGAATATGGAGAACAAACCTTCTCAAAAATTCTGGCTAATAAGGTGCAGAAAGCAATAAGTGTAAAAAACCAGACACTAATTGTTTAAAAAGCGATTACGATACGAGACATGAAGACTACACCCGAGCATGATGAACGCATGGCAAAAATGACTTTTGCATCGGTATACCCTCATTACATCACAAAAGTGGAGAAAAAGGGTAGGACGAAAGAAGAGCTGCATCAAGTGATAGCCTGGCTAACGGGTTTTGGCGAACAGGAAGTTCAGGAAATGATTGACCAGAAAGTAAGCTTTGAAATATTTTTCAATCGCGCTAAATTAAACCCGAATGCGCAGCTTATAACAGGCGCGATCTGCGGCTATCGCATCGAAGAAATTGAAAATCCTATTACAAGGCAGGTGCGGTATCTGGACAAGTTGGTGGATGAATTGGCAAAAGGAAAAAAGATGGAGAAAATCCTGAGAACCGCCTAAAAAACTAATACCAAATATCTTAACTATAAATAAAACCGTGAAAAAAAACCAATTCCCCCGTATCCTTTACCTACTCCTCCCCTTCCTCACCCTAGCCTGCACCCAAAAGATGAACACAACCGCCACTACTCCCCAGACCGGACAACAAGTGATTGAAGCCATGTACCGCCACTGGGAAAACAAGTGGTACCCGAATTTTGCCTTTGATCAGCGGGCCATTTTCTACAAAGACGATCAGGTGAGTCGTGAGGAAATCTGGCAGGAGATTTACAGCTATCCCGCTAACCTGCACATTCGCTTTGATGGCTTTGAGACGGGCAATGGCGTGATCTACAACCAGGACACGGTCTACACCTTTAAAGAAGGAAAGCAGGTGAACAAGCAGTATTCGATTCACCCGCTTGTTTTATTGAGTTTCGATGTCTATTTCTATGACCCTGCCACTACCATCAGCAAGGTGCAGGAGCTGAACTTTGACCTGAGTCAGTTTACAGAGGCTACCTGGCAGGGCCGTGCTGCTTACGTGGTGGGCACAACCGATCCGAATGACCAGAGCCGTAACCAATTCTGGGTTGACAAAGAGCATCTCTACGTGGTGCGCATCCTCACGAACAACAAAGGCGTTGCACGCGATGTAGAGATGAACAATTACCAGGAAGTCGAGGGAAATATGGTCGCGACAGAGATTGTCTTCAAAAATAACGGCCAGCTGTTTCTGCGGGAGGAATACTTCAATATCTCTTTCCCTGAAAAAGTAGACCCTAGCTGGTTTGACCCGGCGCAGTTCACGACTGCGAATTGGAAGCAATAACAATCATGCAGCAATTCGAAGATATAGGACGTCCTCGTTCGTGATCAAGTAAATAGGGGCTTTAGGCCCCTATTTTATTTATACTTAAATGTCGTTTCGACCCTAGGGAGAAACCTGGAGTATAAGCATTAAAGTCCAGCCAGATCTCTCCTATCGTCGAGATGACAACGTGTGGCTAGATGTCTTAATGAAGCGCACCGGGAATTAATGACAACTACCAATCTATCGGCTCTTTCCCTTGCGCCTTCAGGTATTCGTTGGCTTTGCTGAAGTGGCGGGTACCGAAGAAGCCTCGGTCGGCGGCGAAAGGAGATGGGTGGGCGGCTTTGAGCACCAGGTGCTTGCGGTCGTCAATAAAGGCACCCTTTTTCTGGGCATAGGCTCCCCAGAGCATAAACACCACTCCTTCTTTCAGGTCATTCACTTTGCGTACGACGGCATCCGTAAATTCCTCCCAACCTTTTTTCTGGTGAGATCCTGCGTCGCCGGCACGTACTGTGAGGGTGGCATTTAGTAATAAAACGCCCTGTTCAGCCCAGCGCTCCAGGTTTCCGGTAGCAGGCAGGTCCTTACCGAGGTCACTTTTGATCTCTTTGAAGATATTGACCAATGAGGGCGGGATACGGATACCATCTTTCACCGAAAAAGCCAATCCATTTGCCTGATTAGGACCATGATAGGGATCCTGACCTAAAATAACTACTTTTACCTGATCGAAAGGACATCGCTCAAAAGCATTGAAAATCTGGTTACCGGGCGGGTAAACTTTTTGCGAGGTGTACTCGTCTTTAACAAAAGACGCGAGGTCTTTGAAATAGGGTTTTTCAAATTCTTCTTGCAGGATTTTTTGCCAGCTTTCTTCTATCTTTACGTTCATGAGAATCAGTAGGGGTATCGGGTTTGCTTGGTAACAGGTATCAGGGGCCCGGAAGGCTATACCTGAAACAGATTCTAATTATACAAAAAACTCTGTAACATGGATACAAAAACTACAGAAGGAGTAAAAGTAACGGTTACGACCAACTACCTGCCCGATTACTCCAGTCCGGTACAGCAGCACTTCGTATTTGCTTACAAGATCAGTATAGAAAATAACAGTGAGTTCACAGTCAAGCTTTTACGCCGCCACTGGTACATACATGACGCTACTGGGACTATGCGAGAAGTGGAAGGCGAAGGTGTGGTAGGACAGCAACCTGTGCTGGAGCCCGGCGAGTCCCATGAGTACGTGTCAGGCTGCAACCTGAAGACAGGTATGGGCAAAATGCGCGGCACTTATCTGATGGAGCGTATGGTCGACGGCAAGCAGTTCCATGTGACCATACCTGAGTTTTCGCTCATTGTGCCTTATAAGTTGAATTAAATTGTTGATTGTTGATTCAGCAATACCCGCATAATTGCTAATTGTATAATTGTTGACATATCTATACCTGAATAAATTGTTTCATTGTTAATTCGGCTATACCTTTAAATTTGCAGTTTCTGCAGGATGTATCAGACTTACACACTGAGATCATCATCCAGAAAACAACAATTTAACCATCAACAATTTAACAATTCAAAAATTGCTCCCCTTCCACCTTGCGGCTAATTACCTGCTCTACCGCCTCAGGGCTTTTAAGCTGCACGGAGTCCACTCCCCTTTCGTTTTCGATCTGTACCACCACGTCATCCGGCACGATGGGGCGTACTATGCTTATCCCTTGATTGAAGATCTGCGGGCATCGCTATTGCTGGAAGATCGGACTATACCTGTCACTGATTTTGGAGCGGGACCCAAGGCTGGACTAAAGAAAGACCGCAAGATCAGTTACATTGCCCGCACCTCGGCCAAACCTGCCAAATATGCCCAGTTGCTTCTCCGGTTAATCGCACATTTCAGACCCGGTACTATCTTCGATCTGGGTACTTCCCTAGGCCTCACCACCGCGTACCTCGCGATGGGAAACAAACAGGCCGACGTCTATACCTTTGAAGGATGCCCGTCGATAGCAGCAGAGGCAAAAGCAAACTTTGATAAGCTGGGGCTACAGCACGTGCAGCAGGTTATTGGCAACCTGGACGACACGTTGCCACAGCAACTGCAGGAAGTGAAGCAGCTGGATTTTGTGTTCTTTGACGGGAATCACCGTTACGAACCTACCCTGCGCTACTTTGATGCCTGCCTGGGCAAGCACCATGAGCACAGTGTGTTTGTGGTGGATGACCTCTATTGGTCAGCGGAGATGAAGCGTGCCTGGCAGGAGATCAAGAAGCACCCACAGGTATGTCAAACGGTTGACCTGTTCTACATCGGGCTGGTGTTCTTCCGCAAAACCCAGCCGAAAGAGCATTTTACGCTACTATATTAATCATTTTCCTTTACCACCTGCGCCTGCCAGCCGCCATACACGCCGTTAAACTCCTCCGCTAATTGCCAAAGCCCCAAGGTAGTGGTATGGATCTCTTCCTCGGTAACAGGCTGCACTCTCGCTATCACAATGCTGTAGGGAACATCAGACTCATTTTGGTTTTCCGCCTCCTGCACCAAGGTATAGCCCGCTTCTTCCACAGCACTTCTAAAGGCGGCTCTGTTTTTCTCCGTCGCAAAACTAACAAAGTGTGACACGGGACGGGGAATGTGGTGTTCATCACCCTGCTCCTCCATCATGCGCAGAATGCGGCTGTTCCTGATGCTTTGCATATCAGCAGGCTCAGGGAACAGGAAGTCCAGATAAAGCCCCCAGTCGGCGTCCAGCAGGTTGTTGGAGGCGAAGGTATAGGCGGGGAATTGCTGCATCACGTTCGTGGCAATCACCTCCGGCAACGCCTCCTGCCCACTGTAGAAGTAGAAGCTGCGCTTGCCGTCGTGCAGCAACTTGCCTACAAAGGCGGCTTGAAGGGAGTTCTGAAACTCCTCCACTAGCGCTTCTTCTATCGCCTCGAGCTGCTCCCACTCAGCTTCGTCAGCCGGAAAACCATCGGCGTCGGGCTGCTGCAGCGCCACGACAAGTTCAAAAGCGCGGTGCTGTTCAGGTATAGGGGCTAGGTTTTCAAAAGCCAGATCAACGCTCACACAAGCAGGGCGGTCGTTGATGTCACAGAAATAAACTTCCCACTCGGGGGTATGGGCAGGTACGGTCATAGGTATAATCTGAAAGAAATAAGGAGAGCATCAACCGCGGTCAATGCTCTCCTTTGATACGTTAAAAGGCTACTTAGCGAATAGCCTGGCGAATACGGACTAATTTGGTAAGCAGGCCTTCGAGCTGGTCAAGTGGCAGCATGTTGGCGCCGTCCGATTTCGCTATGGATGGCTGCGGGTGCGTTTCGATGAACAGACCGTCAGCTCCCACCGCAATAGCTGCTTTGGCAATCGTCTCGATCAGGGCTGGCTTGCCGCCCGTCACACCGGAGCTTTGGTTCGGCTGCTGCAGCGAGTGCGTCACGTCCATCACCACTGGTACACCATTCGTCTGCATTTCAGGCAGGTTTCGGAAATCCACCACCATATCAGAATAGCCAAAGCTGTTGCCACGGTCGGTCAGGATCACTTTGTCGTTGCCGGACTCGCGCACTTTGTCCACAGCAAAGCGCATGGCCTCGCCTGACAGGAACTGTCCTTTTTTAATATTCACCACCTTGCCTGTTTTAGCGGCTGCCACGAGCAAGTTGGTCTGGCGGCACAGGAAAGCCGGAATCTGCAGCACATCCACATACTCGGCAGCCATAGCCGCCTCGTCGCTTTCGTGGATGTCAGTGACAGTAGGTATATCTAATGACTGGCTCACCTTCTGCAGGATGCGCAGCGCTTTCTCGTCGCCTATACCTGTAAAAGAGTCCAGGCGGGAGCGGTTGGCTTTGCGGTAAGAGCCTTTGAAGATCAATGGGATCTCCAGCTTGTCGGTGATGGTAACAAGTCGCTCGGCTATCTGCAGGGCCATTTCCTCGCCTTCAATAGCGCAAGGCCCAGCCATCAGAAAGAAGTTGCCGGAGCCGGTATGTTTCAGTTTTGGTATTTCGAACATGGTCAGTATCTAGGTTTAAGCCTTTCGGTCTGCAAATTTAGTCAGATGCGGGGGAATTAGGAACTATATTGATTGTTGATTGCTAATTGTTGGTTGTTGGATATTCACATATGGTCCTATCCAAGGATTTACAGGATTCTCAATGTCAATTGTATTTTAAATTAATCCTGAACATTACGAAATCAATTGTTCTACTAGACCAATCCTGAAAATCCATTAATCCTGTAAATCCTTGGGGTAGGGGCCCTATATAAAGATTCAGACAAATTATACCTGTGCACGATTCGGACAGGTCGCGACTTGTCCCTACACGGGGACCGCCATACTGCGTAGCAATACGACGTTACGGTGTAACGTCCCTACAACTCCCAAACTCCTAAACCCCCTTCTTCCTCAACTCGATAAACAGCTCCCTCCCCTGACGTGGCGGGATGGAGTTGTAGGCGGTTTCGAAGTGGAGGAACTTGAAGTAGGTCTCGAGATAAGTGCGGTACTCTTCGCGACTGCCGCCGAAGGGTGGCCCTGCGTGCTCAAACGTAGTGTCGAAAAGCAGGCCTACTAATTTCCCTCCTGGCACGAGCAGCTTGGCACATTGGCGGGCATAATCAGCTCGGAGCTGTGGGTCGATGGCGCAGAAGAAGGTTTGCTCTACGATCAGGTCATATTTGCCCTCAAGCTCGAAAAAGTCCTCGAGCAGCAATTGATCCTTAGGGAAGTCTGGCACCCGTTCGGAGAAGCGCTGTAGTGGCGCCCCGGCAACATCTGCTATGTAAGTATGTGCGAAACCTTTACGATATAAATATTCCGCTTCGTAAGCGTTGCCGCAACCCGGAACCAGTATGCGTTGACCTGTGTTAGGCATCTGATTGAAATAATCGCGGAGCGGAGGCGTTATAGCCCCAACATCCCAACCCGTCTGGCCCAGTTGGTAGCGGTTTTGCCAGTAGTCGGCATTAAATTCTTGTTTCATCTTGTATGATAATAGCGCAAAAGTCTTAAATTTGAAACTTGCATACGCACCATTCCAGACAGTAAAAGCCTAAATTATGAGTACGCTGGAAAAAAAAGACACCCAAAAAGAAAATCAGCCCATGAACCCTTCTGAAAAAAGAAGCAACCGCAAACTCCTGATTAGTGGACTCCTTGTTATCCTGATCAGCATCAACGGCATCCTGCTTTACATGAATTATCAGAAAAAAGAGAAAAACGAGGAGCAGGCCGAGGTGATCCGTGTGAAAGATAAAGAACTGGAGAACCAGATAAAAGTTTACGAAGCCCTAAAGGCTGATTTTGAGCGCCAGAGCCAGGAACTACAGGCGATGGGTCTCGAAAACGACTCCCTTGAAGCGCAAATTGCCTCTATTTCGTCTGACCTGAACGAGCTGCGCAGCTTCCGCAAGAGCAGCTACAGCCTGGCTGACCAGCGCCGTTTCCGCGACCGTGCGCAGGCCTTTGAGCAGCAGCTGAAACAGAAAGATCAGGAGATCGCGACGCTGAAGCAAGACAATGAAGTCCTCTTTACAGAGAACACCTCACTCAAAACCACTCAAAACCGACTGAGTGACAGCCTCACCACCATGAAGACCACCAACGAAACGCTGGCGGAGAAGGTAAAGGTGGCTTCGAGACTCGAAGCACAGCGCATGAATGTGCAGGTGGTAAATAAGCGCGGCAAAGAGCTGGATGACAAGAACAACGAATTCAGAATAAGAAACGTGGAGAAGATTCGGGTAGCTTTCAACCTTGGCAAAAACGACGTGGCACCACGTGAGCCAAAGACGATCTATATGCGCTTGATCGAGCCGGATGGCGCAGCTCTATATAATCTGTCTACTGGCTCAGGTTCTTTCGAGATTGATGGCCAGGACATGTACTACACCGCTAAGCGTGACATTGTGTTCGACAACACGCAGCAGCAGGTGAGCTTTGTATACAGCAAGAACGCAGAGTATAAGAAAGGCCAGCATACCATTGAGCTGTATGCCGACGGCTTCCTGATCGGATCAACTAACTTTGTGCTGAAATAACAATAAACCCTAAAGTCTGAAAGCCCCTGCCAGTAGGCCGGGGCTTTTTTGTGCCCATACTTCAGGTATAGCCATAAAAAAAACCCTATCCTGAGGAAAGGGTTTTAGTCCATCGTTCACATGAAATTCTCTAACGCAGGCGTTAGAATTTAATCAACAAGAAAATTTTTACTCCACCAGCATACTGCTGCGGTGTTGTATTACCTTAAAGCTCTCCACCATCTTCACCGATTCGTGCACGTCTTCAGTGAAGATCGCTACAAAGGAGCCCTGCTCGGCATTTTCAAGCGCATAGGCGATGGCACGCATCTCTTCCGGTATTACCTTCACCTGCTTATGCGGCGCCACGTCTTCTATACCTTGCAGCATCGGCAGGGTAATCTCATCGGGCGTTTTCCCGCGCAGGTCGCTGTCGAGGCGGATAATGATCTCGTCGAAGATCTCCCCTGCCACCTGGCCTAACTCGTAGAAATCCTGCGTTCTGCGGTCGCCAACGCCAGCTATGATGCCAACCTTCCGCGACACGTCCAGGTCTTCCATAAAGCCGCCGATGGCCTTCATACCACCCACGTTGTGTGCGTAGTCCACCAGCACCTCAAAGTTCGGAAACTGGAACAGGTTCATGCGGCCGGGCGTTTTGTCCGGTGAAGGTATAAAGGTGCGAAGAGCACGCTTAATGTCTTCTATGTCAAAGTGCGATACGTAGCCAGCCAACGCGGCAGCCAGTATGTTCTCTATGTTAAATTTCGCTTTACCTCCAAAGGTCAGCGGCACGTCAGCCACCCGGTCTATCCGGATCTTGTAGCTGTTTTTGAAGATGGAGATATAACCGTTCTCAAAAACTGCCGCCAGTCCGCCCTTGGCAATGTGCTTCAGTATGCGCGGGTTGTTCTCGTCCATACTGAAGAAAGCTACCTTACACTTCAGCTCATCAGCCATGGCATACACCAGGTCGTCATCAGCATTCAGAATGGCGTAGCCGTCTTTGCTCACGCTCTTCGGGATCACCGACTTCACATTGGCCAGGTCCTCCAGGGTATGAATATCACGCAAGCCCAGGTGGTCGGAGCTCACGTTGGTCACAATGCCGATGTCGCACTGATCGAATCCCAGCCCTGAGCGAAGCAGGCCACCACGGGCACACTCCAGCACTGCAAAGTTCACAGTCGGGTCCTTGAGCACAAACTGTGCACTGTAAGCCCCTGTTGTATCACCTTTCTCAAGCAGCTTGTCCTGTATGTAGATGCCCTCCGTAGTGGTATATCCTACCTGATAACCCTTGCTCTTGACCATGTGCGCGATCAGGCGCGTCGTGGTGGTTTTTCCGTTTGTCCCTGTTACAGCCACAATCGGGATGCGGGCAGGCTTTCCATGCGGAAAGAGCATGTCGATTACCGGTTCGGCCACGTTGCGCGGTAATCCGTAAGTCGGCGAAATGTGCATCCTGAATCCAGGGGCTGCATTCACTTCCAGTACAGCACCTCCGGCTTCGTTAAGCGGAATAGCGATGTCGGTTGTCATCACGTCGATGCCGCAGATATCCAGCCCCACCAGACCGGCAATTCGCCCGGCCATCAGGATGTTGTAAGGATCTACTAAGTCAGTAACGTCAGTTGCGGTGCCTCCAGTACTTATGTTAGCGGTACTTTTCAGGTATAGCACCTCCCCTTCCGGCAGAACCGACTGAGTAGTAAGGTCTTTGGCCTTTAAAATATTTTTGGTGTGCTGATCAATTTTTATGCGGGTCAGGGCCTTTTCGTGTCCCACTCCCCTTCTCGGGTCTTTGTTCTCCAGATCGACCAACTGCTTGATCGTTGAAACGCCGTCACCGGTTACCATAGCCGGGGTACGCATGGCAGCGGCCACAAATTTCTTGTTGATCACCAGCAGTCGGAAGTCAAAACCCTGTATATAGCGCTCTACTAACACAGCCTCTGAATACTTTTGAGCGGCAGCCAGTCCTTTGAGAGCGTCTTTCCAGTTGGTGATGTTGATGGTGGCTCCCTTGCCGTGGTTGCCGTCGAGTGGCTTGAGCACCAGTGGATAACCCAGTCGGTCAACAGCTTGCTTCAGCTCCTCCTGATCGTAGACGGTGGTGCCTTTGGGTACAGGTATACCTGCTTCGTCGAGCAGTTCTTTGGTGGCATTCTTGTCGCCGGCTATTTCAACGGCAAAGCAGGCGGTACCACAGGTCATGGTGGCCTGAATGCGCTTCTGGTTCACACCGTAACCTAGTTGTATAAGCGAATGCCTGTTGAGGCGGATATAAGGTATACCGCGGCTCTGTGCCTCCGATACAATGGAGTAGGTACTTGGTCCGAAATACTCGTCTTCCCGGATCTGGTGAAGGCGGTCGATGTCTTCGTCGAGTGTGTACTTCTCTCCCTTAATCAGCGCCTCAGCGATGCGGAGTGCAGCATAAGCGGCATACTCACCTGCGCGTTCCTCCTGATAAGAGAAGATGACGAAGTGTGTGCCCTGCTCGTGGGCCATGTAACAGCGTCCGTAGCCGCACTCCATACCGGCCAGTGTTTGCAGCTCCAACGCAATGTGCTGCACAACGTGAGCGAAGGTAGTGCCTTCCTCCACCGACTTAAAGAAACCACCTGCCACACCCTCTGCAGCTCGATGGGCATACATTTCGGGGAACAGTCGTTTGAGTCGGGCAGCAAATCCGTGCACTTCGTGGGTAAGAGTATCAGCCAGTTCTTCCAGGTCCAGCTTAAGTACGATAATTTTGGGATGCTCAACAGACCAGAAATTTGGTCCGCGCATGATGCGCAAGTCTGTAATCTTCATGGGAATGGGTAAGCAGCTTGTATTGCCTGTCAGATATGTTGTAGGTGTTGAGAGATACAGCAACCGTAAAATTGCCTGCTTGCAATACGTTATACTTTTACAAAGGATATAGCGGCTTTTGAAAAATTAGTGCGCTTGAATGGAAGAAGTTGGTAGATAGTATTTTAGACAGGAACATTGGGTGGGAGTAGTTGTCATCCCCTGCCCCTCTCTTTTGTCTGAATCTTTATATAGGGCCCCTACCCCAAGGATTTACAGAATTAAAGGATTAGCAGGATTTAATACAGGGCCCCTACACCCAAACGTTTACAGGATTCTGGTGCACGATTAACATCCCCCTGCCCCCTTCGAAGGGGGACCTTTCTGCCACTGCCAGTTCATAAGTATAAGCGCTGTAGGTTCTGTTGCAGCACACACCACTGGCAGGTATAGCAAGACTAACTTGCCCCTCCGGCTATGGAACAGAAAGCATTAGTCAGGTGCACCTAAATGACGACCCACTGTTCGAGCGTTCAGCGAGTGGGGGTAGGGGCCCTCGATTTGTGTCAAGACAAAAAGTAGGGTCCGCCCGGCCAGGGCAAGCTATAAAACAGCTCAGGTTGCTATACCTAACTTGCAGCCACTACGCCAGCTACAGACCGATTTAAGAAAGAAGAGGACAAAAAAATCGCCCGGTCAGGTATACCGACCGGGCGATCAAGAAGAGGTAACGAGCGGATTCGAACCGCTGTAGCAGCTTTTGCAGAGCTGAGCCTAGCCACTCGGCCACGTTACCCTGATTGGAGTGCAAATATAAGCAGAGAAGTATGCTTGTCAAACAATAAGGCCATATTTTTTAAGCGCCATCAGGTATAGCGCTAAGTATAAGCTCCTTATTTTTTCAAATGGAATACGCCAGATTATTTAGGAAGCGGTGCTCCTACAGGTACGGCGCAATCGTGACCAGGCTGACCGTGCGGTGGGTTGGTACCGGCAGCAACAGAACCAGACACTTGCGGCTGGAATGCAGGCTGCGGTGCTGTGAGCTTAGGCTGTGCTGGCAAATCAAGTGGAGCGCCTACTTCGATGTCGCAGCGGTGACCAGGCTGGCCGTGAGCAGGATTCAGGGCTACAGTGCCCGCTGGAGCAGCTGTTGCAGCGTTTGTGTTAGCCGGCGCAGTGGTTGGTTGGCTAGTAGCTGTTTCAGCTTTCTTATTGTCTTCTGAGCAAGCGCTAAAACCGATCAGGGCAGCAGCCAGCAGTACGTTAACGGTAGTTTTCATGCAATGATTTAATAAGGTGTGCGGCCTTCTGCCCCTGCCATCCTTTTGGCAGACCAGGGCGCTTTTGTTACAACCGACAAGCTACCAAAAAGGTGCCGCAAAACCAAAATCCTTCCGACATACGGCCGTTTCTGCCTGTTTAAAAACTCATTTCGCATACCATAACTTTATCGCTCCTTTCCGGGTATATTCAGGAAAACCTCTATGCGCTTCCGCCTTTGTCTGGAACACATGCTGCCCGACTGCCGTACCCGGACTTGTTAGAGCTGCACGCATAGCACTTACCCTTTACAATAACACACTGTAAATCCTGGACGTATCAGCCAGGCAGCGGTGCAGAAGGAACCAGGCATTTGCCCTATGTCTTCAAGCCCGTATTTGATTATCATTATGAACAGACTTCTATTCTTAGACGCATTAAGGGGCATTGCCGCACTCTCAGTGGCCCTTTTCCACTATACCTCCGTGTACCGCAGCCTTTACGGCCACAGCTTCTCCCCCGCTTTCGACTTCGACTACGGCTTATTCGGGGTAGAGCTTTTCTTCATGATTTCAGGCTTTGTGATCTTCTTCAGTTTCGACAGGATCAAGAGTGGCGGGGAATTCTTATTTAACCGCGGCATCCGGCTTTACCCGACCTACTGGTTCAGCATGATCACAACTTTCGTGGTGGTACAGACATTCGGCCTGCCCGGCTTAGAGACTACCTTCACCGACATGCTCGTCAACCTGACCATGTTCCAGAAGCTGGCCCGCGTACCAGACGTAGACGGAGTATACTGGTCGCTGTTTTCGGAATGGATGTTCTACCTGATGATGCTTGGCCTGTTCATGACCAATAACCTGAAGCGTATTTTGTGGGTGGGTCCGGTATGGGTGCTGCTAAGCCTGGTGCATAAGTATGGCATTAGCTTTGGCCCGGTTGGTGCCATCCTGAACCTATACCATGGCGTGTTCTTCTATGCGGGTATCTTGTTTTACCTGCTCATGAAGCAGCCTGAAAAACGCAACATTTTACTTGCCCATCTCCTCTTCTGCATCTCTGTTATTGTGGCGCTATACCTGCCGGAAGGCCTGCCGCATACCCTGGTGGTGATTTCCTTCTTCGGGGTGTTCTACCTGGGGTTAATTGGCAAAATGGAGTTTCTGGTGAACAAGGTGCTGCTCTTCCTGGGCAGTATCTCCTATGCACTCTACCTGATCCACCAGTTTGTGGGTTATGTGATCATCAACGAGACGAAACACTTGTTCGGCGATAGCCTGCTGGTGATTGTGCCACCACTTGCCATTACACTTACAGCGGCCTGGCTGATCACCGCCTATATTGAAAAGCCGGTCGTAAGCAGACTCAAAACCTGGTACAAGCAACGGTCAGGCCATACCTTGCCACAGGAGAAGAAAGTACCCGTCAGCGGATTTGCAAAGCCCGAAACTGCCCCTACTAAATAGGTATAGCCGGTTAGAGCTAAACCCCAGGCTGGCTATAAGCTACCGCTATCTCCGCTCCCAACCGGGCATTGTGCCTGATCAGCGCGATATTGGCTTCGAGGCTTTCGCCCTGGCTATGCTCAGCGATATACTTTAAAAGAAAAGGAGTAACGGCCTTGCCCTTGATGTGCTGCTGTGCGGCAGCATGCAAGGCCTGGGTGATATACCATTCCATTTCAGGCGCAGGCACTTCAAACTTTTCAGGTATGGGATTCGCTATCAGCACGGCTCCATCCAGTCCCATCTCCCATTTGGTGCGTAATAGACCAGCAATTTCCTGGGCAGAGTCCAGTCGTAGTGGAGAGGCAAAGCCGCTCTGGCGGGAGTAAAAGCTGGGGAACGCATCCTGGCCGAAAGTAACCACCGGTATCCCTTTCGTCTCAAGATATTCCAGGGTCAGCCCTATATCCAGGATTGACTTCACACCCGCTGATACCACCGCTACGGAAGTCTGCCCCATTTCAGTCAGGTCTGCCGAGATATCCATCGTGGTTTCTGCTCCCCTATGCACACCCCCGATCCCGCCTGTAACAAACACCCGTATACCTGCCATGGAAGCAATTCGCATGGTGGCGGCGACCGTTGTAGCGCCATCGATTTTCTGACTGATGACGTAAGGCATATCCACCAAGCTCACCTTCCAGACATCCTTCGCCTGGCCCAGGTGCTCGATCTGCTGCTTCGTAAGGCCTACACAGCTCTTGCCGTCCAGTATAGCAATGGTGGCAGGTATAGCACCTGCTTCCCGCACCACCTTCTCTACCTCCAGGGCCGTTTGCACGTTCTGCGGGTAAGGCATGCCGTGGGCGATGATCGTAGACTCGAGGGCCACGACAGCTTTGCCTTTAGCCAGGGCCTGCTGCACTTCGGGGAGTATTTGGATGAAAGGGTGCATGGTATTATGCTGGTTCTGTAGCTTAGTATATTGGTAATGGCTATACAGCTTGGTGGAGGCATTAAATTTTATATCTTATTAGGCGGTCAACACTTTTGCCACCACGGCACTTATACTATCATACCGATTCATCATTCAGCTTTTGTATTCATAGATAAGCTGGACTACCCCTGACTTGAACCTGTTTACTTGTACTAAGTTAAGGTTTAGTCTTTCCTTCAGATCCTGAAACAGCGGTTTGCCTGCTCCTAATACCGTTGGGTGAACAGAAATCCGGTAAATGTCAATCAGCCCATGCTGGACAAAGGTTGTAATGAGTTTTGCTCCGCCATATAGCCAGATGTCTTTGCCCTCCTGCTGTTTGAACTCGGCTATCTTCTCAGGTATACCAGAATTGCTAAAAGTGGCCTTGCTATCCTGCCGCTCCTGACTGGAGAAAACGATCTTCCTTTTAGCGTGTACTGCCTCCCAGATAGCTTTCTCTATTTCGCTTGCGCTGGCATCGGGTTGAAAGTTCCCCCACATCTCATAGCTTACCCGACCATAGAGTATGGTGTCTATACCTGAAAGAAAGCCCTGAAAGTCCATATCATCATCCAGGATGCACCAATCGACTTCGCCATTTGGCCCTTCAATGTATCCGTCGAGGGTTACAGCCAGGTCTAAGATTACTTTTCTCATATTGTTGATTGGGTTTAAATATGCGGGGAAGGTTATTTCAAGTAAATAACGGCTTTGCTAAAGCACGGCTTGATGTGCTTTAGGTTTTGTTAGGCTATTTACTTTTTTCTAAGATTATCAAACTCCTATTGGCAAACTAATCAGTTAATAACCGACCTATTCCCCGAATAGAATTTATACCTATACTTCTGTCTCTTAAAAGCGAAAGGCTGACGACCAAGAGTTATGGGTAGTAATTGGTTATTTTTAATAACATACCTATGCTCCAAAGGTACTTGGTAAGTGGAGTCAATAGTGTAAGTAATTAGGGTATCTTGTTCTATGCGCCAACTGCCAGTACTAACTTTTAAAGATACTGTCTCAACAACTTTGCTCTTCCGCCTTTGAAGGCTCTCTATTTTCTTAAAGGTTGAGTCTTGTTTGCATAATTCTATGACTTCTTGCATATGGCTATACCCAAACCCTTTTAGATTTTTCTCAACCATAGCATATTTCACACAGCCAATGTCGGCTGATAACATAGTTAACAGAATCGCAATCGGAGCAATTAATATGTTACATAGGTTCATTTAAATTTTCTATCCAATTCTGCCTTTATTGGTCAAGAAGTTAAAAATATCTCTTTTGTAATTAGTATTTAGCCTAACGTCTTGTGTATACCTTGTGCGAGGCCATCAGCCGAAGCATAGGGTATAAACCTTGTTGGGTGAGGTTATTCTTTTCGCATTCTTCTCCGAAATTCTGGTGACCAGCACCGAACATACATTGACTTTATTTCTCCGTCAGGGTATATAGCTGTTAGCAAACTGTGATTGCCATCCAGACAACGATCCGCCCCATATTCAAGTGGATTTGCCATCCAAGCTTCTTTGCGGTTCATTTTATTCTTTATCTCAACCAGTTCATAATAATCATGAAGCGCATAAGTGTCATTTAGGGAATAGTCGAATTTTACCTTATGACTTTTATACATATACTTGTTACCTGACAAGGCCATATTTAATGAATAAACCGTGTCTTGGTACAGAATCTGAGTTCTTTTACTTGGACAGTTAACACACATTTCATCATAGTCTTCAAGAAGAAGTAGCGTGTCGGTTAATTGCGCTTGCTGAAATAGCTTCTCCTTTAAATGCTTAGGAAATTCATCAGTGCGAAACCTTTTCTGAGACTTTATCCTTGCGAGCATAAACTTATCGCTTGCGCTCTTATATGGAGATTGAGTTAACTGCTCTTTCTGTACTTCATATATTCGTCCATTCAGTTCCCGTAAACTTGAGCAACTAAAAAGAGCAAACATTAACGAAAGGAGTAACAGTTTTTTCATAATTCAAATCACACCCAACGTTCTGGTATATGCGACTTGCGAGGCTTTAGCCGAAGCATGAAGTATATATTTGGTTGGGCGTTGAAATTCTATTCGTTTTTAGAATGATATTTTTCCCAATCTCGCTCCATTTCCTCTTTTTTATTCATTCTTCTTTCTACAACCAATATTGTGACACCGTTTCTTTCTAAAGTATCTTTCTCCAGCTGCAAATCTATTAGATATCCATCTTGCACATACCCCTGATATTCATCATAAATCACTTCCAATGTATTATTGTTTCTCCATTTCTGGACAAGAAATGCTGATGGTAATCCAAACTGAGTTAGCTCTTTATCATAATCGTTTTTTCTTAGAATAGCCTTATGGTAACCATATGCAAGTGCACCCATATCTAAGGTATAGAAGATAACAGCCACTGAGCTATCAGGTGAAAAGTAAGTGCTATCTAATCTGACTTCTTTATTGTCAAGATAATGAGGATTCAAATCATATTTCGTGCATGAACTTGATACGCAGAGGCATATAAGAAAGCATGCTGCCATAAACAATATACTGAAGCTTCTCATTAGTTCTTTTTATGCCCAACGTACTTGGCCATAAGGCGGCGTAGCTGGCTTATGGGTGTGGTTAGGGTTATTAATTTTTGAAATTTTCACTTCTGCTTTTAAGGTACTCTTGATGACTTCCTTCTAAAGAATCATTAAACCAGTCATTTACATAATCATAGTTCACACCACAGGATCTCCATTTATAATAGCCACCACGAATAAGCTCTTCTCGTGATATTTCAGAAAGTTGTTCGAAAGTATAAGGCTGATTCGAGTTCAAGTTTCGAGGAAATGATAAAGAAGGGAAGCCCTGTGTGTAAAAGTGCCAGCTTCCATTCTTTTTCTCAGCTGCTAGCATTTTCACAAAGTCCATTTTTGATTCAGGTATAGTATACACTTTCAACAGAAGTAGCAAAGCTCTGCTCTTGTCTTCATTGAAAAAAACTGCACTATCAATGTGCCACACCGTTTCTCTATCAAGATGGCGATAGAATTGAACATTTTTATCAATCCAATCAGCAACGGTGTCTTTGGCAGCGCTTCTAACGGAGTTATATTCAGCTTTATCTTTTAATGTGTTGATATTATCCTTTAAACAGTTCTGTTGTGCTTCAGGGCCCTTACAACTACAGAGCAAGGTTAGAATCAACAATGTTAAGATACATTTCATTTATCTGGAAGGCGATTTCTTAATAGTTTTTATTGCCCCTAACGTCAGTTTGTCTAAAAACCTCCGTGCGTTTCTTAGCTAAAGATAGCGATTTGAAAATATACTGCATCAGTGTACAGGTCTTTTCTTCTCTGCCTCAAGCTTGGCGAAAGTGCTCCAAACACGGCTTTTAGGGTCCGCAGCATGCTGCAAGAGGCCGCACAGTGAGCCAGCAGCCGCCCCAGGCCGACAATGTTGAAGACGCGGCGCAGGTTGTAGGCCACCAGCATCAGGCCCACGTCGGCCGCAGCGCTCCCCATGCCTTTCTTGGTGAGCACGTAGCTGTAGCCCCACTGCCGCTTGATGGTGCCGAAGGGGTGCTCGACGATGGCCTGCCGCCGCTTGTAGAGGGCGGGTTTGGCGGCAATGCGCCGCCGGTTCTCCTCAAAGAGCGGTGAGTAGACGTTGCGTTCGATAAGCTTGCCGTTTTTAGCGGTGGTACAAAGGCTCCGAACCGCGCACGTCCTGCAGGCCCTGGTGCGGTACTGATGAAAGCTGGTCGGGTGGGCGCGGCTCAGGTGCTTGGTGTAGACATGGCCGTTGGTGGTGAGCGTGTGGCCTTCGGGGCAGGTATAGGTATCGTTTGCAGCGTCATAGGCGAAGTGCTCCACGTTGTAGGCCGGGTCAGGGGCGTTGGAGGCGGGAGCAGGAACGGCCACCAGTGTGGTGATGCCCAGCCCCCGGGCGGTCTCCAGCTCCGAGCCAGCGTAGTAGCCCTTGTCGAAGAGGGCCGTGAAGGTGTTGTTTCGCACGATGCTCTTGGCCCTGCGGAGCATGTTTCCCATGGCCTGGCGATCGTTGTGGTTGGTGAGGCGATAGTCGAGCAAAAGGCAGTGCCTGGCGTCCACAGTGGCCTGCACGTTGTAGGCCACCTCGGTGATGGTGTTGCGGATGATCAGCTGCCGGCTCTCGGGGTCGGAGGTGGAGACCTGGTCCTCGCCCGAGTCTTGCAGGTGCTGCAGCAGCTTTAGGTAGTGCTCACGCCGAAGCGCATGGCGGGCCACGGCATCCAAAAGCTGCTCCATTTGATCAGCCTGGTTTGTCTGCGCCAGGGCTTGCTGACAGTCAGAGAGCCTCTCCTCTATGTAGGCCAGGTGGCGGGCGATCTTGCCCCGGTTGTAGTTGTTCTTCTTCGAGTTCTGGGCCCGGAGCTTGGTCGAGTCGCCGGCCAGCAGCTCGCCGCCGACCAGTTCAAATCGCTGGGCCATCTTCACGGTGGCCCGGAAGACGCGGGTGATGGCCTTCGAGTTGTTTTTGCGGAAATTGGCGATCGTGTTGTGGTCGGGGGCCAGCTGGCCCAGCAGCCACATCACCTCGATGTTGCGGTGGCACTCGCGCTCCAGGCAGCGCGAGGAGCGGATGCGGTTGAGATAGCCGTAGACCAGCAGCTTCAAAAGAACAGCGGGATGGTAGGCCGGGCGGCCGTTCTCGGGAAAGTCGGTGCGGAAGCCTAGCTTCTCCAGGGGAAGCGAATTGACAAAGGCGTCGATGAAGCGCACCTCGTTGTCGGGGGAGATCAGCTCCTCCAGGCTGGCCCCGCCACCAGGTGGCTCTGCGCGGCTGCAGGCGTATTTAAATTTCATAGCGTAAGTGGATAAGCCTATTATCGCTTAGCCACTTAGCTCGATAAAAGTTGCAGGAAGAAGGGTGTTATTAGACAGTCTGACGTGCTCGTGCAGCCTAAGCCCGAAGCGTAGCAAGGGTTAAGGCTGCACCTTGTTACATGACTTAATTTTTCAACGTAATTTTAACAGGTTTCCCGTCTACAATTCCCTCAGCATATATTTCTCCCTGTCTATTTCTAATATCAACCTTATCGAAGCCTTGGTTAATTTTAACATCCCCTGTTGTGTCTACCACATACCACTTTTCATCATCATCCATTATCAATCCATGATACCAGTTAAAGTCTCCTATCCCCCTGTAGATATAGGGTGCTATTAATTCGCCCCTGTAGTTGATAAAACCAAACTTCTTGTCCTTTTGCACAACGGACACCCCGTTCATGAAACCCCATATGCTATCAAAAGGAATGGTAGAAACAAGCTCTTGCTGTTTGTCAATCAGATAAAATTTATTCTGCAGTTTCACTATGGCTGTTCCTTTGTAAAAAGGTACCGCAAACTGGTACTTGGGCTTAATCAGCCAGATTCCCTTATTATCTACATATCCATAAAGAGAATCTTTTAAGACTAAGGCAGAGTTATCAGATGGTCTACCCACTTCGTCAAACTGAGGTCTGAATAGAACTTCTCCAGAAGCATTGATTAATCCATACTTGTTGTATTCATAATAGTCATATTTTCTGTGGCCACCAGAATCTACAAGTATAAAACCGTGTTCTTGCAAATTGTCTATGTAATCAAACTGGGCCTTTAAAATAACATTCTTGCTTGAGTCAAGAAGCCCTTGCTTTCCGTTTTCTTCATAAATATACACAGTCTCCTGAAGTCCATGTATAATGTTCGGTAACTCCCATTCTTCTTCTTTAGTCACTTTGCAGGAAGTGATTGAAATAAGAACTAGAATGAGGAACAGATTTTTCATTACTTACTTATGACATGTAACGTTACTCGTGCAGCCGATGGGCAAGGCAGAGCCGAGCATAAAGGCAGAACTTGGTTGGCCAACGATTTTTTTATACTTCTACTTCAACTTCTCTGACTCCGTCTTCTGGTGGTCCAAATCTTAACTTTGCTTTTGCTCCTTTCATAAATTCAGTTTCAGTTAGCACCGGTTTTACTGTTTTGAAAAGAATTTCTGCGTTTTGACCATACAGATAGAGAAATCCGTCACTGTAGTCTACTGCTATTTCATGACCGTCATATTCTCCTACTCCCTTTTCTTCTAATACTTCCTCAAGCTTTTCTTCTAAGGAGTGAAGTGGTTCAAGCCCTTGGATACCGTAATCAAAGCTGATAATGACAGCATGTTCTGGTTCATTACTTTTTAAGTTTTCTTGTTGGATTTGCGGTTTCCCAAACAGCTTATCAAAAAATCCCATTCTTCTTCATAATTTAAATGGTGGCCAACTACCCGCTAGCAGGAGTACCTACTCCTACTATCTGTAATATGTGTGGAGTAGGAATTCTTTCTATATCGTCCTTTCCACAGGTATAGCGCAAAGCTTACTTGCTGTCTTACTGTAGTATATCCAAAACAAGATATTAACTTTTAAGCTTATAAGAAACTGTCCAAAACAAAAAAGGCCCCGGATCTCTCCGGGGCCTTTGGTTATAGGACAAGCTTAGTACTAAGCGTTGTTCTCTTCTTCAGCAGACTCTTCGTCAGAACCTTTTGCCTTTTTAGCGGCAGCGGCTTCTAACTTCTTAACGCCTGCTTCTTTTTCATTCTCCAGCATCTGCTCTTTCAGGGCAGAAAGTGCGTCAAGGTCACCCAGGGTAGACTTGTTCTCAGCTTCTTTCTGAACTTTTGGAGCTTTCTCCTTCTTCTCACCACCGGCAGCAGGTGCAGCTTTCTTAGTGGCCTTAGCGATACGTGCGTTGTCAGCCTCAGAGTAAGTAGCAGTGTGCGACAGGATGATCTTACGATCGTCCTTAGAGAATTCAGTTACACGGAAGTCAAGCGTTTCGCCAGCTTCTACCTGTGAACCGTCTTCTTTAGCAAGACCTTTAGGGAATGAGAAACCTTCGATGCCGTATGGCAGCTCCAGTGTAGCGCCTCTGTCTGACTTCTCAAGTACAGTAGCTTTGTGTACTGAACCTACGTTGAATACAGACTCGAATGTATCCCAAGGGTTCTCCTCCAGCTGCTTGTGACCAAGAGCAAGTCTTCTGTTCGCTACGTCAAGCTCCAGAACAACTACGTCAAGGTTTTCACCAACTTTCACGAACTCAGATGGGTGCTTGATCTTCTTAGTCCAAGACAGGTCAGATACGTGTACCAGACCATCAACACCTTCTTCCAGCTCCAGGAACAGACCGAAGTTTGTCAGGTTACGAACTACGCCGGTGTGCTTCGTGCCAACTGCATATTTCGTGATAACATCTTCTTTCGTCCATGGATCTTCAGTAAGCTGCTTGATACCAAGAGACATCTTGCGCTCTTCGCGGTCAAGTGTCAATACAACTGCTTCAACCTCGTCGCCTTGCTTGATGAAGTCTTGTGGGTTGCGCAGGTGCTGTGACCATGACATTTCAGAAACGTGGATCAGACCTTCAACGCCTGGCATCAGCTCAAGGAATGCGCCGTAGTCAGCTACGTTAACGATCTTACCTTTCACTCTAGAACCAACTTCAATTTCAGCTGGAAGAGCATCCCAAGGGTGCGGAGTAAGCTGCTTCATGCCAAGAGAGATACGCTTCTTGTCATCATCGAAGTCAAGCACTACCACGTTCACCTTCTGGTCAAGGTTCAATACTTCTTCTGGGTGGTTAATACGTCCCCAAGAGATATCTGTGATGTGAAGCAGACCGTCTACGCCACCAAGGTCGATGAACACACCGAAGTTTGTCATGTTCTTGATAACGCCTTCCAGAACCTGACCTTTTTCCAGGTTGTTCAGGATAGCGGCACGCTGCTGCTCCAGGTCTTTCTCGATAAGTACTTTGTGAGATACAACCACGTTGTCGAAAGCGGCGTTGATTTTCACAACTTTCACTTCCATCTTCTTACCAACGAACACGTCGAAGTCACGGATCGGCTTCACGTCGATCTGAGAACCTGGCAAGAAGGCTTCAACACCGTAGAGGTCCATGATAAGACCACCTTTGGTTCTTCTCTTCACTACACCCTCCAGAACGTTGTCGTTCTCGAGTGCGTCATAGATCTTAGCCCAGGCAGATACAATCTTCGCTTTCTTGCGGGAAAGGATCAGCTGACCGTTCGGGTCTTCCTGGTCTTCGATGAATACTTCCACCTCGTCACCAACTTTCAGTTCAGGAAGATCTCTGAATTCTGAAACTGGCACCAGGCCGTCAGATTTGAAACCGATGTTCAGGATCACGTCACGATCAGTGATACCTACCACGATTCCTTTAACAACCTCCTGCTCCTGTACTGTGGTCAGGGTGTCGTCATACATTTTTTCCATTTCAGCGCGCTCTTCTTTGCTGTAGCCGCCACCGAAACCATGAGACTCAAACTTGTCCCAATCGAAATTTTCTGGAGAATTACTCATAATGTTTTACTGCTCTGGAGAAGCCACCGACTTAGAGCAATAGGCCGGTTTGGTTTGGTTTTACATTTCCCCGAACATAATGCCAGGGGCCATTCACTCGAATGAAGGGGCAAAAGTAAGGAATACTTAGAAATAATGCTAGTATAAAGAAGAGATTTTGCAAAAGACACGACTCGTATAAGTACCTGATACAGAAGGCACATACCCACAGTTCTACCTCATCACCCGCCCACCACAATATAAGGTATAGCCATAAGCCTTACCAGCTATCAGCCACTCCTCCCTCTTACCAATTTAACAAAACCAAGACAGACGCTGACTGAACTGCAGGTATAAACTATCCAGGCAACTCCTACTTTATAGGTATACAGAGTAGTTAAAACAGTCGGAAGTCGTCCCTGATTCAAGAGGAAAAACCGCTCTTATGAAGCAGTACACGCAACACAATTCAAGCACTTCAACTCATCCTGCAACCATTAGCGCAACACACCCTGATCATTAATGATTTAACAAAACACAGCTAAATATATTAGCAACTACATATTCCTACTTCTTGGCTATTTTCAGGTAGATTTGCCAGTCCTCATTGGAGTCGTTCAGGTGCTGTTGCAGGAAGGTATAGAGGGACGGTCGGGAAGGATGACGATGTAGTTTAAGACCAGCTTCTTCGGGGGTCCGGTCGCCTTTGCGGGAATTGCACCTGGAGCAGGCCGTGACGATGTTCTGCCAACTGGTCTCCCCTCCCCTGGAGCGGGGTAAGAGGTGGTCCAGGGTCAGGTTACGGGAGGTGCCGCAGTACTGGCAAAGGAAGTTGTCACGGCGCAGCACATTGTGCCTGCTAAGGGCTATACCGTAGTAGGGCACCTTGACATAGCGCTGCAGCCGGATGACAGAAGGAACAGGATAAGAAGTACTGACCGTGCGCAAAACAGCGCCATTGGCCTTAGAAATGAGCTCAGCCTTTTCGAGATAGACAAGCAAAAAGGCCTTGGTCACCGTGCAGACGGCGATTGCGCTGAAGTCCTGGTTTAATATCAGCACTTTGTCTCTCATGGCCATTTTTCGAACTTTTGCTATAGCTTTTACGAGAATTAACCAACTCGTTATAGCCTAAGTTCAAAGAAAAATGCTGAGAATCAGGAAAAAATACGCTTGATAATGCGAAGGTTGTGGGAATAACGCTTGCGCTCGGCATTGTAGATGCCATTGTGGTCGAGGGTGTCAATGCGGATCTCGCCGTGGGCGTGCATGATCTGCTGCCCCTCCAGCATAATACCTACATGGGTAATGCGGCCTTCTTCATTGGCAAAATAAGCCAGATCACCGGGTTGGGTCTGCGTAGCAAAGTGCACTTCGTCGCCTACCGCTACCTGCTGACTGGCATCACGGGGCAGTTGATAACCGCAAAGGCTGTATACTTGCTGCGTAAAACCCGAACAGTCGATGCCGAACATGGACTTGCCACCCCACAGATAAGGCGCTTTCAGGAACCCCATGGCTAATTTGGCTATTTGAGCCGTTGATACAGGTACAGCAGGGTTTGTGGCTCGTCCGCTGTACTGGTAAGTCTGCCCGTCGATACGCAGGCTCATACCGTCAAAAAAGGGCAGATAAGCCCCTATACCTACCGGAATGCGCATATCAGCATTGCTCACCACCTGCACGATATCGAGCGCACGCGGATGCGCCGCCGCCTTCCACTCATGGTAGTAGGCTGTCGACACAGGCACATACTGCTTATAGTCGATCCAGCCAGTATAGCCATCCGAAGCCAGCTGCACCTGCACCCAGCTTCCCTGCTTACTGAGCACCTCCAGACACTCCCCAAAGAGCACCTGTGTCACCATTTCCGCTTTGTCAGAAGGCTCAGCGCGCATCGGCACCAGACTGAGCATGCATATTCCGTAGTCCATTTTTGAGTTAGTGATTGAGTGAATTAGTGGTTGAGTGGTTCCTGAGTGAGTGGTTGAGTGATTAATTCTTGGTGGTTGAGTTAATTTCTTGATTTGACGATGATTTTGATGATCCTCGATTATATAAGCCTCTTATCGCAATGAGAACCACCACTTGTTTACCTAAATCAATGACGAACTCAAAAATAAAAAATCACTCAATCACTAATTCACTCAAACACTCAATCAACTAATACCCGCTTCGGTCAAGTTCGCGTTTTATGTCCTTTGCCTTGATGTCTTCCCGCTTGTCGTGCAGCTTCTTACCGCGTGCCAGTGCAATCTCTACTTTAGCAAAACCACGCTCGCTAATGAACATCCGGGTAGGTATAATCGTCACACCCTGCTCCTGCACGCCCTTCTCCAATCGCTTGAGTTCGCTCTTGTTTACAAGCAACTTGCGTACCCGCATAGGCTCGTGGTTGTAGTGCGTACCCTCGGTATAGGTGGAGATGTGCACATTGTGCAGGTATAGCTCACCATTGTGCAGCACGCAGTAGCCGTCCTGCAGATTCACCTTGCCCTCCCGGATCGATTTGATCTCAGTGCCCATCAGCATGATACCAGCCGTATACTTGTCCAGGAACTGGAACTCAAAAGAAGCTCTGCGGTTCTGGATGTTGACGTGCTTCTTGATTCTGTCTTTATCTTTTGCTTTCGTCATGCTATTTTGTTGGGGCCAGCACCCTGGCCAGTTTCTCTTTCTTTAAAATCTTCTGCCCGGTCTCCCCGTCTGCCACCAGCCTGTCCCCCGCCCGGGCCTCAAAATTACAAATCACGTTATTGCCCTCCTGTGACTTCAGGTAAGCGGTTATCTCAATTAGATCACCCTCAAATGCAGGACCTTTATGATTGATAGTCAGGAAAGTACCTATCCCCTCTTCATCTTCTTCTTTCATCTCCAACACAAACAAACGTCCTGCCCACTCCACCGCCTGTGCCAGCGAAAAGGTACTGCAAACCGCATGCACCAGCCCATCATCAAAACGGGCAAAGTCCGCCTCTGTTACCGTTTTGCGGTATACCTTGCTGTCGCCGATCTGGAAGGGGTTTAGCATAGATTTAGTGATTGAGTGATTGAGTGAATGGTTAAATTGTTGATGGATGATTGTTGATTAACAGGATTTGAAGATCCACAGGATTGAGATAGCTGAACAATCGATATTGAAAATCCTGATCTAGACAAATTATACCTGTGAACGATTCGGACAGGTCGCGACCTGTCCCTACAGTATACCCTCTCAAACTCCCCAACTCCCAAAATCTCAAACTCCCAAACCTCTAAAACTTCATCCTCGGCTCCGGACTTACATACTGGTCAGCAAAGTCACCTTTAAGATACTGGTAATGAGCTGTTATAGCAATCATACCTGCATTATCGGTACAATACTGAAAAGCCGGGATATAGACGTTCCAGTCGTACTTTTTGGCGTAGTCCTGCAGTGCCTGGCGAAGACCTGAATTGGCAGACACCCCACCGGCAATGGCTACTTCTTTTATACCCAGGTCCTTTGACGCCAGCACCACTTTCTTCAGCAGGGTCTTGATCAGGGTATACTGCACACTAGCGCAGATATCTGCCAGGTTCTCCTGTACGAAGTTCGGGTTGTCTTTCGTTTTATCTTTAAGGAAGTAGAGTACGGAGGTTTTGATGCCGCTAAACGAAAAGTCATAGCCGGGCATGTTGCCTACCGGAAAAGAAAAGGCCTTCGGATTACCCTGTGCCGCTGTCTTATCAAGCATGGGTCCGCCCGGATATGGCAGGCCAAGCATTTTGGCGGTTTTGTCAAAGGCCTCCCCTACAGCATCATCCGTGGTCTGGCCAATAATCTCCATGTCCAGGTGGTCTTTCACGAGCACCACCTGGGTATGGCCACCGCTTACGGTCAGGCACAGGAACGGAAAATTGGGCTTCGGGTCATCGATAAAGTGCGCCAGGATGTGCGCCTGCATGTGGTTTACGTCGATGAGCGGTATGTTGAGGCCCAGCGCAAACGACTTGGCAAAGGAGCTGCCTACCAGCAGAGCGCCCAGTAAGCCCGGGCCGCGGGTAAAAGCTACTGCATTTAAGTCAGTTTTGTTTACATTTGCTGTACTCAAGGCCTGCTGTACCACCGGAATGATGTTCTGTTGGTGTGCTCTGGAAGCAAGCTCCGGCACTACGCCGCCGTATTTTTCGTGAACGGCCTGAGTAGCAATAACATTTGACAAAACTTTGCCGCCACGTATAACCGCAGCAGAGGTTTCGTCGCACGAAGATTCAATTGCTAATATTGTAGGTTCAATCATCTTTTGGAAAAAGAACAGTCCATAAATTACTTCAAAGTTATAGGAAAAGCCATTCTAAAAATAGTTTTGGCCTTAATCCTGTTGCTTTTGGTGGTATTTGCGGTTGTTTTTGTGGCCATTCGCTACCCGGGCGTCCAAACCAGGGTCGCCCAGAAAGCCGCCGACTATATCTCCCGCACCATTGACCATGAGGTCACCATCGGGCGGGTGGATATTGAGTTTTTCAGCAATGTAATCCTGGAGCAGGTGCAGGTGCTTGACTACCGGGGTGAAGAGCTGTTTTATGTGGGTCGGGCCGAAGCCGATATCAGCCTCTTCTCTATCTTCCGGCCGAACACATTAGGCATCTCCACCCTGGAGCTACATGAGCCACGGGCTAACCTGGTGCAGTACGAGGGCACCGACTCCCTCAACCTTTCCACCTTCATCACTTCCCTCGGCAACCTGATCACCAGAGACACGACCAAGGCTTCCCAGCCCTTCGAGTTTTCAATAGATGAACTAGTCATACGGAACGGGGCTTTTACCTACGACGACTTCAACCGCCCCCGCACTGACTACGGCATAGACTACTTCCACCTGGCCATCGACAGCATCTCGGCACGCTTCACGGAGTTTGAGCCGGGCGATACGCTCCAGGTTCGGGTAACGGATTTGACTGCCCACGAACGTCCATCCGGTATACGCCTGCACAACCTCGATGTGCTGATGACCTATGCCTCCACCTTCTGGGAGTGGGACGAGCTCGACCTGCGGGTAAATGACAGCAACGTGCAGGAGTACATCCGCTTCGACTATAACCGCTTCGGCAACTTCTCTGACTTCATGGACAGTGTGACCGTCACAGGCCGGATCAAAGACTCGCAACTATACTCCCGCGATATTGCCCTGTTTGCCCCGCCTCTCCGAGAATATGACGAGAATGCCTACATCGCCTCAGCTGAGGTAGAGGGTCGTGTGGCTGAGTTCATGGCCACTAACCTGGATATAAAGTATGGGCAGAACACCCATATAGTAGGTACCATGAATGTGGACGGCCTGCCTAACTGGGGTGAGACCTTTGCCAATATCCGTCTGCGACCTTCTACGCTTAATGCCGATGACATCAAGCAGTTTCTTCCAGAAGATGCCTATACCTTCGCCTCCCGATTAGGAACGGTGAAGATCGACGGGCGCTTCCTGGGCTTCTATAATGACTTCGTGGCCAATGGCAGTTTTGCGACAGCGCTGGGCAATGTGCAGTCCGACATCAACATGAAGATCAACCGGAGCAACAACGCTTCCTCTTACCGTGGTCGACTCAAAACGCAGAATTTCAACATCGGTCGCCTGATTGGCAATGCGGACGTTATCAAGACAATCACCATGGATGGTCGTGTAGTCGGATCTGGCTTTACACTGGAAGACGCCCGCATGGAAATCAACGCAGATATTGCCCAGCTTCACCTCCTTGATTATAATTACCGTAACATCCGCACGGACGGCACCCTGAGCCGCCAGCGTTACGAAGGGCGCTTTGCCATTGCTGACCCGAACCTGGCCTTTACGGCCAATGGTGAAGTAAACCTGGCAAATAACAACCAGGCTTTCAACCTGAGAGCCGATCTGGACAAAGCCGACCTGAAAGCCCTGCGCATTACGGATAAGTCGGTGATCGTACAGGCCAATGCTGACCTTAATTTCCGGGGTCTCCGGCTTGATGACTTTGAAGGCACCGCCTTTTTTGACAGTGCCGCCGTCACCTACGAAGGCCAGCGTGTCGCCCTCGACACGATCCGGGTACAGTCCCGTATCGGTGAGGGTATACGCAGTCTTACGCTTCGCTCGACCCCACTGGCCTTGCGCGTTAGCGGTGACTTCGACTACTCTGTGCTGATCGAAGACCTGAGGCAACTGGTGCATGAGTACGAACTGAACTTTGAAAGTAACGATGCCGCCACAGCCGCCTATTACAGCCGCAAACGCCCGTCTTCCCGACCCGAGTACAGCTTGGACTATGACCTATACCTGCGGCGGGTCAATCCGCTCATTCACTTGCTTGTGCCGGAGCTCACCATTTCTGATTTCTCAAAGCTGGAAGGCACCTTCCGGCATGGCAGCACAGTCATCCTGACATCCTATGCGCAGATAGACACGATCCTGTATGACGATGTTACACTATTCCAGAACGACATAGAGCTTAGTACCTCCAAGCTGCAAAACAGTCCGGATGTGCTGGCCAGTGCCCAGTTTACCTCCGAAAAGCAGGTACTGCCTTCCGTGGGCGAAACAGAGCGCCTCCTGCTGGAAGCGATCTGGAGTGAGCGCACGATCGGGTTTTACACCAACCTGCTGCAGCCAGCATTTAATAATCAGGCCACCGTGGTAGGTGATGTGAATTTCCTGCAGGACCGGCTACAGGTCGTCTTCGGCAGGTCCAACATCACCCTTCGTGAAACGCCATGGGCTTTCCAACCGGGCAGTATGGTGTACATCAGTGAAAACGGAAAGCGCTTCGATTTTGAAGAACTGATATTGTCTAACCAGGACCAGATCATCCGGGTAGACGGCGCCATTGGTCAGGACCCGGGTAGTACGCTGGTGGCCAGCATCAAGAACTTTGACCTCCGCAACCTCAACCCGCTCATGCCCGAGCAGATCAGAGGCACCCTGAATGCTGATCTTACCGCGCAGGATGTTTATAACAATGCCCTCCTGAACGCAGGCATGCGCGTCGATTCGTTTTACCTAGACAATGTGCTGATCGGCGACATCCGGGGCAAAGGCGACTGGAACAATGCCCAGCAGCAGATGGTAGTCGACGTAGACGTTGAACGGCACAACAAGAAGGTACTGACACTGACAGGTAACTACTATCCCCGTGCTGAAGAGGAGCAGCTGGATATGCTGGCCGTATTGGACGAAACACAGCTCAAGATTGTGGAGCCGATCCTGAAACCGATCATGTCGCAGTTGGAGGGTACCATGGAAGGGCGCATCCGGGTGCTCGGAAAGCTGTCGGCGCCGGTGCTGACCGGATCGGTGATGGTGACGGGCGGGCAGTTCCGCTTCGATTACCTGGGCACCACTTACCGCTTCTCCGACCGTGTATATTTCGGAGCTAACAGCATCAGCTTCCGCAATGCGCAGCTGCGTGACCTTTATGGCAACGTGGGCACTGTGACAGGTGGCATCGCCCACGATGGCTTCCAGAACATGGTACTCGACCTGAATGCCCGCTTCCGCAACCTAATGATTCTGAACACCACCTACGAGCAGAACGAACTCTACTATGGCACCGCCTTCGGCACCGGTACAGCCAGCGTGCTGGGCCCGGTGGACAATCTCAAAATAGACGTAAACGCTCGCAGCGACGCCAATACCCGCATTGTGGTACCGCTTGACAACCAGACTGACCTGGCCCGCAAAGACTTCATCCGCTTCGTCAACCGCAACATCAGCGACTCGACCGGTGTAGCCGTGGCTGTGGATGAGCAGCGGGTTGACCTTTCCGGCATCAACATGAACTTTGACCTTGATATTACGGACGACGCTTATTTCGAGATCATCATCGACCGGCAGACTGGGGACGTGATCCGGGGCTCGGGTAGCGGACAGATTCAGATGACCATCGATACCAGGGGCGAGTTTAACATGTATGGCAACTTTGAGATCGCCAACGGCGCCTATAACCTCAACCTGTTGGAAGGCGTGGTATCACGCGAATTCAGGGTAACGCCGGGCGGTACATTGTCCTGGAATGGTGATCCGCTGGAAGGTATAATGGACTTACGTGCCACTTATACCCAAAGCGCATCATTGGCAGACATCATGAACAACCGAGGCCAGAGCGACATAACTTCTGCACCGCAGGGCCGCTACCCGGTAACGGCTATTGTTGATCTCAAAGGACCAATCCTTACTCCCGAAATTCAGCTGGGCCTTGACTTTGAAAGTATGCCCGCCAATGCCCGCCTTCAGCTCGACCCTATTATTGCAGCTATTCGCAACGATGAGAATGAGTTGAACAGACAGGTATTCAGTTTACTTGTTCTACGCAGGCTGGCCCCTATTGGCATGTTTGCCTCTTTTGACAACGCTGGTGTCTCGGCAGTGGGCGGCAGTTTGGGAAGCTTGCTCACAGGGCAGCTCAGTGGTCTGCTCAATTCCATAGACAGCAATCTGGAGGTAGATATTGGCCTGGGCGATGTGAGCCAGGATGCACTTTCCACTTTGCAACTGCGCCTGAGCTATACCTTCTTTCAGGGTCGCCTGCGGGTAAGCAGCCAGACAGGTATAGGCGCAGCCGCACAGTCCGAGCAGGCTGGTGGTAACAACCGAAGCTCCTATCAAGGAAACTGGTCCATCGAGTACTACATCACCCAAAGCGGCGAGTTGAGGGCCCGACTGGAGTATAACACCCTGCCGGAAAACTACCGCACCCGCGTTTCGAACACGCAACGCCTGAGTTTGCTGCACACGAAGCGCTTCGATAATCTGCGGGAACTCTTTGGCCGGGACCGGGAAGGGCGACGCGAACGCAGGCGGGAGCAGCGGGAAGCCCCCATTATCCTCGACTCTGACCCACGCATGAATCTGTAAAGCCCGGAACACCAGCCGGGCTTTTTGCATTAGCTAGCCGGAAGCACCTCATATTTAAATAATATTTCTATTTTTGCACGGAAGCGTATCGTATGGCAACAACTACCCACAAGACAGTTAAGAAGAAGAAGCTCGGTAATTACCCGCATGCCATGGTGGTGTTTTCCATCTCCCTGGCCTTGTTTGTGATTGGCCTGTTCGGCATGTTGCTGATCCATGCCGGCAAGTTGTCGGATATCGTGAAGGAAAGCATTGAGATGCAGGTATACCTGGACCGCAACCTGACACAGGTACAGCTGGACCGCCTACAGAAGACACTGGCTGCAAAAGAATATGTGGCCTACAAGGGCGACACGGCCCAGGTACGGTTCCTTTCAAAAGAAGAGGGTGCCAAAGCATTTCTTGAAGAGACCGGCGAAGACTTCATGGCCTTTCTGGGAGATAACCCCCTCCGTGACACCTATGTGCTCCGGATCAATGCCGAAAGCTCCAGTTCAGCCCAACTCAAAGGTATAAAAAATGATATTGAGGGGATTGAGGGGGTGTATGAAGTGCAGTATGTCGAAAGCCTGATCGAGTCGATTAACAGCAACATTCAGAAAATCAGCATCCTGCTGCTTGCTTTTGCAGGTATATTGGTGCTGGTGGTGATTATCCTGATCAACAATACCATCAAACTTGCCTTGTATTCACAGCGTTTCCTGATCCGGAGTATGCAACTGGTGGGGGCTACGTCGTTCTTTATACAGCGGCCTTTTCTTAACCGTGCCGCTTTTCAGGGAATTATAAGTGGTATTATTGCCTCTGTTTTGCTTTTTGCCCTGATGCAGTATGCCTATCGTGAGATTACAGAGCTGAGCCTGCTGAAGGACGAAGAGCAAATGTACATGCTCATGATCGCCCTGATTGTATTAGGTGCTGTGATTGGTTTCATGAGCTCTTACCGCGCCGTACGCAAGTACCTGCGCCTTTCACTTGACGAACTTTATTAATATGGAAAATAAGAACAAGCTTGCCTTTGGCAGAAAAAACTACATCCTGATGCTGGTGGGCATTGCCGTGCTGGCTGTTGGTTTTATCATCATGACGCTCGATAACGAACAGTACGGCCTCGGCTTTATGGGCATCACCCTGGGACCTATCGTGGTCATGGCCGGCTTTGTGATCGAACTGTTTGCGATCATGGTAAAAGATAGAACACACGAAAACACAGAAGAGTAGTTAGATGAGTGAATGGCAGGCTATCATTTTAGCCATAGTTGAAGGACTTACCGAATTTTTGCCTGTATCCTCTACAGGTCACATGATCATCGCTTCGGCCCTGATGGGTATAAACGAGCTCCCGATCACCAAGATATTTGCCGTGAATATTCAGTTTGGTGCCATCCTGTCTGTGGTGGTGCTGTACTGGAAGCGCTTTCTCAACAGTTTTGAGTTTTATCAGAAGCTGCTCTTTGCCTTTATACCTGCGGCTGTCATTGGTTTTCTGCTCAACGACGTAATCGACGCCATGCTGGGCAGCGTGTTCATCACAGCCGTGATGCTGGTGGCAGGTGGCGTGGTGCTGCTCTTTGTGGACAAGTGGTTTGCCCATGCCCAGGAAAGCAAGATTACCTACAAAAATGCTCTGGTTATTGGTTTCTTTCAGTGCATCGCCATGATACCGGGTGTTTCACGCTCTGCAGCCTCTATTATTGGTGGCCTTACACAAGGCATCAACCGCAAGGCTGCTGCTGAATTTTCCTTTTTCCTGGCCGTACCTACTATGCTGGCGGCGGCGGGTTATAAGCTGGTTAAGGACCTGCTCAAACTTGAGATATCAGACATCGTCACCTTCGACCTCGTAAAAATCAGAAACAGCTTCGACGTCATCACAGCCGATGACCTTCGCCTGTTGCTTATCGGCAATATAGTCGCTTTTATAGTAGCCATGATCGCAATCAGGTTCTTTATCAACTTCCTGACCAAGTATGGCTTCAAGATGTTTGGGTATTACCGTATAGCACTAGGTATAGCCTTGCTGGCACTGCTGGCTATGGGCGTTGACTTAAGAGTATAACATGAACTACAACTTTGAAGCAGGCGAGATCCTGCTCCTTGATAAACCGCTTACCTGGACGTCGTTTGACGTGGTGAAAAAAGTGCGCAATACCCTGCGTGTAAAAAAGATCGGCCATGCCGGTACCCTTGATCCCCTGGCGTCAGGACTGCTGATCCTGTGCACCGGCAAGTTCACCAAACGGATTGACGAGATACAGGCGCAGGAAAAAGAATACACCGGCACCATCACCTTGGGCCAGACCACTCCCTCCTACGACCTGGAAACGCCTGTGAGCGAGAGCAAGGACATCAGTCACCTGACACCAGAGGACATACAAGCTGCTGCCAATAGTTTCGTAGGCACCATCGAGCAGATCCCTCCTATTTACTCGGCTTTGATGATCGATGGCAAACGCGCCTATGACCTGGCCCGCAAAGGCAAAGAGGCCGAGATGAAAGCACGCACTGTGACCATCAAGGCATTTGAGATCACCGGTGTCGAGGGCGCTGTTATTTCCTTTAAGGTGATCTGCAGCAAAGGCACTTATATCCGAAGCCTGGCCCATGACCTGGGGCAGAAGCTGGGTGTAGGCGCACACCTGTCCGCCCTGGTGCGCACCCGGATCGGGGAGTATAAGCTGGAGGATGCCCTCACGATAGAAGATATTCAGGAAATCAGAAGAGCCCAACTCGAAGCGAATGGAAGTAATTCGTGATATAGCTGATTTTCCAAAACTAAGTTATCCGGTGGTCACCAGCGGCACCTTCGATGGCGTGCATGTAGGTCACCAGAAGATCCTGCAGCGTGTGAAGGAACGTGCCCGTCAGACCAGCGGTCAGAGTGTGGTCATCACCTACTGGCCCCATCCGCGCCTGGTGCTCTTTCCGGAGGACAATGACCTCAAGTTGCTCGCTACCATCGAGGAGCGTATAGAGCAGTTGCGCAGTTTCGGTATCGACTACTTGCTGATCATACCTTTCACCAAAGAATTTTCCCGCCTGAGCTCCCGCTCCTTCATAGAGGATGTGCTGGTGAAGGCGATTCATACCAAAGTACTCGTCATCGGTTACGATCACCGCTTTGGCAAAAACCGTGAGGGCAGCTTTGAGCACCTTAAAGCCCGCTCCGCTCAATATGGCTTCGAGGTAGAAGAAATCCCGCGCCAGGATGTGGACGACATCGGTGTGAGCTCCACGAAAATACGCAAGGCGATTGAGTCAGGCGATATACCTACAGCCAACCGCTACCTGGGCCATACCTACAGCCTCACCTCTACTGTTGTGGAAGGTAACAAACTGGGGCGCACCATCGGCTACCCGACTGCCAACCTGGCCCTGCCTGCATCGCACAAGCTTATACCTGCCCATGGCGTGTATGCGGTTTGGGTGAAGCTGGATAACGAGCGCTTCCCGGGTATGATGAATATTGGCACCCGCCCCACGGTAGAAGGCACACACCTGACACTGGAAGTGAATATCCTGAATTTTAACCGCGACATCTACGGCTATACCTTAACGGTAGAGTTTGTAGAGCAACTGCGCAAAGAGCAGAAATTTGATAACCTGGAGGCTCTTAAAGCGCAATTGGCAAAGGACAAAGAAACCACAGCGCACGTCCTGCAGCTCACATAGCCACACCTGATATTCCTCCTCCCCCAACAAACCATCCGGTAAAAGAGTAATGTATAAGCCTTCTGGCTCCTGCCGAGGCAGCTACCGCAAAGCTTATACATTACTTTGGCTATAGGAAAGGATGGATCAGATTACCCTTATTTATGATATCAAAGAGGAGAGTACGGTCAAAGACAAGATTGTACCAGCTTTGGGCAATGCTGTCCATAAGCTAGTTCCCTTTAACCACGAAGATGTTACTGACCATAATCTTGCTCATGAGTGCTGCCTGGTTACATACCTGAGCGATGAATGGCTGGCAGAACTGGTTGCCATCGCCATGCACAAGCAATGGACGCTGGGGTTTCTACCCCACCCGGCCATGAAAGAGGCACGGCAGGGCTACGGTATATCGGGCAACCTCTCTGAGGCCATAGAGGATATACTGAAGACGGAAAGCGGGATAAAGGCAGACCTACTCCTCTGCAATGGAAAGCCCGTGTTTAACTATGTGGTAATCGGGAACAGCCTGAGCCTGATGTCTGGCAGTGTATCCAAAAACACCTTCTTATCAAAATTTGAGAAGTTCAGTAGTATTTTCCGGTTTCCGGAACTGCACAAGCCGCGGCCGTTTACCATCACAACAGGAAACAAGCCCCCGCTTAAGACTGCCGCACTGGGCATCATAGCTGTGTTGCATGGCAAGAGCTCCTTTGTTTCACGCATTCTGCTAAAGGACTCATTTATAAACGACGGGCGGCTGCATGTGCTGGTGCTGGCTCCCCGCAGTATTATGGAACTGATCAGGTTTTCCATTACCTCTACGCTTAACAAAGAGAACAGGAACAAGCTTCCTTCGTTTATAGGCCACATCAAAACCAAGTCTATCCTGATCAGCAGTCCGGCACCGATGGACTATTCGCAGGACAACAACCTGCTCAGCGCCAAAGAAATTGAGCTCAGCGTTAGTGAGCGCAGTATTCAGGTCATACCCGGGCGGTACCTGGGTACGGAGCAGGCAAAGAGTGAGGCCGCAGAGAAATTCAGGGTGGGTACGCTGCCGAAAGGAGACACCTATCTGCAGGACTTCATCGAGAAGCCCCTGCCCTGGGTATACCATGCCTCCACCGAAGAGTTTAAAGGCTTGTTTACTGTGCTGCGGGAAAATGCCAAAGCTTCCGGCTCCTACCTCACCCTGATGGTGCTGGCTACCATGCTGGCTACCTTCGGCCTTTTTGCCAACTCCACCCCTGTCATCATTGGTGCCATGATCCTGGCGCCGCTCATGTCACCCATTATTTCGCTTTCGATGGGAGTGCTGCGGCAGGAGAAGAAACTTACACTCAGGAGCTTGAAAACAATTGGGTACGGGATGCTGCTAGGGTACATTGCAGCGATCCTACTCACGTGGCTCAGCCCGTTTGAAGGATTAAACCAAGAGATTGGTGCCCGCATACGTCCGAACCTGCTCGATTTGGGTGTGGCCATCGTGTCAGGTATAGCGGGTGCCTACGCCCATGCCCGCGAAGAAGTAGCCAAGACCCTGGCTGGCGTAGCCATTGCCGTTGCCCTGGTGCCCCCACTGGCTGTTTCAGGTATAGGCATCGGCTGGGCTGACTGGCAGGTGTTTATAGAAGCCCTGCTCTTACTGATGACCAACCTGGCAGGTATCGTGCTGGCGGGATCCTTTACATTTTTGCTGCTTGGCTTCAGTCCGCTGCAATTAGCAAAAAAAGGCCTGCTTCTTTCGCTCCTGATCGTGATCCTAGTGAGCCTTCCGCTGGCATACGGCTCATTCACCATGATCCGTGACCACAACGTGATCCGCTCGCTGAACAACTACACCGTAGATGACATCACCATCCGGCAAGTTTCAGTGATCAGGGGTGGCGACCCAATGACTTTGGGGGTAACACTTGTCTCTGCAAACCCCATCGACGAGGAGGACCTGCATAAGGTGAAGCGTGCTGTTGCCTCAGAGATAGGCAGCGAGGTGCAGCTGGAGGTGCTGGTGCGGATCAGGCGTTAACGGGCAGTATTCACCTTATCTAAAACCGATTTCACCTAAAAACGAAAAGCCATACATTGTATATGGCTTTTTTTCTATCTAACTTACCTTTTCTATAGAAACAATTAATTCATCGCTGCCTGCGCAGGTATAGCTATATCTGGCAAGGGGCAAAAGCACATACTCAAACTATGATAAATAAAACTGTAAAGAATGCACAGGAAGCCCTGCAGGGTGTGCAGGACGGCATGACCCTGATGCTGGGCGGCTTCGGTTTGTGCGGCATTCCCGAGAATGCCATTCAGGAGCTCCTGCGCCTGGGCGTGAAAGACCTTACCTGTATTTCGAATAATGCCGGTGTAGACGACTTTGGCATCGGCCTGCTCCTGCAGCAGCGCCAGGTGAAAAAGATGATCTCGAGCTATGTGGGTGAGAATGCGGAGTTTGAGCGCCAGTTGCTGAGCGGAGAGCTGGAAGTTGAGCTGATACCGCAAGGCACGCTGGCAGAGCGTATCCGTGCCGGTGGTGCCGGTATACCTGCCTTTTTCACCCCTGCCGGCTATGGCACTGAAGTGGGCGAAGGCAAGGAAAGTCGTGAGTTCAATGGCAAGATGTACCTGATGGAAGAGTGGCTGAAAGCAGACTTCTCTTTTGTGAAGGCCTGGAAAGGTGACACAGCCGGCAACCTGATCTACAAAGGCACTGCCCGTAACTTCAACCCGATGATGGCGGCAGCCGGCAAAATCACCGTGGCGGAGGTAGAGGAGCTTGTACCGGCCGGTGAGCTGGACCCGAACATGATCCACACGCCGGGCATCTACGTGCAGCGCATTTTCCAGGGCGAGAAGTACGAGAAGCGTATTGAACAGCGCACAGTTAGAACCGCTTAACCGACAAAGAAATGGCTTTAGACAAGAATCAGATAGCGAAACGAATCGCAAAAGAAGTTAAGAACGGAATGTATGTGAACCTGGGCATCGGTATACCTACCCTGGTGGCCAACTACATACCGGAGGGTGTGGAAGTGGTGCTGCAGTCTGAGAACGGGCTGCTGGGCATGGGCCCCTTCCCTACTGAAGACAAAGTAGACGCCGACCTGATCAATGCGGGCAAGCAGACCATCACCACGCTGCCGGGCTCCTCTATCTTTAGCTCTGCGGAGAGCTTTGGCATGATCCGGGGGGAGCATGTGGACCTGACCATTCTGGGGGCCATGGAAGTATCGGAGCAAGGCGACATCGCCAACTGGAAGATTCCTGGCAAGATGGTGAAAGGTATGGGTGGTGCCATGGATCTGGTGGCCTCAGCCAAAAACATCATCGTGGCGATGCAACACACCGCACGCGACGGATCCTCCAAGCTGCTCAAAGAATGTACTCTGCCGATCACAGGCCTTAAATGCATCAAAAAGATCGTAACCGACCTGGCAGTAATGGAAGTAACTGAAGAAGGTTTTAAACTGCTGGAGCGCGCGCCTGGCGTGACCGTGGAAGAGATACAGAAAGCCACCGCAGGACGTCTGATCGTAGAAGGCGATATTCCGGAAGTGCAACTATAATAGCTGCTATACCCTCACATAGAAAGCGCAGTGTAAAAGCTGCGCTTTTTCTTTTTAAATTTGCACGAAGGCGCTTTTTACCGCTTTCAATTAAAATATCACATCAAAACAATACTTGCTTCACGTATACCTGAAGCAAGCAACCACAAATATATATGAGTGAAAAGATAGAAGCGAATTCTGAGCACAGACTATTACTGCGCCAGCTGGAGCTCAAAGACTACAAGGAAGTAAAGGAAATCATGGATCTGGTGTACTCCAACATTGACGGCGCCTGGACCCGCAAAGAGTTTTCCAATCTCCTCAAAAAATTCCCTGAAGGACAGATCTGTATAGAAGACAAGGGCAAAGTAGTGGCAGTCGCCCTCAGCCTGATTGTAGACTACGCCGTGTATGGCGATAAGCATACCTATGAGCAGATCGTCGACAGGGGCACTTTCAAATCACACGATCCGGAGGGTGACACGCTCTATGGAATAGATGTATTTGTGCATCCGGAGTACCGCAACCTGCGACTGGGCCGTCGTCTGTACGATGCCCGCAAGGAAATATGCGAAAACCTGAACCTGCGCGGCATCATAGCCGGTGGCCGTATACCTGGCTACAAAGACTATGCTGATAAGCTGACACCAGCCAAGTACATTGAAATGGTGCGGAACAAGGAGCTGGCAGACCCGGTGCTGTCTTTCCAGCTGAGCAACGACTTCCACGTACGCAAGATCCTGAAAGGCTACCTCCCCGATGATACAGATTCCCGCGCCTACGCGACCCTGCTCGAATGGGTGAACGTGTATTATGAAGAGAAAGAGAAGCTTATAGGCGGCAAAAAGACCGTTGTGCGCATCGGTATTGTGCAGTGGCAGATGCGCTCAGTCAAGTCCCTCGACGACATGATGCAGCAGATTGAGTTCTTTGTAGATACCGTGAGTTCCTATAAATCAGACATCGTGGTATTTCCGGAGTTCTTCAACGCTCCCCTGATGGCTCTCTCCAAAGAGGATTCTCCTTCAGAGGCAATCCGAAACATGGCGGAGTACACCGACGAGATTCGGGAGCAAATGATTCACATGGCACTCTCCTACAACATCAACATCATTGCGGGCAGCATGCCGGAGTACTATGACAACAAGCTCTACAACGTTAGCTACCTCTGCCGCCGCGATGGTACTTATGACAAGCAGTACAAGCTGCACGTGACACCAGACGAATCTCATTACTGGGGTATGCGCGGCGGTCATAAGCTAAAGATCTTTGATACCGACATCGGTAAGATCGGCATCCTGATCTGCTACGATGTGGAGTTCCCGGAACTAGCCCGTATGTTGTCTGACATGGACATGAAGATCCTGTTTGTACCCTACTGGACCGATACCAAGAACGCCTACCTGCGCGTGCGCCTCTGCGCCCAGGCACGTGCCATCGAGAACGAGTGCTATGTGGCCATCACAGGTAGTGTAGGCAACCTGCCGAAGGTAGAGAACATGGACATCCAATACTCTCAGTCCGCCGTGTTCTCCCCTTCCGACTTTGCTTTCCCGCACGATGCTGTGGTAGCCGAAGCCACTCCAAACACCGAGATGACCCTGATCGCCGACCTGGACCTGGACCTGCTCAAGGATCTGAACACAGCCGGCAGCGTGCGCAATCTCAAAGACCGCCGCAAGGACCTCTACAACCTGAGTTGGGTATTGCGGCAGGAGGAGTAGGTTATCCATATTGCAAAAAAGCGGGCTGCCAGTATGTTGGCAGCCCGCTTTTTTGTTTGAACTATAGAAGAGCAAACGTTATGCTAAACCTGCTCTTCTTCGTTTTCTTCCTTCAAGGTATAAGGCAAGAATTATTCCCAGAAAAAAGCCTATCAGTCCACTGATAGCCAAATATCGCTTTAGATTCGGTCCCGTAGGCCTCAACCTTGGTGTGAAACCTGTAACAATCTCAACGTTAGAAAGCTTCTCCAGGTCTGATTCCAGGTTTACCTGCTCTTTATACATCGAGATACTCTCTCTATATAGATTAGTAGGATCTATTGGTTGTCCGTACACGAATCCATTGACAGGACCTCTGGGTTCACCTACTGTTGTCTTCAAGCTGTCGATAGAGGATATTTCTCCTTTCAGCTTAGAGATCATATTTTCGACTTGTCTTTGTTTGATTCTCTTCTGACGAGCAAAATACCTGTTATTTTCCAAGTAGTTAGTAATAGCTGGCTCAAGAATATCAAATAATTGGGGATTGTAAATCGCAAGCTGGATGCGAAACGGAGAACCTGTCAACACACTGTCTTCGTCAATTCTCTCCTGATCCAGGTTAATGAATTTCATCTCCATAATCTCCTTCGCATCTGCAGGTGCGATGTCAAGTCTTTCAGCCACGGCTTCTAAGTTGTCATCAGCTATCATCTCAGAAAGTTTATTTAGTTGATCTTCAATAAATTCATTTCTGATGTTAGCCAGCACCAACGTCATAGATGAGGTGTAGTAAGGCTTTGTAGTAGAGAAGAGAGAATATCCTATACCCAGACAAATAGCTACAACAAGTAAAATAGGTACTAAATTGGAGAAGAAAACACTTATAACATAAGCTATTTTATTTTTTATTACCTCTATTGCTCTTCCTATCATCCGGAAGATTGACATGAGGTCTATTTCATCATCTACGTTATTAGAACGTCTGTTCTCTGGTTCTTTTAAATGTTGCATTCTATTAGCTTTCTACAAATATACTAGCTTAATTTAATTTAACCGCAAAGTGCTTTTTGAATATTAAAATCACTAATTTTACATTAAAATTTTAACGACGACATCAATAAGTAATTATCTAAGCTACTTATATAATAGCTACACACTATATCTATGAAAATACAAATGGTTGACCTTAAAGGTCAATACGATAGGCTTAAAGCAACCATTGATTCCGCAATTTCTGAAGTATTTAATACCTCCGCTTTCATCAATGGCCCTGCAGTCTCACTCTTCTCGCGAGAACTTGAACAGTATAACCATGTAGCTCATGTTATTCCATGTGCCAATGGCACTGATGCACTTCAACTTGCGATGATGGCTTTAGGTTTAAAGCCAGGAGATGAAGTCATCGTGCCAGTTTTTACTTATGTAGCAACTGCAGAAGTTATTGCATTACTGGGATTGAAGCCTGTATTCGTAGACGTTGACCCAGACACGTTTATGATTTCACCGGCAGAGGTTAGAAAAAGCATCACTTCAAATACAAAGGCAATTGTTCCAGTGCATCTGTTTGGTCAATGTGCTGATATGGAAAGTATCCTGGCAATTGCAAAAGAGCATCAGCTCTATGTAATTGAGGATACTGCACAGGCAATTGGAGCAGAATACAGATTTTCTGATGGTAGTGTAAAGAAAGCAGGCACCATAGGTGATATAGGGACAACCTCATTTTTCCCTTCTAAGAACCTGGGTTGCTATGGTGATGGTGGTGCATTGTTTACCAATAGTGAGGATCTTGCGGATAAACTTAAGATGATTGCCAACCATGGTCAAAGCGTACGCTATTATCATGATGTTATTGGTATTAACTCTCGGCTGGATACGCTTCAGGCGGCCATTTTACGTGTAAAACTTACACATTTAGACGAGTTTAGTGCCAGAAGAAACACGTCTGCCTCGTTTTATGACACTGCCTTATCGGGTTACAAGTCACTGCAAATCCCTTCCCGGGTATCGAATTCCACCCATGTCTTCCATCAATATACTCTTAAATGCATTGATTTTGATAGGGATGAGCTTAAGGCACATCTTCAGGAGAAAGGAATTCCTGCCATGGTGTATTACCCGGTTCCGTTGCACCGTCAGAAAGCTTATCAACACTATAAATCCACAGATACTAGTTTCCCTGTATCTGAAGAGTTGTCGAAGAAAGTGCTGTCCTTACCCATCCATACAGAGCAACGTGAGGAGGAACTACACTTTATCATTGATGGTATAAAAGAATTTCTAAGCATAAAAGGCATAGCGTAATGAAATACTATAGCCATGAGACCGCAGTTATCGACCAGGGAAGTACAATTGGTGATGGCACCAAAATCTGGCACTTCTCCCATATAATGCCTGGTTGCATTATTGGTGAGAAGTGTAATATAGGACAAAATGTGGTTATCTCTCCAGAGGTTGTATTGGGCAGGAATGTTAAAGTCCAGAACAATGTATCAATTTATACCGGGGTAACGTGTGATGATGATGTTTTCCTTGGCCCTTCTATGGTTTTTACCAATGTTATAAATCCACGAAGTGCGATAAACAGAAGAAACCAGTACACAAAGACTCATGTAGGGAAAGGGGCAACAATCGGAGCAAATGCTACCATTGTATGTGGGCACGACATTGGCGCTTATGCATTTATTGGAGCTGGTGCAGTTGTAACTAAGCATGTACCTGCCTACGCACTGGTTGTAGGCAATCCATCCAGGCAAGTTGGCTGGATGAGTGAGTACGGCCATCGCTTAGAGTTCAATGCAGAAGGTATAGCCACTTGCCCTGAGAGTAATGAGGTTTATCAGTTAATAGACGATGAAGTCGTAAAGTTGCAAAATTAGATAATGAAAAAGTTTGCTTTAATCGGAGCAGCAGGTTATATCGCTCCGCGCCACCTCAAAGCTATCAAAGACACTGGTAATATATTGGTCGCTGCGCTCGATAAGTTTGATAGTGTTGGTATTATGGATAGCTATTTCCCTAATGCTGACTTCTTCGTAGAATTTGAGCGTTTTGATAGACATCTTGAGAAACTAAAGTATGAACAAGGGCAGAAGCTTGATTATGTAAGCATCTGTACGCCTAACTATCTTCATGACTCGCATATAAGAATGGCTTTACGCCATGGAGCTGATGCAATTTGTGAAAAGCCCCTTGTTCTAAACCCATGGAACATCGATGCGCTGGCAAGTATTGAAGAAGAGACCGGTAAAAAAATACATAATATCCTCCAATTACGAGTTCACCCCAGCATAATAGCTCTTAAGCAAAAAATAGATAACGGGCCGAAAGACAAAAAGTACGAAGTAGACCTTACCTACCTTACTTCCCGAGGACATTGGTATTATACCTCCTGGAAAGGGGACCTTTCTAAGTCAGGTGGAATTGCAACTAACATTGGCGTCCACTTTTATGACATGCTAAGTTGGATCTTTGGGAAGGTTCAGCAAAACGTAGTACACGTGCACACGCATGATCGTGCTGCAGGTTACCTGGAGTTCGAAAATGCCAGGGTACGCTGGTTTCTCAGCATTAACTACGAACTGCTTCCTGAAGAAGTAAAAGTAAAAGGTAAAAGCACATTTCGTTCTATCACGGTTGAAGGCGAAGAGCTTGAGTTTAGTGAAGGGTTTACAGATTTGCACACTATTAGCTATCAGGAAATCATTGATGACAAAGGTTATGGATTAGAGGATGCTCGTCAGTCTATAGAGATTGTGCATGACATCCGAAATCAACATCCAATCGGCTTACAGGGTGAGTATCACCCGTTAGCAACCAGAAACTTGTCAGCCCATCCATTCACCTTAACCTAACAATCTAAAAACAGCGCTTGTAATGTCTAATTACCTTTTTGCATTTATCAAAAATGCTGAATAGTAGATCCGACCTGACAAATTAACCTTACTATTAGGATTGAACAACTTTTCTTCTTCAAGATAACGTGGAGCCTTACATCATACAACTTCCTAAGATATTAGACCCAAGAGGAAACCTAACTTTCCTTCAGAACCCTCAGCATATCCCTTTCGAAATGCAGCGGGTATTCTGGACCTATGATGTGCCTGGAGGTGAGCAAAGAGGAGGACATGCTTACAAAGAGCAAGAAGAAGTAATAATTGCACTTAGCGGTAGCTTAGATGTGGTTATTACCTATCCGGATGATTCTATTCAAAAGTTTTCTTTAAACCGAAGCTATTATGGCTTATATATACCTGCAGTTACCTGGCGGCATATGGAAAACTTCTCTACAAACTCGCTTAGCTTACATATTTCCAGCCAGAAATATGAAGTAAACGATTACATCAGGGACTTCAATGAGTACAAGGTCAGAAGATCCCAATTTTAAAGGCTACCTTGTTAGGAATATCACCCATCAGCACGGGCTTGTGTAGAAGGGTATTACATTTAGGAAGATGATTATAGACAACCCTACAGTTTACGACTGCAGCATCATTCAGCTACCACAGATAAAAAACAGGGCTGGTAATATTACTCCTGTTACTTCTAATGTTGAGTTGCCATTTGAAATAAAAAGGGTGTTCTACCTCTACGATATACCTGGAGGTGAATCAAGAGGAGCTCATGCACATAAGGAGTGCCATCAATTCTTAGTAGCTGCAAGCGGAAGCTTTGAGGTTTTATTAGACGATGGTAAAACTCAACGATTGGTTCAACTCAACAGACCATATTACGGACTTCACATACCACCTAAAATTTGGGCTTCCGAAATTAATTTTTCATCTGGTTCTATTTGCTTAGTTATGACATCTCATGTTTATGATGAAAATGACTACATAAGAGATTACAACTCTTTTTTGTTGAGTAGTGAGTCTGATGTTTAATTCACTTATTAGAAATCGTCAGTCATTCCAAAGGCTATATATTTCTTATTTGATTGTAGCTTATTAAGAGTAATAACCGCTTAAGTCCTTCTAGGCTTGTAAACAACTTTACCTATGCACTATACTATTGGCCAAGAAGCCACCATTTCTAAAGTATTTACAGAGGAAGATCTTTGTTTATTCGGTGAGATTTCTTTAGACAAAAACCCTATACACTTTGACGAAGAAATAGCTTCACAGTCTATATTCGGTAAGCGGATAGTGCATGGACTGCTGACAGCCTCACTCATAAGTGCTGTTTTAGGAACTAAATTACCAGGTCCCGGTGCAATTTACATTTCACAGTCTATCAAGTTCACAAGGCCAGTGTATATAGGCGATAGAGTTACTGCTAAGGTAGTTGTAAAGGAAGTGAAAGAGCATAAGCAGATAATTATAATGGAAACAGTGTGTTTTAATTTATCTGGTGATGTTGTATTAGATGGTGAGGCCGTTCTAAAATACTGAGTATGAAAAACCTTAAAGAACGCAAAGAAAAATTATTCTACTATTCACCTTATAACTTTATCAGGTCAGTAGCATCGGACGATCAATTAGACATTGTGAAGTCTCAGGTAGAACGACATGTTAATAACCAAGATGTTATCGAAATTTCTGTGCATGGAAAGCCTTTCCAGTTTTTAGTGAAATTCCTGCCGTGGGATACTGACTTTTTTAAGATCAAAACTTACAAGCTATATTCAGTTCTATTTCCTCTAAGTACATCTTTTGAAGAACTTATTGAGGCAATAGAACAATTTAAAATCTTACTATTCATAGAAAGAAGAGCTGAATACTGCTTTATTGAAATACCCTCCGAAGATATACTGCTAATACAGGCTTTGAATGTAGCAAGGTTTAAGCTATCAGAAACTCGTCTTACCTATTTCAATGATCAGATTCAGGCATATGATTACCCAGCCAGATACAAAGTAAGGAAGGCTACTCTTGATGACATTGATAACTTAAGGAGTGTGGCATCTATGATGCGAAATGATTATGACCGATTCCACGCTGATGTAATTTTTGATACTGAGATCGCTGATAGCTTTTTAGCAAAGTATGTTGAGGAAGCAGTAAAGGGTTTTTCAGACATAGTATTGGTCCCTAATGCAGAAGGACTTCCGTCTGACTCATTCTTAACTGCTAATTACTTAAAAGAAGATTGGCCTAGTCTCAAATACAACATCAGCAAAATGGTCTTATCAGCTGTCTCTTCTACTACTAACAAAGGTTGGTATGTTAAATTGATATCCGAAATGAGCTATCACTTAAAGGATCTTGGAGTACAATGCGCTTTCATGAATACCCAGTCAACAAATAGAGCCGTTTTTAGGGTATGGGAAAAATTGGGATATCGCTTAGGTGCTACTACACACATTTTATCTTACTTCGAACGCAAATGATTAAATTTCTAGACTTACAAAAAATTACCCAGAAGAATGCGGATGAAATTAAACAAGCTGTAAACAAGGTAATTGACTCCGGATGGTATTTGCTTGGAAATGAGGTGAAAGAATTTGAGAGTAATTTCGCAGAATATTGTGGTACAGATTATACCATAGGAGTTGCCAATGGATTGGATGCTTTACGACTGATTCTGCGGGCTTATATTGAAATGGGTGTCATGCAGGAAGGTGACGAAGTAATAGTCCCTGCCAACACCTACATAGCTTCCATACTATCTATTACGGAAAACAGACTGACACCTGTTCTGGTAGAGCCGAATCTGCTTACCTACAACTTAGACGCCTCACTTGTCGAGAGCGTAATAACTTCCCGTACAAAAGCAGTAATGATTGTGCACCTGTACGGACAGTGCGCCTACAGTGAGATGCTTAAAAACATCTGCGAGAAACATAATTTAAAACTGATTGAGGATAACGCTCAGGCACAAGGCGCTTTATATAATGGCACGAAAACAGGAGCCTTGGGTGATGCTGCCGGTACGAGCTTTTACCCTGGCAAAAACCTTGGAGCCTTAGGTGATGCGGGTGCAGTGACAACGAATGATTCTCAGCTCGCCGCCACAATTCGTACTTTGGCAAATTACGGGTCTCAGGTGAAATATGTAAACGAGTATGTAGGCCTGAACAGTCGCCTGGATGAACTACAAGCGGCTGTACTCAATGTAAAACTAAAATATTTGGATGCAGATACAGAGAGGAGGAGATCAATTGCCTATACTTACTTAAAGGAGATAAAGAACCCTGCCGTTATTTTACCTCATGTAGAACGTGCAGAAGGGCATGTATGGCATTTGTTTGTTATCAGAACCTCTAATAGAGCTGCATTACAGGAGCACCTGACTAGTTATGGTGTACAGACATTGATCCACTATCCTATCCCTCCTCATAAGCAGCAGGCCTATTCACAACTAAATCACTTGGTATTTCCTATTACAGAAAAAATTCATAGCGAAGTCATTAGCCTACCGATAAGCCCAGTGATGGAAGACGAAGAAGTTACTCGCGTCGTGGAAGCAATAAATTGTTATCATAATTAACTTTCCTAGTGCGGTTTTTACAGAAAAGCATTAATAAAGATGATTCCGCGTTAAGGCCTTCTTCCCAGAACGAAGAGAGCCGATCTTCATATAGGCAGATTATGAAGGCGACTTCTCTTTTTGGAGGTGTCCAGGTAATAAATATTATAGTTGGAGTAATACGCACTAAGCTTATTGCAATATTATTGGGTACGGCCGGAGTGGGCGTACTAGGCTTGCTTAATACACCTCTAGTACTAATAGCATCAATTACCGGCCTCGGGATAAGTTTTAGTGCTATTCGTGACATCTCTGAAGCTGCTGGAACACAAGATGAAAAAAGAATAGCCCAAACATTAATAACTTTTCGCCGCTGGGTCTTCTTTACAGGCTTGCTGGGCATGGGCTTAACTTTAATAATGTCCCAATGGCTTAGTATATGGACTTTCGGAAATAGTGAGTATACATGGGCATTTATTTGGCTTTCTATAACTTTTCTACTTAATGCCATCAGTGGTGGGCAATTAGCCGTGTTACAAGGTATGAGGCGCCTGCAGGAAATGGCAAAGGCGACCGTTATAGGATCAGTTCTTGGCCTCTTCACCTCTATACCGCTTTATTATTTTTACGGTATAGATGGTATACCACCTGCATTAATAGTAACAGCCTTAACTTCTCTGGTCTTATCCTGGCACTACGCAAAAAAAGTATCTATCCCCAAAGCCGACATTCCCTTCAAGACTTCCTTTAACCAAGGCTTGAATATGGTTAAGCTGGGAGTTGTGCTTACGATCTCAAGTGTAATTGGTACAGGTATTCGGTACATCATTCTGGCATTTATAAATAGAGTGGGCGGGGAAGAACAAGTTGGTCTGTACCAGGCCGGATTTGGTCTTCTAACTACTTACATAGGCATGGTCTTTACGGCAATGGGTGCAGATTATTACCCTAGATTAGCTGCTATCAATACCGACAACCAAAAGTGTAAAGAAGTTATCAATCATCAGATAACGATCGCTATAACTCTGATCGCCCCACTATGTGCCGTTTTACTAACGTTCTTCCCTTTAGCTATCAATATACTTTACACTAAGCAATTCCTACCAATAGTACCTATGGGAGAATGGCTGGTTTTATCTACTTTTCTCAAAGTAATTGTATGGGCACTAGGTTATTTGTATTTGGCAAAAGGAGCTTTGAAAACTGCTTTTGTTCTCGATAACCTAATAAACATTATCTTTATAGTGGGATATATATACCTATATGATTTAATTGGGCTTGAAGGAATAGGTATTGCTGATCTGGTTATGCATACTTTGGCATTACCTCTTTCACTGTATGTGGCCAATAGCAGGTATGGCTTTTCGTTTTCGAAGGACTCTATTAGCCAAATTTCAAAATTTGGATTCCTCTTGCTACTGACATTTATTACGATCAGAGTAACAGACGGCATGCTTCATTATGTGCTGGGTACTGTATTAGTTATAGTCATTTCTGTACTAGCCTTAATAGACTTGAATAGGCATGTGGGAATCTTTAATCTTATTAAGAACAGGAAGTAAATTTGAAGTATGACACCTAATGTAGGACCCACGGTCTCTGTTCTTATGGCAGTATTCAATGCCGAAAAGTTCCTAAAGGAGGCTATTGAATCTGTGATTAACCAAAGCTACAGTAACTGGGAGTTAATTTGCATAAACGATGGCTCTACTGACAATAGCTTAAGCATCCTTCAAGAGTTTGAAAGGATTGATTCCCGAATCATCGTCATAGACCACCCACACAGTGGGTTGGCTGCAGCTGCCAGAAACGAAGGGCTAAAAGTTTCGTCCGGTGATTTTATTGCCATACTTGACAGCGATGACAAAATAGAGAGAGATTATCTGAGTAAGTTAATTAATAGATACCGTATTACGAAGGCGGATATTGTACTTTCTCTGACGAAGTTCTGGGATTACCAAAGTGATTCATTTACATCTTCCATTACTGGCTTGAAGGGGGATTTAAATCCGGTTATCTCAGGAAAGGATGCTTTTCTACTAAGCTTGAAGTGGGAAATAGGTGGATGGGGAATATGCAAATCAAGTATTCTTAAGCCAATCGGATACGATACCATAGGTATGAATGGCGATGAGTATACAACAAGACTCCTCTTTTTAAAAGCCCGCTCAGTAGCATTTTGCGATGCAGTTTACTACTATAGAAATAACCTTGATTCAACAACAAAGAAGTTCTCTATAAAATATTTTGATGTTCATCATACACAGTACAGACTTTACCAGCTTATCAAAAATGGGGGATTTGAGGAATCCATTATCAAATACTGGAAGGAGGATCTTGTTAAATCTTTGGTGCATCATTATACTGTATACTTTAGCAAAAGACAGCAGCTTAGTATCTCCGAAAGAGAAAAAGTTATACAAACATTTAAAGAAAACACAGAAAACCTACGTTGGGAACTCATGAAATCCCCCGATTTAGATAGTAAATTCAAAAACCTCCTCTACTCGTTGATCACTGCGAACCATAATATTACTGTTGGATTTACCCTTCTATTGAAATTTAGGAAAAAGATCAAGCTGATATTCAAGAATGATAAATAGCAGATAAACCTGCAATTCTCCTCAACACCTATAATAGTGGCATACTTTCCTTTCAGGCACAAGGAGGATAGCCAAAAACACTTGAAGCTTAATTTATAGACTGTTGCCTGATCTACCATATTTGACACCATCTCTGCCTATTTAATGTGATGCAAAACAAACATTTTACTACACCGCTTGTCTCTATCATCATTGTTACATATAACTCCGCTAAGTACATTATTGAAACACTAGAAAGCAGCAAATACCAAACTTATCAGAATATTGAGCTTATCATAAGCGATGACGGCTCAAGCGATAACACTTTAGCTCTATGTCAAAAGTGGATTACTGAGAACAGCACCCGGTTTGTCCGTACCCAGTTGGTCCAAACTCCGGCGAATGTGGGCATTGCGGGTAATTGCAACACAGGAGTGCAGGCAGCAAAAGGTGAATGGGTGAAGCTGATTGCTGGTGATGACGTGCTCATGCCGAACTGCATAGAAGATTACCTAACTTATGTTTCCTCAAACCCAGGAGCTAAGGTAGTTCACTCCAAGAGGCTGGACTATATGGAGCATTTCAGAGATGAGTGCTTTTTCGAAGAGTATTCATTAGAAAACCATCCTTTTGGCTCAACAAGTATCAGCCCGGAGCAACAATACCAGATACTGCTGCGTCAGGTACTTGTATCAGCACCAACAGCTTTCTTCAGCAAATCCCTTTTGGATGAAATGGGAGGCTTTGATGAACGCATTCCTATGATAGAAGATTGGCCTCTTTGGCTAAAAATTACTTCTGCTGGGTATAAGATTCATTATATGAACATACCTACAGTGAAGTATAGATTACATGCTGCTTCAGCATCCTCAATAATAAACAAGTCACGGCTATTTTCTAAGTCTGAAGAAATGAAGGAACTCGTTTATGATTTATATATTTATCCTAATGTGCCAGCCTTTGAGGGGATGCTTTATAAGTACAACTTTGGAAGAATGAGGTTATTTAATTTTCTCAAATTAAATAGAGGTACTAGACTATTGAAGTTACTCAACAGAATAACTGCTTACCCAGTGGTCAGATATCGATTACTAAAAGTTAGTCAAGTGTCTAGATAAGGGGCTTTATTATGAACATTTTTATCATTCCCTCCTGGTACCCTTCACAGGAGAGTCCAATAGCAGGTATATTTTTCAAAGAACAAGCAGCTAGTGTCGCAAAATTCGACAGCAGCATACAGGTTGGAATCAGTCTATGGGGACAAAGCGACCCAGGATTGACGATAAACAAAAATATTCTGGCATCTACTAAAAATATAGTTTCTTCTTTCAATAGGCACAAATCTACCACACTCTCTACTATTGAGAAAAATTTACATGAAATCTATACTCCTACTTTAAGCTGGACACATAAAATACTAAGTGGGAATATCAGTAAACTGGTAGAAGCTAATTTAAGTAATCTTAAAAAGTTTGAGCAACTGGTTGGTAAAGTAGATTTGATACATGCCCATGTTAGCTATCCTGCTGGATTTATCGCGATGGAACTAGCCCGAAAATTTGATATACCCTACATAATTACAGAGCACATGGGGCCATTTCCTTTCAAGACTTTCTTAACGTCGAAAGGAATGATTCGCCCAGCGCTTGCAGAACCTCTTTCAAGAGCAAACTCTCTTGTTGCTGTCAGCCCAAGTCTTGCTGATGATATCGAAAGTTATGGTTTTAAAAAACCTGAATTTATCCCTAATGTTATAGATGAAGATTTCTTTACTGTAGGTTCTTCAGTTCCCCTCCCTCCTTTTAGGTTTTTCACACTAGCCAACCTATCGCCCGAGAAAGGTATAGATGATTTACTTGACGCCATTGCTCTGGTTACCAGGCAACACGAAGCTTTATTCTTTACGATAGGTGGAGGCGGTGATTACCTGAACTTTTATAAAGAGAAAGCCCAAGCGCTTGGAATAGACAAGTATGTCAACTGGCTCGGAACAGTCACTAGGGAAAAAGCCCGGGAACAATACCAGCGGTGCCATGCATTCGTACTGCCTAGCCATGGAGAAACGTTTGGCGTGGTTTATGCCGAAGCAATAGCATGTGGGAAACCAATTATTGCAACACGTTGTGGAGGGCCGTCCTGTATTGTAGATGATACGAACGGATTGTTTGCAGAACTAAAGTCACCACAGGATTTGGCAGACAAACTGCTTTACATGGTTGAAAATTACAACTACTTCCAACCGCAACTAATTCGCCAAGGCTTTGAGAGTAAATTTTCTAAAAAGGCAGTTATACCTCAACTAATCAGCCTATACAAGGCTGTTTCCTTACCCAGTTAGAGTCTTATCATTCTATTGTAAGTTTAAAGTACTAAATTTGCAGCTTTAGAAAACAAGCATATGTGCGGAATAGGCGGAGCCATAAATTATAAGAGAACCGGAATCGCATTAGAGTCGATCAAGGAAATAGGAGCAACTATAAGCCATCGAGGTCCTGACGATCATGGTTTTTATTTTTTTGCTAATGGCGACAAAGTGCTTACCAGAGATACGAATGAAGGCTTTGACTTTAACGTTGCGCTATTACACCGTAGGCTATCCATATTGGACCTCTCTGAACGGGGATGGCAGCCCATGCAGACGGCTGATAAACGCTACACCATCTCTTATAATGGAGAGGTATACAATTACGTCGAACTTCGTGAAGCCTTGGTCAAGAAAGGTTACCAGTTTAATACAGAAACTGACACGGAAGTAATTTTAAATGCCTACAAAGAATGGGGCACTGAGAGTTTGGAATACTTCAACGGTATGTTTGCCTTTGCAATACATGATGCATTCACCAACGAATTATTCATTGCTCGTGACCCCTTTGGTATCAAGCCGCTGTACTACGTACAGAATGATAACTTCTTCCTGTTCTGCTCTGAGATTAAGGGGCTTCTGGCTGAGCCTAAAGTTAGTCGTTCGCTAAACAGGAACAGACTAAATGAGTATCTAAAATTCGGGTGGGTCAATCAGAATACTGAAACCATCTTCAAGGAAATTAAAGAGATACCTGCCGGGCACTATACCGTATTATCAGCTGACTCCTATAGCCCGCTAACTACTACTCCTTATTGGTCCATAGCCCCAACAGAAAGGCGAGATCTAACTTTCGATGATGCGGTAGCACAGGTGAAAGACATTCTGTATAACAGTATTAAGATCCATTTAAGAAGTGATGTAAAGGTTGGCTATACCTTATCAGGAGGAATCGATTCTTCGTCCCTTGTATGTGTTGCCGACGACATTCTACCAGAAAGCCAAAAATTGGCCTTCAGCTACCTTCCAAACTACGAAGGAAGGAGTGAAAAGAAATGGATCGATATTGTTAATCAAAAAGTTAAAGCACAACCATATTATACGCAGCCTTCGGAAGCCAATTTCATCTCTGAAATCGAAAATATTATACGGCTTCAGGACGAGCCATTTGGTAGTACAAGCATCTACGCTCAGTACAAGGTTTTTGAACTGATCAAACAGAACAATGTGAGTGTGGTGCTGGACGGGCAGGGTGCAGATGAAATATTCGCAGGCTACCCTATTTATTTTAGTGGCAGAGCCCTATCCATACTCCGCTCAGAAGGCTTCATCAGTTACCTGGCATTTATCAGGAAAATCGATCCTGCACTGAATATATCTACGGCTAAGGAACTACTCAAGACGCTGTATAAATATTTGCCCAAACAATTTCAAAAGCAGGTCCAGAACAGGTATTTATCACATACAGTACGGCTTATCAGCAAAGACATATTCAAAATGGAAGAAGAGGCTTTTGATAGTTCCTTATACGAAGACAACTTCTTGAAGGCCTCTCTCTACAAGGGACTTAAACATACTGACTTGCCTTCGATGCTGCGCTATCAGGACAGAAATGCAATGGCTTTTTCTGTTGAAGGAAGAGTCCCTTTTCTGACAAAAGATCTAGTGGAATTCGTTTATTCACTACCTGAAGAATACATTCTTCCTAATGAAGGTTACACTAAAAAGCTTCTCAGAGAAGCAATGAAGGATTTCCTGCCTACCGAAATCCTCAACAGAAAAGATAAGATTGGTTTTGAGACACCTGAAAAACAGTGGATAAAAAACTCCTCTGACTGGACCTTTGAGGTGCTGAACAGTTCTAGAATATCAGACGAGATAAACATTGAGATGCTGAACAAGGAATTTAAAGAAATATTCAGCAACAAAAGGCCCTATACCACAGCGCATTGGAGGTATCTGAACTTCCTAAGATGGGCTGATATCAATAAGGTAAACTAATACCTTTTTACCACTTAAATAGGGAATCTAGGTCGAAACCTACGCTTATTTTAATGTCTAAGGTTAATTTTATTTAGTATAAAGCAAGTATATGTCTAAAGTCACATTAGTAACCGGACATTACTGGGGTTCAAAGAGAAGAGCAGGTTTCCACCACCTGGCTCAGGCATTTCGAAATCTGGGTCATGAGGTTTTGTTCTTTACTGCTCCTGTAAGCTACTTACTGAAATTGAAAGGAGACTATCGTTTTGAGTATGATCTCCGTAGCGAAGCGGGTAAGGTTATTTTGAAAGATGAAAGCATATACAGCTACCTTCACTTTACCCCATGGCATGTAGCCAATCTTAGACTTAGCCTGCTTAATAAGCTGTCATCTCCCTTTATTAACTTATATAGTAAGTTTTCCTTTGCTAATGCAGAGGCTTTTATTCAAGACTCAGACCTAATTGTCTTCGAGAGTACGCCTGGTCTGTACCTGCTGAATAAGTTTAAAAGGTTAAACAGTAGAGCAAAATTTGTATATCGGGTGTCTGATGACCTACGATTACTAAATGTCCATCCGCATTTGATCAAGTTGGAAGAAAAAATGCTTAGAGAGTTTGATTTAGTGAGTGTACCGAGCACATATATTTATAATACACTTTCCCAATTTGATTCATCTAAGCTTCAGTTAAACCATCATGGTATAAATAAACAGGTCTTCAACCAGGAGCTGCCTAACCCTTATACAACCAAGCACAAAAAGAATATAGTATTTATTGGGAACGACTACTTTGACGTTCAGTTTCTTAATACTGCATCCGATTTATTTCCAGAACATCAGTTCCACATCATAGGACCTATTACAGACCTTCCTATGAAGGACAACATTATTGCCTATGGTGAAATGCCTTTTATGGATACTGTAGCCTATGTAAAATATGCAGATGCAGGCCTTCATACGCTAACCTACAGGCCGGGAGCTGAATCGTTTACCGATAGTTTGAAAGTGCTGCAGTACTCCTATTGCCAATTGCCAATAATTGCTCCGGACTTTCTGAAAACCGAACGTGAAAATACTTTCTACTTCCAACCCGGTAACAGGGAGTCAATTAAATTAGCCGTAGAGTTAGCTTTAGGCAGCAGCAGAGAGTGTTTTAAGAATATTGTAGTTAAGTCCTGGGAGGAAGTCGCATCTAATTTATGGGATTCAGCAAAATTATAAAGAGTCTTTCCACTCCACACGGAATCCTATTCTTTACCGTCTCGCTAAGCTTTTTGGCGTGGTTGGTTCCTGACTTTGGTATACTCCGTAAGGGTTTTAGCAAGCAGTTCAGTATTTTTTCCCCAGGCTTCTTAGTAGCTTTACTCTGGTATTTTTCGGCTATAGCCATTGCTTTTCTAAGTTATGGACTTGCTATTAGGAAGAAACTATCTCCGAATCTGTTTGAAAGGTATGTTCCGCTTGATAAGGATCGGCCTTATGTATTCTTAACAGCCTTTGCATTAATAGGGTGCGTAGCCTCCTACCTTGTAATACTCTCTAGTGCTGGTATAAGTCTTATTCTGCACTACATTACCTCAGGCCAAGCTAACGAGCTTAAATATATTCTATATGATGATTACTCTGCGGGTGTCCTATCTCTGAGGTACCTAACTATACAAAGTTGTGCGATGGCCATTTTCAGGCGCTTCCATTTCAAGTTAAAGAGTCGGCTTGATTTCCTAAATTTTGCCATGCTTGCTTCTGTAGTTGTTATTTCGAGCAGGCTATCACTGGTCATGATGATTTTTATCTGCCTGATTCTTTTTATTACACATGCAGATAGAATAAAAGTTAAGCCAATTAAAACCTTATTAGCGGGTATTGTATTCTTTATTATTCTAAGTACCTTATCCTACTCCAGAAACAAGGGTTTTTATGAGGCTAAGGGACATGGATTTTGGTCTGCAGGCATCTCTGAGATTGTTGCTTATTTGGGAGCTCCTTTCCAAGGCGCAATATCTGTTGGTAATAATGCAGATATAATAAATAGGCAGCCTGATAATTGGGCTCGTTATGCCTATATTGAGCCGTCTCTGTCTACAAACTCCGCTTTTTTACAGCTTTTCCAATTGCATGGTTGGTCTTCATTTTTTATAATGTTGCTTACTGTTTTCCTATTCTCATTTATTGTGGGCTTCCTCAAAAAACAACAAAACAACTATCTATACCTGTCGGTTCTAAGCATCTTGTATGCATTTGCTGAGTTCTGGCGACTGCACTGGTTTGGCTCTGGTATCATGATCACACTTGTTGTTTTCCCGGTTATAATTACATGCATGACTATATTCTTATCAAAATCAGCATGGCAAATTACGAGATAGCAGTAGATGCCCGTATGATTCATGCGTCAGGTATTGGCACTTATTTACAGCACATATTGCCCGCAATTTGTAATAGATATAATACTGTTCTTTTAGGTGATCAAGAAAACTTAAGTGGTTATGACGCAGATGTGATTGAATATAATGCGCCTATTTACTCCATACAGGAGCAATTAAAATTGCCCAGGATTTTACCTCGCTGTACGATTTTCTGGTCACCACATTTCAATGTACCAATATTCGCTCCCAAGGCAAAGTATTTTATTACTACGATACATGATGTTTTTCACCTTGCCTTCTACAGCAGTCTGAATGTAAAGCAGAAGCTTTATGCCAGGCTCTTCTACAACTTAGCTGTTAAACGTAGCAATAGTATTATCACAGTTTCAGAGTTCTCGAAGCATGAGATACTAAAACACATCAAGGCACAGTCAGATAAAGTTCACGTAATCCACAATGGTGTTAATCATGATAAGTTTGCTAGAACTTATAGTGGTCAGGAGGCATTGATATTACAAACAAAGTACAATTTGCCTGAAAACTACATATTGTTTGTAGGAAATGTAAAACCGCACAAAAACTTAGTAAATTTAGTTTATGCATTAGAAGATATTTATAAACAGAATGAAGAATTACGCTTGGTAGTAGTAGGCAAAAAAGATGGCTTTATAACGGGTGACAATGAGTTAGCCGAATTACTAACAACTAACTCTCTACTTCAACAGCGAACGGTCTTTACAGGGTTTGTACCCGAAGCAGACCTTCCATTTATTTACCAGCAAGCTCTCTTATTTGTTTTCCCGTCTACCTATGAAGGGTTTGGTTTGCCCCCGCTGGAGGCAATGGCAGCTAATACTCTTAGCCTGGTTTCTAACCAAGCCGCTATACCTGAAGTGTGCCGGGAAGGAGCCATTTATTTTAATCCATACGAACCTGTATCTATTAAAACTGCTATTGAAGAGGCTCTTCAGCTTACACCACAGGCGGCGGAAAGCCTTTTACACAGAGCAAAAAATATATCCGGTCAGTATAGCTGGGATAAATCAATTCAGGAACATTTAAGGCTTTTCAATGAATACCTTCCTTTATCACATCACTGAAAATCGCTATCCTTGGACTATAAGTTTACTAATGCTTGTGATTCCGTATCACATCGGCATTCCTAATCTGATCATCATACTTCTTACTATAATCTTTTTATATGATCTGTTTTATAAAAAACACATTTCAATAAAAAATGACAAAATACTATATGCACTGCCTTTCATGCTGCTCTTCGCAATGCATGCAATTAGTGTATTTTATTCGACGGACATGTTCCAGGCACTTTCAATACTTGAAAGAAGGCTCCCTTTCCTGATTCTTCCTGTTTTGATACTTACTGTGAAAATGACGAGCAGACATATAGAAACGGTGTTTTATAGTTTTGCGACCTCTGTAGCACTCTGCTGTCTCGTGGCTTTGGTACTAACCATTCACTACTTCTTGATAAATACTAATGAATATTATCTGGAGAAAGCACTTTGGTATTTGCCACAGACCATCAATTTTCATGCGCCCTATTTGGCTCTATATCTTGTTTTAGCCAATATTATCTGCTTTTACTTTTTCTCAAGAAAACATCACTTACGTTATTTCATCCTTCTTTTTATAATAAATAATGTCTTCCTAATTTTAATTTCTTCTAGAACAGCACTACTCGTCAACTGGCTTTTTATAGTCATCCTTTCTTCTTATTATTTGTACAGACACAAGGGTTTAATTTTCACTCTATTGAATCTGATAGGTATAGCAACTTTATTAGGTGTTGCCTATCAAACTGTTCCTTACCTTCATACTAAGGTTTCAAAAATTACCGAATCAGCCTACGGAATAAATCAGCGCTCTATTTCAGGTCAGGCTGCGCTGGATGTCATCATTGATAATCCTTTGTGGGGAGTTGGGATCGGAGATGTTCAGCATGAATTGAATAAGAGGTTGACAGATAAGTCTTACCTAGATTTCAATGTACATAATCAATACTTACATGAATTGATGATTTACGGCGCTTTAGGGTTTATCATCTTTGTATCTATCTTCTGGCTTGGCTACAGCTTGGCTGTTCGCAATCATGAAATCACATTTTTATTGTTCTTAACAACTTTCCTTTTTGCTTTTATCACAGAGGTAATCCTTGATAGGCATAAAGGTATTATTCTCTTTGCCGTCTTTTACCCCCTATTTGTCCACTTAAGCTACCTGAAGAAGCCTAGACATAGGCATACTGATCCAACTTCCCCGAGAATGTGAAGACGAGCAGGCTTCAATAAAGAAATTCGCTCTTAAAAGCACAATCCATTTGATCTTAAACTAAAGATGCCAATATTGCGCTCAAAAATTAATATATAGTGAAAATCGCCATTATACATGAATGGTTTGTTGACTACTCAGGCTCTGAACGTGTGGTGGAGCAGTTACTGCGTCTATACCCAGAGGCAGATCTTTATGCAGTAATCGACTTTATGCCCGACCACCTTCGGCAGCATATGCTACATAAGAAGGTAAATACCACATTCATTCAGAAGCTTCCCTTTGCCCACAAACATTATCGTAATTACTTGGTCCTGATGCCACTAGCTATAGAGCAGCTAGACCTTTCATCCTACGACCTCGTGATCAGCAGTAGCCACGCTGTAGCCAAAGGAGTACTTACTCACTCAAACCAATTACATATCTGCTACTGCCATTCTCCAATACGTTACGCCTGGGACCTTTACCACCAGTATCTGCGTGAATCAGGTTTAAATAAAGGTTTGAAAGGGTTTGTAGCCAAGATAATGTTACATTACATGCGACAATGGGATTTTACTACGGCAAATCGAGTAGATTATTTTATAGCTAATTCACTTTATATCGGCAGGCGCATACAAAAGATATATAATCGTACATCAAAAGTAATTTATCCTCCGGTGGACGTGGAGAGCTTTACCCTGACGACCAAAAAAGAAGAGTTTTACCTGACCGCATCCAGAATGGTGCCCTACAAGAAAATGGATATGATTGTGGAGGCATTCAGCCAGATGCCCGATAAAAAACTGATCGTGATCGGCAATGGACCAGATTTCAATAAGATTAAAGCAAAAGCCGGATCTAATGTTACGTTGATTGGATATCAGCCTTTCCAGGTTCTGCGCGACCATCTCCAGCGGGCTAAGGCCTTTGTGTTTGCAGCTGAAGAGGATTTCGGAATTCTGCCTGTTGAAGCACAGGCTTGTGGTACACCTGTAATCGCGTTTGGTAAGGGTGGGGCCCGCGAAACAGTGCTTGACGGTATAACAGGTATATTATATAAGCAGCAGACTACATTAGCACTTACGGAGGCAATCCAACGCTTTGAACTTGTAGCCAGCAAACTTCACCCCCAGGCTATACGGCAGCATGCCGAACTGTTCAGTACAGCAACCTTTCAGGAGAACATGCGGAATTTCATTTTAAATAAAACCAGCAACGAATTAACAGATGCCTGATGCAATCCATCAGGTAGAGAACTTGGAAAGTACTGCTTGAGGGTATTGTATCTCCATAATCTGTTTTTTTATATATTTGTGGTGAATTTCTATGCCTGGTTTATACAATAAATACATCAAACCGCTATATGCGGCTGGCGATGCACTCTCCATCGTACTTTCCTTCATACTGGCTCATTTAATTTCAGCCCGGAAGATTAGTACATTCTTCAGCACACAGTATTTGGAGCTCTTTCTCTATGCTTTGCTGGCTTGGTATGCGTGTGCCCTTTTGTTAGGTATTTACAAAATCTATCGGGTTGTACACACAGCCAAGTTCCTACAGAACACCATAAAGCTGGCTTTGCTCTATATTATTCTACTAGAGGCAGTTATGCGTCTTTTTAATATACAATTTGCTTCCAGAGAGTTTCTGTTTTATCAGTATAGCATTTTGGCCAGTTTTGTATTCATATATCGTCTGCTAATAATCTATTTGCTCCGCTATTTTCGAAGAAAAGGATATAACAAGCGCTTTGTAGTAATTGTGGGCATGGGTGAAGCGGGAATGGAACTGCGTCGTTTTCTTAGAATGCATCCTGAATATGGTTACCACGTGGTAGGCTACTTTGACGATAAAGTAACACATGCTGAGAGTAAGCTTGGATCTATAGATGACGTGGAGCAATATCTAAAAGAGCATCATGTAGATGAAATTTATTGCTCTCCATTCGAGTTACAACGTAACCAGGTTATCCAATTGATGAACTGTGCCGACGATCATTTGATTCGAATGAAATTCCTGCCGGAGCCAGGCAATCTTCCGCATACTCGTTTAAAGCTGGATTTTAAAGACATGATGCCTGTATTGGTATTCCGCTCAATTCCCTTAGACGATACATTAAATCAGGCGGTGAAGCGAGCTTTCGACCTGCTTTTCTCCTCAATAGTTATCTTATTGATACTCTCTTGGCTCATACCTTTACTAGCGCTGTTAATAAAATTAGACTCTCGTGGGCCGATTTTCTTTGGACAAGAGCGGTCGGGTATTAATTACAAAACATTTCGTTGCTGGAAGTTACGGTCTATGTACATAAACAATGAAGCAAATTCCCTTCTAGCCCGACGGGGAGACTCACGCATTACCCGTATAGGCGCTTTCTTGCGCAAAACAAGTCTGGATGAGCTTCCTCAGTTCTTTAATGTCTTCATGGGCCAGATGTCCATTGTAGGGCCTCGTCCGCACATGCTCAAGGTAAATGAAGAATACGCAATGGTGGCTGAGAAATACATGGTGCGTCACTTCATTAAACCGGGTATAACCGGACTCTCTCAAGTACGCGGCTACCGCGGTGACACCAGTTCGGATTATCAGATCCGCGGCCGTGTGAAGCTCGACATCTTTTACCTTGAAAACTGGTCTTTCATCCTCGATCTTAAAATTGTCTTCTACACGGTGTACAACATGCTGCGTGGCGAGGATAACGCATTTTAAAAATCAACCCGCGCATTTGCTCCTGTTTTAGTAACTTCGCCTGCAAAGTTGAAAACATGAGCAAGGAAAAACCATCTATACCGAAAGGAACCCGTGACTTTGGCCCCGCCGTGGTGGTCAAGCGCAATTATATATTTGGCGTGATCAAACGCACCTTTGAGAAATTCGGCTACCTGCCGCTCGAAACCCCCGCCATGGAACAGCTGTCGGTACTTACTGGCAAGTACGGCGATGAAGGCGATCAGCTGATTTTTAAGATCCTGAACTCTGGTGATTTCCTGTCCAAAACCACAGCCGCTGACATCGAGCAGGGCTCCAAACACCTGACTCGTAAGATTTCCGAAAAAGCGCTCCGTTACGACCTGACTGTGCCTTTCGCCCGCTTCGTGGTGATGAACCGCAACGAGATCAGCTTCCCTTTCAAGCGCTACCAGATACAGCCGGTATGGCGTGCCGACCGTCCGCAGCGTGGCCGCTACCGCGAGTTTTACCAGTGCGATGCCGACGTGGTGGGTACCAATTCTTTGCTTTGTGAGGCGGAGATCGTGCAGATGATTGACGAGGTGCTGGTTAGCTTAGGTATGACGGACTTCACCATCAAGATCAACCACAGAGGTATACTGGCAGGTATAGCCGAGGCGATCGGCGAAAAAGGCCGTGAAGGTGACATCTGTGTAGCCATCGACAAGCTCGACAAGATCGGAGCAGAAGGCGTGCGCAAAGAATTGCTGGAGCGAGGTATAGCTGAAGCCGCCGTGGATAAACTGGAGCCGCTTTATGACCTGAAAGGGTCTAATCAGGAAATACTCGACCAACTACAGACGCTGCTGGGCAACACCGAGGAAGGCCAGCGAGGCCTGAAAGACCTGCGGGAGGTATGGGAATACCTGGATAACCTGGGAAGCGACGCCCTGGTAACGCAGAACCCGTCCGGTCAGCCACGCCTGCAATTGGATGTGACACTGGCGCGTGGTCTCTCCTACTACACCGGCTGCATTTTCGAAGTAAAAGTGAACAACGCCAACATGGGCAGCATCAGCGGCGGTGGTCGTTACGACAACCTGACGGGCATGTTTGGTATGCCGGGCGTGTCAGGTGTGGGCTTCTCCTTTGGCGTGGACCGCATTTATGATGTGCTGGAGGAGCTGCAACTGTTCCCGGCCAGCAGCGAAGTAGGCACCAAGGTACTCATTGTACAGTTTGACAAGGAATCGGAGCGCTATGCCCTGCCCCTGCTGCAGAAACTGCGTAACGCAGGTATAGCCTCGGAACTTTACCCGGAGGCAGCCAAACTGAAGAAGCAGATGAGCTACGCTGACCAGAAAAAGATATCGTTCGTGCTGCTGGTAGGTTCCGAGGAAATAGCCTCCGGCAAGCTGAAACTGCGCGACATGCAGACCGGTGAGCAGGACGAGCTTTACATCGACGATATCATCGCCCAATTGAAATCTGAATCTCTTTAAGTAAACAGCATGAGCGACGTACACCATATCTCCAGTCAGCACCTGAGCCTGGAGCGCATCGAGGAAATCATCGGCCGCAGGTATACCCTGGCCCTGTCACAGGAGGCGGAGGAGCGTATTTTGCACTGCTATAACTACCTGCACCGCAAGATCGCCAGCACCGACAAGAGCATCTACGGCATCAATACCGGCTTCGGGTCGCTCTACAAAAAGCAGATTTCGCATGATAACCTTGAACAGCTGCAGCGCAACCTGATGATGTCGCATGCTTGTGGCATGGGCGACGAGGTGCCGGCAGAGGTGGTAAAACTGATGCTCCTGCTCAAGATACAATCATTAGCCTACGGCAATAGTGGCGTGCAGTTGCAGACGGTAAAGCGCCTGATCGATTTTTACAACCGCGACATCTATCCAATCGTGTACCAGCAGGGCTCGCTTGGGGCTAGCGGTGACCTGGCTCCGCTGGCGCACCTTTGCCTGCCGCTGATCGGTTTGGGTGAGGTATACTACCAGGGCTACCGTCTGGAGAGCCGCCATGTGCTGGAGATGTTCAGCTGGGAACCGATTGCTCTGCAGGCCAAAGAAGGGCTTGCCTTGCTCAACGGCACCCAGTTTATGAGTGCCTATGGGGTGCATTGCTTGCTTCAAGGCCGCCGCCTGTCGCGCACAGCCGATGTGGTGGGCGCTTTGTCCCTGGATGCTTTCGATGGACGTATTGAGCCGTTTAATCACCTGATTCACCAGGCGCGTCCGCATCCCGGGCAGATAGAAACGGCTGCGAATTTCCGTCAGCTGTTACAGGGCAGCGAACTGATCAGCCAGTTCAAGCAACACGTGCAGGACCCCTACTCCTTCCGCTGCATTCCGCAGGTACACGGCGCATCGAAAGACGCCATCCGCTACGCTGAAGGAGTGATCCTGACTGAGATCAATTCCGTGACCGACAACCCGAACATCTTCCCGGAAGAGGACGAGATCATTTCGGGTGGTAACTTCCATGGTCAGCCGCTGGCGCTGGCGCTGGACTTCCTGGCGATTGCTTTGGCGGAGCTGGGCAGTATATCCGAGCGCCGTACATACCAGCTGATCTCGGGAAGCCGCGGTTTGCCAGACTTCCTGGTGGCGGAGCCTGGGCTGAACTCCGGCTTTATGATCACGCAGTATACGGCGGCATCTATTGTGAGCCAAACCAAACAGCTTTGCACGCCTGCTTCTATTGATACCATCCCATCTTCAAACGGACAGGAGGACCACGTGAGCATGGGCTCAAATGCAGCCACAAAGCTATATAAAGTGGTGCAGAATGTGGAGCGGGTACTGGCCATTGAGTTGATGAACGCTGCGCAGGCGCTGGAATTCAGACGTCCGCATCGTAGCTCACCACTGCTGGAGCAGCTGTTTGCTGATTTCCGCGAGCAGATCCCTTTTGTGAGTACCGACCGGGTGATGCATCCGGATATGGAACAAAGCGTAGACTTTATCAGGACTTACAGCTTGCCTATTATCAAGATTTAAGTGATAGTCCGTAAAAAGAGAAATCCGCAGCGGTTCCCAGTACTGTTGCGGATTTCTCTTTTTAATTGCTTGAGTTGATTTACACTTCCCATTCAATCGAGGCCTCTCCGCTTCTCCTATACCTGAAATTTAGGTTTAAGCTTTTCTCCTATCCCTTGCTTGCCTATATTCGTAGCACACCCTATACCCATCGCTTGAGACTGCTGCTATTCATATCGTTTCTTTTTGCCGCTATACCTGTTTTGGGGCAGAGTGGCTGCTTTAGGGCAATACAGAACGGGCAGGAAGTAAAAGTGATTTGCGCAGGTACACCTGTATTTTTTGTGGATTGCAGCACTGACCAGAATGTGCAGTATACGACTTTCTACGATCCGGGCCCTGATGCTTTTGACCCACAGAATTTTGACCAGAGTGAATTAGTGAATCGTGGTGCTGATGGCCGCTTCCAGTATACCTACACGGAGCCGGGCAAATACATCATCACGCAGATTATCAACCGGGGCGGTGGTAACAGCACCACTATTGAGCCCCAGGAATTTGAAGTAGTAGCCACTCCGGCTCCCAGTTTCACGGTACAGCCCTGCGCCAGCAGGTCGGTTCAGGTCACAATTGCTGACACCGGATACGACTTATACGACATCCATTACGGTGACAACACTGTAGTACGAGGCGTAGCAGCCGGAGAACAGCCACGCTATACCTACCAGGGCACAGCTGCTACTTATACCATCACGGTGCGTGGAAAGTATACGGGCAGCTCCTGCGAGACAAGCAGCACAAACACCGTCACGCTTTTGCCGACTCCTCCCACACCTCTGATTGCAAAGCTGGAAGTGCTGCGGGAGGCTGCAGATGGTGAGATTCTGTTCACGTTGGAAAGCCTGCAGCCGGGCTACCGCTATGTGCTGGAGCGACGCACCACAGCAGCCGGCAATTTCGAACCGGTCTTTACAAGTGCGCCAGCTACTCAAAACAGGTGGGTTGACTTCAGAATCGGTAATGCAGACACCCGGCAGCCTCTACAGTTCCGGATCCGCCCAGCCGATAACTGCGGCAATCAGCTTCCCATCTTTTCAGCTCCCGTTAGCAGCCTGGTGCTGGGTGTGCAGACTGGCAATGAACTGGCCAACCTTAGCTGGTCAGGTATAGGCGGCGATGTGCAGCGCTATCAGGTATACCGCGACGGCAACCAGCTAGCAGAGCTAAACAGCAACACGACCACTTACACCGACCGCAGCCTGAGCTGCGGGCAAAACTACTGCTACCAGGTAATCAGTACCCTGAATAATGGGCAAAGCCGTTCGATTTCTGCTTCCCGCTGCGTACAGGCTACTTCCACGGCCACACCACCTGCCGGCTATCTCTACAGTACTTTCGATCTGAACAACCAGGTACAGCTGGCACTTGCCATTCCAGGCGGCCAGACTGCCCAGCAGATTCGCTTCCAACGCAGTATTGAAGGAGAGCCCTTTGCAGACCTGGCCACCAGCCAGCAGACAGAACATACGGATCCGCTGCAACCGCTTAATCCGGCTTGCTACCGCGCCAGCTATACCAACCCCTGCGAGCGCAACTCGGCTCTCAGCAACACCACCTGCCCTGTATACCTGATCGCGCTGCCACAGGAAAACGCCCCGGTCGTCACATTGGGCTGGACGGGCTATGTCGGTTTTCCGGATGGCGTGAGCCAATACACGCTGGAGCTTCTGGACGCCGATGGCCGGGTGGTCAGCAGTATACCGGTTACGGGCAATACCTACATCGATCGCAACCTGAGTGAGGAACTGCAGGAACTGCGCTACCGTGTCCGGGTGACTTCCGGTAACGGCAATGCCACCTCTTATTCTAATACTGTGGTCATCCAGCAGCCTTTGCAGGTGCATATTCCCAATGCCTTTACACCAAACGGAGACGGGCTCAACGATGTGCTCGAAGTAAAAGGACGCTTCATCAGGTCCTTCACTATCAAGGTATACAACGGCATGGGGCAGGTCGTGTTTGCCTCTGAGGACCGCAACAATAGCTGGGACGGCACCTACCAGGGCAAACCACAGCCAGCAGGAGCCTATGCCTACGAAATCAACATAGTGAGCAACAATGGGGAATCAAAGCGCCGTACCGGTACTGTCACGCTTCTGCGCTAATCTAGAACCAGTACGGCGCAGCTTACTATCTTTCAACCACTATCTTAACGGTCTGCACCCCATCAGCACTGGTAATCCGAGCCAGGTACATGCCTTTTTTCAATGAGGAAACATCCAACTGCACTTCGGTTACCTCGCCCGCTCTTACATGGCCCTGTCTTACCTGTTGCATCAGTGCGCCTTTCATATCAAACAGCTGCAGCTCGTAAGCGCTTTCCACAGCCGAAGTAAAACGAATTGTTGTGAGCGCAGTGGCTGGATTCGGATAGGCTAACAGTTCCGCTGATGCCAGTCCCTGCATACCTTTCCCGTTAGCAGCAAGCAGGTTTCGGTTGTCTTTCCTGCCATTGATCACGATGTTTCCCCAACCGATGCGGGGCCCGGTTTCAGATGACAGGTCGTAAATATCACCTCCGGACTCAAAGTTGTCGAACACAACGGCATTGCCACGGTTAAGGTCCCAGATGCGGATGCGGAGCTGGTCGTTGGGGTCGTTTTTGCCCTTGCCACCCGCATCGCGCACCGACACGATATAGCCGAATCGCCCTACGCCTTGTAGCTGTGCTGTCCCTTTCCAGATGGCCTGGTCTCCGGTGATCACCAGCCAGTCGAGTGCTCCGCTTTGGGAGAATTTCTGTTTGTTCAAGGTCAGCTGCAGTGTGCCTTGTGGTCTGGTGGCATGCTTGTTCTGATACCGGACAGAGAAAGAGAACTCAGCTTCGAGCTTCTGGCTGTTGCCACCCAACCCGAAATTGGCTAATGAGATACTGCCAGAGCCCTGCACATGGCCTGCTCCCGGGTCATAAATGACGTGCCACTGGTTATAGTCGCTGTTGGCCGCCTCCAGGCAGCTTTCGGAAAAGTCCAGCCCCACCTGGTAAATGCCCGCCTGGGTATAGGTATGCTTGCCCGTGATGCGTGAGGTACCAAAAGCGGTATAGGACATACTCGGCTCCGAGCCATCGCCCCAGGTCCAGCGCAGACCGGTGTCTTCGGTGAGGATGTAGGGCGAAAAGTCAGCGGTAGTGCGTGCCTCCCAGCCTGCCCGAATGGCATAAGGCGCCAGGTATAGCTGCACGTTTACAGGTATAGCGCAGGTTGGCTCTTCCGTGGTTTGACTGTATTTTACGGTCAGGAGGTCAAAGTTTGTATCAGGCGAGTAGACTGTATTCACCACAAATACATTTCTGTCTCTGCCCAGAGCCAAAAGTTGTTGCGTATGATTAGCCTGCCCTTCCTTGAACACATCCCATACCCTGACGCCATCTGAGGTCTGGTATTTCACGATTTGCACACCATCCGTAGCCCTGTACGCTACATAGATGCCTCCTGCCTCGTCGAGTTCAACAGCTGAAATGGCTCCCTGGAAGGGAGATGTCCATAGAACACCGGGCTCCTCTGTGCTCAACTTGATTAGCCTGTTATTAAAACTCGTTACGTAGGCTCCGCCAGCATTGTCAAGGATCAGGTTCGACAAGCTGCCTGAGTTTGTTACCTCGTCAATGGTAGGCTGCCGCCATAGGAATGCCCCACTAGCTGCCTCAAACTTAAGCAGGTAGGCCACATGCTCACCAGTGTCCAGAATGTCGAGGGCAGCCAGGTATACGCCTGACGTGGTATCAACTGCTATAGCCGTCACCTGGTGTTCAGTCTGTCGGTTGCTGCTGTTGTAAATTTCGTTCCACAGCACACTACCGTCGCCGCCCGCATACTTTGCCAGAGCCAGGTTGTTTACTACAGCGGGGGCACGTTCGGTGCCAGTCACATACACATCACCTGTTTCGTCCAGAGCGAAGGCAACCAACTCATGCAGGTCACTATCTGGGTCTTGACGCCCATAACGCTTCATCCAGAGCTCCTGACCTGTTTCAGTGTCAACTTTGATGAGGAAATCCTCTTGAGGAAGATCAAACTGAGGGTTAACGGTGCCCATGATGTAAAGATTCCCCTGCTGGTCGAGTTGTATTTCCCTACCCAGGTTGGCATCCGTAGGACCATGCTCTTGTTCCCAGATCGTCTCGCCCGTAGCACCGCTCAGCTTAAGCTGCCTGATTTGCGGACGCCCATCGCTTCCGTACACGCTTAGCATCATATACACAGCGCCCGCTGCGTCTACTGCCAAATGTCTGGTCTGCCTGATATCACTGTTATAAAATTGCCTGTTCCATAGTAACTCCCCGTCAGGCGAGTATTTTAGCAAAAGAGCATGCTGATAACTGCGCGAAGGATCTGGGTTCCCGCTGGTAGCCGTAACATACACATTACCATCATCATCCGTTACCATGTTAGCTGGCTGGTCTATGCCCGGTAAGGTGTGGATGAAGGAAGTATTGAACACAACTGCACCAGTAGCTGTTTGAAGGCTCGCCGCAAAGAGGTGAGAATCAATACCACCAGAGGTTCCGGTCAAGTGCAAAGTACCCGCTTCAGATACTTTCACCCCATCCAGTACATAGGTGCTGTCTTCCTGAGAAGTATATTCCCATACCTGTTCCCCATTAGTAGCGCTATACCTGCGAACCGCATAAGCAGCATCTGCGAGTGCGACGCCCAGGTATGCATGACCCGCCTCATCTGTGTCCAGGGCGGCAAAGGTGCCTTGGTGCAGGCTTGACCATCGTAAACCGCCATCAGCAGCGCCATACCTTGCCAGCTGAGTAGTCCCTTGCTCCGTGCTGCCCAGGTATAGTCCTCCTGCCTCGTCTGCCACCAGCAGCCCGGGTACACCTGTACCTTGTATTGGCTTGTGCCATACCTGATTGCCATTGGCAGCGTCATACCTGATCAGGAAGCCTCCCTCAGGTTGGTTTGGATCCGTCGCATACTGTATTCCCCAGGTATAGACGCCCCCTGTTTCGTCCACGGCAAGTTGCATAGCGCGATCCTGCAGGTCAGTATCATACTGCACTTGCCAAAGCAGAGAGCCATCGGCCCCGCTGTACTTTGTCGTCAGCATCTGGCTGGCGTTATCTAGAATACCCGTGCTGCCTGTCAGGTAGATGTCTCCCTGGCTGTCCAGGGCTATACCTGCCACATGCTGGTACACGTTAGGGGGCTCGCTTCCTGACACAGATTGTATCCACATCCTTTCCCCATTGGCTGCATTATACTTAAACAATTGCGTAAAGTCTCCCGGCATATTAAAATGGCCAGAACCAACCATAATCAGTCCTCCCCTATTATCTGCCAATAGCTCTATACCTGTCATGTTACTAAACGGCGTCTCACTCTGCTGCCAGACCACCTGACCATCTGCCACATTATATTTCACCACATACACAGTCGTTCGGGAACCCATGTCAACCGTGGAGGCGACCACGTAAAAGCCCGTTTCGTCCAGTGCGACATCAACCAAGGCATGGGGATATTGGAACAGTGGAAAATGGTGCTGCCAGAGCACTTCGCCAGTGGGGCTAAATTTAGCTGCCACAAAGGCATCGAAATTGGTAGGAGAACCCTGAGTGCTACTTCTGCTGTTGCCCGCCACATAGGTATTGCCAGCTGCATCAACCGCGCTAAAAGCACCTGACTCAAACGTGGGAAAATCGCTGCCATAGCGCCGCTCCCAGGCTTCTGTGACTTGCTGCGCCGAAACAGACTGCACAAGAAGTGAAAGAAACAAAGAAACAATTAACAGGAATCCATAGCCCCGATTGGGCAAGCGTATAAAATCTGACATAGGAATGGAGTAAATTTATTGTACCATATATAGTTATAATCACACAGAAGCAGTGTTGCTCCAGTCTAAGAAGACGTAAAAAAGGGTGAAAGTTGTGGAAAGGGAGCGGATGTAACATCACTGACAAAATTGCCAGCTGATCAAACAATTTATTATATGTATAATTACAATACGAAAGTTCGACCTTTCAGGATAGATAAATTTCACAGCATTAGTGCAAAAAAAGGGGCCGAAAGAATTGGACCTAATTGGTTATAAAGCATCTCCGACTCATCTCGCCGACACCATTTTTCCCTTAATTCAAGATATGCTTGTATATTTGTATACCCCTCGGCATCGGGGGACGTTTATACCTGTACAGTACACCAAAAAGAAGATAGACTATGTTTGATATGATGGGCATGATGGGCAAGATGAAAGAAGTCCAAGCCAAAATGAAAGAAGCGCAGGATAACCTGCAGCACATTACCGTGACCGCCGAGTCGGGGGCGGGCCTCGTGAAAGCGACCGTGAATGGGCAGCGCAAGCTCCTCAAGATTGAAATCGATGATTCCATCATGAACGTGAATGACCGCGACATGGTGAATGACCTGGTGGTGGCTGCCGTGAACAACGCCATGCTGACAGCGGGTGAGCGTGCAGCTGAAGAAATGAAGAAGAGCACAGAAGGCCTTTTACCTAATATCCCCGGTTTAGATCTAGGAAACTTTGGCCTCTAATCCCAGCCTAACGGCTATTGTAATACTTAACTGGAACGGACTCCGCTATCTGCAGGAGTTTTTGCCCTCGGTAGTGGCCAACAGCTCCGGCTGCGAGGTCATCGTGGCCGACAATGCCTCTACCGATGGCTCTATTCCTTTCTTACAGGAGCACTTTCCGCAGGTGCGCATCATCCAAAACGACGACAACTACGGTTTTTGCGAAGGGTATAACATTGCCCTGCGCCAGATCGATGCCAAGTACTACGTGCTGCTGAACTCTGATGTGGACGTGCCGCCAGGCTGGACCGAGCCGATCATCCAGTTAATGGAAGCCGACGAGAACATCGCCGTTTGCCAGCCTAAGATCGTTTCGCAGCAACACCCTGACTTTTTTGAGTATGCCGGCGCAGGCGGCGGTATGCTGGATTCCCTAGGCTATCCTTTTTGCCGTGGGCGCCTGTTTGAGACGCTGGAAGAAGACGAAGGGCAGTACAATGATGTGGCGGAGGTATTCTGGGCGACAGGCGCTTGTATGTTCGTGCGGGCCAATGTGTATCATGGTCTTGGCGGACTGGAGCCAGCTTTTTTTGCGCACATGGAGGAGATCGACTTTTGCTGGCGCGCCAAAAACGCAGGGTATAAGGTGATGTACAACGGCCACAGCCAGGTATACCATGTAGGAGGCGGTACGCTGCACAAGTCCAATCCGCGCAAAACTTACCTGAACTTCCGCAACGGCATGGCCTTGCTGTACAAAAACCTGCCAGCCGGGGAGCTGTTTTCAACTGTTGTTATCCGCATCCTGCTCGACTGGGTAGCGGCCCTGCGTATGCTGCTGGCGGGGCAGCGAGCCGATGCTAAAGCGGTACTTGATGCACACGTTGCGATACTCCGCAACAACAAGTACTGGCGGCAGCGCAGAAAAGAACAGCAGCTGAAAGGTACTTTTCCGGCTATGACGGGCGTTTACAGAGGAAGTATTGTGTGGCAGTACTTTGTGCGCCAGCGACGCACGGTGCGGGAACTATAGGTCCCAAACGGTGCTACGCTCACGGCGCAGGTGCTTGCTTACGTTCATCCAGAAGGCCATGATGAAGTACAGGATGATCGGCGAGCCCAGTGTGAAAAACGAAATGTAGATAAAGGACAGACGGATGCTGCTAGAGGCTATGCCAAGCTTCTCACCCAACATGGCGCAGACACCAAAAGCCTGAGATTCGATAAAGTATTGTAGCCTTTTCACTTTCGTTTGATTTAATTTTAAAAGTAGGAAATTTATGGATTTCCATCAAAAATAATTGACAAAAATCGTGGCATTGCAGTGGTATAACGCATGCCCCCAGCTATATCTTACGTTGGTTACCCCAATCTGGTATGAAACACAACAAAAAAAACGCTGCTTTGTTCCTGCCCCTGGCTGTTGTTATGCTCACAGCCAACACAGGCTGCACCCTACAGCGCATGGTAAATCAAGCCGAAAAGCAGGAAATTGAAGTGACACCAAACCCACTTGTAGCAAACGGCGAAGAAGTGGTATTTGAGCTAAAAGCCACCCTGCCTGAGAAGATGCTGAAAAACAATCAGGACTACCGTTATAAGATCGATGTGGTATACGAAGCCGCCGGTCAGCAGCGCGAGCACCTGGGCGCTCTCAACTTCGATATCGGCAACTATCTCTACGAAAACCGTCGTCCGACCATCACACAGGAGTTCGCCTTCCCCTACGCCCCCCACAAAAACAAAGGCCGGTTGTTGGTGCAGGGTACCGCTATCGACAAGCGCAAACGTGACCGGGTGGCCTACACCCAGGAAGAGCAGGTAGCAACTGGTCTCAACACCACAGCCCTGCTGATGGTGCGCAGCAACGACTATACCTATGTACCTGATAATTACAAAACAATTGCCGAAGGCCCAGCCAGTATTCTGTTCTACTTCGATGAGAACCAGTTTGCCACCAAAAACTACCTGGGTGAGAACCTGCCCGTCCTGGACCAGTACGCCATGGACACCGTGAAGCGGCAGACCATCAAGGTGATTGGTAGCCAGGCGCCAAACGAAAAAAACACTGACCTGGCACAGAAACGCGCTAAAGCGCTTGCCGACTACTATCGCAACAAGGTAAGTCTACTCGACTACTCGGGCAAGAAGGTAGAGATCAGTACGGAAACAGAGCCAACCGACTGGGCAACCTTGTTGGAGCGCGTGAACAAGTCGGCTTTGCCGAAGGCGCAAAAGCAGGAGGTGGCCACGATACTGCAAGGTACTGGCTCCGATAAGCAGAAAGCAGATGCCCTGCAGCAGAGTGCAGCCTTCGACTACGTACGCAAGTACATCTACCCGACCATGCGCTTTGCCCGTGTGGAGGTGGACTATAACCGTGCCCGTAAGTCAGATTACGAGCTATACCTGCTGGCCCGCCGCATCGCCGACGAATCTGCCAGCGCTGATGTGCTGACGGCAGACGAGTTGCAGTATGCCGCCACCCTTACTCCCCTGTTGCAGGAACGCCGCAAGCTGTACGAAGCTGCCGTGAAGACGACCGACAAGTGGCCTGCTTACTATAACCTGGGCGTGGTGTATACCGAAATGGCCCGCAAGGAATATCGCACGAAGGCAAGAGAAGCGCTGCTCGACAAGGCCATTCATAACCTGAACTTCGCTGGTTTCCGCAACCCGACAGCTGAAGTGAATTATGCGCTGGCCAGTGCCTATCACCTCCGCGGCGAACGCGAAAAAGCCCTGCAGATCTACGATTACGCCATCCGGTTGGGTGGTGAGCAGGAACTTCTGCACCGTATCTTCACCGACAAAGCCGCCCTCGAAATGGAAATGGGCCTTTACGACGAGGCCATCCGCAGCCTGACCTATTCCGGCGACGATTACCAGACCAACATGAACCTGGGGCTGAGTTACCTGCTTAAAGAAAATTACGAGGGAGCACGAGACTATTATGAAAAAGCCCTGGAGTTAAAGCAGGATGATCCGCTGGCGCATTACTCACTGGCCATCGTGGGTGCTCGTCAGCAGAACGAGGGCATGGTGCGCATCCATTTGCGCCGGGCCATTCAAAAGGACCGCAGCTACATGGAGCGCGCATTCGACGATCCTGAATTTGCCGCCTATCACGGTAAACAGGCATTCCGGGAAGCGATGATACGATAAGTTACGTGCTATACATTGCAAATTGACAGACTTATCTTAATTTTACCAACTGAACCGAGATTTTAACACATATATGCGAAGTATACAGTTTAGAGAAGCCCTTCGTGAAGCCATGTCAGAGGAAATGCGCCGCGACAAGAGCGTATTCCTGATGGGCGAGGAAGTAGCCGAATACAATGGTGCTTACAAAGTGAGCCAGGGCATGCTGGACGAATTTGGTCCGGAGCGCGTGATTGACACTCCTATCGCCGAACTTGGCTTTGCCGGCATTGGCGTAGGAGCCTCTATGAATGGCCTGCGCCCTATCATAGAATTCATGACATTCAACTTCTCACTGGTAGCCATTGACCAGGTGATCAACTCTGCCGCCAAAATGATGTCTATGTCAGGTGGTCAGTACTCCTGCCCGATGGTGTTCCGTGGCCCAACTGGTAGTGCGGGTATGCTGTCTTCTCAGCACTCCCAAAACTTCGAAAACTGGTACGCAAACACGCCTGGTCTGAAAGTAGTAGTTCCTTCTAACCCATACGATGCCAAAGGCCTTCTGAAGACTGCCATCCGCGACAACGATCCGGTGATCTTCATGGAGTCTGAGCAGATGTACGGCGACAAAGGCGAGGTGCCTGAAGAAGAGTACCTGATTCCGATTGGTGTGGCCGACATCAAGCGCGAAGGCTCTGACGTGACCATCGTGTCGTTTGGCAAGATGATGAAAGTGGCCCTGGCTGCTGCTGAAGAACTGGCCAAGGATGGTATCAATGCGGAAGTAATCGACCTGCGCACTGTGCGCCCGATCGACTACAAAACGCTGATCGAGTCTGTGAAGAAAACCAACCGCATGGTGGTAGTAGAAGAAGCATGGCCACTGGCCTCTATCTCTGCTGAGCTGGCTTACCATATCCAGAGCAACGCATTCGATTACATGGATGCCCCTGTGAAGCGTATAACCTGCCGTGACGTGCCACTTCCTTATGCGCCTACCCTGATCGAGGCTTCGCTTCCAAATGTGGAACGCACGATTGATGCGGTGAAGCAAGTAATGTATAAGAAAGCTTAATCCGCTTCCTCCAAACATAAAACGCCCCCTGACTTTTGAGTCAGGGGGCGTTTTATGTTTGATAGAGACTTTATGGAAAGAACCAAGTGCTTCCAGCGTAAAGTTGCTAGCTAGGAACGCACAGTAATTCTTTTTAAAGCTCTCAGAACGCAAACTAAAAGCGATTGCCTGCGTTCAGGCCGCAGCGCATTCCTGTTTCTAATCCAGTATTCTTACAGCAATCGGGTTGAGGCGGTCGCCTTCGTTCTCGACTTGCACCTCTACTCTATTGCCTTCCCGCAGTTGATCGAAAGCGACTGGCTCACCGTTTCTGGTCAGCTTAGTAGTCTCTCTGAAATAAAGTTCTAGTGTTTGGTTATCGTCAGTTTCCACATAGATCTCTGTCCTTTCAGGTTCTACTTTCTTCACACTGCCTTGATACGTGCCAGATGCTACGGAACTGGATTCGCCATGCTGTGATTCCGTGTCATTCGAGCCATTATTTTGTGTTTCCACAGCATTGGTGCTGCTATCTTGCGATTCTGTGGTATCAGAACCACCCTCCTGGCAACTGAATAGAAACAGGGAGAGTAGCGCAAAGGCTGCGAATACTGGTTTGAAGTTTTTCATAGGTATAGACTTTTTAATTTCTGTTGTGGTTTCTCAGCGTTCATTTACTACTGCCTGTTTATACGCTTAAGTCAGAAATTGTTTAACTCCTGCCAACTGTGCTTGCTTTAGTTCAAGCCGGACTTCCGCTTAACCTCCACCTTACCGGTTTCTTCATCTTCCTCCACCTCCTGCTTCTCTACCTTCACAGCTGTGTCGGAGGGCCTTATACCCTGGTCGTGCTCTTCTGAGTATACCTGTGTGAACTCTGCGCCAAGCAGGAAAATAATGGAGGTATAGTACACCCAAACCAGGATTAGAACAAGTGAGCCGGCAGCGCCGTAGGTGTCGGCCAGCGGATCATGCTGAAAGTAGATGTTGAGGATGTACTTGCCCAGGGTAAACAGTATGGCTGTGACCAGAGCGCCCACCCATACATTAGGCCAGCGAATTTTGGCGTCGGGCAACACTTTGAAGATGGCCGCAAAGATAACGGAGGCAATGGCAATGGATACCAGTATATTACCAATTGTGACCAGGTATACCGCTATACCTGACAGCTCCTGCCGCAGGTAATCATATACCAGGCCCAGCACCACGTCAATAGAAAGTGAGACGAGCAGCAGAAACCCGAAGCTGACCACCAGCGCCAGCGATAGGATACGCCCGAGTACCAGTTTCATAAGACCTTTATCTGCCTTTGCTTTCACCTTCCACATGGCATTGAGCGAGTCCTGCAGCGCTACAAACACGGTAGTCGCACTAAAAGCCATTACCAGCACGCCCACGATGGTTCCAATAGTGCTTGACTCCGACTGACTGGCATTTTCGATAATGCTCTGTACCTGGGCTGCGCTGTTGCGCCCCATAATGCCGCCGATCTGATTGACTACCTCCCCCCGCACTGCATCCTGCCCAAAAGCAGCACCCGCAATCCGGATGGTTATAATGAGCACGGCTGGCAATGAGAAAATGGTGTAAAAGCCGATGATCGCGGCGTAATCCAGCGGATTGTCGTCGAAGAACTTCTTAAAAGTCAGCTTAGTGAGTTCCCAGGTTGTTTTAAGCTTTTTCTGCATACCTGCTTTCTGTTTCCCTTAAGTAATCCCATACGGCAAAGCGTACTCCAGGATTTAGGAAAGGCAGGCAGGGCATTGCTAAGCAGGCTGCAGCACGAGTCGGGCCAGGTAGTTGCCGTACTCGCCCTCGTAAAGCTGTTCGAAGGTATAGCCGTGGTCAGTAGCGTAGTCTTCCAGTATGGCCGGATCGATGAAAAGCCACTTGAACTGGCCAGTCTGATGCTCCTTAAAGCGCATGTTATACATCACCTCACCATAATAGCCGGCATTCAGATCGAGCAGCACGGATCCGTCCTCTTCTTCGAACATATAGAGTATATCAGACGATTCGAGCAGGATCTGCCCACCAGGATTAAGAATTGTTTTGGCATGCTCCAGGAAGCGTTCCAGCCCCTCCAGGTCACCGGCTATACCTATTCCGTTCATCAGCAGCAGCAGCGTGTCGTAACGCTCACCGCTCAATTTAAAAATATCCTGCTGCACTACCTTACGTATACCTTGCTCCCGTAATGCCTGCACCGCTCCGGCTGACAGATCGAGCGCTGTTACATCAACCCCACGCTCCTGCAGCGCCAGGCTATGGCAACCGGCACCCGCGCCTACGTCCAGCACACGTCCGCGGCACTGCTCCAGCGCCAGCAGTTCCAATTCCGGCATCTCGTCAAATGTGCGAAACAGGTATGCTACTTTTATTTCGTCGTCTTCGGTCAGGTTACTTTCCACCACGATGCTTGCCTCGCGGTTTCCAGCCATAAAGTCCTGTATAGCAGCCCCTACCGGGTCATTAGTCATCTCCATGCTGTCTGATTCTTTTTTGCAAAGAAAAGAAATCTCTTCCTTTCTTTTTTTAAAGTTGAACTTATCCAATTATATATTTTACTCCATATTAAACCACCAGCCTTATTATCAGCTATTTAGAGATAAAAAAATAGCATACCACGTTGCATTAATCAGAAATTTATGTAGATTGGCATTCAATAATCGACCTACACCTACGTTTATCTATGAACACGACACTATTTAGCCACATTCAATTGATGAATCCTGTGCTTGAAAGCCGATACTTAAAACTGGAAGAGTCGCGCAACCGACTGATCGGCGAGCTCGAGGGCCTGGATGAAGAGCTCCTGAACCGGCCCGCCGCTACTGGTAAGTGGTCCATCAACCAGACTGTGGCCCACCTGATCCAGGTAGAGCAACTGACCAACAGCTACATACAGCGCAAAGTGCAGGAAGAAGACCTGGAGTCGGCCTCGCTGGCGCATACACTCCGCTCTCTCTTGCTTCGTGTTGCACTTCATTCGGGCATGAAATTCAAGGCTCCTGCCGCAGTGGCGAAAGTACCGGCACATGCGAGCCTGAACTCCCTGCGCATACAATGGGACGCAGCCCGCTACCAGCTCGAAGACACTTTGACCGAGCTTCCGCGTCCAATGTTGGATAAGTGTGTTTTTCGTCACCCGTATGCAGGTATGCTCACGGTTACCCAAACACTGGCCTTTCTGCAGGACCACTTTGACCACCATGCCCGGCAGATCACCCGCCTGCGGCAGCAGTGGCTAAGGTAGCCAGCACTAAAAATCTCCTAACTCCATCTGCCTGATCACAAGCCCGTGCCCCCCGGCACGCAAGCCTGTGATGTGTCCTTCTCCGTCAAGCTGCAGCATCACTTCGATCTGACTTGGTGACGGATGGCGCATGTGATAACCCTGGTGTATCAGGAAGTTTGGTTTTTGCTGCTGCAGATAATCGTGCAGGTAGCAGGCAAGCGGCCCCGCTGCCATACCGGTGGCAGACTCTTCAGGTATACCGTAGCTCGGGGCAAACATACGGGCACTCGCGTCAGCGAGCGGCGTAGCCGTCGTGAATGCGTAGAAGCCTACCAAACCCGCCTTGTCTGAGACCGAGCGAACAAGCTCCTGATCCGGTTGGAGGTGATGCAGGGTGTCCTCGTCAGGTATAGGTATAAGCAAAAAAGGAACTCCTGTGCTGGCGATGACGGGCACTGACGGGAAAACGAAACCTTCTGGGAGCCCAAGCGCTGCGGCGATCAGATGCGGATTGATATCTGCGGTTTCAATAGGTGTATATTGTGGCGGCAGCTGCGCCTGGTATACCTTGCCTCCTTCAAAACTGATCTGCCGTGGGCCTTCTATCGATTCTTTCACTGCGCTGCCATTGAGCAGCAGCCCTTTCTTCCACAGCAAACTAAAAGCAGCTACCGTCGCATGACCGCAGTGCGGAATCTGCTTTATGGGCGTATAAAACTCGACTTTCACATCCCCTACATCAGAGGCTGACACAAAAGCTGTTTCTGAAAGCCCCAGCATGGCGGCTATCTTCTGGCGTCTTTCATGTGAAAGCTTGTCAGCAAAAAGCACGACGCCAGCCGTATTGCCTCCGTTCGGCTGTTCTGTAAAGGCTTTGACAAGGTATAACTCGGGGTTTAAGTTCTCTAGGTTGGCCATAGGGTGTATGCGGTTAATAGGGTGTTACTCGTTGGCTGTTTCGCTTTCTTTCAAGGCGACAAATTCCATCTGAAGGGCTTTGATGCGCACTTCTGTTTCATCGGGCAGTTCGCCGAAAGCCTCTTTGCGCTGGCTCAACTCATCCAGCACAGAGGCCGCCATCTCCCAGTCCTGCTGGTCCCAGGTCTTATGTCGGGCCCGCACATTGCTCATAAAGTTTTTATAAGCTTGCTCCACATTTTCGGCACTCAGGGAGGTGCCGTTGGCATACTGCCCCAGCAGGTCGCGCTCCCACTTCGTTAGCTCGGCCTGATTGCCTGCCAGCCTGTCGCGCTCTTTTTCACGGGCTTTGAAGTCGGCTTTGATCTGCTGATAGTCGGCTCTCAACTTCTCAGAGAAGCTTTCCTGCTTACGATCAAGCTCTTCCGTGCGCCGCTTAAAGTCTTCTTTTGTTCTCTTCCAGTCTTCTTCTGTTCGCTCTTCCAGTTTGTTTGTCTGGGCATTTACCCAGGACCGAAACTCGTTCACGTCCCCTTCTATCTCCTGTTCGCGCGTGGCGGTGCAGGCACTGAGCATGCAGAAAAAAAGTACAAAAGTACCCCATCTCAGAAGAAGCACCCTAAATTTGGAAAACCGTAAAAAAGGCAAACTAATATTTGTTATCATACAGTTAATTAATCATTTGCTATCAGGCAGTTCCTGTTATCAATGTTTATTCCGAAAATATACTTACGTATTTAGACTGTTCAAAACTAATACCAAACAGGGTTCGTATTTAGCATTAGAAGGCCATAATAATACAATAATAAAACAATATACTTACATAAGTAGATGTTTCATCAATTAAAATACCGGCTGCTCTCCTAATAGTAAAGCAGCAACAGCTAGAATAGCTTGCACTACGAGTATGCGTTAAAATGCACAAGTGTAGTGTAAGCTATTGCTTTTATATATACTTATCTAATAGAAATTTGGATAAGCTTCTGACTAACAATTCTGGCAGCTTCCCCTCAGAAAGTCAAGGATTAAAATTCGCAGCCCTTTAACCAGACGCTAGCCCGATTACGTATGTTGCAGCGTGAAGCTAATCATATGACACAAGAACAGAAAAACTTTATGCGGGAAGCGATCAAGCTTTCTTTGGAGAAAATGGAAGCAGGTTTCGGCGGTCCTTTCGGTGCTGTGGTCGTGCGTGATGGTGAGGTCATCGCCCGTGGGTATAACAATGTGCTGGCGACCAACGACCCAACTGCCCATGCCGAGGTAGATGCCATACGCAAAGCCTGTCAGGCGCTCGGCACTTTCCAGCTGACAGACTGTGAGCTGTACACCAGTTGTGAACCCTGCCCCATGTGTCTCGGTGCCATCTACTGGGCCCGCCCGCGCAAGGTATACTATGCCAACTCCAAGGCCGATGCTGCTGCAGTGGGTTTTGATGACCAGTTTATTTACGACGAGATAGATAAAGATGCACCGGACCGCTTTATCCCCATGGAACAGATGCTCCGGGAAGAAGCACAGGAGGCATTCAGACGCTGGGCCAGCAAGGAAAACAAGCAGGTATACTGAAACTGCACACACGGACAGCTCCTAAAATAAAAAAGGGCTGAGCTATCAATTGCTCAGCCCTTTTGCTGTATCTCCAGAATCGCTTAGCGACGTCCGCCCATCATCTTGGCAAGGTTGGCCATACCGCCTTTGGTACCGGCCATCTTGTTCATGGAGCGCATCATCTTGCGCATGTCGTTGAACTGCTTCATCAGGTTGTTCACCTGGGTGATGTCCGTACCGGAGCCTTTGGCGATACGGGCACGGCGGCTGCCGCTGATCATGTCTGGGTTCTCACGCTCCTGCGGCGTCATGGATTTGATGATCGCTTCAATTGGTTTGAAGGCACCTTCATCGATCTCCACATCTTTCAGGGCTTTGCCTACACCCGGGATCATACCCACCAGGTCCTTGATATCACCCATTTTCTTGATCTGCTCGAGCTGGGTCAGGAAGTCGTCGAAGTTGAACTGGTTTTTGCGGATCTTTTTGTTGATGCGCTTCGCCTCGTCCTCGTCGAAGGCCTGCTGCGCACGCTCTACGAGGGAGATCACGTCACCCATGCCGAGGATACGCTGGGCCATACGATCCGGGTAGAACAGGTCCAGCGCCTCCATTTTCTCACCGGTAGAGATAAACTTGATCGGCTTCTCTACTACAGCACGAATAGAAAGGGCAGCGCCACCGCGTGAGTCACCGTCAAGCTTGGTCAGCACGACGCCGTCGAAGTTGATGCGCTCGTTAAAGGTCTTGGCTGTGTTCACCGCATCCTGACCCGTCATGGAGTCAACCACGAACAATGTCTCGGTTGGCTTCACGGCAGCCTTGATCTCGGCTATTTCTTTCATCATCGCCTCGTCCACGGCCAAACGACCAGCGGTGTCAATGATGACTACTTTCTTGTTTGTCTTTTTAGCGTGGGCAACGGCGTTGAGGGCAATCTGAACCGGGTTCTTGTTTTCCAGTTCGGTATAGGCCTCTACTCCTACCTGCTCGGCCAGCACCTGCAGCTGGTTGATCGCAGCCGGACGGTACACGTCGCAGGCAGCCACCATCACGCTACGGCCCTGCTTTTTGAGGTAATTTGCCAGCTTGCCTGTAAAGGTTGTTTTACCAGAACCCTGCAGACCCGCGATCAGGATGATAGCCGGCTCGCCTTTCAGGTTGATATCCTGCTTCTGGCCACCCATCAGCTCCGTCAGCTCCTCGTACACGATCTTCACCATCAACTGGCCAGGCGACACGGAGATCAGCACATCGCGGCCCATGGCCTCGTCTTTGATCTTGTCGGTTACTGTTTTGGCTACTTTATAGTTTACGTCGGCGTCCACCAGGGCACGGCGTACCTCTTTGATGGTGGCAGCTACGTTGATTTCTGTGATGCTTCCCTGGCCTTTAAGGGTTTTAAAGGCGCGGTCTAGTTTGTTACTTAAATTATCAAACATCTCTCTAATTCTGGATTTACCTACAAAACTAATGAATATCAGGAATAGTTGCTATAGTAATGCATAATGACGAATGATTAATGCGTAATAATGAATGATCAATTATTATGGAGTTACGAATTAAGCAGAATGGAAAAACTCTCTAAATTCTTAGAGCTACCTATTGTCTTAACTACTTATTTCATACAGATTAAACTATTCTGCATTAATCATTCGTCATTATGCATTACTTAATCATTATTCATCCGTAATTAATCATTCGTTATATTTGGGAAAGAAGTTATTCTACTGATCGCTTTGGAAAATACAGACCAGATCAATTTACTATACATCTCCTATTACTGGCCTCCTTCAGGTGGGCCGGGCGTGCAGCGTGGACTTAAGTTTTGCAAATACCTGCCACAGGCGGGTGTGCGGCCAAGTGTGCTGACTGTAGATGAGCGGCAAGCCTCTTACCCGGTGCTGGATCACACGTTTGCGAGAGAAGTGCCGGAAGGTATAGCCGTGTACCGCACCGCCACCTCCGAACCCTTTGAGTATTACAAAAAACTCTCAGGCAAGAAAGAAATACCTTATAGTGGCTTTGCCAATGAAGAGGCTAAAACCGGCTTCCTGGATAAGGTATTCAAATTTGTGCGGGGTAACCTGTTTATACCGGACGCCCGTGTGGGCTGGAACAAACATGCCCTTAAAAAGGCTGACGAACTGCTGCAAGATGGCCGCTTTCAGGCGATCCTCACCACCAGTCCGCCCCACTCGACCCAGCTGATTGGCCTGAAGCTAAAAGAAAAGTACGGGCTGCCCTGGGTAGCGGACCTTCGCGACCCCTGGACAAACATCCATTACTACGATCAGCTTTATCATACCCCGATTGCCAAGCGCATCGACAAGAAGTACGAGTTGCAGGTACTGGAGCGGGCCGATGCCGTGATCGTGACAAGTGAAGACACGAAACGACTTTTCCTCAACAAACCGGTAAATATTGATCCGGATAAGGTTCATGTGATCCCCAACGGGTATGACGAGGATGATTTTATCTACCCCTCGACCCCACCGCAGGACGAATTTCTGATCACCTATACCGGTACCATCACAGAGAATTACAATATCGATGTGTTTCTGAAAGCGATCGCGCATCTGAGGTCCGTTAACACCGATATCAACTACAAACTGCGCTTTGTGGGCAAAGCGTCGGAGGGTGTGAAGCAGCGTATCCGTAAGGCCGGACTGGAAGGTATAACGGAATTTGTGCCGCATGTGCCGCATAACGAAGCCATTAAGTACCTGATGGAAAGCACGATGCTGCTCATGGCCATAGCCGATGTACCCGCCGTGTACTCCAATGTGCCGGGTAAATTGTTTGAATACCTGGCGTCAAACAAACCGATCGTTTGCTTGGGCCCTGTACACTCCGATACGGACCGCATCATTGACGAATGCGGTGCCGGTCGCCTGTTCCACTACACGGCCTACGATCTTATGCTCGACCACATGATGCTGATGAGCAAAGCCTGGTCCATCAACCCGAACCTTGACCTGCCCTACATCAACCATTCTCAGTTTTCGAGGAGAGCGCTGACGGAGAAGCTGGCCAAGGTGGTGAAGCGGTTGACGGTAAAGGCTGCTAAGATTTAGTCGACATCTCTTTCCAGCACGACAGGACTTATATCATTTATTGTGTAGGAGATCAATATCTTCTTGTTGTCTATATTTTTGATAACATGGCGGGATGTCATTACATTAACGAAGACTGAATCGTTTGCAGTCGGAAATCCAGATCTCTGCCCCATGCTTTGCAGCACTTCTTTCTTCATGGTAATCGACGATTCGTTAGGTTTGGCAGCGAATATCCATGATCGCGTACCTCCAATAACTGGGAATGGAAGTATATCGGCTATCTTGTCTTTAGGCACAAAGAGCAGCGCTATTACAATACTATCTGCCGCACTGTTTCTTTCAAATTGAAAATTGATGTTTTCCCCCCACAAAATACGAACAGGTGCTTCTACTACTGTGGCAGGCGTTGGGACGTTGGTCATTTCTACCCGAAAGCCTTTGCTTTTGTCTTTGTTGAGATACTCCCATTTCAGCCTCCTGTCCTGCGCCTGCGTTCCATAAAAGTTCCAGAGAGTAGAAGGCTTTAAATTGTCGCAGCCTGTAAGGCCATTCATGCACATGGCCTCTCCGTTTACTTTACTACCATGAAGTGGGAGTTCAGGCGCATTTTTGTCCTGACCGCTGTAGTGTGCCCAAAAGTATTTTTTGTCAATGGTAAACTGATGGGGTGCTGGAGCTATATAATGATTTTCTCTGTAAGCAAACGCCCCATCAATATTCGCATTTATATCAGGTCGGACAGGCTGGTCAGTGGTATTGGCGTCAATTACGATGTACTCTAGCTCGTCTTGGGTAGGAGATACAACTTCACCCTCCTTATTGGAGTCGCAGCTATAAAACGAAAAAGAGAGGCAAGCCAGGATCAGGCCGGAATTGTAAAGTTTATTCATCATGAGGCTCTATTAGAGGTGGAACGTTAATTACAATGTATTCATAATATTCTATGCAAGCAATTATTATTCCATTAATCATTAATAAAGTATAATTAATAAAATAAGATTGCTTGAGATTGTGTTCCGGTTGAAAGTCCGGGGAAAGCTGCGTATTTCCAATCCTGTAAGCGGCCTGTAGTTAGGGTCGGATAGTTATGGGAGCATTTAGTATAATAGTCCCCTCAGGAAGATTTTGAAGATGATTGAGCAGTTTTGCAGGTATAGATCTTAATAGCCTCTCCCATCACATTATACCCATCAGTCAGGTATAGCCAACCTTTGCGTTCATAGAAGTTCTCAAGGTCTGTGCTCAGGTATAGCTCCCGGAAACCCAGACGCTTGGCTTCTGCCTGCCCGTGCTGTAGTAGCTGGCTGGCTATACCTTGGCCACGGTGATCTTCATTCACATAGAGGCAGGCCAGCCAGGGCATCAGGTCCTGACGGCTGATGATGTCGTTGGTGAGCAGAGCGTAGGAGCCTACAATACGCTCTTCATGCAGCAGCACATAAAACATAGGCAGCTGTGACTTATCCTGAACAGAGTGCAGGATGCAGTCCTCATAAAACTTGAAGTTAGAGGCGCTGCCCCAGCACTTCCAGGAATAGTGAATAGCTGGTTGCATCAATTCCGGATGGTCTGCAAGCGATATGATTTTCATAAAACTATCTGTTTGGTTTTAGATCAAGCTGATGGCCAAGTTGTTTCTCCCTTCGTAACTTACTACACCTACCATCACTCTAAAATTAAAATAATAATCCTTTATACCCGCAATCAATAAACTATACCTGCAGACGGCTACGGAAGTCATGGTTCTGGGTATAGCGCTCTTCACTTTTCCAGCTATAGCAAATTAGCAACATTTCACGTGCTTTTCTGGAAGGCGATTTTTAACTTAAATGTTCAAACATGAATTACGCAGTCAACTGACAAATACCCAGCAATATTAAAGGAACGCCCCATGAACAGCACCCCCTCCTATAGCCACGGCGTAAGCACCACGCCCCTTCGCGGCGAAACCATCGGACAAAGCTTGCGCAACACAGTAGAAAAATTTGGCGACCGCGAAGCCCTTGTGATGGTGACGCAAAACTACCGCGCTACTTACAAACAGCTGTGGGAGCAGGTAGATCAAGTGGCCAAAAGCCTGATGGCCTACGGCATTCAGAAAGGGGACCGCGTGGGAATATGGTCGCCTAACCGGATGGAGTGGGTGCTGGTACAGTTTGCCACTGCCCGTGTGGGTGCGGTGCTTGTTAACATTAACCCGGCCTACAAAACCAATGATCTGAAGTATGCCCTGAAGCAAAGCCAGATCAGTTTGCTCATCGCATCGCACTACTTCCGGCAGACCGACTATGTGGAAATGCTTAACCACATCCGTCCTGACTGCGAGTACCCGACCCGCACCGTGATCATGGAGCGTGACTGGGAGCGGTTCAGTGCGGCAGGCAGCGCTGTGAATGATCAGGAGTTGGCGGAGCGTGAAGCGACCTTGCAGTTCGACGACCCGATCAACATACAGTATACCTCGGGCACCACGGGCTTGCCCAAAGGCGCCACCCTCTCCCACCACAACATCCTCAATAATGGCTTCTTTATCGGGGAAACGCTGAAGTATACCGAGCAAGACCGTGTGTGCATACCGGTGCCTTTTTACCACTGCTTTGGGATGGTGATCGGGAACCTGGCCTGCATTACGCACGGTTCCTGCATGGTAATCCCGGCCGAGACTTTTGACCCGGAACAGGTGATGCAGGCCGTGCAGGTTGAAAAATGCACCTCCTTGTATGGCGTGCCCACCATGTTCATTGCCGAGCTGGAACACCCAAACTTCGCTCAATACGACTTCTCGACGCTGCGCACCGGCGTAATGGCCGGCTCCAACTGCCCCATCGAAACCATGAAGCAGGTGCAGTCTCGGATGAACATGCGGGAAGTGACCGTGTGCTACGGCATGACCGAAACCTCCCCGGTCTCGACGCAGAGCCAGCTGGACGATCCGCTGGAGAAGCGCGTTTCGACCGTTGGCAAGGTACACCCGCACCTGGAAGTGAAGATCGTGGACCCGGAAACAGGCCTGATTGTGCCGCGTGGGCAGAAGGGCGAGCTCTGCACCCGTGGCTACTCGGTAATGCTGGGCTACTGGGATATGCCGGAGGTAACGGCACGGGTGCTGCAAAATGGCTGGATGCACACCGGTGACCTGGCCGTGATGGACGAAGAAGGCTATGTGCAGGTGGTCGGCCGCATCAAAGACCTGATCATACGGGGTGGCGAAAACATTGCCCCACGTGAAATAGAAGAGTTTCTGCTCACACACGAAGCCATTTCGGATGTACACGTGATCGGCGTGCCCGACCACAAATACGGCGAAGAAGTGATGGCTTGGGTGAAACTCCGAAAGGGATTCTACGCTACCCCCGAAGACATAGCGGTCTATTGCAAAGGACAGATAGCCACCTTCAAAATACCGAAGTACTGGAAGTTTGTAGAGGACTTTCCGATGACGGTGACCGGCAAGATCCGGAAAGTGGAAATGCGGGAAATCTCAGCACGTGAGCTGGGGCTCGTGGAAGAGGCTTAATACAAAAATGGGGCGTCTGCTCGATAGCGGACACCCCGTAAAATTTGAGTGTTGTTTGAAAAATCAAGCGGCAGCTTACTGTTCGTTTAATTTTTCACGCTTCTGTTGATCCCAGAAAGCCGCAGCAGCCAACAAAAGGAAACAGAGTTTATAGATCCGATACCACACGATGTTGGTCTCCCAGAAAAATACTCTGAATACTTCCTGGTCAGTATAGAAAGAGGTGACTAAATCGACTAACATGGCGGCAGCAAATACGAGGTAAAGGATCTTCAGAAACTTCATGTGATAGGATGTTAAAGTTTGTTTGTGATGGTTTAAGATATTAACAATTCCTGGCTTATAACACCGGTTTTTGATCGATCAACTGCAAGGTATAACTCAGGACTGTGTCTTCTCCTTTCAGGAAATCCTCTACTGTAGCCTCCACCAAGTAAGCCGGTGGTATAGATTTTCCTTCCATCGGGAAGCCGCCGGCAGAAAGCCTTGGTTCGCGGGTAGGTATACGGAAAGCTATACCTTGACTGGTTACAAAGTTTGAGGCGCCGTTGCCGGTGTCGCCGTGGGTTGGCGTTCCGATAATCGTTGCGTCAGCACCTTCCCACAGGTCAATGGCAAAGCTTTCGGCAGACGAGAAGGTATAGCCGCTCGTCAGCACAAATAATTTGCCCTTGTAACTGTTCGGGCCCGGGCTAAAAGACTTACGTGATACACTGGCCCAGTGCTTCTTTTTGACCAGGTATGCAGCCATTTTTTCGCCCAAACCTGAATTTCCTCCTCCGTTGTTTCGCAGATCGATGATCAGGTAGGGCTTGTGTTTCAAATCCTGGTAATGCTGCAGAAACTGCTCCACCACATCGCCCCGCATCCCATTTATGGCAATATACCCGACATCGTCTGAGATGCTCCTACCGTCAGCCAGGGTATAGCCCGGCACTGATTTAGAAGCCCGATCATCGAAGGTGATAGCAACTTCCTTTAAGCTATCTGCTGTCTCTATGAGGTAGCGGCGGGTGTTCTTGAAGTAACTGGTGAAAAGGTTGTTGTGAATTGCCAAAGTCGTTCTTCCCTGCTCTGTGGAGGCGTATACATAGGCTTTCTCCTGCTCCAGCCACTCCAGCACCGGCATACCGTCTATCCCGATGATCTCGTCCTGCTCTTTTATTCCTTCTGCTGCAAAGCGATCATCCCGCACACTACTGATAAACAAGCGGTTTTCTACCAGGACTGCACTGCAGTTGATGATGCCTCTCCGGAAATAAACGCTTGAATGGCCATTCTGCAACTCGCCAAAATACCGGAGTATCAACTTACCATAGGCGGTGTTATCCTCCACTTCTGTTATTAGGCTTGCGTACTTTGCAAACAGCGAATCCGGGTGTATCCCTTTACTTTTAAGGTAAGGATGCTTGCTTTCCACAATGGCATGGATCTCCTTAAAATTAGTGAGATACATGGCCTGGTTGTGCTCCAGTTCACTTATGTAGATGCTTTGGAAATTGGGAGATGAAGTAGAGCAGCCGGTGAAGACTATGAAGGTGGTGATCAGGGCGAGGTAAAGTAGTTTCATGGGTTGGTTGGAGGATGTTCGGAACGGGTTCGGACAGGCAACGGGTAAGGCATAAGCCGAACATGATGCCTGTGTTGTGTTAGCCAATTTTATTTTATTGTTAGACGCAGATAAGAGAAGTCATCCCGTTTTGGCTCTCCCGTCAACATTTCGAACTGTTCCATTGGGATCATTTTGATGATGATTGACCTTGGAGATTCCCATTTCATTTCGAAAGCTTCCCAGTCCTGTTGGTTTATCTCAAAGTATTTTCCAATTGCTGTTGTTGCCCCATTCTTAGTCACTTTCCATACTTGGATGCCATTTGGCGTAGGGTCCATAACAGTCGCTATTGAGACATTGGCCAAGTATCCTAAATCAGGTGACACAGAAGGTTCAGTCCAAGCTGTTGCGGCTATCTCGCCTGTTGTCTTGTCCACAAGATAGGTTTCATAGTGCTCGTAGAAGTGACCCGCAATTAAGTATTTGTTTAGCTCTTTGTTTTGACCTAGATACTTATACTCTGCCTGTTCTGTGTCATCTGTACCTATGAGAGTGTCCTTTAACGCTTCTATAGATTTCCACTCGCCATTGATTTTGAGAGTTATAGAACCATTGACTTTGCGGGCGTCACCTTTGTTCATAGTGAAGTGGGTTTTCCCGTTAGCTGCCTTGCGAAAGTCTTCTTCTGTTGCTGACTCCAAAGTATAAAGTGAAGATACATTCTTTTCTACAGCTTCTTCATTAGCATTAGTAGATGTAGCATTATCATTTACAGTCACTTCGCCATAGTCTGATGGTTGTTCTCCAGACTTGCCGTTACAGCTAAGCATTACCAGCATTAAGGGCAGAAGAAACATCTTTTTCATTGATTACTAATTTTGGCTAACTACCTGCTGGCAGGAGTACCTACTCCCACTAGCTGCACTATGTAAGGAGGTGGCTTAAAACCAATCCCCTTCATTCAGCTTCAAGTTAACTAAATATACCTAAATTCCTATGCCTTTCAACCATGCCTCCACCTCCTGCACAGGCACCGTATAATTCTCCAGCCTGCCGCCAACAGTACCCACCACGACGTTATACCTGAAACCGAGTGCTTTGCAGAGCAGGAAGTAGTGGGTCTTGATCAGGTTGGCTGGGTGGAACTCCAGCACCTGGCATTGCTCCGAGAAAAGAAGATTGGTCAGGCCGGCGCCGTGGGGGGCAATTACGGCTTCGGCTTCATAAAAGAGCTGCACCTGCTGCTGGTAAGTTAGCTCCTCGGCCCTCACAACCTCAAAGCCATACCTGTCTAGCAGCGGAATTAGCTCCTGTTCATTCAGCACACGACGGGTTTTGGCCTTGGCACGACTGATATAGAGACGTCTTTTGGGGCTGTTTTGCTGTACACCATACCCTTGCCACACCTTTTGCCGCAGCCAATCAGCTACCTCACGGGGCAGAAATCCGCTTTGCGCATTGGCCACAAACGACGGCAGCACAAATTCCTCCACCTGCCATTTCTCGTGCTTGCCTATGTATACCAGGTTGGCCTGCGGGTAGTCCATCAGCACAAATTGCAGCGTTTCGAGTTGATAAGGGGCCATATCGCGTCGCATAATCACCTTGATCGGTTCCTGGGTATGTTCGAGCACCAGGTATAGGCGCGACAGACAATCAAAAAACCAGTGATAATTGTTGTTGTCAGCCCACGGCAGGAAAAGCACCGAGGTATAGCGCCCGCTCTGCTTTTTAGGCAGCTGCAGCGATACTTCCTTGAAAGCATCTGATTTGGCCAGCCGACTCACCTCTCCTACCGACTCCACCACGACCTTTCCGTCCAGCACCACGGCACCGGAGTTCCCCAGCACTTCCACCTGCTGTAACCGAATCAGGTACTGCTCCTTCTGCCTGTAGCCCAAACTATAGTCGATGGCGTAGTTAAAGCTGCGGGCTGAATCCTCCAGGAATGCCTTCTCAACATCATTAAAGTCGAGGACATAACCGGGAGAAAGTACCTGTTTGCCCGGATGATGCAACACCGAGGTATAGCGCGAATAATAGCCCAGCGTATGCAGCAACCCGAAAAAAGCTTTTTTCAACATGAAACAGTAGAGTTTGGGAATTTAGGAGTTATTAATCGTAGGGACGGGTCGCGACCCAATGCCGTGCACCGGCAATAAATTGTTGGGAATCATGCACCGAAATCCCCTCTTGGGAGGGGCAGGGGTGGGTTAATCGTGCACAAACAACAATTAGACAATCAACAATTACCCCTGATAATAAACAGCAAATAACAACATCCCTATGCAACAACCAACCTGCCACTAATAATTTATCCATCCAACAATTTAACAATTACCAATCAACAATTAAATATTTAACTTGCAGCTTGGCGTGGGTTACAGTTTCTGAGCCCTGGTATTAAGTAAAAAACAAGCATGGCATTAGACCTAAGTAATAAAGCTATACTCGTGACGGGCGGTACGGGCTCGTTTGGAAAGAAGTTCGTGGAGATGGTGTATGCCCGTTTTCCGGATGTAAAAAGGGTGGTGATCTACTCCCGTGACGAGCTCAAGCAGTTCGAGATGTCGCAGGTATTTCCGCACAGCAAGTACAATTCCGTTCGTTACTTTATTGGCGACGTGCGCGACGGCGATCGTTTTAAAAGAGCTTGTGAGGGCATCGACATCATCGTGCACGCGGCTGCCATGAAACAGGTGCCTGCCGCTGAGTACAACCCGATGGAGTGCATCAAGACAAACGTACTGGGTGCAGAGAACATCATCAACGCTGCCCTTGACACCGGCGTGAAGCACGTAGTGGCCCTCTCCACAGACAAAGCCGCTGCTCCGATCAACCTCTACGGCGCGACCAAACTGTGCTCCGATAAGCTCTTTGTAGCTGCCAATAACATGAAAGGCAAACGCGACATCAAGTTCTCGGTGGTTCGCTACGGCAACGTAATTGGCTCCCGTGGTTCGGTGGTGCCTTTCTTCTTAAAGAAGCGTGAAGAAGGTGTGTTGCCGATCACTCACCCGGAGATGACCCGTTTCAATATTTCCCTGGAAGAGGGTGTAGAACTGGTTTTCCATGCGCTGGAGCACCATTGGGGTGGTGAGATCTTCGTACCAAAAATCCCTTCTTATGTGATCACCGACCTGGCTGAGGCCATTGGTCCGAACTGCAAACAAGAGGTGGTAGGTATACGTCCGGGCGAGAAACTGCACGAAGAAATGATCACTGAAACCGACTCCCTGAATACCGTGGAGTTGGATAAGTACTACGTGATTGTGCCTTCCACGCCGCTCTGGAAAGTGGAGGATTTCATGAATGCGCACAATGGTAAAATGGTGGAACTGGGCTTCAAGTATAACTCCGGCACCAACACCGAATGGCTCAGCGTAGAGCAGTTACGTGATCAGATCCGCCAGCACGTGGATCCGAATTTTAGTGTATGAATTATTGAGTTGTTAAATTGTTGAATTGTTGCTCGTGCATGATTAACCCACCCCTCCCAAGAGAGGAATTCTGGTGCACGATTGGCCAGGTCAGGACCTGTCCTTACAAGAGGTACGCCAATTACTACGTAGCACCACGAAGTTACGGTGTAACGTCGCTACATTTCAACTTTCTACCTTTCTAACTCCTAAACTCTTTAACTCCCAAACTTTACCTCCTTACATGCAAAATGAAAAGCACATGCGCCCTATACCTTATGGTCGTCAGCACATCACCGAGGCCGACATACAGGCGGTGGTGGAGACGCTTGCTTCGGATTTCCTGACGCAGGGGCCGAAGGTGGCGGAGTTTGAGCAGGCCTTCGCCAGATATGTGGGCACCAAATACGCTGTAGCCGTAAGCAACGGCACGGCCGCGCTGCACCTCTGCGCGATGGCGCTGGGCGTGAACGAAAACTCTCGTGTGATCACCACGCCCATCACCTTCGTGGCCTCGGCCAACTGCGTGCGCTACTGCGGTGGCACCGTCGAGTTCTGCGACATCGACCCGGCCACGGCTTTGATCGATATTGCCAAGGTGCGGCAGCTGGTGGAGGGCAAGCCGAAGGGTTACTACAGCGGCATCATCCCAGTGGACTTTGCCGGCAACCCGGTAAATCTGGAGGAGCTGCGCCAATTAGCCGACGAGCACGGACTGTGGATTATCGAGGACGCGGCCCACTCCCCGGGCGGCTTCTTTATCGACAGCCAGGGCGAGAAGCAGTTCTGCGGCAGCGGTAAATTTGCCGAACTGGCCATCTTCTCCTTCCACCCCGTCAAGCACATCGCCACGAGCGAGGGCGGCATGGTGACCACCAACGACGAGGAACTCTACAAAAAACTGCTGCTTTACCGCACCCACGGCATCACACGCGAGGCGGACCTTTTGGAGGAGAACCACGGCGGCTGGTACATGGAGATGCAGGAACTGGGCTATAACTATAGAATTCCCGACATGCTCTGTGCCCTGGGTATCAGCCAGCTGAGCCGTGCCGATGAGGGTATGGCGAGAAGAAGGCAGATCGCAAGGGTATACGACGAGGCCTTCGCAGGCGCTGCAGGTATAGCGGTGCTAGGCACCAACCCGGCGGCCCTGACTGAGGCGGGTGAGACTGGCCACGCCTACCACCTGTACGTGATCCAGGTAGCAGATCGCAAAGGGCTCTATGACTTCCTGCGCGAACACCAGATCTTTGCGCAGGTGCACTATATTCCGGCCCACACCATGCCATACTACCGCAGTCTGGGCCACAGGAAAGGCGACTTCCCGAAGGCCGAGCGCTACTACGAAGCCTGCCTGAGCCTGCCGATGTTCCCAAGCATGACGGACGAGGAGCAGCAATTCGTGATTGAGAAGGTGAAAGAGTTTTGCAAAGGATAGGCTTGACGAGTCAGACACATACAAACAGGCTGGTCCTGGGCACTGCACAATTCGGGCTCCCTTACGGCATCAGCAACCAGCGGGGACGAATTCCGGAGGCTGAGGTAGCAGCTATACTGGCCGAGGCGGCGAAAGCAGGTATAAACACCCTGGACACGGCGGCCGCCTACGGCAGCAGCGAGCAATGTTTGGGCATCGTCCTGCATACCTTACCAGCACCCTACCGCATCATCAGCAAGTACCCGCCGAACCAACCAGATAAAAGCATTGCACAGGCATTCCAAGAATCTATGGAGCGCCTGCGCGTCAACAAGCTCTATGGCTACCTGTTGCACAGCTATGCAAGTTATAGCGGCAGGCCAGGTATATTGGACGAACTGCAGGAGCTGAAATCAGCGGGACAGGTGGAGAAGGTGGGAATCTCGCTCTACCATCCGGTGGAGGCGGAGGAACTGCTGCGGCGGGAGGCACCAATCGATCTGGTGCAATTTCCCTACAGTATTTTCGACAGGCGTTTTGAGGAGCTGCTGCCGGAGTTGAGAAGCCGTGGCATTGAAACGCACATCCGCTCTGTATACCTGCAAGGGCTGTACTTTATGCAGCCGACCAAGCTGCCGCAATACCTGCAGGAAGCAGTGCCCAAACTGGAGCGGCTGCAGCAGTTGACCAGCGCTTATCAACTCCCGGTCGGTGCGGTATGTCTGGCTTTTGCGCTGGCAAATCCCTATATTTCCAAAGTAGTGATCGGTGTGGAGAGCCTGCAGACACTGCAGGAGAACATCAGCTTCAGTAATATCACCCTGCCTGAAGCGCTGCATACCGAACTGTTAGAATTGAAAGAAGAAAACGAAACGATACTCTTACCCTACAAGTGGTCCACACGATGAGCAGCAATCTGACCGACTTATTTTCCCTTTCCGACAAGGTGGCCCTCGTCACAGGCGGCTACGGTCATCTGGGCACCGCCATCAGCCTGGGTCTGGCCGAGGCCGGCGCTACCGTTTATGTGCTGGGCCGAAGCGAAGCCAAATTTCAGGAGGCTTTCAGCGAATATACTGACCTTCACCTGTCTTTCGTCTATTGCGACATCTCCGATACCAAAACTGTTGCGGCCGCCTTTGAGCAGGTGCAGCAAGAGCAGGGCCGCATCGACGTGCTGGTGAACAACGCCTTCTACTCCAAAGGACAGCAGCCGGAGCAGCTCACAGATGAAGAATGGGCCTACGGCATCGACGGCAACCTCAACAGCGTGTACCGCTGCATCCGGGAGGTGATTCCCTACCTGCAGCAGAACGGCGGACGCATCATCAATGTGTCGTCCATGTACGGCATGGTTTCCCCCGATTTCAGCATTTACGACGAGAGTCCGGCTTTCCTGAGCCCGCCGCACTACGGTGCGGCCAAGGCGGGCGTGCTGCAGCTCACGCGCTACTTCGCCTGCTACCTGGGCAAATACAATATCACCGTCAACGCCGTTACGCCGGGTCCGTTCCCGAGCGAGCAGGTGCAGCAAAACGAAACTTTTGTAGAGCAGCTGAAGAAGAAGAACCCGCTCAACCGCATCGGCAAACCCGATGACCTGAAAGGAGCCTTCGTCTATCTGGCCTCAGACGCCTCGGCTTTTATGACGGGACAGAACATGGTGCTGGATGGAGGCTGGACGGCATGGTAAAAGTCGGCGCCATCATACAGGTGCGTCTGGGCTCAGAGCGACTGCCCGGTAAGGCCCTGCTACCCCTGCCCTTCAGCGGAAACACCTGCCTGCTGGAGCATGTGGTGACGAATGCCCGTGCGGCGAAATCGCTGCAGCAAACCATCATCGCTACCACCACCCTAAGCCCAGACGATGCCATCGAGGCTTTTTGCAAGGAAAGGGAAATTTCCATCCTACGCGGCTCGGCCGATGATGTGCTGGACAGGTTCCGGCAGGCGGCGCATACCTACGAGCTGGATGTGATCGTGCGGCTCACCGGCGACAATCCCTTTGTGATGCCGGAGACGATTGATCAGGCGGTGGAGCAGCTGCTGCAGACAGAATCAGACTATATTATCACTACCGGCCTGCCCCTCGGTACCAACGTGGAGGTGTTTACCAGACAAGCGCTGGAAAAAGCCGCTGCCCAGTCCACGGCAACAGCCGACCGGGAGCATGTGACGCCTTATATCAGAAAAGAAGTCGGTTTTATAAATCAGACCCTGCATTTCGAGTCGGGCATCAGTCAGCTGCGCCTGACCGTAGACTACCCTACTGACTACGCACTGGCTGCGCTGTTTTTTGAGCGGCTCTGGAAACCGGATCAGTCCATCACACACGAGGCGATTGGCCAGCTTCTGCAAGAGCAGCCCTGGCTGCAGGAGATCAACGCCGCCAATGCGCAGCGACAGGTCTTTGTGACCGAAGAAGAGGAATTGGCAGCTGCCAGGAAACTGCTGCAGTCCGGAGGATTGACCAGGGTGCTGCTAAAACTACGATAGCATGAACAGGAAGACACGCATTATTTTCAGGGCAGACGGCAACAGCCGCATCGGGCTGGGCCACGTGACACGCTCACTGGCGCTGGTGCACATGCTGCGCCAGAAGTTTGAGTGCATATTTGCCATTCAATCGCCAGACCAGGCTTTGCAGGAGCGAATACGGGAGGTATGCGACGGCATCATCGTGCTTCCTCCTGCCGAACCAGATGCTGATCGCTTTGTGCACGAACTGGATGCCTATATTTCGGCAGAAGAGATCGTGGTGCTGGATGGCTATAGCTTTGGTACAAATTACCAACAAAACATCAAAGCCCGCGGCGCAGCACTGGTTTGCATCGACGATATCCACGCTTATACCTTCGCGGCTGATGCAGTCATCAACCAGGCAGGTGGCGTTTCACCCGAGAAATACCAGACTGCACCCTATTCCCGACTGCTGCTCGGTCCGCACTATGCGTTGCTCCGTCCCGCTTTCCTGAGAGCCGCCAAAGCTGCCAGGGCTACACCTGAAGGTGAGCTGCGTGTGCTGGTTTGCATGGGTGGTGCCGATCCGGATAACCATACCCAGCAAGCGCTGGAAGCACTGCAAGCTATACCTGCCGTCAAGCAAATCGAAGTAGTGGTAGGCAGCGCCTATACCCGATTACACGAACTCAAGCAGCACCTGAAAGAACAGCCACAGGCCAAACTGCACCGCGACCTTTCCGCAGAGAGCCTTCGCCGCCTGATGGCCAAATGCCAGGCTGCCATTACCTCCGCCAGCGGCATTTCTTATGAATACGCCGCCGTGGGAGGCCTTTTGTTTGTAAAGCAAACAGCCGATAACCAAGCAGGTATGCACCAATTCCTGACGACAGAAGGTATAGCCCAAGACTACGGTAGCCTATCAAAAGTACTACAGCAAGGTATAAGCGAAGAGGTTTTTAGAGCGCAAATTTTAACCCAGCGACTGTTTTTCGACGGCAAAAGCCCCGAGCGACTGCTGGAGCTTTTCAAAAGCCTCAGCCTGGCTACAAGTCTGAAATTGCGCAAAGTTGTACCAGAGGACTTGCAGCTGCTCTTCGACTGGGCAAATGACCCGGAGGTGCGCCGGCATTCCTTCAACCCGGAGCCAATCCTGCTGGAAAATCACACCCGCTGGTTTCAGGGCAAACTTGACAACCCCGACGCCATGCTATATCTTGCTGAAGCAGACGGAACACCAACTGCCCATATTCGCTTCGACATCAACGGCAGTACAGCCACGATCAGTTACCTGATTGCGGCAGACTATCGTGGTAAAGGCTTGGGACACACGGTTTTGCTCAAAGGTATACAGCAGCTCTTGCAGGACCGGCCGGATGTGCAACTAGTAGAAGGACTGGTGCAGCAGGATCACAAAGCCTCCGTCCGATCTTTTGAAAAAGCCCGTTTTGCGTATGGAGAGGCCGATCCGGCGCATCCGAAAGCATTCCGTTTTGTCTGGCAGCCAAAGGCCGGAGCATAGTTTAGAAACAGAAACCATGATCAACGATATCAGTATTGCCGGCCGTATGATCGGCCCATCCCATAAACCTTTTATCATCGCGGAGATGTCAGGCAACCACAACCAGTCGCTGGAGCGGGCGCTCGCCATCGTAGACGCCGCCGCTGACGCAGGCGCCGACGCCATCAAACTGCAGACCTACACCGCCGACACCATGACCCTGCCTGGTGCCCTCACCATTGAGGACGAGGGTTCGCTCTGGAAAGGCCGAGAGCTGTATGATCTCTACAAAGAAGCCTATACCCCCTGGGAGTGGCACCAGCCTATTTTTGAGCGGGCACGGGAACGCGGCCTTATCGCCTTCTCCTCCCCCTTCGACGAATCGGCGGTGGATTTCCTGGAGAGCTTGGGAGCTCCGGCCTATAAGATCGCCTCGTTTGAGAACACGGATCACCCGCTGCTGCGCAAAGTGGCGGCCACCGGCAAACCCGTGATCATGAGCACCGGCGCTGCCACGGTGCAGGAAGTGGCCGAAGCCGTGCAGGTGCTGCGCGAAGAAGGCTGCCTGGAACTGATCCTGCTCAAGTGCACCTCCACTTACCCGGCCACGCCGGAAAACACCAACCTGCGCACCATCCCGCACCTAAGTGCCTTGTATGACTTACAAGTTGGCCTCTCGGACCACACCATGGGCGTTGGTGCATCTGTGGCTGCTGTGGCTTTGGGTGCCACTGTTATCGAAAAGCATTTCACCCTCAGCCGCGCAGACGGTGGCGTAGATTCGGCTTTCTCGCTGGAGCCTGCCGAGCTGCAGTCGCTGGTGGTGGAGTCGGAAAGAGCCTGGCTGGCGCTGGGGCAGGTACAGTACGGCGTGCAGCGGGCAGAGGAAAAAAGCCGCCTTTTCAAGCGCTCTGTCTATGCGGCCCAAGACATCAAAGCAGGCGAAGCATTTACCAAAGATAATATCCGCGTGATCAGACCGGGCCTGGGGCTGCCGCCGAAGCATTATGAAAATCTGCTGGGAAAAAACGCCACACAAGATATAAAAGCAGGCACGCCGCTTAGTTGGGACTTGGTATAGCGCATGAAAGACTGGTATACCCTGTACAGCAACATCCTATACCTGCACTTTTCTGAAGGTTTCTATCAACTTCCGGAAAGCGCCAAGAATGCGGCTTCCCCGGCTAACCCGTTCATGCGCCTATTGCGCATGGCTGGCTACACTCTGGTGCGGCTGTTTGGCAATCTGTTCCGGTCTGTGGAGCAGCCGGAGCGATTGAAGGGCAAGGTATGGCTCTATGTGGTCAGCCAGAATAACTACGACAGTCTGCATTTTCTGGAGGAGGCTATACCTGATGCCGTGATGGTAGCGGGCCAGAGCAAAGCCATTGGCAGGTATAACCAGCAAGTGGCGCGGCTATCACTGCGTAAAAAGCTGCTGTACTACTATAAGTTTCCATACCTGTTTTTTCAGTTCCTGCAGCATCGCAAGCACAGCACACTCCGCTTCGTGGATCTGCTCTACGATGCCATCGGCTTTTACGAGGTATACCTGGAGAAGCTACAAAAATACCATCCACAGGCGGTCGCCTTTGCCAATGATCACAACGCCGACGCCCGTGCCCTACTGCTGGCGGCGAAGGAATTAGGTATACCTACCGTTTATGTGCAACACTCGAGCGTGAGCAACTTGTTTCCACCGCTGTCGTTTGACCTGAACCTGCTCGAGGGACAGGACTCGCTGGACAAATACCGGCAGTGTGGTCCGGTGCAGGGGCAAGTGGAGTTTATCGGTATGCCGAAAGCCGACAAATTTGTCTCACTCCGCAACAAGAGTCAGCAGGTGCAAACACTAGGTATAGCCTGCAACCTGATGGACCGGGTGGAGGAAGTGGAGCAGCTGATACGCCAGATTAGCCGCGATTTCCCGCAGCTCAGGATTCTGCTTCGCCCCCACCCCCGCGACAAACGCAGCTATTCCTTTGCCACCGGCATCAGCCCGAACATCAGCCTAACTGACGCCCGACAACAGTCGGTTTTTGAGTACCTGCAAGGTATAGACATGCTAGTGAGCGGCAACTCCGGCATCCACCTGGAAGCGGTGCTGCTCAATGTATGGTCCGTTTACTATAACTTCAACCCGACAGAGGAGCTACATGATTATTATGGCTTCGTGAAGCATAGTCTGGTGGAAGAAGCCACTTCCTACGATGCGCTCAAGCCAATGCTCGCACAAGGGATAGCACACAAACCGCAGGTTTACCAGCGAGCCAGCTATTACCACGCGACGGTGGGAACGGAGTACGACGGCAGGAGCGGCGAACTGGCAGCTGACTTTATAAAAGCAATGTTGGCTACCACCAATCAATTATAAGAATCGGCTACCTTTGTGGCCTGAAAAAGAAACATGAGTAAACATCTCCAGCGAGAGGGTATTTGGAACACCGTGATCTCATATGCCGGCATCGCCATCGGCTATGTGAACACCATCCTGCTTTTCCCGAACTTTTTGGAGGAGGAAGAGGTGGGTCTAACGCGTCTGCTGATCCAGATCTCGGTGATGTTTGCGCAGTTCTCCGCCCTCGGTTTCGTGAACATGAGCGTGCGCTACTTCCCCTATTTCAGGGATAAGAGCAAAGAGCACCACGGCTTCCTGTTTCTGATGCTGGCTATACCTGTGCTGGGCTTTGGCGCCATTACAGGGCTCTTCCTGCTGTTCAAGCCGGTCGTGATAGACTACTACATCGAGAACTCCCCTCTCCTGCTCGATTACTATTACTTTGTGATCCCGCTGGCCTTTTTCACGCTACTTTTCAATTTGCTCACAGCCTACCTGCGCTCCCTGTTCAAGACCATCATTTCGTCATTCGCCCAGGACTTTCTGCTGCGCATCCTCACGACGGCACTGATTGGACTCTATGCCTTTGACTGGATCGAGTTCAGGCAGTTCGTGCTGCTTTACATTGTCATCAATGCGGTGATCACGCTTTCGCTGGTGGTGTATGCGCTCTGGTTAAAGCAACTGTTTCTGAAGCCGCGCCTGGCAGCCCTCAGTATCGTGCCCTTGCGTGAAATGCTGTATTTCGGCTTTTTCACCTTCCTGGGCAACATTTCGGTGACCATCATCACGACTGTCGATCAGATCATGATCAGTTCCTACAGCCTGGGCGACAACGGTATTTACACCACAGCTTTCTTTATTACCAGCGCCATCATGGTGCCGGCACGGTCTATATTCAAGATCGCTTTTCCGCAGGTGGCAGAATACTGGAAAGACAAGGACATGGCAGGTATGGAACGGCTTTACAAACAGATCACATTGATCAACCTGATTGTGGGTTTGCTTTTGTTCATAGGTATCTGGGCTAACATTGACAACCTCTTTTCCTTTATGCCGGAAACCTACCGGGCTGGTAAGTATGTAGTATTGTTCCTGTCCATGGCCCGCATTATCGACCTGGCCACAGGTATAAACGGCATCATCCTGGCTACCTCAGAGAAGTACCGCTGGGACCTGCTCTTCAACGTGGTGCTGGCCGGCCTGACTATCTGGACGAACTATGTGTTCATTCCACTGTACGGCATAAACGGAGCGGCCCTGGCTTCGATGATTTCCTATGTGACCATCAACCTGCTACGCCTGTTCTTTGTACAGTGGCTCTACAAGATGCAGCCTTTTGCCTGGAATTCATTGGGTGTAACAGCTATCGCAGCCGTAGCGCTGGGAGCCTCATACCTGGTGCCTTTCCTAGACAATAAATACTTGGACATCTTTGGAAGGTCTCTTTTAATCACCGCTATTTACATGGGGCTGATGCTCGGCCTGCGGATATACCCGGACATGAACCAGTGGATGCTCGCACAGTTGCGCAGACTTACTAAGCCATAGAGCTCATTAACTGAAAGCTATGATAAGCTATAGGAAAGGGTATACCTGTCAAGGGAGCCTTCTGTAAAAGCTCCTCTACTATGATACCAGGAAAATTTGATCTAGTAACCCGTCGTCAGGCCGAATGATTCTACTTTAGAATCAAGTACTTTACCGTTTTCGCACTTGAGTACACGGTGTGGGTAGCGGTTAATGATCTCGTAGTTGTGCGTTGCCATCAGGATAGCCGTACCACTGTTGTTGATTTCGTTGAAGAGTTGCATGATGCCGTCTGCCACGATTGGGTCGAGGTTACCGGTTGGTTCGTCGGCCAGCAGAATAACCGGCTCGTTGAGAAGGGCACGGGCTACCACGATACGCTGCTGCTCGCCTCCTGACAGTTGGTGCGGCAGTTTGTTAGCGGCGGCATCCAGTCCTACACGCATCAAAACCTCTGTAATGCGCTGCTTTCGCTTCGATTTGTCTTTCCAGCCTGTGGCTTTTAGGACAAAGGCCAGGTTCTCGGCCACTGTGCGGTCGAAAAGCAGTTGAAAGTCCTGAAACACAATGCCAATCTTGCGGCGCAGAAAAGGCACTTGCTTACGCGGGAGCTTCGTGAGTTTAAAATCGGCGATGGTACCTACACCGGTTTGAAGCGGCAGATCACCATACAGGGTTTTGAGCAGTGAGCTTTTTCCGCTACCGGTGCGCCCTACCAGGTATACAAACTCCCCCTTTTCAATGTCAAAATTGACACTGCTCAGCACGGTGTTCACATCCTGATAAATAGCCACGTCGCGTAGCGATACCACGGGGGTAGATGAAGAAAAGCTCATAAGAAAATTAAATGTCTAGTTGCTGCAGTTTACCAAACTCGAGGGACTCTATCAGCGCAGCCAAAGCCTCCTCTTTTCCTTCCAGACCATAGCGGTCCAAGTTCTTGAGGGGACGGTCCGCCCTAAAATAAGCAATCAGCACGAAATTATCGTCGCGCAGCTGAATGTAATCCGGAATTTTGGCCTTGCCCTTTACTTTGATGATGTACATCGTTTTAGAATGACTAATGAATGGTGACTAATGAAGAAATTCTGCACGAAATAAATAGATAATGGTTAATGAACGATAATGTTTCAGGTCTATACCTTCTACTCCATCATTCATTAACCATCAATCATTATTCAATAGTCATTCAATATTACTTGTTGCCCTTGGCGTGGTCAGCCAGGAACTTCTGCAGGCCGATGTCAGTCAGTGGGTGGTTCAGGAGACCTGTGATCACTGAAAGCGGACATGTTACCACATCAGCACCAAGCTCAGCACACTGCACCAGGTGCATCACGTGGCGTACAGAAGCGGCCAGTACTTGTGTCTGGTAGCCATAGTTGCCATAAATGTGCACGATCTGCTCGATCAGCTGCAAACCATCCGTTGATACGTCGTCCAGACGGCCTACGAAAGGAGACACATACGTAGCACCTGCCTTGGCAGCCAGGATAGCCTGCCCCGCAGAGAATACCAGTGTACAGTTGGTTTTAATGCCACGCTCGCTGAAGTGACGGATCGCTTTCACGCCTTCACGTGTCATCGGCACTTTCACCACGATGTTCGGGTGCAGCTCGGCCAGCAGTTCGCCTTCGCGTACCATACCGTCGAAGTCCGTTGCGATCACTTCGGCGCTGATGTCACCATCCACGATTTCGCAAATCTGCTTGTAGTGCGCCATCACGTTGTCGTGTCCGAAGATGCCTTCTTTGGCCATCAGCGATGGGTTGGTGGTAACACCGTCGAGCACACCGAGGTCGTGCGCTTCCTGAATTTCCTGCAGGTTTGCAGTATCAACAAAGAATTTCATAATGCTGAGGATGTAGATTTTCCTACAAATCTAACGCAATATGCCCTAAGTCAAAAGACATTGTATAAAAGATGCAGGACAATTGAGGTATAAGCCCACAAAGGCAGGTTAACCTGCTGTATGGCAGGGTATAGGAAGGAGCAGCAGAAGCAGCTGGGCCTAAAACAAAAAGACCGGCAGCGGGCCGGTCAGAAAAGTATGGGCAAAAAAAAGTGGCAAACCAACATCGCGCCGCTTCAACCATCTACCCTTGCTGCCTTCCGGCCCTGGGGGAGTTCGACGGGAGCTGGCCGTGCCGATTTGCCGTTACAAAAGTACGAAGATTATACTGAAGTGCAAATTTATTACTCATAATAATCTCAGATATTAACCCCATACCTGATACTGAAGCAGTTGCTTAAGCACAAACAGCCTGATCCCAGTCTTGACTTCCACAGCGTGCGCATGACAATGCCGGCTTTTCCTCCTTTCCTTTCACCACCGTACCGCAGCTACAGCAGGCAAAAGCATCTTTCACGAAACTCTGTTCATCAAAAAAATCATCCCAGCGTGGTATGATCGAAAGTCCCGGCCGGGGTTCATCGTACTTGTACACGGTAAAAGATCCGTTCGCCTCCAGGTACACTCTTTCGGCATTTCCAAGATTGCCTATTTGCTCACTCCGCAGCTCCGAAAACAGCCGCTCCCTTGTCAGGTTTGTATGCTGCATTCTATCAAGACATAGCGTGCCGTCTTTTACCACAATATCAATATCATCGAGTACCGCACTTTAAAATTTCGTGCTTTCGAGCGCCCTGCCAGATACTATCCGCTGCACACCAATCACTACACCTGCTATAATCAGGATAGGCACCAATCCACGTGTCGGGTCAGCCATGGGTACCCCTATCGCTGCAGCCAAAGTAACCAGTGCCGCCATTTCGTTGCGCGTCAGCTGCGCGGCCATTCTTTTTCCCATAGCCCGCATGGCAACCATCAGCACCAGAAAGATGAAGGTTATCCTGATGATGACCTCTATCAGAAAGCTCCAGGGCACATCCCCCAGGATTATCCGCAACCAGTCTGTTATTTCAATGTCCTCTGGATTCATGTTACGGTTTCTAAGCTAACAGGCTGCCCCCACTCCTGGTGGCTGCAGTTTTCGCATGTACTGTCTTGGGCAACATCTTTATGGGAAGGAACGGTATACCCGCAGTTGGTGCATACCTGCTCAATAGTATCGCTTTTGGTTTCATCGATCATCCCATGGTCTTTATCTGGCACTATGGCCAGGCCAGGTTTCGGATCATCGGCCCTGAAAACACTAAAAAAGCCTCCGGACTCCAGGTAAACCCGCTTTACCTGCCCCAAATGTTTTATCCTGTGCGTGCGCAGCGCCCCAAAAAGCTGTTGCCTTGACACCCGCGACTTGGCCATCTCCTCTACCTGCAGCACGCCGTCCCGTACCATCAGGCTCACATCCCCCTGCGTCATAACTTCCACCTTCCTGCTTTTAAAAGAGAGCTGCCCCAGCCCGCGCTGGAAAAGCAAGGTGCAGCATAAAATGATGATCGTGGGTAAGACACCTCTGTCCGGAATCTGCATGGCAGGCGCCACAATAGCACCCAGTGTTATCATCACGGCCATCTCCGTTAAGGTTAACTGTGCGTTCATGCGCTTGCCCAGGAGGCGAAGTATAAAAATCAGAAAGAGGTATACCACGATAGTTCGCAGCAGCGTTTCCAGCATGAACTCAGGAGGGGTCTCCCCTATCAGGATGCGCTCCCAGTTCCATATATTTAGTTCATCCTTGTTCTCCATAGCCTGAAAATTATACGCCCTACCCTTGTGCTAGTTGCAGGTTTGCGGACAGTAAAGTGATTTCAAAAAAAACCTATGGAAAGTCGGTTGAGATGGATTGGCATACCTGATTTTATACCTGCCCAGCCGAAGGACCTGCAATTTCCAGTGGCAAGTATTAGCAAAAACTGTAAAACTGCCTTACCTTTGCGCATGCCAGAAAAAATACTGATTCTCGACTTCGGCTCCCAGTACACCCAGTTAATTGCAAGACGGGTGCGCGAGCTAAATGTGTATTGTGAGATCTATCCTTACAATAATGTTCCGGAACTAACGGAAGATGTCAAAGGCGTTATTCTATCGGGCAGCCCCTGCTCGGTGCGCGACCACGAACACCCTACCATTGACCTAAGCCAGTTTATGGGCAAGCTCCCCTTGCTGGGCGTGTGCTACGGCGCACAACTGATCGCTTACGAGCACCAGGGCGAAGTAACCCCATCCACCATTCGTGAATACGGACGTGCCAGACTAACGGAGCTGCACACCGCCAACCGCCTGATGAAAGAACTCACCCCGGGTTCGGTGGTATGGATGTCACATGGTGATACTATTAAAGAGATTCCAGACAATTTTGAAGTAATAGCCAGCACGGAAACTGTGCGTGTAGCCGCTTACAAGCTGCGCGACCAGGAAACCTACGGCATTCAGTTCCACCCGGAAGTAACGCACTCCGACGAAGGCAAAACCCTGCTCCGCAACTTTGTGGTGCACATCTGCGATTGCCAGCAGGACTGGACATCTGAGCAGTTTGTGGATGCCACAGTAGCTGACCTGAAAGAACAGCTGGGCAATGACAAGGTAGTGCTTGGCCTGTCTGGCGGTGTAGACTCCAGCGTGGCTGCCATGCTGATCCACCAGGCGATCGGCAAAAACCTGTACTGTATCTTCGTAGATAACGGACTGCTGCGCAAAGACGAGTTCGAAACTGTGCTTGACTCTTATAAGCACATGGGCCTGAACGTAAAAGGTGTGGACGCCAAAGACCGCTTCTATTCGGCACTGGCCGGCATCTCTGACCCGGAAGGTAAGCGCAAGGCGATTGGCCGCGTGTTTATCGAGGTGTTTGACGACGAGGCGCATCAGATTGAAGACGTGAAGTGGCTGGCACAAGGCACTATATACCCGGACGTAATTGAGTCGCTGAGTGTGAAAGGCCCTTCGGCTACTATCAAATCGCACCACAACGTGGGCGGTCTGCCTGACTTCATGAAACTGAAGGTGGTGGAGCCACTTAAAACACTTTTCAAAGACGAGGTGCGTTTGGTAGGCAAGACCCTAAAGATTGATGATACCATCCTGGGGCGCCATCCGTTCCCTGGTCCTGGCCTGGCAATCCGTATATTGGGTGATATCACCCCGGAGAAGGTACACGTGCTGCAGCAGGTAGATCACATCTTCATTAGCAACCTGAAGAAATCGGGCTTGTATGACGAGGTATGGCAGGCTGGCGCTATCCTGACACCGCTGCAGTCAGTGGGCGTGATGGGCGATGAACGGACTTACGAAAATGTAGTGGCCCTCCGTGCTGTGACCTCTATCGACGGTATGACAGCGGACTGGAGCCGTTTGCCGTATGAGTTCCTGGCCGATGTATCAAACGAGATCATCAACAAAGTAAAAGGCGTAAACCGCGTCGTATACGACATCAGCTCAAAGCCACCGGCTACCATCGAGTGGGAGTAATATTAGTGAGTGAATTTTGAATGAGTGATTGCGTGAATAATAATGAATCGAATTGTTTTTTAACAGTAAATGAGTCATTCAAATACTGTTTTTAGCAATTCACTAAATCACTCATTCACCCATTTAAAATCTCGCCCATTCAAAATTAAATAAACATGAAGAGAAGCTTATTGAAGCATGCAGCGGGTGTACTGCTACTGGCTGCGCTTGCGCTGCCGGCACAGGCCCAGCAGGATTATAGCACAACCTATAGCAATGGTAAGGTACTGTTAGAGCAGGAACGTTACGACAAGGCCATGGCCGAGCTTTTACCTATCACACAGGCTGGTACTAAAAATCAATATGCTCCCGAAGCTTCTTATCTCTATGCCGTAGCGGCGCTCAAGGCAAATAAACTGCCGGAAGCACGACGTATGCTACAGCAGCTACAGGGCCAGCACCCTAACTGGCCTAATCAACCTGAAGCAAGCTATCTATTGGCTAATGTACTGTTTGAGCAGGGCGAGTATGAGCAGGCCTTGGCTGAACTAGGCAGCCTGCGTTCCGCTAAACTACAAGCCGACGCCGAGAACCTGAAGCGTCACTACCTGATGCGCATTACGGACCGTGAAACGTTCGAGCAGATCCTGCAGCGCTATCCGGATGATAAAGCTGTGGCACAGACCTATGCTGACAAGTTATTGGCAGGTTGGTATCGTCCTGAGGACAGAACTACGCTGGAAAGCATTGTCTCGAAGCACCGCCTGGACCGCAACCGCTACCTGAGTGCCAATGCCATGCGCAAACAGGCCTACAACGTAGCAGCCCTGATGCCCTTCCAGCTGGATCAGGACCTGGGACAGGCAGCACGTAAGAATCAGTTTGCCACCGACCTCTTTGCGGGCATGAGGATGGCGCAGGACTCCCTTAAGCGCCAGGGAATCAACATTAACCTGTATGCTTACGATGCAGGCACCGATACAACTGCTGTAAAGCGCCTCCTGGAGACTCCGGAGCTTAAAAGCATGGATCTGGTTATTGGCCCTGTTTACAGGTCAGCAGCCAAGATTGCGGCTCGTTTTGCTACACAGAATAATGTGACTGTGGTCAATCCGCTTACACAAGACCTGGAAGTAGCTGCCGATAATCCCAATATTTTTCTGTTTGAGTCTTCGGTAGCGACACAGGCACGACAGGCTGCTACCTACGCTTATAATACTTTTGAGCCTAAAACGGCTGTCATCTTGTATGAAGACAACAAAGATGACATCGCGTTTAGCCAGTATTACCGTGAGCAGTTCCTGAAATTAGGGGGTAAAGTGGCAGCTTACAAAAAAATAAATTCTGCACAGAGCTCTGCCACCGCCGCTGTTTTTAAAGACCTGAAACTGGAGAACGTTGGCCATTTGGCTGTTTTCTCAGATCAGATGACGGCTGCGGCAAACACGGTTAGCACCTTGCAGTCCAGAGCGGCCACGCTGCCACTTGTGACATTTGAAAAGTGGCTGGGTATAGGTCAGCTGACCCTGCGCCAGTTAGACGATCTGGAGATCTATTTTGTAAACCCGAAATACATAGACCAGATGAGCTCGGCAGCGCGTCACTTTCGCAAAAGGTATGCTGCCAGATATAACATGCCGCCATCACAGTATGCTTATGCCGGCTTTGAGATGATGTATTATTTCGGAACACTGCTCCAAAATTACGGCCCGCGCTTCAACCTGGCGCTTGGCTCCGAGGGACTCAGACCGGGTGTTTTTTACAAAGGTATAGGCTATACCGATCGTGCCGCTCTTAATGAAGTGCGCCGCGACAACCAGTACATCCCGATTACCAAACTGGAGAACCTGCAACTAACTGTCGTAAACCCGGTTTTTTAAGCTCCAGGCATTATACATTCAAGGTATAGCACCTTATCAGATCATTGCTTTTAAAATCAAAGAAATCAGAATTATGAAAATAGCACCAATCAGCGAAGAACTTTTCCAGCGTGCACAGCACTCCATACCAGGCGGGGTAAACTCTCCTGTACGTGCCTTCAGAGCCGTGGGCGGCAATCCACGTTTTATGGTATCGGCCAAAGGTCCTTATATGTTCGACGAGGACGGCAACCGCTACATGGAGCTCATCAACTCCTGGGGACCTATGATTCTGGGTCATGCTGCTGAGGTCGTGCAGGAAGCTGTGCAGCAGGCTATACCTAACTCGCTTTCTTTTGGAGCTCCTACCCGCAAAGAGATTGAGATAGCAGAGCTGATCGTGGACATGGTGCCATCAATCGAAAAAGTGCGCATGGTGAACTCCGGCACCGAAGCTACCATGTCGGCAGTGCGTGTAGCCAGAGGCTATACCGGGCGCAACAAAATGATCAAATTCGAGGGCTGCTACCATGGCCACGGCGACTCTTTCCTGATCGCTGCCGGTAGTGGTGCCATTACCCTTGGCGTGCCGGATAGCCCGGGTGTAACGCAGGGAGTGGCGGCTGATACGCTCACGGCACCCTTCAATGACCTGGAGGCTGTGAAGACACTGGTGGAGGCTAACAAAGATCAGGTAGCAGCTATCATACTGGAGCCAGTGGCCGGTAACATGGGCTTAGTGCTACCTGAGGCAGGTTTCCTGCAAGGCCTGCGTGACCTTTGCACCAAAGAGGGCATCGTGTTGATATTTGATGAAGTGATGACTGGTTTCCGTCTGACACCAGGAGGAGCGCAGCAGTTGTTTGGCGTTACGCCAGATATGACTACGCTGGGTAAGATCATCGGCGGCGGTATGCCAGTAGGCGCTTACGGGGGCAAGAAAGAGATCATGAACTTTGTAGCGCCAGCCGGCCCGGTTTACCAGGCGGGTACGCTCTCCGGTAACCCGATCGCCATGTCGGCAGGTATGGCCATGCTGCAGTACCTGCAAGGCCATCCGGAGGTATACACAAACCTGGAGCAGACAACTACCAAAATGGTAAACGGAATGAAGCAGAACATGCAGGAACTGGGGATGAATTTCACTATCAATCATGTCGGCTCTATGTTCAGCATCTTCTTCACAGAGCAGCCAGTTACAGATTTTGAAAGCGCTAAAACATCGGACACCGCTATGTTCGGTCGCTATTTCAACAGCATGCTGCAGCGCGGCGTATACCTGGCTCCTTCTCAGTACGAATCGTTGTTCGTGTCTACGGCCATCACTGACGAGCTGGTGCAGGAGTACCTGCAGGCAAATCTTGAAGCGCTTCAGGAAGCAGCACAGCAATAAGCTGTACCAAATATTTAGTAGAGAAATAGAAAAACGGCGGCTCAGTAATGGGCTGCCGTTTTAATTAAGTCAGGTATAGCCCACAGAAGAAGCATCGGTTGCCAACATATTCGTCTTCCTACCTAACCATGCAGTCGGACCAATTAACAATCAACAATACAGCAATTCAATAATTCAACAATCAAGCATTTTGCTTACTTTTACGGTCTTAACATTGCACTCCCATGATTCTTACAGATAAGCAGATTTTAGAAGAGGTTGAGAAAGGCACTATTTTAATTGAGCCGTTCAGGCGCTCCAGCCTTGGTACCAACTCTTACGATGTACACCTGGGCCGCTACCTGGCCACCTACCGCGACGAAGTACTCGACGCCCGTCGCCACAACGAGATTGATGTGTTTGAGATCCCGGAGGAGGGCTTTGTCCTGCAGCCTAATACGCTATACCTGGGCGTGACACTGGAATACACTGAAACACATGCACACGTACCTTTTCTGGAAGGCAAGTCAAGCGTAGGACGTCTCGGCATCGATATTCATGCGACGGCCGGTAAAGGCGATGTAGGCTTCTGCAATACATGGACACTGGAGATTTCAGTGACGCAGCAGGTGCGTGTATACCCTGGCATGCCGATTGGTCAGCTGATCTATTTTGAGGTAAAGGGCGGCATTGAGAACTATTACAATAGTAAGGATAATGCCAAGTATAACAACCGCACTACCAAGCCTGTCGAATCGATGATGTGGCGCAACGAATGGTAATTGTTGCCTAAAAGAATATGAAAAAAAGGTCAAATATTAGCTTATTTGGCCTTTTTTGGCATTATTTCTGCACTATATTACACGTATTCGACACTGAAGGGCAAGCAGGAAAAATTTTTAAATGCCGGAATCATTTCCCGGAAGCCTGCGTTTTAAAACTACAATGCTTCAGGAGAGAATGAAAAGCATTGAAAACACCAAAAACACTAAAATTATGAAAAAGCTACTGGTAATAACATTGATGGTATTCGGAACTGTATTCGGCGCATTTGCTACAGGTAATAATGTAACAGTGATTGCTGAGAAACGTGCCAACCACCTGTCTGACCAGATGATTCGTGAGCTTCGTTTGAATAACTACCAGGCCAATAAGATTAGAGAAATCAACCTGGACGTAGCTGCCCAGATTACTGAGATCGAGCAGAAGCACGAAGGTAACGAGCAACTGATCGCAGAGAAGTGCAAAGAAGTACTGGCCGTGCGTGACCTGGAGTTTGAAGATATCCTGAGCACCGTGCAGTATAACGACTACTTCGGTGACCGTAAAGTATATTCTAAAGTAGACCGTGAGTTTATGGCAAGCCTGAACGAACAAGGTTCTCAGAACCTGGCTACGAACGAAAAGGCCACTGAAAACACGACTGCCTCAAACGTAAACTAATTCGACATTTATAAATAAAAGCATAAAAGCCACCTCTAAGGGTGGCTTTCATTGTTTATAGACCGAGCTGGACAATTCTTTATTAATTGTTCTCCTTTTTGCGTTCTTCCTCTACGTGGCTCATCAGATCCTCGCACAGTGCACGCATTTTGTCAGCCATTACCTTGTCGCTGGTGGCCGTAGCGATGCTCTGAGCCATGGCGCCAATCGTATCGATGTAGAAGTACTTCATTTCGTCGATTGGCATGTCTTTGGTCCACAGGTCGATTTTCATAGTGCCAGCTTCATCACGGTCCCACAGGGAAATGTTGATGGCCTTTGCAAAATGGATCTTCTCACCTGCGTCGGTAGCTCTCCAGCTGATGGCTTCCGGTACACGCTGCTCGTCCAGCGCGATGCTAAAGTATATCTCTGACTTTTTCATTTTCGTTTCTGTTAAACTTTGTGCTATATATATCTCGTACTATGCTTGAATACTCAAACCAAGTACAAAGTTACGCGATGCGCTACGGAATAAAAACCTTCTTCTTTCTTTTTAGCCTGACCATCCTTTCGGGATGTGCCAGCTTAACCTCCTCTACTAAAAAAACGAAACTCTATACTGTTGCTTTTTATAACACAGAGAAGCTGTACGACACTAAAAATGACCCCGAAACTGATGATGACGGCTTTACGCCTGAGGGCATCATGCAGTGGGATGAGGACAGGTATAAGACCAAAATTCGCAACATTGCAAAAGTCATTGAATCCATTGGGGGCAAAAACGGTGCTGACCTGCTAGGCGTCAGTGAGGTGGAGAACCGTCAGGTGCTGGAGGATCTGGTCGGCTCCTCTCCTCTTCGCAAACGCCGCTACAATATCATTCATTACGATTCCCCCGACCCGGAGGGGCTCGATGTGGCCCTGCTCTACAATCCCAGAGTTTTCAAACCAACGGCTCACACAAACCTTCCTATTCAGTTTTCCGAAAAGGGCTTTAGCTCACGGGGCATACTACAGGTAAAAGGGACGCTGGCAGGTGAGCCTGTGACAGTTTATGTCAACCACTGGCCGGAAGACCGTGGCAGCACGACGCTCGGCACAGCCCGCAGAAGAGACGCTGCAGCGGAACTCAGACGGCAGCTGGATGCGCAGCAGAAAGCTGACAGAGATGCTAAAATAATCGTGCTGGGCGATTTTACGGATGAACCAAAGTCCACGAACATGGAGAAGGTGCTGATGGCGACAGGGCGACCTGATCCGTCTTACAACGAAGAGTTGTTCAATACCTTTTACTTGTGGTTTGTGCAGGGCCGCGGTAGCTTCCATACCCGCAACGACAACAAAATGCGTGATCAGATCCTGTTGTCCAAATCGCTTCTCAATGCCAGGGGTGGTTTACACTATGCTCACGGCTCTGCCTTCATCCACGATCCGGAGTTTGCCAAATTCACATTCGGCAGGTATAAGGATACGCCTCGTCAGACCTGGTCGGGCACCCTCTACATTGGCGGGTATAGCGATCACTTCCCGGTATACATCATGCTGCAAAAGTAGGCTATACTCTTAAATAGGATATACCCTAAAAACAAGAAAGGCGAACCATACCGGTCCGCCTTTCTGCATTAGGAGAAATTATCTTCTTATACGTAATTGTTCAGCATTACAGGCATCACCAACATCAGAACATTTTCATTATCTTCATTCGCAAGCGGCATCAACAGACCGGCACGGTTCGGTGTAGACAACTCAAAAGAGATCTCGTCGGCATCGATGTTGTTGAGCATTTCGATCAAAAACTTCGCGTTGAAACCAATTTCCATGTCCTCACCGTCATACTGGCAAGTCAGGCGCTCGTTTGCTTCGTTTGAGAAATCCAGGTCTTCGGCAGAAACCTGCAGCTCAGAACCGGACAGCTTCAGACGAATCTGGTGTGTTGTTTTGTTTGAGTAGATGGAGATACGCCGCACAGAGCTCAGCAAAGCAGCACGGTCGATCACCAGCTTGTTCGGATTCTGTACAGGTATAACGTTCTCGTAATCCGGATAGCGCTCGTCGATGAGACGGCAGATCATGCGGATGTTGTCGAAGCTGAAGAACGCGTTAGACTGGTTGAATTCCATACGCACGGCAGTAGCCTCAGAAGGCAGCGTAGACTTCAGCAGTGTGAAGGCCTTGCGTGGGATGATCAGAGAAGCCTCCTGGCTGGTGGAGATATCTGTACGACGGAAACGCAGTAAACGGTGACCGTCTGTGGCTACGAATGTTACATTGTCGGGGCGCAGTTGCACGTAGATACCCGTCATGGCTGGACGAAGCTCGTCGTTGCTCACTGCAAAGATGGTCTTGTTAATGGCACGAGCCAGCACGTTTGACGGGATCTCGATGGCGCTGCCACCTTTCACCACAGGTACGCGCGGGAAGTCGGTTGCGTTTTCACCGGAAAGCTTGTAGCGTCCGTTTGCTGAGCTGATCTCGATGGTATAGGTCTCTTCGTCGATCGTGAAGGTCACCGGTTGGTCTGGCAGGTTCTTCAGCGTCTCGATCAGGATCTTGGCAGGGGCAGCAATACGGCCACTCTCCTTCGCCTCTACCTGCAGTTCGGTGATCATGGAAGTCTCCAGGTCACTGGCTGTGATGGTGAGGGTGCTGTCGTTGATCTCGAACAGGAAGTTCTCAAGGATAGGAACCACCGGGTTGTTGGTTACCACACCGTTTATGCTGGCTAACTGCTTCAAAAGAGCAGAGGAAGAGACGATAAATTTCATTATGTATAGCTATAATGTTATTTGGACAAAGTTAAAAATTTTTCGCATTTATGCTACCTGCAACAGCCCCGCTTTTTCACAATTTCTTTACATACAGGGCAAAAAAATCAGAAGCGCTCGTAGCGACGCTTGCGCAGGTAGTAGCGCAGCACCCCAAACAGGGCCAGCAGTACGATTGGAGCCACGATGTTGAGCAGTTGCCAGAAGGTACGCTCCTCCTTCACCCGCACCCTGTCCAGCGGCCGCAGTTGTATTTCCTTGCTGCGCACGTTGATCAGGCCTTCTGAGTCCAGCAGGTAATGGATGGTGTTCATGGCCAGCTCACGGTTTGCAAACGTCACATTGTTATACCTGTCGAAACCCAGCTCGTAGGCTTGTCCGGTACGTGGGTTCACATCGTTGCGCACGAGGTCTCCATCCGAGAAAACTGCTATTTTGGTCGGTACTCCTGTCTCTTTCACCTGTGGGTCAGCCGCTCCCTCCGGTGCTCTCCTGTTACGGAAGAGCGAAGTAAAGGCGCCTTCCAGCAGATAGCCCACCGGCTGCTGCCCCGCCTGGTACTGCTCCGGCTTCACTTCCATACGGGCTTCTTCAAGCGTAAGCGGTACCGGCGCCTGCATGATACGGGAGTAACCCGAAGTATAGACTAGAGGTGTTTTGCGTATGCCGTCAGCCCGTACCGTGTCCATTGTACCGATAAACTTGGAATACACCGCGTCGATGTTGCGGGTAATCGGATGTTTGGCGAAGGTATTAAGCAACGGATAAAAGCGCCAGTTGATCATCTCGGTCTGCGGCCGCTCACCGGTATAGCCGGTCACGATCGGTATAAAGCCTGAATTCAGGTCCATGATCATCGTCGGGTTCAGGCGCACGCCGTAGCGGAAGAACATATCATCGAGGTTGAGGTTGTAAGGCATCGCAAACATCCCTCCTGCCCCAACGCTGTCCATATTCGCGTTAAGCGCATCCACGAAGAACACGGCTTTGCCACCATTCATGATGAACTGATCGATCTTGTACTTATCGGCTTCAGTAAAAGCCTCAGTTGGCTTGGCAATAATGATCAGATCCAGGCCCTGCAGTGTAGGTATGTCGCGCAGTTCGCCACGGGCCACCCGGTAAAACTCCTGCAAAGAGCCCAGCAAATCGGTCACGTACTGCGTCTCCAATTGGCCTTGTCCGCTGATGTAGCCGATGGTCTTACTGCCCTGAAAAGCCATTTTGCGGATTGCCGTAGCCAGTTCGTACTCCACGCCTTCTACCGACTGGTTCAGGCGCTCGTCAGGAGAGGCTGCCAGGTTGCCTTTTAGGAGCATCACACCTGTTTCCTTGCCTTTGTACATGATACGCGCACCCGGAAACACCAGGCGCTCCACCTGCTTGCCGCCTTCGTTGGCACGAAGGTTAGTCGGCTGTATACCTGCCTGCGCCAGTTTCTGAAAAAACTCTACCCGCTGCTTCTCGTCTGTGATGTCATTCGGATCGATGAACTCGTAGCGCACATTGCCGCCTGCGTAGATGCGGAACTCGTCCAGGGTCTCCCGTACCGACTGCTGTAGCCGCTTGAAGCCTGCCGGAAACTCGCCCTCCAGGTATACCTCTACAAACACCGGTTCCGGCAGCTCCGCCAGCATCTGCTTCGTAACAGGCGAAATGGTATAGCGCTTGTCCTCGGTCAGGTCGAGGCGGAAGAAGAAATTGGCGGCCAGTATGTTAAGCAGCACAATGGCTGCTATCGCGATCAGAAAACGGACCAGGTCGCGGCTGCGCTTGCTCTTATGTGTCGTTGCCTGCTCTGTTACCATTTTCTGCTGCTCAATACAAGTTTGGTGGAAAAAATCATGATCGCGATCACACTCAGGAAGTACAGCACGTCACGCGAGTCGATCAGCCCTTTGCTGATGGCCGTGTAGTGGTATTCTATACCTAGCTGGCTGATAAAGTAGCCGTACCCGCCCCACACAGGTATAGAGGCGATCAGTTCGAAGCCGGCGTAAATGATGTAGCACAGGAAAATAGCGATCACGAACGATATGATCTGGTTGTCCGAGACAGAAGAAGCAAACACCCCGATAGCGACAAAAACGCCCGCCAGGAACACCAGTCCCAGGTAAGAGCCTACCACAGCGGCGGAGTCAACGTTGCCCTGCGGATTGCCGAGTTCGTACACGGTATAGTAGTAAATCAGGGTAGGTATAAGGGCAAAGAGCGCCAACAGCAGCGCAGCAAAGTATTTGCCCAGGATCAGCTGCAGATCCGAGATCGGTTTGGTCAGCAGCAGCTCGATAGTGCCTTCCCGCTTTTCCTCGGCAAAGGTGCGCATGGTGATGGCCGGGATGAGGAACAGGAACAGCCAGGGTGCCATGTTAAAGAGCGTCTGCATATCGGCAAAGCCGTAATCGAGCACATTGCTCTCGGGGAACACCCACATGAACATGCCAATGGCCACCAGGAATACCGTGATCACGATATAGGCGATCAGGGTGTTCAGGAAGCCGTTAAATTCTTTTTTAAGTATAGCGAGCATGAGGTATACCTACTTCGTCAGTTGCTGGAAAATCTTTTCAAGTGAGTTCTCTTCGTGGCGCAGGCCTACCAGCGGCCAGTTGCGCTCGGCTGCCACCCGGAAAAGGGTAGCGCGGATATCAGTATCCTTGCGTGAAACTACCCGGTAGGTGGCGCCCTCTGTTAGCGTAGCCGTCAATACACCTGGTACTTGCTCTAAGGCCTCCACAGGTATAGGCTGCTCAAACTCCACCAAGGTTGTCTTTTCATTACGGGAGCCAGCCTGCAGACTAGCCACATCACTGTCAGCCACTAGTTTGCCCCGGTTGATGATCACGACACGGTCGCAAATAGCGGTTACTTCCTGCATGATGTGGGTCGAGAAGATTACGGTTTTGTCCTGCCCGATGCGCTTGATAAGTGCCCGTATCTCCACGATCTGGTTCGGGTCGAGGCCGGTGGTGGGTTCGTCCAGGATAAGCACCTGAGGGTCATGCACCAGCGCCTGCGCCAGGCCAACTCTTTGTCGGTAGCCTTTGGAGAGTGCTCCGATCTTTTTGCCCTGCTCTAGTATGAGACCGCATAGCTCAACCATCTCCTGCACCCGCTCCTTTGCACGTCGTCCTTTCAGGCCGTATACCGAAGCCACGAAAGCCAGGTACTCATGCACATACATGTCCAGGTATAGCGGGTTGTGCTCCGGCAGATAACCCACGTTGCGGCGCACCGCGATGGGGTCCTGCAACACGTCGTAGCCGGCTACCAACACAGTACCCGCACTTGGGGGCAGGTAGCAGGTAGCAATCTTCATGGTAGTGGACTTGCCTGCACCGTTCGGGCCCAGAAAGCCAAGTATCTGCCCTTGCGAGACCGAAAATGAAATATCATCGACAGCCCGCTGCGACCCGAAAAGCTTGGTGAGATTTTTTACTTCAACTGACATCTGCTGCGAATGAACAATGACGAACGAATAATGTATAATTATCAGTCATTCGTCATTGTTAATTATTCATTAAATAAAGTCTGCAAAGCTACAAAAGCTGTTCCACATTATGGCTATACCTGTTTTCGGCCTTTCGGCATCAGCGGACGCACCTCGATGTCTACATGGTGGTAGTTGGCGTGTGATTCCAGGCAATGCACAATGGTAGAGGCAATGTCCTCGGGACGCATCATGTTATCGTTCACGGTCACGCTGTCGATGTTGTCGAAGAAGTTGGTTTGCACCGAACCGGGGTAGATGCAGGTAACCTTCACGCCATAATCGCGCACCTCTTTGTAGAGCGAATGCGAGATGCCACGCACGGCATGCTTGGTGGCACAGTAAGCTGACATCTGTTCTATACCTGTGGTGCCCGCTATGGAGGAGATGTTGATGATGTGCCCCTCACCCATTTCCTTCATCCCCGGTACTACCAGACGGGTGCAGTAAAAGAGACCGTGCACGTTGGTGTCGAACATCAGGTGCCATTCATCCAGGTCCTGGTCTTCCAGCGTAGACGATCGACCCAGGCCGGCGTTGTTTACCAGCACACTGATCTGGCCTCCAAAATGCTCTACGGTATGCTTATAGGCCATTTGCACCGAGTCGGCGCGGCGTACGTCGCATTCTACAAACTCAAAGCGCTCGTGCTGCACCTCCGGGTTTGTTCTGCCCCAGCCTGCCACTTTCGCACCTTGCTCCAGCAGCGCATGCACGGCTGCCAGTCCTATACCTCTGCTCACGCCGGTTACCACGGCTATCTTATTTTCCAGTTTCATAGTTTTATGTTTAGGGGAGTTTATAATCTGTAAAGCAGGCCTACCCGGATTATCTGGGTATACAGTTTCATATTGGCGCCTTCCATGTTAGCCTTGTAGTTCTTGATACCATGGGCGTAACTCAAGGACAGGCCGAAGTGACCCTGGTAACCTGTTATGCCCAGTCTAGGTCTGAAATCAGTGATCGACTCGCTGCGGTCTTTTCTTGTCTTAAATTCAGTTCCATCTTCCAGTGTCGCCTCCGATCGCTCTTTCATTTGCTGACTGAAACCAATGTCCGAACCCAGGGTCAGATCCAGGGCTATGGGGCTTTGCTTGATCCGCCAGCCAATGTAAGGCTGCAGATTGATATAATCGGCTATGATGACAGCTTTTCCGTCAGCCGGATGTGTCATAGAAGAACTGTGCGACCAAACGCCATGGGCTCTCTCTATCTTAGCCCTTGTTCGTAGTTGCTCGTACCCTGCCTGAGTACCAAGTAAAAAGCCGCCAGCTGCAACAAATTGCGCCTGCAAACTGCCACCATATGTCACGTTATACCCGCTGCCATACGGATTGATCACCATTGGAGCGCTGCCCCAGTTATCGTTAAGGACCATCGTAGTCGTTTTGGTAGACGATTCGCCTGCAAATCTCGACACACCAGAGCTCAGATGAGCGCTGTATTCCATTTTCTGCCCGAAGGACAGCGTGGCGCTTCCGAGGGCGAGTAGTAACAGGTATACTCTTTTCATATAGGCATAAGTTTGTTTCTGATTCAAATCAACCCTGCATACCCGCTTCACTTTCTAACTTTAAATATCGCCTAGCTGCGGCCTGATCAGGATCTCCTCCACTACGCTGTTGGGTGACATGGCATAAGCACCGTAGATGGCCATAGCCACATCTTCGGCACGCATAAACCGCTCTGGCGGCAGGTCCACCCCTTCCCAGCTGGCAGTTAAGGTTGCGCCGGGCAGAATGGCCGTTACACGAACGCCGTGCTCTTTCATCTCTTCCCGCAATACTTTTGACATCCCGAGTAGAGCATATTTTGAAATACAGTAAGAGCCGCCATTGGTGTAGGGTGTAATGCTGGCCGTGGAGCACATATTGAAAACATGCCCGCTCCTGCGCTTTTTCATATCCAACACAAAAGCCTTGGTGATGTAGTAGGCGCTGTAAAGGTTCGTGTTGATCATCATCGGAAGCGCCGCATCGTCCTCCTCGTGCAATTTACCAGGTATAAACAGACCACTGTTGTTAACAATTACCTCTATCCTGACATCGAGGTCTTTCACATAGGAGATGAAGTTTTTGAGCGAGCCCATATCGCTCAGGTCGGCCTCCTGGTAGAACACTTTGGAAAAGGTATAGCGCTCTTCAATTTCCAGTTTCAGCTTCTTGAGGTCTTTCTCGTTGCGGGAACAAGTAATGATATGAAAGCCCTCTTTTGCAAATTGCTCGATTACGGCCCTGCCAATGCCTTTTGTGCCACCTGTCACCAAAATATACTGCTGCATGTGCTCTATATAGATATAAGATAATACGTTTTCAAAATTTAACCGTAATATAGGCATTTAAACAGTATTTTTGCTTAGAAACACGTTTAATACCTTGTTTAACACGTATCGCCTGTATGCTACAATCCTTTGGGAAATACCTGCTGTTCATGCAAAGCCTTTTCACCCGTAAAGAATCCGCCAAGATTCTGTTCGGTCGAACCGTCGACGAGGCTATTTTGATTGGCATCAACTCTATACTCATCGTTGCCATCGTATCTACCTTCATTGGCGCGGTTACCTGTGTGCAGGTGTCTTACAACCTCAACAATGCTTTTATACCCCGTTCCACCATTGGTTTTATGGTGCGCGAAATGACCATTCTGGAGCTGGCACCCACCATCACCTCTATTGTTCTGGCAGGTAAGGTTGGCTCGAGCATAGCCGGTGGTTTGGGTACCATGCAGATCACCGAGCAGGTAGACGCACTCGAGGTTATGGGTATTAACTCGGCCTCTTATCTGGTGCTGCCCAAGGTGATCGCAGCCATCCTGGTCTTCCCGATGCTGGTTATTCTGGCCATGTTTCTTTCCATACTGGGTGGCTACTTAGCCGGAACCCTTTCAGGCGAACTAACACCGCAGGAGTACATTACAGGTATACGCGACCAGTTTATCCCTTACAACATTACGTTTGCACTGATCAAGTCAGTGGTGTTTGCTTTTCTGATTTCGTCTATCTCCTCATTTCGCGGTTACTATACCTCAGGCGGAGCGCTGGAAGTTGGAGCTGCTAGTACAGCCGCTGTAACCAATAGTGTAATCGCTATCCTGATTGGAGACTTTGTGCTGGCATACATCTTACTGTAGGGTTGTTGGCCATTTAAAATTTACAGGAGTTCTTCGCGTCTTTGCCTTTAGCTCCCGAATACAAGAATCACCATGATTGAAATACATAACATACACAAAGCTTTTGGCGACAAGAAAGTGCTGGATGGGGTGAGCGGCGTCTTTGAGACGGGCAAAACCAACCTCCTGCTAGGCGCCAGTGGCACGGGCAAGAGTGTGCTCCTCAAGTGCATTGTAGGCCTTATCAAGCCTGACCTTGGCAGCGTAACTTTCGACGGGACCTACTTCACCAATAACAAACTAGACATCCGCCAGGAGATCCGCCGAAAGATCGGCATGCTCTTTCAGAGTTCTGCCTTGTTTGACTCCATGACGGTGGAGCAGAATGTCGAGTTTCCGCTTAAAATGCTAACGGACATGAGCAAGGAGGAGCGCAAAGAGCGCGTTGACTTCTGCCTGAAGCGTGTAGGCTTGGAGGGTGCCAATAAAAAAATGCCTTCAGAGATAAGTGGTGGTATGAAGAAGCGTGTAGGTATAGCCCGGGCTATCGCCCCGCACTGTACCTACCTGTTCTGTGACGAGCCCAACTCCGGCCTCGACCCCCAGACCGCCCTAAAGATCGACGAACTGATCAAGGAGATTACGGAGGAGTATAACATCACCACTATCATCGTAACGCACGATATGAACTCCGTGATTGAAATCGGTGACAAGATCTTTTTCCTTTACGAAGGCAAAAAGCTTTGGGAGGGTACTCGTGACGAGATCATGGACACCGACATCAAGGAGCTCAACGACTTTATCTTCGCCAACCGTCTGATGCGTGATGCCAAGAAGGTGGAAGAAGAAGAGCGCGAAGAAGAGGAGGAACGCAGGCATAATGGTCAGCTAGCTTCACAGGGCAAAGAAAAGGCTCCTTCCGAAGAGACAGTACAGACACAGGACAAGCCTCAGCCTGAAAAGCCGGAGGGTCCTGCTGCAACTACACAAACTGGTAAAGATAAGGTATAGCTATACCTGCATACCTATAAAAAAGGCTCCCGCTAAGGTATAGCGGGAGCCTTTTTTATGTGGTAAAAATATCTTTTTAGAAGTTCAGGCCGAACAGCATACCTGCCACAGTAGCGGTCATCATACAGGCCAGTGAGGCACCCAGCAAGGCAATGAAGCCCAGCTTAGAGAGTTGCCCCTGCTGGTTAGGCGCCATGCTGCCGATACCACCGATCTGAATGGCAATGGAGCTGAAGTTAGAAAAACCTGCCAGTGCGTAGGTAGCCATCACCAGGGCTTTCGGGCCAAGGGTACCAGCTTCCTTCATGTTGGCCAGGTCGAGGTAGGCCACGAATTCGTTGATGGCAGTTTTCTGCCCAAGCAAACTGCCTACCTGCAGGGTATCCGCCCAAGGCACACCCATGATGAAGGCAAACACCCGGAAGATCTGGCCCAGGATGTACTGCAGGGAGAAACCGTTGAATTGCCCGTTCGTACTGGCAACTACCATTTCATTCAGTCCGGTCCAAACGCCAATCATGTCGGTCAGAACGTAGTTTACCAAAGCAATCACGGCAATGAAAGCAAGCAACATACCACCTACGTTCGCGGCTAACCGAAGTCCGTCCCCCGCTCCTCTTGAGAGTGCGTCAATCAGGTTCACACCCAGCTGCTCTTCGTTCACTTCGAGTTTATTAGTAATCTCTTCATGCTCTGTCTCGGGCACCAGAATTTTGGCGAGCACTATACCTGCCGGGGCGTTCATGATGGAAGCCGTAAGCAAGTGCGCCGCGAAAATCGCTTTCTGCGCCGGATCAGTACCACCGAGGAAAGACACGTAAGCTGCCAGTACACCGCCGGCCAAGGTTGCCATACCTCCCGTCATCAAACACATCAGCTCGGAGCGTGTCATGCGGGAGATGAAAGGACGCACGAGCAAAGGAGCTTCCGTTTGCCCCAGGAAGATGTTGCCAGCGGCAGAAAGGCTCTCAGGCCCTGACAGGCGCATCACCTTCGACATCACCCAGGCAATGCCATACACAATTTTCTGGAGCACACCGAGGTAGTACAAACCAGCCGATACAGTGGAAAAGAAAATGATGGTGGGGAGAACAGAGAAGGCGAAAATAAAGCCCAATCCGCTGTTTTTAGACGGATCGGCCAGGTTGCCAAAAAGAAACTGAGCGCCCGCCTGCGAGAAATCCAGAAACGTAACAAAGCCTTCGCTGACGTAGGCAAAGCCTTTTGCCACGACGGGTACCTGCGTTACGAGTACGCCAAACAGAACCTGGAGGCACACGCCGTAGCCGACGAGTCTCCAGTCTATGTTTTTACGGCTTTTAGAGAACGCAAAGGCGATGGCAATAATGGCTATGAGGCCAAGAAGCCCTCTGAAAATATCGAACATGCTGTGGGACAAAATTTGGCCAAAAGTAAGCCGAATATCTTTTAAAACAAAAAGTCCTGCGCCATATAGACACAGGACTTTTAAAGTATAGCGTATGTTATGCTAGTTTCGCTTGTTCAACTCGTCACGGATCTTTGCGGCACGCTCGTAGTCCTCTTTTTCAAGAGCCTCGTTGAGCATTTTGTTCAGGTCATCTACTGACGTCTGGTTGAGCGGCTCCTTGGCGCTCGGAGTCGATGAAGAACTGCTCTTTACGGTCATTTCTTCGTTTTCGTCCTCCTCCTCTTCCAGATCGCTCAAAATAATGCCAGCTTCTGACAGCACACTTTCCACGGTGTAGATAGGTACCCCGAACCGCAGACCGATCGCAATAGCGTCGGACGGGCGTGCATCCAGCTCGAACTCCTTCTCCCCGTCGGTGCACATGATCTTAGAATAGAACACGCCCTCCTTCAGGTCAGAGATCAGGATCTCAGTGATGTTCACGCTCATCTGCTCTGCAAAGGTCTTAAACAGATCGTGCGTGAGCGGACGGTTTGGGTTGATTTTTTCTATCTGTATGGCGATGGACTGCGCTTCGAACATGCCGATGATGATCGGCAGCCTGCGGTTTCCATCACGCTCTCCCAGCACCAGTGCAAACGATCCCGTCTGCGATTGGCTGGAGGAGAGCCCGAGTATCTCTAGCTGTATTTTTTTCACAATTGTGTTCTTCTTAAGTCTATTTGTCTAAAGCTTTGGCAGCTTCGATTAATTTAGGAAGTACCTCGAGCGCATCGCCAACTATGCCATAATCAGCGGCTTTGAAGAACGGCGCTTCCGGATCCTTATTAATAACGACAATCACTTTAGAAGAGTTAACCCCTGCCAGGTGCTGGATGGCACCAGAGATGCCAGCCGCGATGTACAGGTTAGGGCTTACGGTGATACCCGTCTGGCCAACGTGCTCGTGGTGCGGGCGCCAGCCGATGTCAGAAACAGGCTTGGAGCAAGCGGTTGCAGCACCCAGTTCACGGGCAAGCTCTTCGATCAGATGCCAGTTCTCAGGGCCCTTCATACCGCGACCGCCAGACACGACGATCTCAGCCTCTGGCAGCAACACGCCACCGCCTGTTTCCTGCATTACCGTTTCCTTCGGAGCGGCAGCGAAATCAGACTCAGCCAGGTCAGCTGAAAGCTTCTCTACCGTAGCGGTTGAACCGCCATTGCTGATGATGTCGGTGCTGTTTTTCTTCACCGCGATGATCTTCACATCGGAAGTCAGGTTTACGTCGGCAAACGCCTTGCCTGAGAACACACCGCGTGTCACGGTGAAGTTACCTCCGTCAATCTTAGGAAGCTCGGTTACGTTAGTTGCCAGTGAGCCGTTCAGGCGAACAGCCAGCTTGGAGCCTACCGCGGCACCGATGTTGGAGTTCGAGAATACCAGAACCTTGGCGCTTTCCTGCTGCGCCGCTGTTGCGATTACTTTCACATAAGCGTCAGCCACGAACTGCTTCAGGCGGTCATCGGCGTCGTACAACACCTTGCTGATGCCCTGCTCACCTAACCTGGTAAGCGCCTCTTCGTGTACATCGCCGATAGCTACTGCTGTGGCAGTGGTACCCATGGCTTGCGCCACCTGGCTGCCGTAGGATGCTGCCTCGAGTGAGGACTTCTTGATCTCTCCGTTCAGACCTTCTACAAATACTAATACAGACATATTACAGTACTTTAGCTTCGTTTCTCAATAGTTTAATCAATTCGCCGGCGTTCTCCGGTTCTATCAGCTTCACGCCGCTCTTTTTCTCGGGCTTGCTGTAGTTCACGTACTGCGACTTGGCTTCGCCGCCCGTAGGCTCCACCACTTTGAGTGGCTTGGTGCGGGCTGTCATGATGCCACGCATGTTCGGGATGCGAGGCTCGCACATCGGCTGCTGGGCACTGGCTACGAAAGGCAGTTTTACTTCCACCACTTCTTTGCCACCTTCGATCTCACGCTCCAGACGGGCCGTGCTATCGTCCACCATGTCCAGTTTAAAGGCTGGCGTTACAGACGGAATACCCATCATTTCACCTACCATGTTATGTACCTGGAAGCCGTTGTAGTCGATGGATTCCTTGCCCATCAGGATCATATCGTAACCTCCCTCTTTGGCGATGGCAGTGATCTGCTGCGCCACGAAGAAAGCGTCTTTCGGGTGTGCGTTCACGCGGATGGCGTCGTCGGCGCCAATGGCCAGTGCCTTGCGGATGTTCGGCTCAGCGTCGGCTTCGCCCACGTTCAGCACGGTTACGCTGCCGCCTTTGGCCTCTTTCAGCTCAATGGCGCGGGTGAGGGCGTACTCATCCCAAGGGTTGATTACGTACTGCACCCCGTTCTTGTCGAACTCTTTGTTATCTCCAGTAAAGTTGATCTTGGATGTGGTATCCGGAACGTTACTGATGCAAACTAATATTTTCATGATTAGAAATGTTAGCTTATTTAAAATTAGATTTGTGCGAAGTTAGTTAAAATATAGCCAAATAGAAATGTCTCAAAATAGATTAGAACAGCTCCTCAAATTCTATGAAGAGGACCCGAACGATCCATTCACGATCTATGCAATTGCGACAGAGTTACGTGGATCCGAACCGCAAAAAGCGATGGAGTTTTACGAGAAACTGCTGTCTGAGCATGAGCGCTACGTAGGCACTTACTACCACGCAGCCAGCCTATACGCCGAACTTGGACAACCTGAAAAAGCCGAGCAAACCTACAAAAAAGGCATGCTGATCAGCCGTCAGGAAGGCAACATGCACGCATTTGCAGAGTTGCAACAGGCGTATAACAAGTTTGCAGGACTTGACTACGAAGACGAGTAGCACCTTTTGCGCTACAGATCAAAAATAGTATGCATGCAGCATATCTGCAAGTATAAAACAGGCTTTTATGCCGAAATGTTTTCTAATGGCTTCTGTAGCGTACTAGATATAGCGCCCGAAGGTTTACGATAGCAAGAAGAAAAGCCACCGCCTTTGCAGGTTTGGTGGCTTTTCATGCTTAGACCTTATGTGCTAAGATAAACTCAGGACCAGATCGTCGGTGTTCACCAGCGAGCCCTCCGGCAGGTGCAGGTCGGCAATCCTGGTGGCTTCTGAAGCTGTGATGGTCGTTTCCATTTTCATGGCTTCGATCACGAACAGCGGCGTGTTCTTTTTCACCTCCTGATCCTTCTCCACCAGTATCTTCGAGAGCAGGCCCTGCAGCGGCGCCCCGATGTGCTTCGGATTGCCTTTGTCGACCTTCTGGTGCTGCACCCGCTCCACTTTTACCGACTTGTCACGCACCTCGATGTTCCGCGTCTGTCCATTTAGTTTGAAAAACACGGTGCGCATACCGTCCTCGTCCACGTGGCCCAGCGACTGGTATTTGATTACAATGGACTTGCCACGGGCAATGTCGATGATGGCCTCCTCGCCTGGTTGCATGCCGTAGAAGAAGAGGCGCGTCGGGATCTTGGAGACGTTGCCGTACTGATCATAGTGCTTGTGGTAGGCCTCGTATACCTTCGGGTAGAGCTGGTACGAAAGGAAGTCGGTATACTTGGTATGCTCCCCAAACTTCTCCTGAAACTTCCTGAACTCCTGGTCCAGGTTGATCGGCTCAAGGTGCTCGTTCGGTCGACCGTCGTAAGGCTGTTCGTCTTTGAGCACGATGGCCTGCAGCTTTTTCGGAAAACCGCCCACAGGCTGCCCCAGATCACCACGGAACAGCGACTGCACCGATTCAGGGAAAGATATCTGCTCGCCGCGCTCCAGTACATCCACCGTCGTCAGTCCGTTTGACACCAGGTATAGTGCCATGTCGCCCACTACTTTGGAGCTTGGCGTTACCTTCACCAGGTCCCCGAACAGCTGGTTCACCTCCGCATAGGTCTCTTTGATCAGCTCCCACTTGTCGCCCAGACCTAGCGCATTGGCCTGCGGACGAAGATTGGAGTACTGTCCGCCCGGAATTTCGTGGTGGTATACCTCTGCCGTACCTGCTTTTAGGCCGGACTCAAACGGATAGTAGTACTCGCGCACCGTTTCCCAATAGTTGGAGTGGCGGTTGAGGCTCTTCTGATCGAACTCGCGGTGTCGCTCTTGAAAGCGCATGGCCTCTACCATCGAGTTAAAGTTCGGCTGCGAGGTAAGCCCCGACATAGCTCCCAGGGCCACGTCCACCACGTCTACCCCTGCCTCAATGGCTTTGAGGTAGGTGGCCGACTGTATACCTGATGTGTCGTGGGTATGCAGGTGGATCGGCAGCTTCACGGTATCGCGGAGCGCCTCTACCAGTACCTGCGCAGCGTATGGCTTGAGCAAACCGGCCATGTCTTTGATGGCCAGAATATGTGCCCCGGCCTCCTCCAGCTGTCTGCCTAGTTGCAGGTAGTACTCCAGGTTATACTTGGTCTTTTTCGGGTTTAGTATATCGCCGGTATAGCAAATTGTGCCCTCTGCCAGACCGCCTGTGCGCTTGCGCACAAAGTTGATGCAAGGCTCCATACTCTTCATCCAGTTGAGCGAGTCGAAAATGCGGAAAATGTCCACGCCTGTCTCCCACGACTTCTCTACAAACGACTCAATCAGGTTGTCCGGATAGGCCTTGTACCCTACCCCATTCGACCCGCGGATCAGCATTTGCAGCAAGATGTTCGGCACTGCTTCCCGGATCTCGGCCAGTCGGCGCCACGGGTCCTCGTGCAAAAAGCGCAGGCACACGTCGAAAGTCGCACCGCCCCATACCTCCATGCTGAAGGTCTGCGGATGGTCCTTGGCATAGGCCTCGGCTATTTTAAGCATGTCAAAAGAGCGCATGCGGGTGGCAAGCAAGGACTGGTGCGCGTCACGGAAAGTGGTGTCGGTATAGTGAATTTGCTTGTCATTGCGCAGCCACTTGGAGAACTCCTCCGGACCAAGCTTTGTGAGCAAATCCTTTGTGCCCGGCTCATAAGGTTTGTTCAGGTTAAAGCCTGTGAAATCCGGTTTGGAAAGCACCTTGTCCGGGTCAGGTTTCTTCACGTCCGGGTGCCCGTTCACGATCACGTCGGCTAGGAAGCTGAGTAGCTTCGTTGCGCGGTCCTTGCTTTTGCGGAACACAAAGAGTTCGGAGTGGTTCTTCACAAAGTCCACGGTCGCGTCACCGGAGATGAAAGTTGGGTGGTTGATGATGTTCTGCAGGAACTGGATGTTCTGCTTTACACCCCTGATTCTGAACTCGTCCAGCGTGCGCGACATCTTCATAGCGGCGTGGCGCAAGGTCGGTGCCTGTGCCGATACTTTTACGAGCAGCGAGTCGAAGAACGGACTGATTTTGGCACCCTGGTACACACTGCCCTGGTCGAGGCGAATACCGAAACCACCGGCGCTGCGGTAAGCGATAATGGTGCCGTAGTCCGGCTTAAAGTCATTCTCAGGGTCTTCAGTAGTGATGCGGCACTGGATGGCTACGCCATTTGCTCGTACCGTGTGCTGCGGACCGAGCAGCACTTCCTCGTGGTCCAGGGTATAGCCGTCGGCAATGAAGATCTGCGTTTTGATCAAATCTATACCTGTGATCATCTCCGTCACCGTATGCTCCACCTGTATGCGCGGATTTACTTCGATGAAGTAGATGTTGTTCGTCTGCGGCTCCACCAGAAACTCCACCGTGCCCACGTTATTATAGTTCACGGCCTTACAGATGCGGATGGCGTAGTCGTACAGCTGATGCCGTGTCTCTTCGTTCAGACTGATGGCCGGGGCCACCTCCACCACTTTCTGGAAGCGGCGCTGCACCGAACAGTCCCGCTCAAAGAGGTGAGTGATATTGCCGTAGTTGTCGGCCACGATCTGCACCTCAATGTGCTTCGGGTTCTCGACATACTTCTCCAGGAAAAGCGTGTCGTCGCCAAAGGCCTTCAGGGCTTCGTTCTTCGCTTCGAAGAAGCCTTTCTCAAGCTGCTCGTCATCCCGGATCACGCGCATGCCGCGCCCACCACCACCGGCAGCGGCCTTGAGCATAAGCGGATAGCCGATGCGGTGCGCCTCCTCCAAAGCTGTGTCATAGGTATTCAGATCCAGGTCGTTGCTCTGGATGATCGGCACGTCACAGCTAACGGCTACTTTCTTGGCTGATACTTTATCCCCTAACGACCCCATCACCTCCGGCCGCGGACCGATGAAGATGATGCCGTTTTCGGCGCACTTGCGGGAGAAATGCTGGTTTTCGGAAAGGAAGCCGTAGCCCGGGTGGATAGCGTCTACTCCGTTTTCCTTTGCGATGGTGATGATGCCGTCAATATCGAGGTAAGGCTGCAGCGGCTGGTTGTCTTTGCCGATCTGGTAGGCCTCGTCGGCTTTGTAGCGGTGCAGGGAGTAACGGTCTTCGTAGGTATAGATGGCCACCGTCTGGATGTTGAGCTCCGTACAGGCCCTGAGCACACGGATGGCAATTTCGCCGCGGTTAGCGACAAGTACTTTTTTGATTTTCATATAAGGTGAGATGTAAGGTATAGCTGCACTATATTTTTATGGATAAAGGGCGAAAAGGAAAACACCGATGCGCCACAGGTATAAGCAACACTATAATAATTAGGTACAGACGAATGGCAGGCGGGAAATGAAGCGACCTGCCGTTTTGAAAACATCCCTTAATACAGGCTTTTTCCGGATAAGGTTATATTGCAAATTCGAAGGATAAACAGCGGTATTTATACCTTATAGGCTGGAGCCTCTGTAACATATCGTAACATACTAATATGCTTACAGTTTGGCAGATAGCAAAAAAGTAGCGCCACCGTTAAACAGTGACGCTATCAAATAAACAACAACCTAAACTTTAATCTGATCAGAAAATCTATTGCTATACCTGCTTACTCTTAATGCTTTTTATGCCCCGGCTCGTAGATCAGTCGGAAAAAGGTGCTCATGCGCTCCCGCTCTTTTGTAATCGGTATACCTGTCACAATACCGATCATCAGGCCCTCGTTGATCACCAGTCGCATCTGCGGACGCAGCACCATGTCCATATGCCCACCCTGCACCTCTTTGTTCACTTCAAGGCCTACAAAGTTGCGGCTGTTCGGTATCATGTAGTGTGCACTCGTATTGATCTCGTAGCTGGTCTCCAGTCCGCTGTGGCCGAAGTGGTTGAACACCCGTGGACCGGTATAGATCAACGAGTGAAAATTACTGCCCCACTTTTTGGCCGCCACTAAAAAGGGATTAAACAGAAATCCCTGAAACACGTCATCCCGCCGGATGCGGTCGAGGTCCGTCAGTTCGAACTCCGTGATAGTGCCCAAAGCCATGGACGTGTTAAACCGCTTATTCACCAGAAAGGTATACTGCGCCGCCAGCTTCAGCGACTCGATGCGGTCAGAGGGTCGGTTCACCTCCGGTCGACGGTCTTTGCTGTTGGTTGTGTAAACCGACACTGGTACTTCAATCTCCAGTCCCAGCCTGTCGATCGGCGCCCATTCATACTCTATCAGAAAATTATATCGGTCGTAGCCGAGGTTGTCGGTCATGCCGGCACCGATGTTCCACTCCTTCTCCCCTTTGTGCGCGCCAAGGTCCCGGATCAGGTCGATGTACAGGGGCTCGGCGTGGTGCAGTTTGAGTGGCTTTTGGGGCTGCTGCCGGGTTGTGTCAGGTATGGCTATTTCCTGTGCGTATGCTGTAAAAGTGATGGTGATAAAAAGAGCTGAAAGAAATAAAGTCCGTTTCATAAAAGGTTTAAACCAAAATAAGGACGAAAGTAGGGCGGCTCTATTAAAGGCATATTAAAAGTAGATTAGAAACAGATTAAAGCAGCTGATCTGAGGTAGAGGGGCAGACTGATTTTGACAGGTATGTGTATCTTTGCCACGCAATGTCGCGAAACCTGCTTTTTCTCTGGCTCTCTTGTCTGCTCCTGCTCCAACCCTTGCAGGGCATGGCCGCTATACCTGACAGCACCAACACAGCGCCTGACAAAGGACGTTTGCTGCTGCTCGGCAGCGGCTTTACAGTTGGCTACACGGCCATGCTGGTTTCACTGAACAAGGCATGGTACAGTGATCAGGAACGTACAGGTTTCCACTTCTTCAACGACAACCGGCAATGGAAGCAAATGGACAAAGCCGGTCATTTCTGGGGCGCTTTTCACCAGAGCCGTGCAGGTATAGACCTGCTGCGCTGGGCGGGCGTGCCTGATAGAAAAGCGATCTGGTATGGCGGCCTGACAGGTATTATTTTACAAACGCCGATCGAGATCTTCGATGGTTTTCAGTCTGACTACGGCGCCTCAGTGGGCGATGCGATTGCCAACACGGTGGGTTCGGCTGCCGTGGTGGCGCAGGAATTGGCCTGGCGGGAGGTGCGCATCATGCCGAAGTTTTCTTTCCAGACCACCCGTTACGCCGACCAGCGCCCCAATGTGCTGGGCAGCACCCTTCCGGAGCAGGTACTGAAAGACTACAATGGCCAGACCTATTGGCTCTCCGTCAATGTGGGCGATTTTCTGAAAGAGGAGAGCAAGTATCCCAAATGGCTGAGCATAGCGGTTGGCTACGGTGCCGAGGGCATGGTATACAATGATCCGGAGCTGAACAAGGCACAAGGTTTCAGTGCACGCCGCCAGTTCTATCTCAGCCCCGACCTCAACCTGATGCACTTCAAAGGCCGCAGCAAATTCCTCAACACCACGCTATACGTGCTCAGCATCATCAAAATCCCGGCTCCCGCCCTGGAGTACAACCGCACAGACGGACTGCGCTTCCATCCGGTATACTTCTAAATCGGCACGATTATTCCGCCGCACAAATCGTATCTTTGTGTAAAGTCAATTTGTACTTGTATAATAAGGTATAGCAAACAACTCTATACCTCAGCACAGGCTTTATACTTGTGACCAACGAACAACCATTAACGGATAACGAACAACGAAAATATGAACGTAGGAGATCGCGTGCGCCTGATGTCAGGACGAGAGGAAGGCATCATCACCCGCATACTGGATAATAACATTGTAGAGGTCGCCATCGACAACGACTTCACTATACCTGTGTCACGTCGTGAAATCGTGCTGATCGCGCCGGAAGAAGCCAAGGCTTTCCGAAATACCGAGCCTGAGCCCTACGCAAAGCCAGCCGCCCGTAAGGAACCGCCGGCGCCTGTTTTGGCCCAAAAAGGCATATACCTGGCCATGGTACACCAGTCAGACGAGCTGCTAGCAGCCACGGTGGTGAATAACACAGACTACGACGTACTTTTTACCAGTGGCGAAGAGCGTAATAATCAGTACCGCGGTTTGCAAAACGACAAGCTGGCTCCGAAAGCCAGCCGTGTTGTGAGTCATTACCACATGAAGGACTTCGAGAAGTGGCCGACGCTGATCGTGCAGTTTTTGCAGCACCGCAATGGCAGTCCGAGCTTGTTGGAGCCGGTGACCAAAAAGGTGCAGTTCCGCGCCAACTCTTTCTACAAGAGCAAAAAAACCGCTCCGGTACTCAACAAAGAGGCCTACCTCTTCCAACTCGACACCAAACCAGTTGCCGTAGACACCGACAAGATAAAAGAGCAACTCTCAGAGAAACCTGCCACGCAGGAAAGCACGAAAGTACAGGCACCTGAACATGAAGTAGATCTGCACATCGACAAGCTGGTGGAAGATTACAGCAGTATGAGCAACAGCGCCATGCTAAGGCTACAACTTGATCGTTTTCAGGATGCACTGGACCGCGCCATGGCCGCCAACATGCACGAGATCGTGTTCATACACGGCACCGGCAACGGCGTGCTCCGCAAGGAGATTCAAAAGATCCTGAGCCGCACTCCGGGCATCCGCTTCTTCGAGGACGCCAAGAAAGAGAAGTTCGGGTATGGCGCGACCCTGGTGAGGTTAAGGTAAATGGGTGAATGAGTGATTTAGTGAATTTAGAAAGTTAAAGCATCTGGAGAGTTCATAACGGGAACTTATACCTGCTTTCAACAATTTAACCAGTAAGCAATCCAACAATTTGCCATACCTTTGCAGGTATAGAAAGCTTAACAGCAAGCCGTCTTATCGCTGCTCCGCCTGGAGGAGAGGAAAGTCCGGGCAACACAGAGCATCCTACTTCCTAACGGGAAGGGGCCTTCCGGGAGACGGGAAGGCTACAGCCAGTGCCACAGAAAATAACCGCCAGCTGCAAAGCTGGTAAGGGTGAAAAGGTGCGGTAAGAGCGCACCAGCGGCTGGGTGACCAGTCCGGCTGGGTAAACCTTAGGAGTTGAAAGACCAAATAGGCTGACAGCGCTCCGCTTCGGCGGGGCTAAGGGCTGCTCGTCCGATGTCAGTGGGTAGGTCGATGGAGCCTGTGCGCGAGTGCAGGCCTAGATAAATGATAAGACGTTGGGCTTCGGCCTGATGACAGAACCCGGCTTACAGGCTTGCTGTTAAACTTTTCTCTTCTTCCTTTTCTCAGCGAATCTTTATACTCTCCATCAATTCCTTCTAGTATAGCAGCAGCTGGCTCAGGTATAGCTAGAGCAAAATTGCATAGCTGGCTTTTCGCCTGTGTGGCGGGCAATGGGCATTCTAGTTGCCGCTTTAGCAGTTGTATAATTACTGCTATTGCAGGTATAGCAAATGTGTTGTTTCATAGCTTGCCCTGGCCGGGCGGGCCTTACTTTTTTCCTTGATGAAAAAATAGAGGGCCCCTACCCCCAGTAAGCAAAAAAATCAAGACGCTCCAAATCGAGGGCCCCTACCCCCACTCGCTGAACGCTCTTGACAGGGGGACCCCTTTACCCCCAACAGTGGAGCGCCACAAGGTGCACCTGGCAAAAGTGACCTGTTGCATAGATCAGGGGTAAGTTAGTCTTGCTATACCTGCCAGTGGTCTATCTACTTACAAAGAGAAACTACATAGCTTATACCTATCAAGCAGCAATAGCTGGAGCTCCCCTCCTTGGATAAGGAGGGGCTGGGGTGGTTGGACCCGGTATATGCAATGTGAATTATAAGGCTATACCTTTGAATTAGCAGCTACAGAAGTCCACTTTGAAATGGGCACCGGTTTAAAAATCGTGTATGAAAATCCTGCTAATCCTTTAATCCTGAAAATCCTGATCCTGACAAGCTCTTCTTCGTATCTTTGCACCCTCAAATGACGCGATTATGACTGAGTTGAAACTATACGACCCATTCCCGAACATGCAGTTCAGCGACAAGCACTGCTTTTTGTGCGGGGCACATACCGGACCCGAGAACCGAACGCCTGTATTCGCCACTTGGCTGCAGGACAGGTATAAGCTGCGTGACAAGGAGCTGCTTATGCTCGACAAGAGCGTCAGCACCTACGGTGAGCTCACCATCCCCTGCTGCGACCACTGCCATACCCATCATGTTATTCCGCTGGAGGAAGAAATAGCCAAAGCCACAGAAAAAGGCATGGCCGGCCTGCAGGCACTGGAGCCTAAAAAGCTGTTCCAGTGGATCGGCAAGATGTACTATGGTACGCTGATCACAGAGCTGATCAAGGAAGCGGACCCGCTGATTATGCCGCAGAACCCCGTGAGTGAAAACCCGAAAATGCTGGGCAAGTTCCGCGAATTCTTTAAGGTACTGCAGTCAATCCGGGTGCCGATGGAGTTTTCCGATTTTCTTCCCTGCTCCCAGTTTATGTTGGAGGTGAGCCCCACGGAGGACGAGCTGCCTTTTGAATACCAGGACGAACTGACGACCATGGCCTTTAGCATCAAGCTGGGACCGGTCGTGCTCGTATGCACGCTCCTCGACAATGGGATCATCGGCAAAGCCCTCGGCAAGCTTTATCGCCTCACGCAGGGCCAGCAACTGCATCCGATTCAGGTGGCTGAGTTTAAAGCACGTGTGTTTTATGCAGCTTATATCTTCAACGTAGTGCCGGAGTATTTTGAGCGACCATTCAAGCCTGGAGACACGCACATCACCTTCGACACTATTATCGACGATGTAACGAACGAGATCTTTAACCCTTGGGAGATGACCGCTTATGCCCATATGCTGGAAGAAATGCTCAAGCCCTGGGACATCCGCGAAAAGGAAATACTGGCTGAGCCTGGCAAACCATTAAGTTTCCTGCTGGATGAGCAGCAAAACTTCAAACCGATGGAGCACTTTCAAAAGTAAGCTGCAACTATATCGTTATATACCTACTCTATAAATCTAAAAGAAGCTCCCTGACTTGTACCAGGGAGCTTCTTTTAGATTTAATTACCTATTACAGCCTATTGCTCTATCACAAAGCTCACGTTTACATTAGAAGTCACCGTCACTTCCCCTCCTGCTATGGACGGGCCACCACTTTGTGCCATTTCCATATCCATTGACATTTTCGCATAGCCTATGCGTGGCGAACCGTTAGAGGTATGCTCGTTGATGGAATATACCTTCCCCACTTTAGCTCCCAACTCCGCTGCCAGGGAATTGGCTTTCTGCTTGGCGTCGGCCACCGCTTTTTTGCGGGCCTCAGCACGGTGCTTCTCAATGTCTGAAACTCTGAAATAGATGTTATCGATGCGATTCACCCCATTGTCGTACAAACCCGAAAGCAGCTCGTCAAACCTGTTGATTTTTCTGATGACGATGGTCATGGTTTTCTGCGCCATGTAAAATTCGGGCTGTGCTTTTCCAAACTCGTTTCCTGAATAGATAGGCTGCAGGTTAACGTATGAAGTCTGAATATCTTTGGCATCTACACCTTGTTTGCGCAAATAAGCAATAATGGCAGCGGCTTGCTTATCGGTTTGCTTCCGGGCCTGGTCCAGGGTCTTCTCGCGTGTCTCCACTCCCAGGCTTATCACGACTTCATTTGGTTCAAGCTTCACCTCCCCTATTCCGTTCACACTGATAAGTGGAGGCATGATTTGTTGCTGAGCCATTGCCGGAAACATAGCCGCCAGCAAAAACATAAGGGCGATAAAAGATACTTTTTTCATAGTTCTGAATAAAAAAGGTTAGAAACACTCTGGTAAATATAGCTACTTGCTATATAGAACCAATTACAAAGGCCGTACCAGAAATAGATTTGCATAAAAAAACCCTTCACGATTTAAGTGAAGGGTTTCTATTAGAATGGTTGCTTACTAAGCCTCTAAATCAAAATCCTGGTCAGCTACATATTTGGCTACCAGCACAGCACCCAGCGTCACAGCACCAGCCGTCAGAATAAGCTGTGTCGTGCTCATACGACGGGCGCCCTGCAGTACCAGTTTTCCTACATCGTGCAGTAGTTCAGGCAGTTTATCGTGTTTGCCCTGGAACACATGCATAGCCGACTCCACTGTTTTAGACATATCATGTGGCTGTAGAAGTTTGAGAGCGCTTTGTTCCTTCTTGCCCTGGCTTTGTCCGCCATTGCCGGCATTCTGGTTGCTCTTGTTATCGTTTTCCATAGTTATACTCGGTTTCGTTTAGGTATTAAGTTCAAGTGATTTTCTTATACGGCATTATGCGCGACAGGATATCACCTACCCTTCTGCACGACCACCGTACTTGGTGATCATCTCGCTCATGCGCTGCATCAGACTGTCGGCGCTGATCATCATACTGGCCGGAAATCCTACTGACAGGTCACTGATCTCAAGCGACTTTGCCTCAGGGTTATAGTTGAAATTGGCATTGACACCCTTCTCGTTTATGCGTCCGCTGTTGCCCTGCAAATTCATGCCATAGGTCTGAAGCTTGCTTTTCAGTTCATTGTAAGCCTCAGGCGTTACACCGGTATATAGTGCTCTTTTTGACATAGTATTTATCTCTTTTATGGATGAAAGTATAACGGCACAAGATAAGACGAAGTTTACAAAATTTACCGCTCGTTATCCGTAAGAATCGCCTGTCAGGGCATCAGAAGTGGGAACGATGCAGTAGTTCTACTTTTTTGAAAAATAATTTTGCATCCTAAAATTCGGCTTGTATATTTGCACCCGCAATACAGTAGCACGGTCCGTTCGTCTAGGGGTTAGGACTCCAGATTTTCATTCTGGCAACAGGGGTTCGATTCCCCTACGGACTACTGAAAGGGAAAAGTGATTTTGAGAATCGCTTTTCCCTTTTTCTTTTTCAACCACTTTCTACTCCAGCCTGAAAAGGTATCCATACTGTAGGTTTAGGATTTATCAGATGATTTAATAACCCTCTGTTTTGCCACTGTTCCGGATGGATTAGAAACAGTGGCTGAGGAGCACTAGACTCAACCTTACCTTTTGAAGATTTTCCTATCGATTTTTACAACAATAAAAACCAAACTCCCTGCTGCAATAGAAATCAGCAGGTCCTGTGCTGACAAAGGCACAAGTCTGAAAAAGCTCTCCATAAACGGCAGATAGATAACGGCGAGCTGTAGTAGGATAGCGGATACCACCACCACTACCATCAGTAGGTTCGTGCCGATGGCTAGCGGGGAGTAGGCCGAAGAGCGCAGAGCAAGGGCCTGGAAAACCTGCGCAAACCCCACGGTCGCAAAAATCATAGTCTGCCAGGTCAGGTCCTCAGGGTTGTTAGGGTTGTAGTAGTACAGGGCCAGTCCGAGCGAAACCGCCGCAATGGTAACGCCGACTACTCCCATCTGGTAGAAGTCTTTTCTCTCCAGCGCCCCTTTCTCCGGATTTCTCGGTGGTCTTCTCATGGTATCCTTCTCCCCAGGCTCCGTGCCCAAACCCAGGCCGAGCAAGCCATCTGTGAGCAGGTTCAGCCACAGCAGCTGCAAGGGCTGCAAGGCGATGACCATACCGAACAGGGGAGCAAGGAGCATGATCAGCACCTTGCCGATGTTGCCTGCCAGAGAGAACTTGATGAACCTAATCAGGTTGTCGAATATCACCCTGCCTTCCTCCACAGCCGCGACAATGGTCGTGAAGTTGTCGTCGAGTAACACCATGTCCGCTGCTTCCTTGGCCACGTCGGTTCCGGTTATGCCCATGGCTACCCCAATGTCAGCCTTTCGCAACGCCGGGGCGTCGTTCACCCCGTCGCCCGTCATCGCCACGACCTCTCCCTGGCTCTGCAAGGCGCTTACAATCCTTAGTTTATCCTCCGGGGAAACGCGGGCATAGACAGAGGTTGTTTTGGCCAAAGCCAGGAGCTCCTCCTCATCTGCCTGCTGCAGCTTTTGACCTGTCACCGCATCAGACTGCTCCGTGAACAGCAGCTCACAGCCTATTGCCGAGGCAGTCAGGGGATGGTCGCCAGTAATCATGATAGGCCGGATACCTGCTAGCTTGCAATTCTCAACGGCCGCCTTCACCTCTTCCCGTGGCGGGTCTATCATACCAGTAAGGCCTACGAACACCAGCTCCTGCTCCGTATCAGCGCCATTGCTTGGCGCCTCCAGGCTGCGGAAAGCGAGTCCCAGCACCCGCATGCCGTTTTGGGCCAGCTTCGAGTTTGCCTCCAGAATCCGCTCCCTCCACTCAGCATTCAGCGGCACCTGCGAGTTGTTCACCCACACATACTCCGAAACACTCAACAGAGAGTCAGGCGCGCCTTTGGTGCAGAGCAAAAAGGGAGTGTTCTGAAGCGGAAGTAAATAATCGGGTAAATCACCCTCCACTTTATGAATGGTGGACATCCTTTTCCTGGTGCTGTCAAAAGGCACCTCATTCACCCTCGGCAGGGTTTCGTAGAGGTGCTCTTTACTGATTTCTCTTTTCGCGCCGGCTATGAGCAAGGCGGCCTCTGTAGGATCTCCTATGACCTGCCCGCTATCCGACTCTGCACCGTGGTCGAGCGTGGCATCATTGCACAGAACCGAAATGGCAAGGGCGAAGTCCAGGTCATCTGCTGACGCACTGTCCATTTCCGTCATGGCGGAGGGGTCTATCTCCACTGACCGCTCCGGCAGGTCCACCACCGTCACTGTCATCTTGTTCTGGGTAAGGGTGCCTGTCTTGTCTGAGCAGATGACCGTGACGGAGCCCAATGTCTCAACTGCAGGAAGCTTTCTGATCAGCGCGTTCCGTTTCAGCATGCGCTGCCCGCCCAGTGCCAGTGTGATGGTGACCACCGCAGGAAGCCCCTCAGGAACGACAGCCACTGCCACGCTCACAGCTGTGAGGAACATGTCTGCGGCAGCCTCCCCCATAAGCATCCCCACACCGAATACAAGTGCGGCCGCTGCGGCGCCGAACAGGGCAAGCATCTTGCCGAGTTTGTCGAGCCTTTCCTGCAGTGGGGTCTTGCCTGACTCAACGGAGTCTATGAGGTTGGCGATTGTCCCGAGCTCGGTCTGCATCCCTGTGGAGACGGTGACACCAACCCCTCTTCCATAGGTCACCACCGTCCCCATGTAAGCCATATTCTTTCTGTCACCCAGCGGGAGGTCCCCTTTGGGTATTGGGTCAGTGTCCTTGTCTATAGGCTCCGACTCACCTGTCAGGGCTGCCTCCTGTATTTTGAGGTTGAACGCGTCTATCACCCGGAGGTCTGCCGGGACCACGTTGCCTGCCTCCAGCTCTATTATGTCTCCAGGCACCAAATCGGTTGCTGACACTTCCCTGACTTTCCCGCCTCTTCTCACCCGCACTTTCGGAACCACCATACGGTTCAGCGCGGCCATAGCGCGGTCTGCGCGGTACTCCTGGAAGAAGCCGAGAAGCCCGAAGAGCAGCACGATAGCGAGGATGGCCACCGCCTCGGTGGTCTTGCCAAGGAAAAGGGAAAGCAGCGCGGCGACTATCAGGATAACCACCATGGTCTCTGTGAACTGCTGGAGCAGCATCTTGAGAGGATTTTTCCCTTTCTTTTCCTCCAGCTTGTTTGGCCCGACCTCCCTCAGGATAGCCTCTGCACCGGCATCTGTAAGGCCTGTAGCTGATGTCCTCAATTCAGAAAAGACCTGCTCGCTTGTTTTTGTATGCCAATTGTTCATAGAGGTTCGATTTACATCACCAATATAAGTTGCGGTTCCATCACCATTAACTTCTGAAACTACATTATATCCTTAAGGGATACTGAAAATGTTCGACTTGCCTTTGGGGCGCTCGAAACAATTCACTAGAAGTTACAGAAAACTGTCTGGTTGTGCTAAGGTTGGTAATCTACCTGTCTTCAAACGCTCAACTCATAAAATCAGCCCACTTTTTAGTCGATTTCCAATTCGGTTCAGGTATAGGAGGTATTCGGGAATATAGGAAAGTGATATGATCTGAACTCTCGTAGCCTCTCTAACTCAACCACTCTAATTTCTTTAGAGACGTACATGTGGTTCAATAGCCACAGAAAAACAGGAGATGTTGCATCAAAGGAGTTATCTATCCCTCATCCTCTACGCCACATCCCTAAGTCTGCCGCTGCGTTCTTGAAGTCACCTGGCACTACGGAGGTGCCTTTTATACGAGCTACCGTTTCTTCAACCTCTTCCAATGACAGAGCACCCGTGCAGACTTCCCTGATCTACCAGACCTGAACATCAAGCCCCATTGCTACAGGTTGCAATGGGGCGTTGGTGATGGCTTAAATTTGCTCCACAAAATCCAGAAAGACTTTTTTATGAAGTTCAAGATCCATATCAGGAGATAGTGCTACACGGGCAATGTAATCTTTGTCGTCTTCTTTCGTCGTGCCTTGCGTGGATGTTGCGGGTATCGTCCAATAGCATCCTTTCAGTTGCCCATAGCTCACACAGTATTTACTTTCGTGGGGAATTTCCTCGATCATTAAGTTGATCAGCTTTAGATTTAACGCTCTTTTATAAGCTTCCCTTTCTGCATCGGTATCTCCTTTTGTAGGAAGATCCAGTGAAAACACGGATGGCGTAAATCCTTCCTGTGCCAATTCTTCTGAAACAAAATTGATTTTAGCCGCTGGTAAAACTTCCTTGATAAAGTTTACATAGTCACGTGTGTTCTTATAAGCATCTGCAATCCGTTGATTCATGGAAGGCAGTTGCTCTGCCAGTATCTCCATCTGAAGATCTGTAGCCTCGTTGTCGCAGAGTATCAGGTGCTTTTCTATTTTTTCAAGCAAAGCTTCTGCTTTTGTGTTTGCTACACAGTAGCCGGCAGTAACTTTTCCGCCACTAGGAAATTTCGACCCGCTAACGTAAGATATGATCCTGATCGCTGAGAGTATATTATCCTCACTTGCGAATTGTACATTAGGACAAAATGTCTGATCCAGGATAAACACCGGATCTATTGCGACTTCACCGGCTGCAGTCTTACGCTCTTTACTTAAAACATCTCTCAATTTTTTAAGATCCGGAACTTCGACCCTTGGGTTTGTTGGAATCTCGGCGATGATGTAAGGGACAGCATCCTGGCTGGCAATTTTATCGAGCACGGTATCAATGCTTCGCACCATATCATGCTCCCCATCAACGAGTAAGTCCACCACTTCAACATTATCCAAACAAGCAGCTACCCGTCTTGCCTGGTCGTTTGTGCCACCATAGCAATTGGGAGGAACAATAAATCTGATTCCCTTTCCTTTATGTTTTTCCAGGGCCTCGTGTACCAGTCCCATCATAATCGCATACTGCATAGACAGTCCGGAAGAAGCAACCAGTGCTTTTGCATTGGTACCGGTGATCTTTCTGATTGACTCTAAAACACGTGCGTTGTTCTTCTCGACGTCACGCTGCTCATGATTGGAAGAATCTTTCCCTGTCAGCTTCTGCAGGGCAGCAAAACAATTAGCCGGAGTCATGGCAATTGTTTCTCTTCTTCGCACATGCTGTATTTCTGAGATATAGCGCTCGTTTTGTTCACCATTTACCAACAGGATACTTCCAAATTGAGAATGAACCTGGACAAAGAAGTCAATATTCGGGTAGAGGTCAACTTTACCAATCTCATCTTCCTGCGAAACGAAAATGGTACTGCCGTTAAACTCAGCAACCTCTTCTGCTTTTTCAACCTGCTTTAAATCAAACTTATAGCCATAAACATGCTTCAGAACTTCAGCATCGAAAGCATCTGGTAATTCACCGGCATATAGGATCTGTGTGTTCTTACGGTCCAGTAAGTTTTTCCTGAGAACTGCTAAAACAGGAACCGTCCTGGAAGAAAAGCTGATGACATGCTCCGGTTTCAGATCATTCAGCTTAGCAATACTCCATTCCAGTACTGAAGATAATGGATGTCCTAACCGGATGTAATCGAAAGCAGTGGGTAGTGCATTGAGCGCTGATGTTTCTGAATTGCTGTCTCTAAACAGGTTTTCAAACTGCTCTAAGAATTGGGTTTTGGCTAATTCTTCATTATAAATATCCAGCCGATGGGTTGTTAGCTTCACCCAGTCAGTTGGCATGTTTTCTAATACATCTTGTATATAGTTAAGCACTTTATTTCCTTCCATAATTTTTATCTTGAGATAAGCTTATAAAATACAAAGTAGTAGAAAATATAATTTCCTGCCTAGTTTTAAAATGATAGATAAGATGCTAAACCATCACTACTGGTTATTCAGTGGTTTACTACATCAAAGGAAGGAATCACATAATCTTCCCGAATAGAAAGGGACAAGCTTAGTCTTCTGATGTAGGTGGCTGATCAACTTCATCATCCTTTTTAGATGCATTACGTTTAGCTTTTTTTGCCGCGGTCTTTAGAGACTCCTGATGTTTCTTCCTTTCCAGAAATTCTTTTTGGCGCTGCTTTTTTTGTTGGTCTCTTGCTCTGGTACTCATAACCTGATTTATTTTTACAGTATCTAATCTTGAGCCTTGCTAAGCCCTACTATCCATAATGTTTTTATGCAAAGTTGGGCCTCCTCCAAATATTTACGTACAGCCGCTAAATCCCTGTAGATAAAGTTCAATAATTCATTCCTCTGAATACTAAAAAGCCGCTCCAGGTATACCTGAAGCGACAGCTAAAAGCATCATCTCTTACAAAGGTACTTTCGGGTAGTTGTGCACTTCTATCTCCTGACCGCTCCTGCTGTTCACCAGGCGGCTAGGCCGATTCTGCTGCGCCACCTCATGTGCTCTGGCCATCGCCTGCTCTTCGTCTTCAAAAGTCTGTACCAGTTCCCTGTCATGATCCAGCACGCACCACTGCTTTTTCTCCTCATCCCACTCCACCCGGTAAGTTCTCAAGAGTGACTTGTTCCGGATCAAATCAAAGATAACTTTCCCATCGCTCTCGTTGCCATCCGGGTAAGGCATAGGCAGCAAAGCGAAAAAAATATAGTAGAGCGAGAAGTAAGTAAACTGGTAAGTCAGCATTCCTGGCTCCAGCACCTCGTTCTCGATAAGGAAGATTGCCGCAAGAGCAGTAAGTGCGTTAAATAATGCCCCACCTGAAAAGATGACGATATTGGCAAAGCGGTGGTTCCGCTTCAGGTTGTCAAAGGAGCAGAGCCCATACCAGAAATAATATTGCCGTACCTCCAGCATACCCAATCGAAACAACACTTTACCCGACCCAATCGACACTTTAATGTTTTTGCCACCCATCAGCCAGGCAAAGAATACATGCCCCGCCTCGTGCACAAAAGAAATAACAGGTAGTACAAGGAAGAAAGCTAGAAAAAACTTAGGTAGATCATTGACTCCAAACATATCTTCTGGTATACGTTTTACATCATCTCGGTTGTCACCAGGTTCCTTATACCTGATACAATCATATCGATGCCGATGGCGCCCAGAAAAAAGCCGTTGATGCGCAGCAATAGCTCCATGTTCTTGTCGAAAGCAACCTGCACTTTTTTGGAGCGCATGCTATGGCGTATATTTTTCAGGCCCATGATAATTGCAAAGTTGACCAGCATAATACTAACCAGCGACAGCACCCCCTGCCACAGCACCAGCTGCTCTGACATCAGAACGGTGAGCGAAATGGTACCAGCCCCCACCATAAAGGGCAAAGCAATCTCTGAGGCCAGATCGTGGAGGTCGCCTTTTATCTGGATGAAGGCTTTATTGCCCTGCACGATAAACATATAGGCAAACGAGAATAGCACCACGCCCCCGAATATCCGGAATGATTCAAAATTGATGCGGAATACTTTCTGAAACACCAGGTCACCCAGCAGCAGAAAGACCAGGAATATGCCGAAGGAAATGCTGCTGGCCTTGATAAAGACTGTCCGGAAGTCTTCATCCGACAGATCTTTCATGATGGGCTTCAGGTATAGGAAAAGCGCAAAGGGGTTGAGCATTACTAAAAAACTAACTATCGCTGTAATCATAAATATCAGGACTGGTTGAGCGTGCCTTTAACTACGCAGCACAGCACAGGTAGATATGAAAAAAGCAGGTGAAGCTTTGCTAAAGCTTCACCTGCTTACATCGGGACCTGGTGAATCACCACCCCAATTTAAAATGACAGCCAACCCTAAGGCCAGGTTGCGTGTTCAGATCATATATTTAGAAGAGGAACCAGAGCCGGTTAAGTCGACTGATTATCGAAAATGAACTCCATGGTATAGTCGTGGTACTCGGGCTGTGTAATTCCCGCTACATAAGGCAGATTATGCTCTTGCGTGTACTTAGCTTTGTAGGCTTCGTCTACCAGCAGGTTCAGGTCAGGGTCTCTCACCTGCTCCCCTCTCACGTTCAGTGCATTCTGGCCATACTGAATCTGCCCGACTCCTTCTTCCAAAAAAGCAGTGAACCAGCTTCTGTTACTTTTGGCCCAGCTTCGGGCAAATACCCTCCCTGCTACTTCGACCATCCAGATGTTCAGAAAAGTTTCGCGTATTACGCCACCTTTCACACCTACGAGTGTGGAGGAGCCCAGGTAAGAAATAAAATCAGTCGGAAAGTGTTGTTGCTTCATGATCTGTTTGCTGATGAAATTTAGCGTGCACTGGCTACCTGCACCTGTTTCTTCGTGTTTTTCGGTTGGGCAGGATACATAAAATTGCGCACGTCCTTCATGTAGTTCAGGCTGCCGTTGGTCAGGTTGCTGAGTACAATGATGGAGCTGTGATCTTTCGGGTTGCGCAGGAAATAAGTGTTGAAGCCATGCCACAGGCCGCCGTGATAGATTACAGTGTCGCCACTCTCCACCTGCTTCAGACGAAAGCCAAAACCGTAGGACTCTGCTCGTTTGTTGACCTTTCCGGTTGGCGTAAAAGCCTCCTCCAGCGTTTCGCGCTTCACAAGCTTTTGGGTATAGAGCGCCTGGTCCCATTTGTAAAGGTCCTCCACGGTAGAGTACATACCTTTATCCCCTAATACGGTGTCCTGGTAGTCGGGCAGGCGCTTGCGGCGACCACCGATGTGCCCCGTAGCCACACGGCCGGTTTGGGTGACCAGTTCGTGGTTGAAGGTATAAGTGTTGTGCATTTTGAGCGGCTCAAAAATGTGCTCCCGCATAAACTCGGCAAAGGGTTGTCCGGAAGCCTTTTCTACCACAGAAGCCAGCAACGCATAGCCTGTGTTACTGTAGCTGAAGGTACGGTCAGGCTGGTAATAAATGTTGGGTTTGTGCACGGCCATCATGCTCAGCACATCGTCGTTGCTCAGGTCTACTTTACGGTCTGGCCAGAATTCTTCACTGAAATAGGTATAGTTGGGCAGTCCGGAGCGGTGCGTGAGAAGTTGGCGCACAGTTATGCCATTGTAAGGAAAATCAGGAATGTATACCTGCAGGCTGTCATCGTAGTTGAGTTTGCCCTGCTCTTTCAGCATCATGACGGCCATGGCCGTAAACTGCTTCGAAACGGAGGCTAGCTGAAAAACCGTCTGGGTGCTGAGGGTGTCTTTCGTCCTGAAATCAGCGTAACCGAAAGCGCCGCGATAAATGATCTGGTCATACTTGGTCACGAGCACTGTGCCATTGAACCCTTTTCTTTTATGCAAGTGCGTAAAAAGGGAATCTACCTGTTTGCCGAGTTTAGTCGCAATGGTGGGTGTAAAGGTTTCAGGCACCTCTACGTGCAATTCACAGTCCTCCTCTACGATCAGCTCTTCGTTCTGAAAGCCGGAGCAGGCACTAAAAGATAGAAATAAAGCGCACGCCACCACGCTCCGGTTTAAAAGCGACTGAATGTTACTAAAAGCCATACCTGAAATATACCAACAAGGGAAATGAGCTTTAAATATAAAAGAAGTTTCTGATTTTCCGGATAGGAAATTTCACAAAAGTGAAAAGCCATGCCGCATGGTAAAAGGGTTTCAAGTAGAGATGCATTATGTATGCCTGATGCTAAGCACACCGGAATCATATTTACATCATCCTTTGTGCAAGACTAAATTTCCAGATTAAGTTAAATGCCACCAAACTGTGTAATTGCACTGAACATAACCAGGCACATTAGTTCTTTCGCGAAACATTGCCTCAACAAACTAACTTACAGCGCATTAAGAGTATAATTCTCGTACATAAACTGTGCAATAGCAGAATCCCTGCCCCTAAAATTATTCACAATACCACTTGATGAAATTGCATATTCACCATTTTTTTAATCTAATTTAAAAAATTTATAAAATTCATGTAAATAAATTTAATGCAATATCGTACAGCGAACTAAGAAAACTCATAATGAACTATAATAGCATGGTTTTCAAAGCATTTTGTTCCCCGTAGCGCAACCCCTATATAGGATAATTACTATTTAAGGACGCTAATAAAACTCTACTATGAAAAAAAACTTACTTCTCCAGTCGATCAGCTTCCAACTCCATTCCCCAACACCAATCTAGGTAGCTGAATCACTGTGCCTCGCATAGGCAAATAATCAAAGTACATACTTTCATCATCTTAACAGGCTTGCAAAGCTCCTGAGTGGCAGCGCCTTGTCGATATTTTTTACCATGTTTAAAATTATTTCTTCGATTGCTTACATGTTACCACTATGAAAAAAAATTACACTTACACAATTCCTGAATTTCAGAGTTACTACAGCTCTACCCGGCTGTGGCGTCTTTTTGCCTTTAGCCTTCTGTGCCTTTTGCTTTACCCGGTTGCAGGGCTTCAAGCAAATACGACAGCTAACAGTAATATAGCAACAGATCAGTTGTCCGTGACCATTGAAAACCACCTTGGCCCAGGATGGATTACTTGTAATCACGAAAAAGTAACTCTATCAGCAAGAGTCTACCTAGACGGAGTTCATCAGAATCCTGAGGGTTATTCCTTTAGCTGGGTCGGACCGGAGGGCTACAAATCGGCTGGTTCTCAGATTGCTGTGACAATAGCAGGGGAGTATGAACTTACTGTTCAAAACACCTCGGGTTTGTCCGCTTCTGCTAAATACTTAGTACGAGGTGTTGCAGGTGCTGCAGGTGCTGACAAAGTGCTTAGAACTTCAGAGACCTCCGTAAAACTGTCTGCTGACCCTTCACACTGGGCTTGGTTAGAGTTTACACCATCATGGACTGCTAGCGACGGAGGCAATATTATTTCTGGCGCGGATACCTTTACCCCAAGCGTTGACGCACCAGGCACTTATACTTTAACCTTAACCCATACTTCTGGCTGTACCATGCAAGACGCTATGGTGGTAACTGAAGCAGAAGATGTTTTAGAGGTATATATCGGCCGTGGGAGTGTGTTACAACTTGATTGTTATGGCACACCTATTGTCGCATACACACATGTTTACCTGAATGGGGATGATGTAACCGAGGGCCTCACCTACCAGTGGTCTGGTCCTAATGGTTTTTCGTCAGAAGGGTCAGGGCCAACCGTATCAGAACCAGGTGATTATACAGTTGTAGTAACACACCTTGCCACGGGGTTAACGGCAACTGCTACACATCGCATTTCGCAAAGACCTAGACCTGAGGGAAGTGCAGGACCCGATAAAGTACTGACACGCGACAACCCCACAGTTACACTCGAAGGTTCGGTTGTAAATAACTCCGGGCAACCCATATGGTTTGCCAGCGATGGGGGCAACTTTGTTTCGGGCTACAGAACGCTTAACCCGATTGTGGATGCCCCGGGCACCTATACCTTAAAGCTTCAGGATGGAAGAGGATGCTCCACAGAATACACGGTGAAAGTTACCCGTGAAGAAGAAAATACATTGACTGCACGTATCGATTATGGCTCTGAGAAACAACTTGATTGTGATCGCAATCCTATTACACTAAATGCCTACGTTACACTGAATGGAGAGGAAATAACAGAAGGGATTACGTATAGTTGGACTGGCCCTGATAGCTACTATCCACAACTACAGGCAGTACGCGTTAATCAACCTGGGGAACATACACTTGTGGCTACACACATAGCTACTGGAGCAACAGCAACCGCGACACTGACCGTTTCTAGAATGCCTTCTCCCGAAGGAAGTGCAGGCCCCGACAAAGTGCTGACACGTGAAAACCCTACTGTCACACTCGAAGGGTCCTTAGTAGAAGAGTCAGTGGTAAGTGGTTTGTATGAAGTAAGATGGGATGCCATTGATGGAGGAGAAATTGTTTCGGGTCACTGGACATTCAACCCGGTCGTCGCTAGTCCTGGTACTTATCGAATGTCAATAATGGACCGTATAAGCAAGTGCACATTCAGAGAAGATGTAATAGTTACCCGCGAGGGGGAAATTCCGCTTGTGGCTTTTATTACATCTTCAAATACCCCTATGCTTGATTGTTCTCGTTCATACTCCATCAATATGACTGGCCACGTTCGAGTAAATGACCAACCTACATTAGAAAACTTATCGTACCAATGGGTCGGCCCTGATGGGTTTAGCTCAAACGAGAAAGAGATTGCTGTCAAAATACCTGGTAATTATGTTCTTACGGTAACAGATACCATCCGTAACCTTTCTACTACATCCGAGCCATTTAGAGTTGGCACCTATGATGACCCAAAGGGTAGTGCTGGTCCCGACAAAGTGCTGACCAGCCAGAACAGCACCGTCACCCTGGAAGGTTCAGTTAGTAGTGGCTCCTCCGTGCTATGGGTCGCAAGCAATGGGGGTAACATTGTCTCAGGCGAACGAACACTCCATCCAGTGGTGAATGCACCGGGCACTTACACAATAATAATCACTGATACTGGAGGCGAATGCAAATTTGAAGATTCTGTAGTAGTTACCCGTGAGGAGGAAAATGTATTAGCTGCCGAAATTGGCTTTACAAATGTTCCAGAGCTTGATTGTGCTGGCTCTAATTCTGTGACAATGATTGGTTTCGCTTATCTCAATGAAGAACCTATACAAGAGGGAATTACCTACCAGTGGAGCGGACCAAATGGATACACTGCTGATAGCAAAACTGTTACAGTAACCGAACCAGGTGATTATACTTTAGTAGTAACTGAGACAATCGGATATTTAACCGCATCAAGCAGTTATACAATCAATCCGCCTGTATACCCTACCGGCAGCGCCGGTCCCGACAAAAAACTGACTTGCCAAAATAGCACTGTTATCCTTGAGGGTTCTGGTAATGGTGCCGTGATATGGTTGGCAAGCCATGGGGGTAATATTGTATCAGGCGAGCGTACGTTTAACCCGGTCGTGAACACCCCAGGCATTTATACCATGGTAGTCACCAATGTAAAAAGCGGCTGCAAAATTGAAAGTGAGGTAAAAGTTATCCGTGAAGAGGCACTTACGGTAAGCGCTATCGGCGGTCAGTTGGATTGCACAACCGGCACCCTGCAACTGACGGGTTCATCCTCTGCTGAAAACGCAAGCTATACCTGGACTGGCCCGAATGGTTTTACATCCATGGAGCAAAACCCTACCGTGAAAGTGGCGGGCACCTATACCCTAACCGTTGCCGACAAAGACAGTGATTGCTCCGGCTCTACCAGCGTTGTGGTAACGCCTGCCTCAACCGGGGTGCAGATAACGCAGCATACTATCGATTTCGACAACCAGCCAAGAGGCCTGATCTCAAGCATCAATACCGAAGCCGGACCAGTGGCTATAACAGGTAGAAAACGTAACCCGGACGGCTCGTTTGCAGCCGAGAACCACGCAGCCATTTTTGATTCGCAGGACCCAACCGGTGACGATACCAACCTCTACACCACAGATTGGGGCCAGGTATTGATCATCAACCAATACCTGAACGACTACCCGGATGCAACCCAGTGGGGCGGTGAAATGATACTGGATTTCTCGGCCATCGGACCTGTGACGATGGAATCCTTTAGAGTAGTAGGCGTGGATAATTTTGAGGACCTGTCATGGGTATACCTCTACGATGGGGATGGTAAAGAGCTGAACAAGGTATACCTGAAGCCGCTCGGCATGAACAGCAAGCAACTTGTCAACCTGGGGAATACCAGAGGTGTTATGAAAATGAAAGTGGTGCTGGATGGCAGAGACGGGTCTGGCGATTTTGCCGGGTCGGCCGCTATCGACAACATCAAGTTCCACAGGGAGACAGCTACCAACACTCCTTGTAATACAGAAGTCACGAACATTACACATGCCAAGGCCTACCCTACTTCTTTCAGCGAGCGGTCAAAAATTGAGTTCATTATGCGTGAAACTGATAACTACACCATCAGCCTTTATGACACGCAGGGCATGCTGATTAAGCAGCTACAAACAGGTACCGCCAGAGCAGGCGAGTTAACCACAGTAGAAGTGCATGGCCAGGAACTGAAAGAAGGTATGTACTTCGCCAGACTGGTGAGTGAGAAAGGCTCGCATACATTTAAACTGGTGTTGAAGCGATAAGCCATAACGCTGTCACACTTCTTTTAAAAGCCCCGTCTCCGCTGGAGTCGGGGCTTTTTAATAAAATAGCCTGAGTCAACTTCTTCTTATATCAGAAGTATACAAAAGAAGAGGTTTGATGTGAAGGTTAGAGGTGTGATGGGATCTCCGATTAATATAATTATTTTCATAATACTGCTGTTAGCTCCCCTACAGGAAGACGCTTACAAAGCGCAGCGAGAGCAAATGGTCGAACAGCAGATCAAACGGCGCGGAATAAGTGACAAAGCCGTGCTGAATGCCATGCGCTCAGTCCAACGGCACCTCTTTGTACCTCCTCCCATCGCTGCAGAAGCCTACTCTGACGGCGCATTGCCCATAGGGCTCAAGCAAACTATTTCGCAGCCTTACATGGTGGCTTACATGACGCAGATGATCAGACCTAAACCAGATCTGAAAGTGCTGGAAATCGGCACCGGCTCTGGCTATCAGGCTGCTGTGCTGGCCGAACTCGTGAAGCAGGTATACACCATCGAGATTGTCCCGGAGCATGGCCAGGCGGCTGCAGCACGACTAAAACAACTGGGCTATGACAACGTGAAGGTCAAAATAGGCGACGGCTATGCCGGTTGGGAAGAGCATGCGCCTTTCGATGCCATTGTCGTGACGGCCGGTGCTGAGTCTGTTCCCCCTCCCCTGTTTGAGCAACTCAAAGAGGGCGGCCGCATGGTTATACCTGTCGGTCCTGTGTATAGTACCCAAACCCTCAAGCTGATCGAGAAGAAAAAGGGCAGAGCTGTGACCCGCAACCTGATGCCTGTCGTTTTTGTACCTTTTACAAGAGAAGGACAGCGGTAGTCATCTCACCTCCTGAATAAACAGGAGAAGAATAAGCAGCGGCATCTGAAAAAACATACCCATACCTGCAAAATTGCGTAAGCGCTATATAGTAACCAGCAGGCATAGCTATTATCCTATGCTTGCCTGACTTCTTATAACCCTTTTGCCATACAAAGCTTACAAATGCAGAAAATTCTTCTTTCCTTCCTGATCATCTTCTTAACGGTAACTACAGTATCGGCACAGGTAGAAGCCGACACCACCTGGCGCAGAACTTTTTCGGCGGGCATCAACCTGAACCAGGCCGCCTTCAGCGACAACTGGAAGGCGGGCGGCATCAGCTCAATTGCTTTCAATTCGCATCTGGATGCACGCGCCGATTATAAACTGGGCAAAACCTCCTGGGACAACGCTGTGCAAATGCAGTACGGTTTGCTTAAAAACAAGGGCGAGGAGCAGCGCAAGAGCATCGACCGCATCTTCCTGGACTCCAAGTATGGCTATGCCATCTCTTCGGACTGGAACACCTTCGTGTCAGCTAATTTCCTGTCGCAATTTACCAGGGGCTATGAGTATGACGTAGACGCCGATGGAAACGACCGGCTTATTTCAAACTTCCTGTCTCCAGGCTTCCTGACTTTTGCGCTGGGAGCTGAATATAAACCGAACCCTTATTTCTCGCTTCGTCTAAGCCCTTTTGCGCCCCGTTTCACTTTTCTGGCAGATGATGCAGTGGCAGTGAATGAACGATACGGTGTGCCGGAAGGCAAGAGTGTGCGCACAGAGTGGCTGGCTGCTATGGTGCAGGCAACCTATAACCGCGACATCTTTACTAATGTCAACCTCAGGCTGAACTACATGTCCTACATCAACTACAAGGAACTATCCGGGAAACGCATCGACCACATGCTTAACTCCACCCTAACGGCTAAGGTAAACCGCTATATTAACGTCAACCTGATGGCCAACTTCATCTACGACTACGATCAGGACAGCGATGTGCAGTATAACCAGTCACTCGGCCTGGGTATACTCTATACCATGCAGGGTTTTACGGTGCGGTAGTGCGTTTAGCGTTTCAACGATGCATTTTATTGGGGATTTCACTGCAGGGGCCCTCGTAGCGCACAAAAATGTGAATGTAAAGTGAGCGCGACCATCTGAAAATCACCGGCAACAAGCCAACCACCACTGCTGCCACCACCCCGATCATCATAGCCATAGTGATCTCCTCCACGAATTGATAGAGGATGAAGAGACACACAATGAAGATGGCCACATTGAAAGCGAAACTCACGTACATGGCGCCATAATAAAAGCCTGGCTCCGGCTCAAACTCCTGTCCGCAGCAGGGGCAGTTGGTGTGCATATCGGCAAACCTGGTGGTGTAGAGTCCGCTCCTGAACATTTTGCCTTCACGGCAGCGCGGGCATCTGTTGAAGATGATACTGTATAATGCGGAGTTTCTGTTGCTCATGCTGTGTCTTTCTCTGATGTTAGGACATACTTTTCAAAGGTACGTTTTTTAAGAAACAAGGCACAGCAGTGGCCTAAATTTACAGTACTAAAACTCCACGATAAACCCGAGCGTGGGCACCAGATTGCCGTCGTCGTTTTAGAGGAAAGCGGCCCCTTCAGCGTTGCTGCAAACTCCGAACCGCTCAGACGGACGTTGCCCGAAAAGCGCTCCGGGTTGCCGTAGCGCTGTCTGAACTCAAACACTGAGGCCAGGGCATTGTCGTAACGGGCGTTGAAGGCAGAAGAACTCACTTTCAGATCCTCTATAAAGGACACGTTGAGTATACCTGTCGCACCACCGGCGCTGCCTTGTGTGGTAAAGTGGTTGATCAGCGGAATTTCGATGCCATCGAGGTAGTACACATTCTCGCTCGGTGCGCCGCCACGGATGATGAGGTCGTTGCGACTACCCCCGCCTGTGCCGCTGGTGGCTACCCCCGGCAGCACCTGCACCACTTTCGAGATGTCAAAGTTGCCACCCGGGTTGCTGCGGATCTCCTCTGTGCTCAGGCTCTGCACCGACAGGGGCGTCACAATATCGGCGATGGCCGCGCTCTGTCGGCGCCGTGCCACCACTTCTACTTCACCCAGCTGACTCGAAGCCGGCACCAGTTCAAAGTTGATGATCTGGGCATTGCCTGAGGTTACGTTCACGTTGAATTTACTTAGTGGCTGGTAGCCAATGTATGAGCTCTGTAGGTATAGCTGCCGAGCGGAATGTTATCGATCCTGTAGGCACCGCTCTCGTTCGTGACCGCTCCCTGTTGCGTACCCACCACCTGCACCGACACCCCGATCAGGGCTTCCTTAGTGTTGGCATCACGCACAGTACCCGTTATCACACCCGACTGTGCAAAACTGAGGATAGGGAAGAGAAGCAAGAAGAAGATTAAAAACCGCATGCTCAAAAGGCTAAATCACATCGCAGGTATTACACACTTCCACCCGAAATGTTTAGAAAACCCTATATATTTTTAGTTGCTGGATTTACAGGGATTTACGACCTATTATGATCTTCTAATGCTTAAACACTTATAGATCTCCTGCTTCAGAAAAACTACAATTCAATTATAAACTGCCGCAGCCTGTCGGCATTTAGCACGGCATTCCCCAGTATGGTATTGTTAAAGAACACCCATACCTCCTTGTCGTCTTCCAGCCAGTCTTTCACCATATAGGCATAACGCTCCAGCTTTTCGTCGGAGTAAGACGAGGAATACATTTTCTCGTCACCGTGCAGCCGCAGGTAGGCAACATCAGTGGTCGTGACTTCAGTGCCCGGGAATCGCTTGCCGGCATTGGCGATGACAGTGGTGATGTTAAAATCACGCATCAGGTCAAAAGACTCCTCTGTGAACCACGAGACGTGCCGGGCCTCCAGCGCAAAGGGCTGCTCCGGGTACAACTCCCGCAAGGTATGGTAGAAGTCACCGGCTATACCTTTGTCGAAACGGAAGCTGCCGGCGATCTGCACCAGCACCGGCCCCAGCCGTTCACCCATGAGCTGGTAGCGCGACATAAACTTCTGCAGCGGTTCCTCTATACCTTGAAATTTGCGCTTGTGTGTTATCTCTTGATGCAGCTTGGGCGCGAACCGAAAATGCGCCGGTGTCTGCGCCAGCCATTTCTCAATGGTTTTGGCCATGGTGAAGTGGTAGAAGCTGCTGTTGATTTCTGTGGCATTGAAGCGGGTGGCATAGTGGCTGAGAAAGTCCGCCGACTTGAGTTCGGGTGGGTACAGCACTTCCCGCCAGCGGTAGCTCCAGCCGGAAGTGCCGATGTATAGCCTGCTTAGATCCGTGTCCGTCATCTGCCCTTAAGCACCCAGCGGGAAGTTGAACACAAAGGCCGTACCGTCTGGCGTAATGCCATCCAGCCGCACCATGCCGCTGCGCGACGCTGCCAGCGATTTACTGATGTCGGCGAGACTGTTCACAGGGCGCCCGTTCACACGCGCAATCACAGTACCCTCCGGTATACCTGCCGAATCGAAGAAACCGCCCGGCTGAATCTTTGTCACGTATACGCCTTCGCTTAGACGATACTGCTTTTTCATACGGTCGGTGAGCGGCGCGAAGTTGGCACCCAGTCGCGCCTCCAGGCCTTTGGCGGCGCTGTCGCTTACCGTTTCCTCTTCCTCGCCTTGCAGCGTCACGGTAGCCTTGCGCTGCTTGCCGTCACGCAGCAGGGTCAGGTTCACTTTATCACCCGGGTAGTAGCGTGCTATGCGCTCCGATAGCTCAGCCGACGAATTCACCTCTATGCCATCTATACCTTGTATGATATCTCCTTCTTTCAATCCGGCTTTTTCGGCACCGCTTCCTGGCTGTATGCCCATAATGTACACACCGCTTACTTCACCCGGATCGATGCCTCGTGCCCGCAGCATCTGGTCTTCCACGGCGGGCACCGGGAAGTTCACGCCCAGAAAGCCGCGACGCACCCTGCCATACTTCTGTATATCTCCTACTACCTTTTGCATCAGGTTGACAGGTATAGCAAAACCATAGCCTGCATAGCTGCCAGTTTGTGAAGCAATGGCCGTGTTGATGCCAATCAGTTGCCCCGATGTATTCACAAGTGCACCGCCCGAGTTGCCCGGATTGATGGCGGCATCGGTCTGGATGAAAGACTCAATGGCGGTATTGGCCACCTGTGCCGGATCCACGTAGCCACCCTGCCCTGGCCGGTTGAGGATGCCGATGCTGCGGCCCTTAGCGCTGACGATACCTGCTGTAACAGTTGAGTTGAGCGAGAGCGGATAGCCCACCGCCAGCACCCACTCCCCTACCTGCACCTTATCCGAGTCACCCAGCGGCACTACCGGCAGATTACTTGCCTCCACTTTCAGCAGGGCCAGATCTGTGCTGGGGTCCGTTCCGATCAGCTTCGCCTCAAAGGTACGGCGGTCGGGCAGCACCACTTCTATACCTGATGCCCGGTCGATTACGTGATTGTTGGTGACAATGTAGCCGTCTTTGGAGATAAGCACGCCAGAGCCTGATCCCCTGGCCGGCGTAGATTGCTGTGGCATCCCGAAGAGTTCATAGATCGGGTTGCGCCCTGTTTGCGCAGCGGTATACAAGGTTTTGATGTGCACCACAGCCGGCGTCACGCTAGCAGCGGCAGGCACAAAATCCGGATTCCCAACCGATGACACCACCGGTATAACGGAAGGGTTTTCGTTGTTGAAGTTCCCGTTTTGTTGTGAACTGCCCTCGAAGAGTTTATACCCCACAATGGCCAGCACGGCAGAAAGGATGGCAATCAAAAAAGTGCCGACAGCTTTTCCCATAAATATTGATGTTTTATCACTTGCTTTACCGATTATAACACGACCGGGTTGGCTGAAAGGCAGATTAGAGTTCATAACGGCTTTTTTTGAGAATAGAGTGAACATTTATTCCAAAGGCTATACCTGATTTGTTCCAATCAGTAAACCTCTCTATATACTACTTACTCTTTAAAAAAGCGCATGGTTTACAACTTAGATCATGTTACCGTCCGTAAACAGTGGGTCAGAGACAATGAAGCCTACACCTAGCTATAAAACTATGCCTAACCTGAACGAAGACTACCCTGCGGCAGACGCGACGCTCGCTTCAACACAAACGGAAGTTTCAGCTGAAGAAAAACCCAAAGCAGAACCCAGACCCGCCCTGAGCATGTTCGATGCCATCGCCGTGATCGTGGGGGTGGTGGTGGGCGCCGGCATATTCCGGACACCTTCGCTGGTGGCTGCCAATGTGGAGAGCGGCACTATGTTTCTGACCACCTGGGTGCTGGGCGGACTGGTTTCGTTGATCGGGGCACTCTGCTACGCCGAGTTAACCACTACTTTCCCGCATGCCGGAGGCGATTACCACTTCCTGACAAGGGCCTTCGGCAAAAGGCTGGCTTTTCTGTTTGCATGGGCGCGCATGAGTGTCATTCAGACCGGATCTATTGCGCTGCTTTCTTTTATCATCGGCGACTACATGGCCCAAATCTACAGCATCGGGGAGCTATCGTCGGTCATCTATGCGGGACTGGTGGTGGTCTTGCTCACTACGATCAATATTGTGGGCGTCAGTTTCGGCACAGGCGTGCAGCGCTTTCTGATCATACTGGAGGTGCTTGGTATACTTATAGTGCTGGGAGCGGCCTTCCTGTTCACACCTGATGAAACGGTAGCAGCAGGCAATGCAGGTACAGGCAACGGCACTTCCATGGGCCTGGCCATGGTGTTTGTGCTGCTTACCTTCGGTGGCTGGAATGAAGCAGCCTATATTTCTGCAGAACTCAAGAGCGGACGCCGGGGTATGGCCACCGCCCTGATCGCCAGCATCGCCGTCATCACCCTGATCTACCTGCTTATCAACCTGGCCTACCTGCATGTGCTGGGGCTGGAGGGGATGGCCGCCTCCGATGCCATAGCAGCTGACCTCGTACGCGTGACCCTAGGTGACACGGGCATGGTGTTGATCGGCATCATTGTGACGCTTGCCGCCCTCACCTCTGCTAATGCCACTATCCTGACTGGTGCCCGAACCAATTATGCCCTTGGCCGTGACTTTCCGGTTTTCAGCTTCTTAGGCCAATGGAACACCAAAGCATCCTCTCCGGTGAATGCTTATGTAGTACAGGGGATAGTGTCGCTGGCGCTGGTCGGATTGGCTCTGTTCACCCGCAACGGATTTGAAACGATGGTGGAGTACACAGCGCCGGTTTTCTGGTTCTTTTTGCTGCTGGTAGGCATCGCCCTGTTTGTGTTGCGACGCAAGGAGCCCGAGCGCCCGAGGCCTTTCAAAGTACCGCTATACCCTGTGCTGCCGCTTATTTTCTGCCTCACGAGTGCTTATCTGTTTTACTCCAGCCTGATGTACACCGGCTTAGGTGCTCTGGTAGGTATAGGCGTGTTGGTGGTGGGGGTGCTGGTGTTGCTGTCTATACCTCGCATCCAAAAACAGAAAGATAAAAAAGCAGTGTAACAGCGGGGTTGCTTAAAGGAATCTTACTAAAGGATACATAAAATGCCACAATCAAGAACTACTGATCCCGGCTGCACGTAAATACACCCTGTGTGCGTTTCTCCTCTCCTAATGAGACATACTATCACAAAACCGCTCACCTTATACCTGATATTTTCTTAAACGGATTACTAACTTAATGAAAACAAGATGAGAGCAATCAGAAATTCGCTGTGCACACTCGTGCTGACACTTTTCGCTTCTGCGGCATTTGCCCAAACCACTGCAACACCTAAGCTGGACGTGCCTTATGTTCCAACTCCCCAGAAAGTGGTGGACGCCATGCTCAAACTGGCTAATGTGTCGGACGGTGATGTCGTGTATGACCTGGGCTGTGGCGATGGGCGTATCGTGATCACGGCGGCCAAGGAGCACGGTGCCACAGGTACTGGCTTCGACATAAACCCGGAGCGCATCAAAGAAGCTAATCAGAATGCCCGTGAGGCCGGCGTGACCAATAAGGTGAAGTTTGTGGAGCAGGACCTGTTTAAAGTGGACTACAGACCTGCATCGGTGGTGACGCTATACCTGCTGCCAAATGTAAACATGAAGCTTCGTCCGGTGTTGCTCGAGCAGCTGAAACCTGGTACCCGCATCGTGTCTCACGCTTTTGACATGGGCGACTGGGAGCCGGAAGAGACCCAAGTGATAGACGGATCTACGATCTATCTGTGGACTGTTCCAGAGAACAAGAAAATCGGAAAAGGCCGCTAATAACAGCTATACCTTACTAAAAAGCCCCGTACACTTCGCGTGTGCGGGGTTTATTTTTGCCTGCTGATTACTAATCAAAATAGAGGCGGGCATCTGAATTGATAATTAAATCCCTATATTTACGGCAGACAAAACCACTATCACTGATATGGAGACAGGATTACTGCATTTTCACTCGTTTATGGCCTATCTAGTAATTTTAGGCCTTCTTGTAAGCATCATTTTTGCCTTTATGGGCATGTCCGGCAACAAGCCGTTCACAGAAAAAGATAGAAAAATGGGTCTTTTGGGCCTTATACCTGCGCACCTGCAGTGGGTACTGGGCGTAGTTCTCTACTTTGTGTCGCCACGAGGTATTAGTCTTGCCACTGAAGGGTTCATGAAGGAGTCTGTTCAAAGACTTTATGTATTGGAGCACCCGCTGACCATGATCATCGCCGTTGTGCTGATCACAGTAGGTTATGCCCGTGCCAAGCGTCTGCAGGACGATAAAAAGCGTTTCAGCAGCATCGCTATATTCTATACCATTGCTCTGATTCTGGTGCTGGCCCGCATTCCTTGGCATGCTTGGCCTGGCAACTAAGCCAACAAAGATCCAGCCCCATTCTATAGGGCAGCGCCTCCCCTTTCAGGTATAGCCCTGAAGCGGGAGGCACTTTTTTTAGAGAGCATTTTAAAAAGGTACGATGAATACGACATCCTCAAACAGCAACACACCAGCTGCTATTCAGGAGCTGGGCCAGCAACTATACCACAGCCACCACAAGTACAAGGAACCAGCATTGCGGCACCGGCGCTTCCGTCACCGCGATATTGTGCCCCTGATTGAGCAGCTGCAGGAGCAGTCAGCCTTCGAGGTGCAGGTGGCCGGCCACTCGGTGCAGGGCCGTTCGATCTACCTGATAAAAGCTGGCACCGGCAAAACAAAGGTTATGCTCTGGTCGCAGATGCACGGCGATGAGCCCACTGCCACCATGGCCCTGTTCGATCTGCTGCACTTCCTCAACCAGTCCGACGAGCTGGATCAGGTACGGAAACACATACTGGAGCACCTGACACTTTATATTGTGCCGATGCTCAACCCGGACGGAGCCGAGATGTATACCCGTCGTAACGCCTTAGGTATAGACATGAACCGCGATGCCCTGCGTCTGCAGAGTCCGGAATCAGAACTGCTGAAACAACTGCGTGACCAGTTCGAGCCGGCCTTTGGCTTTAACCTGCACGACCAGAGTCGCTACTACACAGCCGGCTACACGGCGCGTCCTGCCACTATTTCGTTTCTGGCTCCGGCCTACGACCATGCCCGCAACATCAATACAGTACGTGAGCGTGCCATGCGTACCATCGCCGGTATGGACCATGTGCTGCAACAGTTTATACCTGGACAGGTAGCTAAGTTCAACGACGAGCACGAGCCAAGGGCCTTTGGCGACAACATTCAGAAATGGGGTACCAGCGTGGTCCTGGTGGAGTCTGGCGGGCAGCACGGCGACCCGGAAAAGCAGCACATCCGCCAGCTGAACTTTACAGCTATCCTCTCGGGGCTATACCTGATTGCCGAAGAAGCTTACCAAAGCTTCGGAGTGGAAGCCTATGACCGTATACCTGAAAACCAGCGTCACCTTTACGACCTGGTGCTGCGCCACGTCCGCCATACCGACAACGGCCGCGACACTATCCTGGATATCGGCATTAACCGACTGGAAGTGGACGCACCCAATCACCTCGGCTTTTACCATAGCAGTGCAGTAGAAGAAATTGGGGATATGAGTGTGTTCCATGGCTACGAAGAACTCGACGCCAATGGGCTTACCTTGGTGCCCGGCAAAGTATACGAGCAGCCCATCGACAGCCTGGACGAATTGACAGAGAAGTTGGGTGCCGAATTGCTCAGGCAGGGCTATACCACCATTCGGGTGCGCCACTTGCCGGGCGTATTGCCCGATCCGACCTCACTCCCCCTCAACGTGGCAGGTATAGCCAGCATCGTCAACCACCAACTGGCGCTCGACGAGCCGGCGAACTTCATGCTAACAGATGACAAAGGACAAAACAGGTATGCTATCCTGAACGGATTTGTATATGACCTGCAGGGTGAGCGGCCGGAGCTATTTCATGGAATACTACATTAGGCAGCAATATAATTTTGTCGCCTAAAGCCCTTCCCCTTTTGGAATCAGTTTGTATCTTACAGACTGATTCCAGACCAACCTTTGCTTCATGGTATTAAACTATCTGTGGGCGGCCTTCTTTCTGATCGCCTTTGCTATTGCTTTGTTCCAGCTCATCGTTTTTCGCGATGTAGAGATCTTCCAGAAACTCGTTACCAGCACCTTCGACAATGCCAAGCTCGGCTTTGAGATTTCGCTCGGCCTGACCGGCGTCATGACGCTGTGGCTGGGTCTGATGAAAGTAGGTGAACGCGGCGGCATCATCGCCATCTTCTCCCGACTAGTGGCGCCATTCTTCAACCGACTCTTCCCGGAGATCCCGAAGAACCATCCTGTGTTTGGCTCCATCCTGATGAACTTCTCTGCCAACATGCTGGGGCTCGACAATGCCGCCACGCCTCTAGGACTGAAGGCTATGAAAGAAATGCAGGAGCTCAACCCGATCAAGGACCGAGCCTCCAATGCCCAGATCATGTTCCTGGTGCTCAACACTTCCGGACTCACTATTATCCCAATCAGTATCATGGTATTCCGGGCACAACTGGGCGCGGCTGATCCCTCTGATATTTTCATCCCTATTCTGCTGGCTACCTTCTTCTCGACGATGGTCGGTTTGATCGCAGTGGCTTTGTACCAGCGTATCAATTTGTTCAATCCTGTCATCATGGCTTATATAGGCACTTTGCTGCTGCTAATAGGCGGATTGATTTATTACTTCAGCACCATTTCCCAGGAACAGGTCAGCGTCATCTCACAGGTGGCCAGCAACGTGATCCTCTTCTCGATCATCATTTCGTTTGTGGGTCTGGCGCTCATCCGAAAAGTGAATGTATATGAAGCCTTTATTGAAGGCGCTAAAGAGGGTTTCACAGTGGCCATCACCATTATCCCCTACCTGGTAGCCATCCTGGTGGCAATTGGTGTGTTCCGTACTTCCGGTGCACTGGATATGATCGTGGATAGTATAGGCTATCTGATTGCGCTTACCGGTGTAAACACAGACTTCGTTCCTGCCCTGCCAGTAGCCTTTATGAAGCCGCTGAGCGGCAGCGGCGCCCGCGGTCTGATGGTCGAAGCCATGAACACCTACGGCGTTGACTCTTTTGTGGGACGTATGGCCTCGGCTTTCCAGGGTTCGACTGAAACAACCTTTTACATACTGGCGGTATACTTTGGCTCTGTTGGCATTAAGCGTTCCCGCTATGCCCTGACCTGCGGTCTGCTGGCCGACTTCGCCGGTGCTATTGCCGCCATCTTTATCGCTTACCTGTTCTTCCACTAAGCATCAGGTATACCCATAAAAAAAGCGGCTGCCCATAGAGCAGCCGCTTTTTTTATTTTCAATTTTAACCTTCTAATTTCGGGCAACAACTGGGTGTCCTTCCAGCTGTGCGTAGCTTAGCTTCCAGTTACCGTCACTGGCCTTTTTCCAAAGCAGCATAAAGTTGCCTTCACCAAGGCCACGGGGTTCGCCGGGGCTGACCGGGAGCACATCTACTGAAAACGTACCAGCCTCGTAGGCGATCTGTGTATCAGTACCGGAACTTACCGGGTAGGTTTTCAGGTCGGCAATGGTGCCCATGGTTTCGCGCACCCACTTGTCCGACACTTCAGACTTACCTCTGTAAATTACCTCGCCCTGCAGAAACTGCACATCCTCGGCCATCATCGAGATCACTTTGTCAGAGTCCCGAGCATTCCAGGCACTGATAAACTCCTGGTTCAGTTCACGGACATCCACTGACTCTCCTCCATCAGACTTCGCGCACGAAGCCAGGAAGAAAAGGGCAAACAGGGTATAAAGTATATTTTTCATGATTTCTAAATTTTGGTGAGTAAACCACGACGCCATACGTGAAAACGGCATCGTAGGATTTATACCCTCTCCCGGCTCAGCACCGGGAAAGGGATAAGGGTAAACATGTTACCAGCTCTTACGTCGAACCTCAGAAGTATAGTAAGGCTTGCTGCGGTCACCATAATCGAGGTTAGGCAGGAAGTTAGCGTATACTACTTGTGGCGTTGGTCCGTCTTCAGATGCATACATCATCGCCAGTGAATTAGCTGCTGCTGTTTCAGCTGGGGTGGCCATTGCCAGACTTGGCTGAGGAGTAGCTGCTTTTTTAACTGGAGCTGGCGTGTTTTTCGCAACTGTCGCTCTGTTGGCTGCCGCCGCACGTTCTGTAGCTGCGGCACGCTGGGCTGCGGCGGCTCTTTCGGCTGCCGCTACACGGGCTGCTTCCGCCTCACGCTCCTTCTGCTTGTTGTCGATCACCTTGCCTACACCGTAACCTACGGCGCCACCGGCTACACCACCTACAACACCACCTACTACGCGGTTACGCTTATGTATAATAGCACCTGCTGCAGCACCTGTACCGGCACCGATCACAGCGCCTTTTGCCTGTGGGCTCCAGCCTGTTCTTTTCTCCTGCGCCTCAGCCGATCCACCAAAAGCTACTGATGCCATCAGTGCCAGGCTCATGATATAGCTTACCTTTTTCATAACAATTTCAGTTTAGTTAAAACAATCAAACTCTGTTGTATGGTCTAATTACAACTTGCGTGCCAGTGCAATAAAAATCGCCTAAACCCGCTCGTCGCTACACCTGTAAATCCTCATGAATAATCGTATTAAAACCAGCAACACAACATTGATTTACAACAGGTTACACCCACACCTGATTCTTGAAAAGAATTTACAAGAATGCAGAAAAAATATTTTTACAGTCTGATAGTTTTCTACAGCAGAGGTGCAAACGAAACAGGTAATGCATTGTTTTTCATTGCTAATAAATTATCTTTAAGCATGGAAAAACTGTATCGTCACGCCGCCCTGTTTGCCACGTTAGTCCTTGCATCGCTCGTATTCGCATCCTGTCAGCAGGTCGCTTCTGATCAAAACCGGTACGAACTGCTGATCCGCAATGCCATGGTGATAGATGGCACCGGTAGTGCCGCTTATGCGGCCCAGGTTCTGATAAATGGTGACTCCATTGCGCTGATCGATACGGATACCTCCAGAACTTACACAGCCGATCGCACCATCGATGCCGCTGGCCTATACCTGACGCCGGGCTTTATTGACACGCACGCACACGGCGATCCGCTTGAGACCCCTGACTTTTCCAACTTCATTTCGATGGGTATCACGACGATCTGCCTGGGCCAGGACGGTTTTAGTCCGCAGCGCGAAAACCTGAAAGAGTGGATGCAGGAAGTAGATGGGAAAGAGCTGGGTGTCAACGTGGCCATGTTTGCCGGGCACAATACCCTCCGCATGCTCTCAGGAATAGAATATGACTCCATCCCATCAGAGCCAGGTATGGCCAAACTGGAACAGCTCCTCACAGATGCACTCGATGCAGGCTGCTTTGGTTTGACCACCGGCCTCGAGTATAACCCCGGCTACTACGCCCGCCCTGCTGAGCTGAACAGGCTTGCTGAAATTGTGGGTAAGAAGAAGGGCATAATTATGAGCCACATGCGCAATGAGGACGACGCCTTTGTAGAGGCCTCCATACGAGAGTTACTGGAGCAGGGCAGGTACTGCCCGGTGCATGTGTCGCACATAAAAGTAGTGTATGGCAAGGGTGAGCAACGCGCCAACCGCGTACTGCAAGTGCTGGATTCCGCCCGTCAGCAAGGTATACAGGTGACAGCCGACTTTTATCCTTACACCGCCAGCTATACCGGCATCGCCATCCTCTTTCCGGACTGGGCAAAGAAACCGCATGATTACCAGGAGGTGCTGAAGACCCGCCGTCAGGAACTTGCCACTTTTCTACGCAACAAGATCATACAGCGCAATGGTCCTGAAGCGACCCTGATTGGCTCCGGACCATATAAAAGTAAAACGCTGCAACAGGTGGCCGAGGAACTGAACAAACCCTTCGAGCTGGCCTTAATGGAGGATATCGGCCCTTACGGTGCCGACGGTGCCTACTTTATCATGGACGAAACCTTGCAGGAGACCTTTCTGAAGGATCCGCATGTGATGGTCTGCACCGACGGCAGCCCCACCATGCGCCACCCCCGCAGCTATGGAGCCTTTGCACGCATACTGGAGACATATGTAATGCAGAAAAAACTACTCTCACTGGAGGAAGCTGTTCATAAGATGACGGGATTGTCAGCTAAGACCATCGGGCTGCGTAATCGTGGCCTCGTAAAGCAAGGTTATAAAGCGGATCTACTGCTGTTCAGACCGGAGGAAGTAAAAGAGAATGCCACTTATGAAAATCCGCACCAGGAGGCTACCGGCTTCAGGTATATAATGTTGAATGGAAAAGTGGTGAGAGAAGACGGTAAAGCAGCTTCTACAGGTATGGGCCTTGTGCTCTCCAAGTAGTCAGCAGCGTCACCTAAGGTTCCCACCCAAAACATCATCTGGTCAGGTATACAGATCTGGATAATAAGTAGCTTTGTTCAAGAGCTGCTTCTCTTCCACAGGTATACCTGTCGCTTCATTTTAAATCGCTGCTCCTGATTTTAGCTCCGGTCTCCCACCATAGCGTAGTAACCAACCTCGCTCCTGATTTTAATTATCAAATTTCGATTAAAAACTTTCACTAAAATCCTCCAAATAAAATAGCTTTTTTCTAATACTAACCGTAATACAATTACACGCTATATGACTTTAGCTATTTTAATTAATACAAAACTTTATTTTATAACTATTGTAATATATAATATAATTATTGCTTTTCACCATTAAAATGAGGCTGTTAACCCACTAAAACATTTTTTTTACCAAACTTAACAAGCAAGCAACTTGGATATAATGTTTTCGTATTGTAATTGAACACTATTAAATTTAACTATTCCAATCAAAATTTAATAATAAACTTATTTCTGTGCATGACAATTTAATACCACCTTTTTCCCATTAACCCTTATGAAGCTCTATAAAGTAAAAGCATTCGTTTTTATCTTGGTATGCTGTGTTTTTTTATCCTCCTGTGCCTCTACCAATCATGCAGTATATTTCGATAACGTTTCCACGTCTGAGATCATAAGTAAAGCAGAAAGCCTGGAGCCTATCCTGCAGCCTAATGACTTACTTAATATCACAGTTAGCAGCCTAAACCCAACTGCTACCGAAATATTCAATGCCTCTTCTGAGAACAGCTTCAGAGCTTCCAGCGCCACAAATACGATAGCACAGTCACCAGGCTATCTCGTTGATCCGGAGGGCTATATACAGTTCCCTTTCCTGGGCAGGATCAAAGCTGCCGGGCTAACAAAAAAGGAATTTCAGGAAGGTATTAAAAAAGAGATAGAGAGCCGTAAACTGCTGAAGGATCCAATCGTGGATGTCAGGTACCTGAATTATAAAGTTTCAGTACTTGGAGAGGTATCACGCCCCTCGGTGCTAACGGTTCCAAACGAAAAACTGACACTGCTGGAGGCGCTCGGTCTGGCCGGTGACCTTACCATATTCGCGAGCCGCCATAATGTGCTGTTGATCAGAGAGGAAGCGGGTGTAAAAAAACTTGTGAGGCTCGACCTTACAACAGATGAGATCTTCAAATCCCCCTATTATTACCTCCGTTCCAATGACATTATCTATGTAGAGCCTAACAGAGCAAAAATAGCAAGCGCAAGTGCTACCAGGCAGTGGCTGCCGCTCGTGCTGAGCTCTCTGACATTTGTAGTAGTGAGTATTGATCGCTTAACGAGGTAAGTTATAAAACAAGTTTATGGAGAATAAAAGGTCTAATGTTGAAGATAACCTGGGGGCTGCCCTTGTTTTTAAGTTCCTGCCCTTCTGGCCTCTTTTTGTAGCGCTGTTTGTGATATGCTCTCTGGGAGCATGGGCATACCTGCGCTATTACGCTGTGCCTACCTATGCCATCTCGGCATCGATAATTGTAAAGGATGAGAAAAAAGGGGTGAATGACTCCAAAATGACGGAGTCGATCGACGCGTTTACCACCAACAAGATCGTTGAAAACGAGATAAACGTATTAAGCTCGCATTACCTCATGCATGAGGTGGTAAAGGACCTGAACCTATATGCTTCAATATATGAAGAAGGAAAATTCAAGTCTACCTCTGCTTACAATACTTCTCCTATCAGCATTAAGCTCAAGTCGCCCTACGATGTCGCCGAACAGCCTGCAGTATACTTCACCTTTGACTACGAGAAGCAGCTGGTGAACATCGATGAGGTTGACTATCCGCTCAACAAATGGGTAAAAACACCATACGGTGAAATGCTGTTCGCTAGAAATGAGAAAAAGAGCGAAATGGCGACCTCTCCCCTGTACTTCTCTATTTCAAGTCCCAAAAAAGAAGTCAGTAAGCTGCTCCGGACTATCAGCATTGAAACACCGGGGAAACTGTCAAGTGTGATCACACTTTACATTGAGGATGAGGTGCCCGAGAGAGGCGAGGATATTCTTAACTCACTGATTCACGCTTACCAGGAGGCCATCATAACCGATCGCAACAAGCTTGCGTCACAAACCCTGGAGTTTGTCGAAAACAGGATTCGCCTGATCGAAAGTGAGTTGGAAGAGCTGGAAAACAGCATCGTAAAATACAGATCCTCCAAAGGAGCGATTGACCTGACAGAACAAGGTCGACTGTTTTTGCAGAGTGTAGGCGATAACGATAAAAGAATCTCTGAGATTAACATACAGCTGGCAGTACTTGATAAGATCGAGAAATATGTGATCTCCAAAGAAGGTCTTTCAGGTGTTGTTCCTTCCACACTCGGTGTGAATGACCCAATGCTGTCACAGCTGCTGCAGAAACTGCAATTAGCAGAAACTCAATACCAGCAGCTGAGCAGGACTACGGCCGAGAATAACCCCATGCTGATATCAGTAAGAGAGGAAATAGCCAACCTGAGACCGGGCATACTGGAAAACCTGCGCAACCAGAGAGACAACCTGATCACAAGCAGGTCAAGATTGGTTGCAACTAACAATAGCTATAATTCTGTACTGCAAACGATTCCGCATCAGGAAAGAGAACTGCTCGAGATCAGTCGTCAGCAACTTATAAAAAACAACGCCTATAGCTTCCTGCTGCAGAAACGTGAAGAAACCGTGCTGTCCTCCGCTCCTACTTCAGAAGACATTCGCATAGTGGACCTGGCCCAGTCATCCAGAGGGCCTATCAGTCCACGGCCACTGCTGGCTTATTTGTCTGCATTCGTCTTGTCTCTGATCATCGGTATTGCCATTGTATCCAGCAGAGAGATCCTGAACAGCAAATTGTTATTCAGGTCTGAGATCGAGGCCTATACCAATGTGCCGATCGTGGCAGAATTGTCAAGCGTGAAGCAGCAAAGCAATGGCATGTTCATTGAGCCAACCGAAGCGGCCGATGTAGAGCAGTTCCGACAGCTCCGCGTGACGATGGGACTTTACGGAAGAACATTTACCAAGAAGAAAATCATGGTCACGTCCAACATACCTGGCGAGGGCAAGAGCTTCGTAAGCACAAACCTGGCATCCAGCCTTGCCTCATCTGGGAAAAAGGTGGCGCTACTGGACTTTGACCTAAGAAACCCTACCACTTCAGCGCTTTTTGACAGCTACAAACACCCAGGCATCATCGAGTACCTGATCGGTGACTTAAAACCGGGTGACATTATTAAGAGCACCTCGATCGAAAACCTTAGCATTGTACCAGCAGGCATAGACATCGGTGATCACACAGAACATTTGCTGAACGGGAAGCTGGAGGTATTCTTCTCCTATTTAGAGGAAGCCTTTGACTATGTGATCATTGACACGCCTCCTGTCGACCTGGTATCTGATGGTTACCTGCTCTCTCAGTATTGTGATATTACGCTGCTTGTTATGCGGCATGCCTATACCCCGAAAAGCCTCGTTCAGCGCCTGGCGCAGAACAACAAGTTGAGCACACTGCACAATGTAGCCATTGTGTTCAACGGGGTGAAAGCCAGAGGCTTTGTGAAGGGCCAGTACGGCTACGGCTACGGCTACGGCTACGAAAGCAGGTATAGCGACAAGGTGTATAGGACCAGATCTATCGGTACAAAAGCCTGATAGCGTATCTGCGATAATCCATTATCAGGATAACTGGTAGTTGCCAAAAGCACAGCACACTTGGGAGTTCTCCTCCTGCATGTAATAAGTATGGCTTAAAGTTTTTCCCGGTCACCAAAATGGGACTGAGGTAGGCGAAGCCATACCCTGATTCAAAAGTAACCCTAAAACGAAGACGTGATGGAAGAAAGATGGTATGCCGTTTACACGAAGCCTCGCTGGGAAAAGAAAGTAGCAGACCTGCTTACACTGAAAGAAATTCAGAGCTACTGTCCGCTGAACAAGGTTACCCGCCAGTGGAGCGACAGGAAGAAAGTACTGCACGAACCCCTGTTTACATCTTATGTATTTGTGCATATATCGGATAAAAAGATCCGGGAAGTAAAGGAATTGGACGGTGTGATCAACTTGGTGCATTGGCTGGGCAAGCCGGCAGTGATCAGAGACGAAGAAATTGAAGCGATCAGAAGTTTCCTAAATGAGCACAGCAATGTGCAGCTCGAGAAGACAAAGGTATGCGTCAACGATGCGGTGAAAATATCCAGAGGTTTTCTGCAGGACAAAGAAGGCACTGTGGTTGCCATTAAGAATAATACCGTGCGGGTTGCACTGCCATCCCTCGGGTTTGTTATGTACGCTGATCTTGAAAAATCCAGTATCACCAAAGTACTTGCTTAGCAGGGTATCTATTTTCCTTAATCTTTCAGACAATCAATGAACACTACTATACAGACCTTATTCCGTACGCTGCACGAAGATGGCATCAGCTATTTTCTGCTCACAGATTTTGAGTCTGAATTTCAGTCCGGCGACATCGATCTGTTTGTCGCCCCTGAAAGCAAAAGTGAATTTGAGAAGCGGTTGCGCACGTTAGGCTGGTTCAAAAGAAGAGAGCCAAGTTATCATACCAATCACCACTTTTACTATTCACCACAGTCTGAGCTATACCTGGATGTGAAGTACAGCTTAACTTTTGCCAATGGAGCAGACCAATGCTATACCTACTCCAACACGGATCAGGCTTTGTCAGCAGTTGTTCTCAACTCGAAAGGAGTATGCAGGCCAAACGGTATGGACGCGATCCTGCTCTATGCGGCGCACCTGGCTTATAAGGAGAGGGGCAGACTGGAGCCAAAGCACCAGGTATACCTGAGCCAGTACATCAGCATGTACCAGGCTGAGCTTACAGCCCAACACAGCGAAACGGTAGCCGGCTTACAAAGATGGCTCAGCCAAGACTTTCCTAATATCACAGAACAGCTCAAAGTACTGCTTCGCCCCTATTTCAAGCAGCAGCGCAGCAGAATGGTAAAGGAAAATAAATTCAGAAGGCATGGCTATGGCATGAAGGTGCTCTTTTTGGGTACTGACGGTGCAGGCAAATCCACACTGATAGAGGCTGTAGAGCAAAAGCTGAACCTCAAAACAAACAAGCTATACCTGGGCATGGGAGAAAATGGCTGGACCTCACCATGGGTAAAATCGGTTTATAACAAACGGCTCCGACCGAAAGTGCTTGACAAGGCTTTCAGTTTTCTGAAGTCATTTTTGGTGCTACCGGCCGAACTCCTGCTTCGCCAGGTGCCGGTGAAGCTCAGATCAAGGTATAGCATTGTGCTGATTGACCGCGTACCGGGAGCCTTCCTGATGGACAAAGGCATGGGGAAAAATCTGCTCTACCGTTCCATCCTGCCTACTCCTGACCTTGTGTTTTTCCTTTATGCCTCTCCGGAGGTACTGGTAGAACGGAAACCAACCGAGAACACCTTAGAGAGAAGCCGCATCGACATTGATAAATTCAGGAAAGTGGCAGAGCTGGTTTCTGCAGGGCAGTACATCAGCATCGACACTTCCCACCTTTCAATAAGCGAAGCGACCGATGCCATCATTTCTGAGATATATAAAAGTCGCAAAGTATACGACAATCTGCTAACAGCACAATTTAACTAGACTATGGCAATTGCTGGCATGAGGGGTAAGGTACTATCCGGAATAAAGTGGAACACGATCAGTGTGGTTGCCACCAAGAGTACTGACTTTCTGGTAATGCTGATCCTGGCCAGGCTGCTGGTTCCGGAAGCCTATGGCATCGTAGGCATGGCCATGCTGGTTGTGGGCATTCTGGAAGTGGTTTCGGACATGGGCCTCTACAATGCGCTTATTCAAAAGAAAGAAGACGAACTGACCCAGGTTCGCTACTCAAGTGCGCTGTGGTTCCTGCTCGTTGTTTCCCTGCTACTTGTGCTCTGCTTCTTTCTGTTCATATCACCGGCGGGAGCCGCCTTTTACAACGAGCCCCGTTTAGTACCTATTCTGAATGCACTGAGCATATACCTGCTCTTCAATATCTCGTCGATCATTCCTCGGGTGATCCTCACCCGAAAACTGAACTTTAAGTCTCTCGTTACAATCACCTTTCTGGGCACGGCCATCAGTTCAATAGCTGCTGTTGTCATGGCTTTGCTGGGATTTGGTGTATGGAGTCTGGTTACAAAATACATAGCAGGATCAGGTGTGATCCTGGTTTCCTACTGGGTGAAAGTTGGCTGGTCACCTAAGTTTGTGTTTCGCAAAGATGTGCTCCTGGACCTGGCCGGATATAGCATCTACACGCAGCTGAACAACATTCTGCACTTCCTCCGGAAGAACCTGGACTACCTGATCATTGGCAAGCTTGTCAGCTCACATTTGCTTGGTATCTATACCCTGGCGTTCATGCTGAGTCTGACACTGAAGTCTCAGCTTTACTCCATCTTCAACAAGGTATTCTTCCCGGTGTACAGCAAGCTGCAGGACGATCCGGAGAAGATCAAAATGTACTACCTGCAGACCATGCGAATGACGGCGATTATTACGTTTCCCATTTCAGTTCTTTTTATCGGACTGGCGGAGGAGATCATTTTGTTTTTCTTTGGCGCCAAATGGCTGGAGGCGGCTGCTCCACTCCGGATATTATCGGTTGCCGCCATGATTTTTGCCATCTCCGGTACACCCGCCGAGGTACTCAAAGGGATCGGGAAGCCCTCCGTGAGTTTTTACGTGAACACCATCAACACCTTTGTGATTGCCCTGCCGCTTATTTATTTCGGACAGACGCACTTTGGGATAGAGGGTGTAGCATACGCAGTGTGCATCCATTACACCACCTCCCGCATCGCCTTTCACTACTTCATGAAGAAGTACATCCACATTACAGACCGGGAGGTAATGTTCGCGCTCAAAGACCCTGCACTGGCGGCGCTTGTCATGCTGGTCATCATCTACCTGATCACACTGGTGGGCTTGGCTGTGTTGGTGGAGCTGCTTGTTGCGGGCGTTATAGGCGGACTGGTCTATCTAATGTTCTTTTTAAATGATTTAAAGCAGGGCATAAAGCTGATCAAGAAGTATTAAGTCAACTCTGTATGTTCTTTTCTCCTGTAGCATGGTAAAAAAATACATAAGAAATGCTTTAAACAAAATCAGGTATGGCGCCAATGCCCCTGCATACGCCGAACTGATTTTCGTAGACCCCATGCAGGTTAATCACTACTCTTTTGCCTGGAAACAGAAAGACTCGGGCCGTGTGATCGGGGGAGACTGGGATCAGCAGGAAAACATGACTGCGATTGACTCACGCTTCAAGTACAACGCCTGCATTGAACGCTGGAAATTGAACAAAAACTGGGAAGACACCGGTATCTACGAGTTCATGCTCGACTTCATCCTCCAGCGCAAAAGGCCGGTTGACAAGTGTAGTACGCTGGATGACATCCTGGCCAGGTATGAGCGGCTGGATCAACTCTTTGAACATGTAAAATCAACCGGAAAACTGAAAACGCAGCGGGAACTGAACCCACGCAGCTATAATGAAGAAGGCGGTATTTTCATTCATATCGGACGGCAAAACCAGGTGATATTTGGCGGCGGCGGTATTCATAGGTTAGCCATTGCCAAGGTACTGCAGTTAAGCAGTATACCTGCCCAATTGGGCGTCGTACATCCTGAGGCGCTCTCTACCTGGAAAGTGTATAAACAACTTCCAGCCTCGCACTTAACCCTTATCAAATGACAAACTCTAGAAATCAAAACGAGGAAGTAAAAGACTCCTTGGATTGGGGATTCTACTCACTGTCATACATCCAGCGGACCTGCCAGAACTGGAATGTATTCCTGACAAGCTTTCCTGATCTTAAACATCTACCTATGCCATTTTCTTTAGATTCAATTTCCCGGATTTTAAGATGCTACTCCTACATATTCCACTGGAGAGAAACGACTTATAAACTCTTCACACCAATGGGGGGCGCTATAAAGAACGCAGAGTTGAACGGTAATCAAAAAGCACTGCAAACAAAGTTCTGGTCAGACACAGTCATACAGGTGAGTCCTTACCTGCTAAGCCTAGCCATGGCGAAGGGCACACCTGTACCGGCATCCAGGCTGGAGCAGGTAGAGCAGTTCATGTCGGCCAAACTGGTAGAGGCCCTGAAGCACGAGCAGCAACAAGCCCACATGACTTATAACCTCATGAAGTTGCAGAAGCTAGGACAGCAGGGCCTTGACCTACGCCTGATTGAGGTATGCCATGACCTGTTACGTCACTTAAAACTGCCCATTACAAGTGCCCATGGTGACCTGCACATCGAAAACATGATACTGATCGACGAGGAGATCAGAATAATCGACTGGTGCATGTATAACCGGAGCGGGAGTTTTATCACCGACTATATACACTTTTACAATTTTGCTGAAGCAGTGAAACACAATGAAAGCTGGACGGTAGCCATTACAAAAGACAGCGACTACCTCCGCAGACTGGCCAGTCATATGAGCACAGAGCCAGGGCTTCTTAAGATAGTCTATACCCTTAACAGAATAGCCGGAGAAGCCAGCCAGTTTCCAAGAACAGGTTTAGTCCCGGCTAGTCAGATAGAAAAGTACAACTCTGTTTTAAATCACCTTATCACCTCTATCAAGCAGGATGTTTAGTATCATCATACCTCTTTACAACAAGGAAGCCAGTGTCGCTGAAACACTGAACACTGTGCTCGCCCAGACTTTTACCGCCTACGAAGTGATTGTGGTAGATGACGGATCAACGGATAGGAGCCTCTCCATTGTTCAGTCATTCACCGACAGCAGGATAAAGATATATTCCAAACAAAACGGAGGTGTATCGCATGCACGCAACTACGGCATAGAAAGAGCGAACCATGACTACATCGCCTTTCTGGATGCAGATGACGCCTGGGACAGCAACTACCTGGAAGAAATGAGCAAGCTTATAGCGCGCCATCCGGAATGCGGTATGTATAACTGCGCCTACAGAGGCGTCAAAGGAGACAGAATCCTCATAGAGAGTCCCAATATACCAGACGGCGTTATAGATAATTACTTCAAGACCACCCTGACCCTGGATAACATGATCTCCTGGACCTCTGCCACGATCATCAAGAAAGAGGTCATAGCTGTAGCAGGCCTGTTCCCGGTTGGCATGATCAGCGGTGAGGACTCCTTTATGTGGTGCAAGGTAGCCATGCACTACCCTGTGGCATATACCCATAAGATTATGGCTACTTACAACATGATGATGAGTGGGGCTTACAGCAGGATCGCCAAGCCTGACTCCTGCAAGGAGTCCTGGTCAGACTTGTACAGTGACCATGATGTATACCTGAACAAATTCATCGCTTACAAGGCAGTAGAAAATGGCCTGCGCCATGCCTGGGCCGGACAAAAGAGGAAAAGCAGACTGATCGAACGTCAGCTTAATTTTGCCAGAAGGTTCAACGACAAGTACTTCAACCAACGGTTTGTCAGGTTGTTCTGCTTAAACAGAACCCCACTGTTTGCCGTGAAAATCTTACTTCTTTATAAGAAACTCGTTACAATTCGATTCTTTGGACCACGCTATTTATCTGTCTGATTATGGTACTGATCGCTCTGGGAACACTGCTTATACTCGTCTTTTTGGTGAATCAAAAGCTATTCCCTATTGGTCTGGTCGTGTTCTTCCTGCTGTTTGACATGTTCGACGGCTTTTACAAAGATGATCAGATCTTTGCGGCGATACGCTATATCATACCGCTTTCGCTTATGCTTGTGTACTTGTTTGCACATGGGGGCCTTCGCAAATCGGACGGTATCTTTCTGGTGCTGATTACTTACCTGGGCTTGCTGATGGTCTACATTCCCGGGGACATCATACTCTCGGCCAAAACTACGCTGGCCATCCTCATAGCCCTGCTGATGATCCCGATCGGGCGGGAGATCGCGGAGAACCGGAATTTTTTGCAGGAGTTCGAAAAGTATAACCGCTACCTGCTTATCCTGATTCCGCTCTACATCATTTATGCGAATATTTTCAATGTAGGGCGCTCATATGCGGAGTCCTTTACGACTGGCTTTCTGAGTACATCGCGCATGTACATCGCTCCAATCCTGATCTTTCTGGGGGTTCATTACATTTTCACGAACAAGAACAGAGGGGCCATGATCAAGCTCTTCGATATTGGCTTGATTCTGTTCAACATTGCACTTTTGATCGTGATCACCCGGCGCACTTCGCTGGTGATGATTATTGGGGCGCTGTTTGTCTACATGTTGTTGAACCGGCAGTTGATCTTCAAAATGGTGATACTGGTATTTTGCCTGGTTGCCGCACTTATTTTCAGTTACCCGCTTTATGAGGCTAAGCTGGCAGCTCAACTCGAGAAACGGGAAAGGATACAGGACCTCGAAACATACGAGGAAGAGGGCCGGTACCTCGAGACCCTGTATATCATTGACTACCATGATAAGCGTGAAGATCCGCTGGAGCTTATGTTCGGTGTCAAACTGTGGGACACATTCAGCTTTGGAATAAAATACTTCGGCAGAGACCGTCCCATCCACAGTGACATCAACATGATCTTCTACAGCACGGGCTTCTTTGGCCTCTTTCTGTTTACGCTGTTCTTCGTGCATTACTTCCTGCTCGGAAACGGTAGAATCACTCCTGAAAACAGGAAAGCATATTACCCCATTTTGGCCATGTTTGTCATGGTGCTTATACCAGGCCGCTTTATCGGCACCTTTACCTATGCTCCGCTTCTGATGCTGCTGCTTTCAGCTATCAAGTATTACCGGCCAGTGGAAGAAGTAGAATTCGAAAAACAAGAAACAGTACAACAGGAAAAATTGCTGGAGCAGAACGCCTGAGCTTTACTCAGGTAAACCTGGCAGCCCCTGATATACCTATTTTTCAACCAGGGCTTAGGCAGATCCTGCCAAAGCTCTTCAATACTACATTTCAAACTTATGAAGGTACTTTTTGTGTGCAGCGGCAATTCTAAAAACTTTGAAATAGCGCCATTCATCAAAGCGCAGGGTGAGTCATTGCAAAAAGCAGGTATAGAGGTAGCATACTTCCCAATCAAAGGCAAAGGACTGCGAGGCTACCTGCAGGCAGGCGGACAATTGCGTCAACACCTGAAGCATCATCGCTATGACCTCATTCACGCTCATTTTTCGCTTTCAGGCTGGTCTGCCGTGCTGGGTGCAGGCAGTACGCCCGTTATATTATCTCTTATGGGAGATGACGCGCAGGGAGACTACATCGGCGTAAACAAAATACGTTTCAGCAGTAGATTCTTCATGCTGTCATCTATTCTCATTCAGCCTTTTGTAAAGGCCATCATTTCAAAGGCCCCCAACCTGGAACAGTATGTGTACCAAAAACACAAATCCTACATTGTCCCAAACGGGATAGATACCCAAACCTTCACACCGAATCCGGCGGGCTATCGGGAAGAGCTGGGACTGGACCCTTCTAAAAAGCTGGTTCTGTTTCTGGGAAGTCAGGAAAGAGTTGGTAAAAACTACCCATTGGCGCAGCAGGCAGTGGCGCACCTCAACCTGCCAGATGTGCAGCTCATCAACCCCTTCCCGATTCCCCATGATGCCATACCTAAATACATGAATTCGGCAGACGTGCTGGTAGTGCCCTCGTTCATGGAAGGATCCCCGAATGTGATCAAAGAGGCCATGGCCTGCAACTGCCCTATCGTAGCCACGAATGTTGGCGACATCAAATGGGTAATGGGCGACACGGAAGGTTGTTATCTGGCTTCGTTCGAGGTAGAGGACTTCGCCGAAAAGATTCGCTGCGCATTGGAATTTGCTCAAACGAAAAGAAGAACCACAGGCCGTCAAAGGATCGAGCAGCTCGGCCTTGACGCCGACACCATCGCCCAGAAGGTGATCAGTATTTACAGAAAGCATGTGCCCCTACCTGAGGCAAGAGTGCATGAAACAGCTGCTCCACTTACCAGAAATGTAACCGCTAACACAGTGTCACCTACCCGGTCTATTTGAAAAATCCGCTCCCGACATGAAGATACTAATCGACATCAACCACCCGGCCCATGTGCATTATTTCAGAAACTTTTCGAGGCTGATGGAGGCGAAAGGCCATGCTGTTCTCTTCGTTTCACGGGACAAGGAGATGGCCCAGAGACTGCTTAATCTCTACCAGATCCCTTACATCAACAGAGGCAAAGGCAGGGACGGCAAAATCGGTAAGTTCCTATACCTACTGTACGCTGATTATAAATTGCTGCAGATTGCGTTCTCTTTCAAACCCGATCTGTTTCTTAACTTCCTGCACCCTTACCCTTCTCAGGTAGCTGCTTTCCTGGGCAAGCCATCGCTTGTGTTCAGTGATACAGAGCACGCCAGCCTGCATCATAAACTAACAGTACCCTTTGCCACTAAAGTATTCACACCTGCCTGCTACCGGACAGATTTGGGCTCCAAGCAAGTGCGCTTCAGGGGATATATGGAGTTGGCTTACCTCCACCCGCGTTACTTCACACCAAACCCCGAAATACTGGAACTGCTGCAGGTAGTAGAAGGAGAAAAGTATGTGATTGTCCGCTTTGTCTCCTGGGCAGCAGCGCATGATTTTGACCATACGGGTATGTCGCTCTCAAACAAGCGGAAAGCGGTGCAGGCACTGTCAAAACTGGCAAGGGTCTTCATCACTTCTGAAGGAGAACTTCCCGCAGACCTGGAGCAGTACCGCATCTCCATTCCCTTTGACAAGATGCACGATGCCATCTACTACAGCAGTCTGTTATTCGGGGAGAGCGCTACCATGGCCTCCGAGGCAGCCGTTCTAGGCACGCCCTCCATTTTTATGGACAACGACGGCCGGGGTTATACAGATGAAGAGGAAAGCAGGTATGGCATTGTCTTCAACTTCAGCGAAAGTGAGGAAGACCAACAAAGTGCCATCCAAAAGGCGGTTTCCATATTGAAAGATGAAAGCAGCCAGCATAGATTTAAAGAAGTACGGGACCGGATCGTGAGTGAATGCATTGATACGACAGAGTTTATGTTAGAGCAGGTACTCAGGTATAATCTGCACAAAGAACCTGCTCCCGCTGAGCGCTACACAAACGTGTCTTTTACTGAATAATTAGCAGCCTACCTAACCTGATATGTTCCACCCCGCCCCTGACTAGCTAGATCATGATTGAAGAAATTGCCTACGAGAATGTTAAGATCGGACAAAGCGAAAAAACATTAGAGCTACTGACTGGTGAGGAAGTAATGCACCTTCTGGAAGAAACTACCTTTTTGGCTGAATGGGACTCGCTCTATCACTCCTGTCATTGGGCCACAGTGTTTCAAAGTCCGGATTTTGTCACTACCTGGTACAGGCTTTATCAGCATGCTTACCAGCCAATTATCATAAAAGAGCACACAAAAGGCGAGCTTAGCGGTTTGCTTACCCTGGCACTGCCATTTCAAAAATTAAATAGCAGATTATTCATTGTTGGCGCAGGTCATTACGAGGCCGACTACCATACCTGGCTAGCTTCTGAAAGTAACGGCAATTCGTTTATCAGCTCCGCCCTGAAAGCGCTGATGCGAAAATTTCCGACCACAGACTTGATGCTGCGGCACCTGCCGCCAAACACACCCACTGACTGGGCAAAGTCAGAACCGTGCTGGCAAAGCTCCTGCATCCTCTACCCCCTGACTCGTCCGCTGGTAGTTATGTCGGACTTTTCTGTATCGAGGCGGGACAGGAAAAGGGTGAATCGTATGAAGCAGATCGGTGAGTTTACTCATTTAACTGACGAAGCAGCCTTCTGTAACGCCCTTGATCAACTGGCGATCTATTATGACTTCCGTCAGGGAGCGATGTACAACAAAAATCCATTCCGAACTGACCCCGTCAACAGGGAGTTTCTGCTCGCTTTGTTCAGGCGCAAACTGCTGCATGTCACTGTACTGAAGGCAGGTGAAGAAACGGTCGCTTCTGTAGCGGCTTTGATCAGCAAGAACAGAGCTAACTTAGGCGGCATTAATTTTCATTCACCGCTTTATGCTAGTTACTCTCCCGGTTATGTGCACTTCCTGATGCTCTCGCAACAGTTTGTGCACGAAGGTATAAGCTCTTTTGACCTGACGCCCGGAGGTGACCCTTACAAAGACCGGCTAGCCACACAGCACGATCAGGTACATATACTGGTTGCCACCAACTCCAGGTTATACTTCCTTAAACGGCAGCTCAGAAAATTGCTCTACCAGCGCATGACTGATATGGGAATCAGAACGATGTCAGTAGAGCTCAGTCTGAAAAGGCAGCTGTATTTTGTAAAGGAACGTGGTCTTGCTCATGAAATAGCCCGCGGCTTGAGAAAGCTATGGGCCAACAACCAGGAGAGAATCTACCACACCACCCTCGATCTGAAAAAATTAAGCAGGGACTTTCCTGTCAATATGAATAGCCTCAGCGATTTGCTTGATTATCAGATGCAGGGGAGCATGTGCACCCGCTGGGAGTTTCTGGAGAATGCGATGCGAAGACTGGAGCAGGGTGCACAGTGCTATACCATCTCTGACAGAGGCACGCTACTGTATTGTGCCTGGTATACCAAACCAGTTGCAGACACCGCTGCAGAAGCAGCTACAGCTGCTGGTAGAGAAGCCTTTTACCTGCAGAGTGTTTACGTGCATCCTTTTGGAGTGGCACAACTCAAGGAGTTTCTGGCTGCTGTAGTTTCAGCTATAGCCCCTAACCTCTCAAGTGCGCAGGTATACCTGCCGATACCTGATCATGACAAGCCGCTTTTGAAGGATATGAAGCGTGCAGGCCTCCAGAAAATCAGGGGGCCGCTACCTTAATATGAAGTATTGCTCCGCAAGCCTTGTTTGAGCTAAAGTAGCTCAACTTGTTACCCACCTTATAAGACAACAAGATGATGGAAAATGTAATTAGCGTAATCGATATGCCCCCCCTAATTGAGCAACCAAAACAAGTTGATTTGCTGATTGGTGATCAGGTATACCGACTCTTGGACGATGCTACATTTAAGGAGTCCTGGCACAACCTGTACACGGCCTGTGCATGGGCTACTGCTTTTCAAAGTTGGGAGTTTATCGTGTCGTGGTATCATGTGTTCAGAAGTGATTACATACCTGTACTGCTCAAGTCTGAGCAAGAAGGCAGGTTGACCGGTTTGCTGGCCATGGCTATTCCCGCCTCAGACAGCGCCAATGCTGAGAGCAGGCAAGGTAGCGTTAGGATTGTGGGAGCGGGAGAATACGAGGCCGAGTATCATTGCTGGATCGCTGAGCCGGATGCCAATGATTGCTTTATTACGAATGCGCTTACTAAACTCCTTCATCACTATCCGAAAGCCAAAATCATGTTCCGGTTCATGCCACCTGGAGTACCGCTGGCCTGGCACGATCGGGACTCCAGGTGGCGGAGTCTCAGCGTGAAGCAGGCATTCAGACGTCCTTTGCTAGAGATTAAAAGTCCCGAAGCCGAGAAAGCATTTCGCATTAATAACCAGTATAAGACCAAACTCAATCGCCTGAAAAAACTGGGAACTGTGAAGTTTGAGCGGGTGACTGCCCCTGAAGTATTTGAGGCCGTGCTACCTGAACTTACCCTGCAATATGATTTCAGACAGGGAGGGCTTTTCAATAAAAACCAGTTCAGGGACAAGCCGCTGAAAGCAGAGTTTATGAAGGAGCTGTTTAAAAACGGTTTGCTTCATGTCACGCTGCTCCGCGTGGATGATGATATCATTGGTTCTATGGTAGCGGTAGCAGACAGAGGCTGGGTATACCTGCAGGGCATCAACACCCACTCCCCTTTTTATGCCAGGCACTCCCCCGGCATTCTGCATTTCCTAAACCTGGGCCAGTTGCTGGCGCATGAAGGAGTTGATGTGTTTGACTTAACACCCGGGGGTGACACTTATAAGGAGCGCCTGGCTACCAGTCATGACCAGGTATACGGACTGCTTGTAACGGGCAGTAAGGGTTTCCGACTCAAAAGGCTGATCAAAAAAGAGCTGCAAGACTACCTTGTCAGAACCGGCAGACGCCCCATGACGGTAGAGCTTCAGATCAGGAAACAGCTATACCTTTTGAAGAACCGGCTCAGAAATGCCAAAAAGTCCGGCTACATGAAGGTGATCAGTCAGCTACTGGGCAGCAACAAGAAAGGTTCTCCTGAGCAGTTGTATGCCAAGGATATGGAGGCAGGCAGGCCCTTTTCAACGATTCATATTCAAAAGAACAGCTTAAACGATATGCTGGATTTCGAGAAAGACGCAACGCTTACCCGCTGGGAGTTTCTGGAGAATACCATGAGGCTGTTTGAAACAGGACATCATGCCTATACCTGGGCAGAAGAAGGACGCCTGATGGCCTGCGCCTGGTTTGGTTATACTGATTTTACAAATCAACAGCAGCCCCCACTGACTAATATACCTGCATTGATGCACTTATACTGCCACCCTGAGGCGAACGATAAATTTGGGCAGTTCCTGGAGCATGTAGCCTCCATCATCGCGCTGGAGATCAACGACCCCAAGCTGTATGCGGTACACAAACCTAACAGTCACGCACTTGCCAGGGCAGGATTTCAGATAATCACATAAACACCTTCAAATCGCTTTTCCAGACTTTACATCAACTCTTAACCCTTAAAATGTCTTAGTATGAAAGGCACTTATACCGACAAAGGAAGTAACGTTCTGTATCCTGAAGTTGAGGACAAAATCCAAATAAGCGTCGGAGAAGACGCCCTGAAAATACTATCAGATGAAAAATTTCAGGCTGAATGGGACGCACTCTACCAATCTTGCTACTGGGCGACCGTGTTTCAAGGCACTACCTACACCAACACCTGGTACAAACTATACAAAAAGCATTACATCCCTATCCTGATTACTTCTTACAAGGGGAGTAAACTCACAGGTATACTGAACCTGAGTATGAGCCTTCAGAAACTTGAAATAACCGGCACGGGCGCGTCTGACGCGTACTACCATACCTGGTTAGCCGAGGAGTATAACAAAGAGTCATTCATCATATCGGCGCTTCATAAAGTAAGGGAGCATTTCCCGGGATATAACATCCGCCTGTTCCAGCTCCCACAGCACACGCCTCTCAAGTGGCTTGAAACCGATAAGCAATGGCAGGATCTGGCTGTGCTGAAAACCTATGACCGCCCCCTGGTGGACCTGACACACCCCGAACTACCCAAACTCTACACAAAAAAGCAATTTAAGGAAAGCCGTAACCGCCTGAAGCGTTTGGGCGAAGTCACCTTTGAGCACATCACCTGCATAGATCAACTGTCTGACATTTTTGATGAAATGATGGACCAGTTCGATTTCAGAAAAGGGGCTACTCTGAATACATTGCCCTTCAGATCAGACCCTCTGAAAAAAGATTTTTTGATGGAGCTATTCCGGCTGGAAATGCTCCATGTTTCAGTGCTGAAATTGAATGACATGATAGTGGCTTCACTTATCGCCACCATCGGCAAAGATAAGTGGGTCCATGGTGTCGGGATCAACACCCATGCCCCTACTTATGCGGCTTATTCCCCCGGATTCATCAGCTTTATTATGCTGGCACAGCAACTGGCAGGCAAACAGTATAATATGTTAGATCTGTCTACCGGAGACCAGGAATACAAGCAGCGGATGGCCAACACACAGGACCAGGTATATGGCCTTGTGATCCTCAAAAAGGCTAAATCGACCTTCAAAATACCTGGCTCTCTCAAAAAACAAATCATAGGGAGAATGTCAGAAGTAGGCATTGATTATAAGGCTCACAGGGCGAGGTTCAGAAAAAACAGTAAGCTACTAAAGTCAAAGTGGCACCTCATGAAGCAGCAAGGCATCTCAAGCTGTTTAATGAGATCACTGAAATTCACTATATCAAGGGAAAAAGAAAAAATATATAAAATAAACACCAACAACAGCAAATCCATTTCAAAAAACACGTATGTAGGAATAAGCCAAAACAGCTTAAAAGACCTGCTCCGTTTCTCTGCAGGTCAGTCTTTAAAAACCCGGTGGGAGTTTATGGTGGAGGCCATGTACCGGCTTGAGATAGGTGAGCAGGCCTATACCTACTCTGAGGACAACATACTAAAAGCCTGCGTCTGGCTGAGTTGTTACTCTAAGAAGCGAAACACGTATGCCGCCAAGCTCGATTATCCAACAGAAGGGGCTGTGCTACATGGCCTTTACTTCCAGCCTGATTACAAAAGTAAGCTGCCTCAGTTTATAGAAGCTGTAGCCGCAGAAATTGAAAACAGCCAGCCGGACAAACAGCTATACCTGATCACTGCCCCATCAGTAGCTGCATGTTGTTTGCCAGTGGCAACCCTTATTAAATAATTTACAGACCCCGAATCGCCTATGAATACACTGCTACAGAAAGCTACGCACCAGCAAGTAAATGTTGTAAAAATACTGACAGGAAAAGAAGCTTTGGCATTGCTCGCGGAGCAAAGTTTCCAGCTGCAGTGGGATACGCTCTATACCTCCTGCCCCTGGTCAACTGTCTTTCAAAGCAGAGGCTTTGTATATACCTGGTATCAATCTTATCACACATCGTATTCACCTGTTCTGGCTGTCGCATACTGCGGAGAAAAGCTCACCGGACTATTGACACTGGCACAGGATGACAGTGGCCAGCTTGTTGGTGCAGGGGCGAATCAGGCAGAATATCAGGTATGGCTTACAAGTGAACGGGAGAGTTCATATTTTATAAAGAAAACTCTGACAAATCTGCTGGAGCAGTTTCCTCAGTCAGAGATCAGCTTAAAATTCGTGCCGTCCAACACGCCCTTGCAATGGCTCGTAACTGACCCGAATCTGCAAAGAATATGCTTCCGCAGAGAAGTGAAACAGCCATTGCTGAGCCTGAACAAGGAGAACCTGTCACAGGAGCTTCGAAAGAAGAACAGAAGAGAAAAAATCAATCGACTGAAAAGACAGGGGGAGCTATCTTTTGTGAAAGTCACGGATGCGCAGGAGTTTTTCTCTGTACTGAATGAACTTGCCATACAGAGTGATTTCAGGAAAGGTGCCATGTACAACAAGTGCGCTTTTCAGGAAGATGGCTATCGCAAAGAGTTCCTGAAAAAGCTATTCTCAGAAGGTCTGCTGCATGTTACCCTGCTTAAAGTAGGTGATACCATTATTGCCTCCAATGTCGGGGTAACAGGGCAGAACTGGGTGCACCTGCAGGGCATCAACACCCACTCTCCAATGCAAGCCAAACACTCACCGGGTATCCTTCACTTCCTGATGCTTGGTGTGATGCTGGCAGAAGAAGGTATTGCTGTCTTCGACCTGACCCCGGGCAACGATCCATACAAAGAAAGCCTTGCCACAGACTTTACACATGCAACCGAATTGGTTTTCGGGAACAAGGCTGCCGTTCTGAACAGGAAGCTAAAATACAACCTGACACAGTACCTCAAGGATACGCTCCCCAAACTAGGTATAGCGCAGCGTCAGATCAAGCAGATAAGCCATGAGACAGCTGTAGTGAAAGAAAAGATCAAGCTCATAAAAAGGCGGAGTCTTTCAGTGCTGCTCAGGAAATCTATCCGGAATATAGGCAAATCTGCGAATCTGAGCATATACTCCGTGCAGCCTGTTCAGGAACAGGTTCAGGAAGTGTCGGTTAATAAAAACGAACTGCAGGACTTACTCTGCTATACACCTACGGACAGCCTTACCTCAAAGTGGGAATTCCTGATTGATGCGATGCGCAGGCTTGAGTCTGGTCAGCATGTGTATACCTGGCAGGAGAACGGGCACTTGTTAGGCTATGCCTGGTTGAGCGAACCCAAAGCTTCCAGACCATCCTCCTTTTCTCAGCTGGAGTTACCTGAGCAGGCAGCTGTGCTGCACAGCTTTTGCTGTCCCTTTTTAAATCAGGCAAAAACAACAGCCTTTATCCAGGCCATAGTCACTCACCAGAATATATCGGATGACCTGCCACTTTATGCCGTCGCAAATTCAACTGATAAAGCGGTGTGCAGGGCATTGGAATTACTGTATCCTTCTACCCCCGCTTCTAGCAATTAACAGAATAAAGTTTCCAACAACAAACCCTTAAAGACATGTGTGGAATAGCTGGTATTATCAACTTTAATCAGGAAACCCCCAAAGAGTCTGCATTGCGTGAGATGATGCGACAAATGAAACACAGAGGACCTGACGATAATGGTGTATTTATAGAAGATGAAGTAGGCCTCGGATTTGTCCGGCTCAGTATAATTGACCTTTCTCCTGACGGTCACCAGCCCATGGTATCTGCCGACGGTCGTTACGTGCTCGAGTTCAATGGCGAGATTTTCAACTACGTTGAGTTGCGCGAAGAACTACAGCAGCTGGGCATTGAATTCAAAACGAAAACTGACACGGAGGTTTTGCTGAATGCCTACATCTACTGGGGCGAGGAGTGCATGAACCACTTCAACGGAATGTGGGCTTTTGCGATCTATGACCGCTTGACAAAAACTGTTTTTGCTTCCCGCGACAGGTATGGCATCAAGCCTTTCTACTATATCCACACAGCCGACTACTTTGCTTTCTGCTCTGAGATACCGCCACTACTCAGCCTGCTTGACGGGAAGCCCAAGCCAAACTACCAAAGCATATTTGATTACCTGGCCTTTAACAGGACAGACCAGTCAGAGGCTACTTTCTTTGAGGAGGTCAAAAAGCTGCAGCACGGTATGAAGCTTACCGTACGCGGCAGAAACGTAAAGGCAAGCCGCTGGTATGATCTCAGAGAGCGAGTAGCTAAATCCGAAAAATTCAGGAGTCCGGAAGAGTACAAAGAATTATTCACTTCGGCGGTCGGCTTAAGACTCAGAAGCGATGTGCCTGTAGGTGTCTGCCTAAGTGGCGGCCTTGACTCTTCCAGCATTACCTCTGTGCTACTCAACAGCTATCATAAAAAAGACCTCAACACTTTCTCGGCCATCTACCAGAACGGCCAGACCGGCGACGAAAAGCAGTTTATACACGAGTACAAGCCGCTGCTCAAGCACATGCATTACATCTACCCTAATGCCGAAACGCTGGAAAACGATCTGATGCAATTTATAAAAACACACGCCGAGCCTATCCCCTCCACCTCTCCCTATGCGCAGTATAAGGTGATGGAACTGGCTAAGGACAACGTGGTGGTGACACTAGATGGTCAGGGAGCCGATGAAGAGTTGGCCGGCTATCATTACTTTTTTGGCTTTTACTTTAAAGACCTGCTCCGCTCCGGCCGAATCGGGAAACTGGTCAGTGAGATGTATCATTACCTGAAGAACCACCGCAGCTTGTACGGCCTCAAATCCTTTGCCTATTTCCTGCTTCCGGAAGGCATGCGCACGAAGGTAAGGGTCGGCGAAAAAGGATATCTGCAGAATGCTTTTGTAGAGAGGTACAGCAAATCCAACGGCATAGCCGGCAACCTGTATGGCTCCAACTCGCTGAAAGATGCTCTGTTAGATCACTTCGAAAATAAGCTGGAGCATTTGCTCAAATGGGAGGACCTGAACTCCATGCATTTCTCCCTCGAGGCACGGGTACCGTTTTTGGACTACCGACTGGTGGAGAAAACACTGGCGAGCTCAGACAATTGGGCTATCCGCCATGGCATCACCAAGTTCATACTCCGGGAGGCCATGAAGGGTGTGCTCCCCGAAAAAATCAGGATGCGGCAGGATAAGATTGGCTTCGGCACGCCGCAGGATGAGTGGTTCAGAGAGCCCGCCTGGCAAAACATTGTAGAAGGCATCCTGAGCAGTGAATCTTTCAGAAGGCGCAACCTGATCGACCCGGAGATTGCTATGCGAAAGTATAAGGAGCACCTCTCAGGTCAAACCAATATTGCAAAAGAGATCTGGAAGTGGGTGCACCTCGAATTATGGTTCAGAACATTTATTGATCAGGATATTATGGAGGAAGAGCCGCAACCAGCAGATGCGCTGAATGAGCGTATTACACCATTGCCTGCCTAGCAGTAGGTATAACCCTATACCTTATATGGCTATCAACCAATTGAAAGCAGGCGCCTTACTGTCTTATGCCTCCATCGGTATAAACAATGTAGTGGGCCTGCTATTTACGCCTTTCATGTTGCGGATGCTGGGGAAGTCAGAGTTTGGACTCTACTCTCTTGTTGCCTCCGTAGTAGCTTACCTTACCGTGCTGGACCTGGGCCTTGGAAATGCAGTTGTTCGCTATACCGCAAAGTACAGGGCACAAAACAGGCAGCAAGAACAGTACTCCCTGTTTGGTATGTTTTTGATGCTGTACTGCGGCATCAGTCTGCTCGTCATACTGGCCGGCACCTTGCTGTACCACAATGTGGAAGTCCTGTTTGGCAATGCCCTATCTGCCGCAGAGTTGGAGAAAGCGCGTATCATGGTAGTGCTGTTGATCTTCAACCTGGCCGCTACGTTCCCGCTCAGCGTCTTTGGTTCGATCATAGTCGCCTATGAAAACTATGTGTTTCAGAAGCTGGTCAATATTGTGCGGGCACTGATCACACCCTGCCTGATGATTCCCTTGCTCCTTATGGGATACAAAGCCATTGGAATTGTGCTGGTCATCACACTGTTGAATATCATCAGTTTGCTCGTGAACAGCTGGTATTGCTTTACTAAACTCAAGATCAAGCTGCATTTCCGAAAGATGGAGTGGCAGGTACTGAAGGGAATTTCCACTTACTCCTTCTTTATTTTCCTGGGAGTGATAGTGGACAAAATCTACTGGAGCACCGGCCAGTTTGTGCTCGGCGTGGTAGCAGGTACTGCTGTGGTGGCTGTGTACGCAATTGCTGTGCAGCTGCAGATGTACTATATGAGCCTCTCGACTGCCATTTCAGGTGTGTTTTTACCAAAAGTCACAGCCATGGTCGCACGCAACACATCTGACAAGGAAGTGTCTGACCTATTTATCCGGACAGGCAGGATACAGTTTATCGTAATGGCATTTGTGTTAAGTGTTTTTATACTGTTCGGGAAAACTTTTATTGTACTCTGGGCTGGACCTGACTACGCAGATGCTTACCTCATCGCCGTGCTGTTAATGATTCCCCTGACGATCCCCTTGATTCAGACCCTTGGCATTTCCATTCTTCAGGCACGTAATCAGCACAAATTCCGCTCATTGGTTTACATTTTGGTGGCTACGGCTAGCCTGGCTATCAGCATTCCCCTGGCCAAAGTATATGGAGGCATCGGCTGTGCCATCGGCACCTCATTCTCTCTTATAGTAGGTAACATCATCGTCATGAACATTTACTATTACAAGCGGGTGCGCATAGACATACCTCGTTTTTGGAGAGAGATAGGCTCCATGTCACTTCCGGCTACGGCTGTATTTGTGGTAGGCATTTTTCTGAACAACATCAATGATGATTATTCATTCCTGTCGCTCTTCTTTAAAATTTTCATATTCAGCATCCTTTATGTGAATGCAATCTGGTGGATGGGGCTTAACAATTTTGAACGTGAGCTGTTTTTAGTACCAGCCAAGAAGGTGCTTTCAAAAGCAAAACTATACTACAATGGTTTACTTTAAAGAGCTCAGAATTTCCGGAATCAACCTGAGTATTAGGAGGCACTCTGCCTTTGTCGATGAAACAAGCTCTCAGTTTTTATGCTCTGTTGGTTCAAAACATAAATAGCTTTAGTTATGAAAGAGAACGCAATCAACACTGTCGTTGCAAATGAGTTGTGTGTAGGATGTGGTATGTGTACTTACAGGCATGAGGATGTCATAGAGATGAAATGGAATGAAAATGGATTCCTTGTTCCTCACTTAAAGGAAAATGCCTCCCTTCCGGAATATAACTTAGCGCTCTGTCCTTTCAATCCGAAGCCTGTTAGTGAAGTTAAAACAGAGGATGAAATAGCTGCTGCCTTTTTAAATGATGCTCCTAACTATCATCGGAACATTGGAAGGTATAATAAGATCTATGCAGGCTTCTCCACTGAATTCAGAAACAGGTCTTCTTCCGGGGGTATCGCAACTTTTGTATTCGCCTCTCTCTTAGAGAGCGGTGAGGTCAATCATATAATTTCTGTCAGAGAGTCTTCAAGCAACTTCTATGAATATGCTATCAGTAGTTCTAAAGAGGAGCTCTTGCAAGCATCTAAAACCAAGTATTACCCCGTCACTTTAGCTACTGTTCTTCCCAAAATAAATGAGCTGCCTGGTGTGGTTGCCATTTCGGGAGTAGCGTGTTTCATCAAAGCCATTAGACTCGCTCAATATCACCATCCTGAACTAAGGCAGAAAATAAAATTCCTGGTTGGTATCATTTGCGGCGGACTGAAAAGCTCCTTCTTCACTGACTACCTCGCCTCAAAAACAGGTGTGGAGGATGGTAATTTTACAAGCCCTGCCTATAGAATCAAAGACCTTTCTTCCACAGCCTATGACTATTCTTTTGGCTGTACAGATAAGCATACAAGCACAGAGAAGCAGATAAAAATGAAGCAGGTGGGTGATATGTGGGGGTCCGGACTATTCAAGGCCAAAGCTTGCGACTTTTGTGATGATGTCACGACAGAATTGGCGGACATCTCATTAGGCGACGCCTGGATACATCCCTATGCGAAGGACGGTGCCGGCACAAGTGTTATTGTAACGCGATCAGCTACAGCGGATAAGCTTATTCAGTCGGCTATCAGGCAAAAGAAGTTGAACATCCACCTCATGCCGCTTGATGAGTTTCTCAAGTCCCAAAGTGGAAGCTTCAACCACAGACAAAAGGCACAGTCATTCAGAATTAAGAAGGCGGAAGAACAGGGGGAGACTATTCCTCCAAAAAGATTTACAAACGAAAATATTTCCTATCCGAGCAAGCTTGTTCAGACAATCAGGCTAAAGGTGCGGGCAAACAGCCTGTTGTTTTGGCCACTACACCCCCATGCAGAAGGCTTTGATTCAGTCATGAAGAAAGACTTACTGACCCTAAAGATTATTACTAAAATAAATCAGAAAGTTCGCAAATACTTATCCTGAAAGTGGTGGAAAATAGACCAAACAAAAGAGTAGGCATCCTGACTCAACCTCTGCATAATAACTATGGTGGCTTACTTCAGGCCTACGCTTTGCAGAGGACCATAAAGAGCTTTGGTTATGATGCCTGCGTGATAAATAGGAAACATAACAGGAGAGGCCTGCTGAAAAAGTTGAAATCCGTTGCGGAGCTATTTGTACATGGTTATGTTCTTAGCAAAAAAGACTTCGTCATACGGTACCCAAGCCAGGAAGAAATACAAAAAATTGGCAAGCATACGAACTACTTCAAGGAAAAGTACATAACTCCCATTACCCCATTAATCGACACAGATGATGGCATGCATTCATTACATAAGCAAGACTTTGATGCCTATGTAGTAGGCAGTGACCAGGTATGGAGACCTAAATACTCACCTAATATTGCAAACTTCTTTCTGGACTTTCTGGATGCTAAAGAGGAGGTAAAGAGAATTGCCTATGCGGCATCATTTGGAGTTTCGGACTGGGAGTTCAGTCACCAGGAAACAGAACTATGCTCTCGTTTAATCAAAAACTTTGATGCCGTATCGGTAAGAGAGTCTTCCGGGCTTGCCTTATGTCGTGAAAATTTAGGGGTAGAAGCGATACACGTACTTGACCCCACCCTGCTTCTGACGCCCCATGATTATTCCACCTTAATCCAGCAGGAGAATGAGCCAGAGATTGAAGGAACATTGATGACCTATGTGCTGGATAGAAATGCCGAGAAGGAACAGTTTATACTTAATGTTGCGCGGGAGCTCAACTTAAGGCTGTTGAGTGATATGCAGACCCTGCCGTTTACAGTAGGAAATAGAAAAAATATACAGAATTGTATTTACCCCCCTATCACGAAGTGGCTAAGGGGCATTAGAGATGCAGATTTCGTTATCACTGACTCCTTTCATGGCTGTGCATTATCCATTCTATTTAATAGGCCATTCTTAGCAGTTGGAAACGAAAGAAGAGGCTTAACCCGGTTTGAGTCGCTTCTACAGTTATTTGGTTTGGAAGATAGACTTATCACAGATACTAATCATGTAAAAGAAGGGCTCATCTATCAATCAATCGACTGGGACAAGGTAAATAATATCCTGGCAGACGAAAGGGCGAAATCAATTAAGTTTTTACACGATGAACTAAAGCTAAGCTCCTGTAAATCATTTCAACCCCTAGAAACTGTTCAATAAAAGTGATAGTATGAATTATTTGATTTGATATTATTTCCTCTCCAAAAACGACGCTGGCCTACAAATTAAATTAGTTTGTAGGCCAGCGTCGTTTTTAACAGCTATATTTTGTGGGTATAATAATTGTTGCTCAGGAAGTTAATAGTTTTGCACTTTCTTTTCTACGGAATACCGGAGGCTCCAGCGTCGTGTTTTCATCTTTCGCCAGCTCAGGCATTCTGAATTTTAACATTATTGGTTTCCAAACACCCGTCATACGGCAAATGTTCTCTGCCAGTGAAGCTCCCTCCAATAGTCCAAATCTGGGCAGACAGTATGCATTCTTTAACTCATCGGTCGTGATGTGACGGGGTTCGCTTGAAAATGCCAGCTTATACCCCAGTTCCTTGAGAGCGCGCATCTCACGCTCCCCAAAATCACCATTCGGATACGCAAAGTATTTTACCTCTTTTCCTGTCCAGGCCTCCAGCTTTTGTTTTGAGATCTCCAGTTCGTTGTAGAGCTGTTCTCTTCTGCAATTGACCAGAATCGGATGCGAATGCGTATGCCCCCCAATGGTAACATACTTCGATTTAGAAATTTGTTTTACCTGCTCAATCGTCATCGCCTGCCTTTCCACTTTTGTTTGCCGCTTTATTTCATTGATCAGAGCAGCTCGCTTGTCATTCATGATCAATTTTAAAGAGGATTTGGAAGGTATAGTGATTCTGAGGTCTTTGGCCTTTTCGAGGTACGACCACCAGTAGGCTCCCTCTTCTACTGCCTCCGTAGACACAAATATGGTTACCGGCACCTGGTATTTTTCAGCCACAGCTACCAAATTGGATTCATTTCCCCTCCAACCGTCATCTGCTGTCATGAGTACTGCACCTTTCGGCAGCGGGAGGTTTCCGTCTATAATATTATTTAGATCTTCAGGACTCAGAAACGTGAACCCATTATTCTTCAACCACTTGACGCAAGTCTCAAACTCCTTCTTGGAGGGGTCATGAAAGTACATCGATAAAATGTGGTCCGCCTTCATTGCTCTATTTCTGGCCCTTTTTACAAATCCGCACATTATCAGCAGATTTGCCAACAGCCAGGTGAATACGTTTCTGATACTTAGTTCCATGTGATTTGCTGTTATGAATTTAGTAATCTGATTGGTTGCTCATTAATATGTTCAATGCGATGAACAGAAACGCGGCGCTAAAACTTTTGATCAGCACTCTTACTGAATCTATAAATCAGAACTAGGTGTAGTATTTGCTCCCTGCGGCCGCATATACTCGTATGAAGCCAGCTTGTTTCCCACTCTGATATTATCAAAATAAATAACTCTTTTCTCTGACGCAGTTCTGCTGTTGTTCCATTTTGCTTTATACACGCCAACTTTCCAGTAGGGCATTCTTTTATCTTCAAAATGATTGCGGCCGCTGTAAGACACACGCTTTACACCGTTGTGCCATACCTCCAGCATTGAATCGGAGCCTGCAGAATGGATGATGTGAAAAACAAACTCGTGCCATACGTCCTTTGTCAGAGGGGCGAGTTCCATTACCTTCCACTTATCGTCCTTGGTGTTGTGACGCACCCTGAGGTAAATAATGTTGTTTACAGTACGCAGTGAAATTGGAGGACTTCCTTCCTGGTGCCACTGGCTAATCAATTCATTAGAAGAATCCGGAGCATAACCATCCTCAGGAAACATGGCGGCAAAGCTATACCACATCTCCTTTTCTGTCACCCTGTCAATCACAAACAACTCAGACCGCTTCCCCCGATGGATCATCGGGTCTGATGCGCGCAGCTCAAACCGTGCGACCTTATTTCCATGGTTTACCGGATCAGTTACGACGCGGAAGCCATGCTCTGTATCGGTCTGCAAGTTGACAGCAGTATGAAGCGGGTCACTTCCATCAAAGGTTTCTTCAAAAAGGAGGTAACTTCTAAGAGGCTTTTCCTCTACCGCACGCCGGAAGGCTGACTTTGAATTATGGCTTATTCTGGCTATTTGATTTTGCAGATTTGAAATACTCGCATAGTCGGGTTGCAGCGAAAAGGCTGGGTACAGGCTATTATATCTTAGAGCGCTCCAACCGAGCAGACTAACAACAGCAACCAGTCCAACTAGATACCCCCTCATCATGTGTCTTTTTCGCTTCACTACTTCAGCATCAATGCTGGTCGTATTCAGTAAGCACTCTTATGTGTCTTTCTACTGAAAATAGTTTTATAGATTATCCTGATGTCAAGCCAAAGTGACCATTTCTCCATATACCACAGATCGTGCATTGTTCTCTGCTTGCGCTGCTCGTCAGTTTCGGTTGGGCCTCTCCAGCCGTTTACCTGTGCCCAGCCCGTGATGCCAGGCTTAAAGTAGTGCCGGATCATGTATTTATCCACGCTTTCCTGCAGCTTTTGGTTCAGGAAACTTCTGTGAGGGCGCGGCCCAACCACACTCATATCCCCTAGGAGCACATTCATAAACTGAGGCAATTCATCAAGGCTGTATTTTCTGAGAATCCTGCCCAACTTAGTTATTCGCGGGTCATCTTTCTGGGTGGACTTTGTTCCACCAGTTGAAACGTCATTTTCGCGCATACTCCTGAACTTAAACACCTTAAATGGTCTTCCACCCTTCCCGATCCTGATGGGGCAGTAAAACACGGGACCAGGTGAGTCCAGCTTGATGAGGATAGCAAGCGCCACAAACAAAGGAGAAAGTGCCAGAAGCGCAAAGGCCGAGAAAACTTTATCGAAAGTATTTTTCAGGAAGAATGCGTAAGTTTCATCGAGAGGCAGTTGCCGGACATTGATAGCATCAAGTTTACCATACCGGGTCATTTTGTAGTTCTCCCCAAACAGTCCCCTGTAATCAGGTATATATTTTACCCGCACGCCATGATAATCAGCTGCCGTGATGATACTCTTTATTTTCTTCGAAACTTTAACGGGTATCGCGATGACAATCTCGTCAACAGGGTTATCTCTGAGGTAATCGTTAATATGCTCCAGATCCCCTACTACCCTATCCTCCGGCACCACACATTCTTCTTTCTTACACTTAATGAATCCTTTTAGCTTGACGTGTGATCCATTATGCCGTTGGAGGTGCTTCTCAACATTTCCAGCCATATCCCCAACACCAGCTACAAGCGTGTATTTCGTATTACTGTCGTTACTACGCAAATGGTCAATTGTATTTACTACCAGCAAATTTACAGGTATACCCAGTATCGGGAAGCCCAGCACAATGGCTGCTACTAGGTTCTTTGTCTCTACCGAAAATGGAAGAAAGGTATAGAAAGCAATTACAAAACCGATTAGAAGAATATAAATCTTAATGTAGTTCACCACCCGTAAGTTGATCCTATTGTACAGCTCTGATTCCTGTAACCTGATCCAATAACTGATCATAGTCCAGGTAAACACGGTACCAATCAGCACGATCCATGCAGTTTGCTGATACTCTATATCATTGATAAAATATAAAGCGATGCACGAGATAAGAACGATAGTAAACATATCCCCTCCGAGGTAGAGTATGGGAAGTCTTTGTTTTGATTTAATCATAATCTTAAACTAAAATCAAATGAGCAACATACACGCAGAATGGTTTCTACATAATAACTTGGGTACACTATTTCAGCGATGAAATACTTCTGATAAACGGGTGCCGCTTAGACAATAGGGGGAGTAAGTTCCTTCTACCGCCCGCCATTCTAGCTGCCATACCTAGGTTTTATTGATTATGTAGCTTTACTATATCTTATTCGCTTGGTGTCCGATAAAAAGCCTGGATTGAGATATGTGATAGATATAAAAGTATAGTTCTTTTCCATAGATATTGTAGTGTAAAAGTTCAAACATAAGTATCTCTCAGATACTCAATCGTTAAGTTCTATCGGTGCTCTCTATGTATATAAGTAATTATAGAAAAATTGTTACAACTCAAATAATTTTATTTTTTTAATTCTTATATGAATTTTATATTTAGTATACTTAATTTAATAAAAATGGGTGCTAACTTTTCGTTTTTATTAGGGAACGTCCTTTATTTAAGGGTGAATGGAATTTGTAAATAAAAAAGGACGGATATTTTTTTTCTATGGTGACTCTTATTAGTAGGGATAGGTTAGCGAGATATACAGTCTTGCTTTCAGTGCTGTTTTATAATGCATCTCTTCAAATATTACCAGAATAGAAACCGGGTTTTAACATAGCTTGTATAATATATCTACAGCTGTATTGCATCCGAGTAAATCGTATGCAATCCAAGTTAAATTAAAGCTTACTAGACATAAAAAAAGAGCAGCTGACCAACAGGTCAGCTGCTCTTTTTAGTAACACCTACTAGGAGGCGTTATAAAATGTTATTAGTTTTTGACAGTGAAGCTATAAGTTACTGGTGTGCCCGCAGTACCCGAACCGTTGCTGCCTGAGTAAGGGGTAGCTGTCAGGGTGTAAGTTCCGGCAGGCATGGTCAGGTTGCCAAAATAGTAGTTGCCTCTTCCGTCATCACCGAACAAAGCATGCGGGGCAGCGTTGTCAGTGTAGGTGCGGCTCATGGCCCCTTTCAGCTCGAACTTTACACTGCCTACGCCGGCGTTCAGATCAGCACGGAAGTTAAGCTTTGTCGTACCCAAAGCGCTGAAGCTTAAAGTAGCACCATTAGTCAGCTTCAGTACGTCTTTCTCTGTACCTGCATTTACCAGCGTAATACCAGCAACCTGCGATGAAGTAGTAGTACTTGGCGCAGTGGTAGTTGTCGGTGATGTAGTTGTAGTAGGAGCTGGCTGCGATACTACTGTTGTAGTGGTACCAGAAGATGACATCTCGTTGAAGCTC